>JAHZFK010000059.1 GCA_019421385.1 Clostridiales bacterium
GGTTCGCACAGGTGGTTGTCTTGCCAACGCCGCCTTTCTGGTTGGCGATGGCGATAATTTGTGTGTTCACTTTGCAATCACCTCGTTTCTGGAATAAAAAAAGGGAGAATGTGACATAAATCAACATTCTCCCTGAGAAACGATATGCGATTGTATTGCTGCTTGTCTTATTTGTGTTCAGCTTTTGGGGAGCCATCCCGTCGCAAACCCGCATGAATACTGGATTTCTGCTTGTTTGTCTTTCCCTTTCCCGAATAACCTCTGTTCAATGTGTATTGTACCGCTACATACGCTCAGAATAATTATCCACACGACGATATTTTCTATCTCATCAGCCGCGGCATAGCCGTTTTCGTAAGTGCTTGCTCGATTGCTGCACGATCCGGCAGCCAAGCCGAAAACGCTGCTGCACTGCCCGCCGCCACCGCATAACGCAGCGTCTCCGCAGCGGATAACCCATGTGTATGTGCATACAGCCATCCTGCGGCCATCGAATCGCCCGAACCGACCGACTGTACCACCTCGCCCGGTGTTGCTTCCAAATACAGCGCCTGTCCATCTACGGGCACCAGCACCGCCCCCTGCGCACCGCAGGAAATCAGAATATCCTTTGCCCCAGCTGCCTGCAATTCACGCGCACAGGCTGCAATTCCGGTCGGATTGTGCGGTGCACCACCGACCAGTGCGTCCAGCTCCTCCAGATTGGGCTTGATGAGATCCGGCGCGCATGGCAGCGCATTCTTGAGCGCATCGCCCGAAGTGTCGAGCAGCGTCCGCACACCGTTTTTGCGTACGCGCTCCAGCAGCTTGGCATAGATGTCCGCCGATACACCCGCAGGCACCGAGCCAGACAGCACCAGCCAGTCGTCCTCACCCAGCGTATCCAGAGTTTGCGCCAGCCGCTCTAATGCTTCAGCAGGAATGCGAGGGCCTGCGCCGTTCAGTTCGATCTGTTCCCGTGCGCACACCTTGACATTGATGCGTGTCATGCCCTCGTCCAATCGACAGAAGTCATATTCCACACCGGTTTCCGCCAGCAGCGACGCAAACAGCGCGCCTGTCCGTCCTGCAATAAAGCCGAGCGCCCGCGTAGGCAGTCCCAGCGCCGCACATACCAGCGAAACATTGACGCCCTTGCCGCCCGGATACAGCGTTTCCCCGCTTGTGCGGCACAGCTTTCCCGGCCGCAGCGTATCCGTACAGACCAGATAGTCCAGCGAGGGATTGAGAGTGACGGTGTAGATCATTGCGCATCCTCCTTCCGCTCTTGCGGTAGCCATATTGCTTCTGCTTATATTATATACCTCGGACACAACCTTGCCAAGCGGCACGCAAAAAGAGCCTGTGTCATCATACGGACAACACAGGCTCCTGTCTTATTTTGCAATTGTCGCCATGCTCGGTGCAGGACGGTTATCGAGCAGCGCACGCTCTACACTCCAGTAAAATGCTTGCTCTCCCAGCAGGTCAACAATGCCTGCTCGCCGCATCATGGTCATGGCTGCACTCGGCAAGCCGCAAATCACCACATCTACGCCGCGGTCACGGTATTCCTCCAGCAGACTCAGCAGCACCTGCGCCGCAGATACGTCCATCGACGGCACACCGCGCATGGATAGCAACAGTGTATCACAGTCTCCAACACGTTCGGGCAACTCCTCCAACACGCTGATGTTGGCAAACAGAAGCGGGCCGGTGACATAGGCCACCATCGCATTGCCGTACCGTGCCGCCAGCGCCGCATCATCGTTTTTCAGGCGGGACATGTCTACGCGCTCATAGTTGATCTGCAAGCGGCTCAGGCGCGCAACCATCAGGATCAGACCAAGCCCCACGCCAACCACGATTGCAACTGTTAGGTCAAACACGATCGTGCAGATCATGGTCACAACAAACTTTGCGATCGCTCCCTTGAAGCGATGGCCAAATATGTACTTGATTGCATGCCATTCATTCATGCGCCATGCGGTTACCATCAAAACACCTGCCAACGCCGCCAGCGGCACATATCGAATCACCGGAGCAAGCACAAACATCATAATCAGCAGACCAAGTGCATGGAAAATGCCGGTCAGCCGGGTCTGCGCACCCGAACGCACCGCCACAGAAGTGCGCGCCAGCGCCGCGGTCGCGGGAATACCACCGAACAGAGGCAGCACCAGATTGCCCACGCCCTGTGAAAACAGCTCCTGATCGTTATTGAGTTTTACTCCGGTCGCGTGTCCTGCGGATGCGCCGCACAGCAGGCTTTCCAGCATATTGAGTACTGCGATTGAAAACGCAGGTGCAAGTAACGAGGGTACTGTCCCCCAGTCAATCTTGGTCGGATTGAGCCGCTCGGGCAGCATAAGCGTCTGCGGAATTTCCCCTACGGTTGCAATCTCCAAATCCAGCAACAGCGTTGCCGCTGTCGCGATAATAATGCCGATCAGCGACGCAGGCACAACCGCATTCCACTTTTTCGGAAAAAATACCATCAGCAGCACCACAAACAGCGCAACCACAGTTGTCGTGACATCAGGTGCAAAGCCCAGCCTGCCGTAGCTGACTAACTTCGCCAGCGCGGAACCGCCCCCAGAATAAGTACCAAAGAAATTGTCGATTTGACCCAGCGCAATGACAACCGCAATGCCGGACGTAAAGCCGGTGATAACCGGTGCAGGAACAAAGGCTGTCAGATTGCCAAGATGCAATACCGCCGCCAAAATCAGCAAGATACCAGCCAGAAACGCCGCCACAAACATGCCCTGCATGCCGTAGCCTGCAATCAGTGAACCGAGAATCGCCGCCATCGCCCCTGTCGGGCCGGAGATCTGATAATATCCGCCTGTCAGCGCAGAAATCACTAGGCCCGCAATAATCGCTGTGACCAGACCGCATGCGGCGGTCGCTCCCGCAGACACGCCGAACGCCAGTGCCAGCGGCAGCGCTACCGCTGCCACTGTCAAGCCCGCCATCAGATCTTTTGACAGCTTAGCTCCGTTATAACCCCGGAATTCCTGCCAGAGCTGCCGCAAAAACTGTTTCCCCATTATTGTTTCCCCTGTTCTGTCATTGTGCATATAATCAAGATACAGACGACAAAAAACCTCGCAAAAATGCGAGGTTTTTTTGGCGGAGACGGAGAGATTTGAACTCTCGCGCCGGTTTCCCGACCTACTCCCTTAGCAGGGGAGCCCCTTCACCAGCTTGGGTACGTCTCCATGTCAAGTAGTAGCTTCGCCAAGAAAAGAATGGCGGAGCGGGTGGGATTCGAACCCACGCGCCCTTTCGGACAAACGGTTTTCAAGACCGCCTCGTTATGACCACTTCGATACCGCTCCGTATCTTGCCCGATAAGCAAGAATGATTATACCATTCATTTTTCCCTTTGTCAATCTTTTTTAATCGCTTGCTCCCATTCTGCCTGTTTGAAGCCGGTCAGCACAAAATGCTCATCCACGATCAGAGGTCGCTTGACCAACATGCCGTCGGTTGCCAGCAGCGCCAGCTGCTCCTCCTCGCTCATGTTCGGCAGCTTATCCTTCAGTCCCAGCGCCTTGTACTGTAAACCGCTGGTGTTGAAAAACCGTTTGAGCGGCAGGCCGCTGCGCGCATACCATGTCCGTAGCTCCTCCTCCGTCGGATTGTTCAGCTTGATATCGCGCTCCTCAAACGAAACGCCCTGCTCTTCCAGCCACTTTCTGGCCTTTTGACAAGTTGAGCACTTAGGATAACACAAAAACAGCATGTTATTCATCCTTTCCGTTTACTTATTCCGATAAATCTTTCGTGCTATGGTCGCGGCACATCACAAACAATTCCGCTACCAGTAGAATGCAGGCTGCTACCGACAGACCGCCTCGCAGCACCATTTTTCCGGACCATTCCGGCGTCGTCACGCCCATCAAACGGGACAGGCCGTAGCCACCCAAGTCGGACACCGCCATGGTCGTTGTCACCGCGCTGAAAAAGGCCAGCAGTGCCGGACGCGGCTTGCCGTACAGCAGGCGCGCCAGATGGTAAAGCGCCAGCACCAGCATCACATCCGCCACAAGGCCAAACGCAAAGGAGGCCAGCTTCGGGTCGATGCAGGTCATCCGATAATTGACCAGCAAGTGCAAGCAGCTCCAGATCAGCGGCACCAGCGTCAGTTTGGCGGACTGCTCGGTCATTTCGCTGCCCTGCGCCTTGGCAAGGCCGATCGCACACAGACCGCACAGAATCGTAACCGCCGCGTATACGATTTCCAGTACCTTGGCCCAGCCGGCTGCATCCTCTTCGCCGGTTGTCATCGTCAGATACAAATAGCCCACGCCGCCGACCGCAAGCAGCAGGCCGGAGATCACCGCCGCCATGCGGAAGCCTGCGTTCTGCGTGCCCAACAGCTGCTCAAACGGCATATTGTTTGCCGCACGCAGCGGCACGCTCAGCACCGCGTATATCACCGCCGACAGTACCAGCAGTGCGGCAAAATACCATACCCACGCATCGCCCACCGCAGGCAGGCCCGTTCCGATATCAAAGCCGTTCAGCATATGCAGCGCGCGCACTACCACACCCGGCAGACACAGCACAACCGTGAGCACCGGCAATACCTTTGTTTGTTTCATTCTGCTCCCTCCAGAGGTCTTTGACATACGAAATCAGTATACCACATGCCGTTTTATTCTTCAAGTAACGGTACGAAAACAGCCCTTTCCGGTATGTTTCACCAGAAAGAGCTGCCTATTGATTCATATTGAACTATGCAAACAATCAATGTTTGCTGACATTGGGCATCATGTTCGCCTCGCGCGCAGTAAACTCTGTGTTGGCAGGCGTTTCGCGCTTCATACCGAATTTCAGCAAAATCGGTGTGACCAGTGTTGTAACGATAACCACCAGCACGATCGCCGGAAACATTTCCTCATTGATAAGCCCTGCCTGCGCGCCTTTTTGCGCCACGATCAGCGCGACCTCGCCACGGGAAACCATGCCCAAACCAATCGAAATCGCATCGTATGTCTGGAAGCCCATCAGCCGTGCACCCAGACCACAGCCGATGATTTTGGTCAGGATAGCTACCACCGTCAGCACCACCGCGAACAGCACCAGTGCGCCCGTCAGACCCTCCAAATTGGTTTTGATGCCGATCGACGCAAAAAACAGCGGCGAAAACAGCATATATCCCAGCACATTGGTCTTGCTGGCCACATAATCGCGCGTGTCCGAAAGGTTGCACATCACGATGCCCGCAAAGTATGCGCCTGTGATATCGGCAATGCCGAAAAACGCCTCCGCGACATAACTCATGAGGAACGCAAACACCAGCGCATAGATCGCAATACGACGATGCTTGTGCCAGCGCTGCTCCATCTTGATGAATGCCTTATGCATCAGCAGACCAACTACAAGCACAAAGAGGAAGAACGCGACAATGCGTCCGAACACGAAAAGCGGCTGGACGGACGGATCGGTAAACGCCGTCAGCACGGTCAGCACCACAATGCCGAGGATATCGTCGATCACCGCCGCGCCCAAAATCGCCGTGCCGACCTTGCTTTTCAGCTTGCCCATCTCGCGCAGCGTTTCCACGGTGATGGAAACCGAAGTGGCGGTCAGCACTACGCCGATAAAGGCCGCCTTGAGCATGTTGAGCGGATCCGCCGGTTGGTTTTTGAAGATCAAATAGCAGCCCATGCCGCCCACCAACGGCACCAGCACACCGATGACCGCAATGACAAAGGACGCAAAGCCCGTTGTTTTGAGTTCCTCCAAATCGGTATCCAGACCCGCATTGAACATCAGGATGATGACGCCGATCTCGGCGGCTTTCACCAGAAAGTCCGTCTCCCCTACCCATGCCAGACAGCTCGGCCCGACCAGCACACCGGCCACCAACGCGCCGACAACCTGCGGCATGTGTACCCGTTCCGAGGTCAGTCCGAAAATCTTAGTAAACAGCATGATGATCGCAATCGTCAAAAGAAAATCGTATGACACAGCGATACCGCCCCTCTCATCGTAATAACGGAATATCTTCCATTATACAACTTTTTTCTAATTCAGCCAGTGCGGATTGAAAAAATACAGCCGTTGTTTTATACAAAAAGTTCGCTTTGTTTTTGGTCATTAGGTATACTCCTTTCGCTTTTTTGACCATTTTTACGTTTTTTTGATGCTTTTCTCGCCGTCCAACAGGAATCCTGCCCTATCGCGCTTTCCATGCTCCATGCAAAAAAAGACGCCTTGCAGGCTGCTCCTGCAAAGCGTCTTTTGACCGACTGCACGTTGTTTATTTTTCCACCTTGGGCGAATGCTCGCGAATCTCCTTGATCTTCTGGATACCTGCCGTCAGGCACTGCTGCAAGCCATCCATGTCCTCGGCCGACACATTGCGCTCGAGGAACAGCAGCTCGATCGCATGAGACAGCTGCACCATCACATTGGCCGTTTCGAGGAACTTGGGGAAATTGTGCGACTGCATCGCGTTGCGGAACTTACGGATATCCCGCGTGATGAATTCCACCACTTCGCCCTCGCCCTCAAAATCGCCGTAGGAGATCGGATAGGGCTCGACGCGCTGCAAATAATACTTATCCCGCTTGGTCACGTTAAAAACGTAGGTCACGCAAATCTCGTCATCCAGCTGAAATTTGGCAATATACATAATACCGTTGCGCACTTCCTTGATGGAGGTGGCGCCGATCTGACGCAGTGATACATTGATGATATCACCGGAAAAACTGCTTGTTAACATATGCTTTCCTTCTTTCTCAGCCTGTCAGGTGTCAATGGAAACGAATCAGCAGATATACCGTGGAGATCGCGACCGACATCAGCATCATCGGGAAGCCCACGCGCAGGTAGCGCGCAAAGGTGATCGGATGCCCATGCTTGGCCGAGATGCCCGAGAGCACCACGTTTGCCGAAGCGCCGATCAGCGTGCCGTTGCCGCCCAAGCACGCGCCCAGGGACAGCGCCCACCACAGCGCGGTGACATCCATGCCGTCCGCCTGCATCGCAAGGATCAGCGGGATCATGGTCGCGACAAACGGGATGTTGTCCAAAAAGGACGAGAACAGCGCCGAACCCCACAGGATGAGCAGCATGAGCAGCATGGCGTTGCCGCCGGTCACCTCGACCAGCGCATTGCCCAGCATGGTGATGATGCCGGTCTGCTGCATGCCGCCGACCACGACGAACAGGCCGGTGAAGAACAGAATGGTCGACCACTCGACGCCGAGCACGATCTCTTCGGTGTCCTGCTTGCCGATCAGCAACATTATTATAGCACTGCCCAGCGCGATAATGCAAGAATCCACGCCGAGCGAGCTGTGGAACACAAAGCCGAACACGACCACAACGATCATCACAACGCTCTTGACCAGCAGCGCGTGGTCCTTGATCGACTTGTTTTCATCCAGCTGCATGACAGCGGCCATCTTGTCCGGCTCGACGATGAGCTTTTTGCCGAACATGAAATAGAAGCACACGCACAGCGCTGCCATGATAAACACCACTGCGATACCGGTATTGCCCACGAAGTCCATGAAGCTCAGGCCCGCCTGCGAACCGATCATGATGTTCGGGGGGTCGCCGATCAGGGTCGCGGTACCGCCGATATTGGAGGCGAGTATCTGCGCCAGCAGAAACGGCACCGGATTCAGCCCCAGAATGCCCGTGATTGCAATCGCCATCGGGCCGACCAGCAGCACTGTCGTCACGTTATCCAGGAACGCGGAGAGCACCGCGGTCAGGAGGGTGAACAGCAGCATGATCTTCCACGGGTTGCCCTTTGCGATCTTCGCCGCTTTGATCGCAACATACTCGAACAGGCCCGAGTTGCGCACCACAGCGACAAACAGCATCATGCCGATCAGCACGCCAATGGTGCTGAAGTCTATGTAGCTGATCGCTTCATCCACCGTCAGAATATGCAGACAGACCAGCACGACCCCACCCGCAACCGCTGCTACCGTGCGATGCACTTTTTCCGTTACAATCGCGGCCATTACGATCAGAAAGACCACGACGGAAAGGATTTGCATGGTATTCATTTTCTTTCCCCTTTCCCGCGCACCGCCATGCGTGCGTGCGCGCCTTCAAATTGTTTTACGACATATTATACTCCCGCGTTTCTCGGGTTTTCAATGTTCAATTCCCCCTGATTTGCAAGGTATTCCGACAAAAGTTTTGTTATTTCGCACGAATTTTCTTTGTTTTCTTTACACACTTTTAACAACACTCTCGTCTCTCCTGTGATGCATTTTGACTGTCTGCGCACACGCGCGACGACGCCCCCGATGCTGTCATCGCATCAGGGGCGCCGCCCGTTTCAATTTATATCACATGGGAATGAGAAGTAGGTGTCTTGCTTATGCCTGCTCGTTTGCCTCGGCAGCGGGCAGGAGCGTCAGCTTGTCGTCCGCAGCATCCAGCATCACATGGTCGCCGTGCTTGATCTTGCCCTCGAGCGACTGCTCCGCGACCAGATCCTCAACTTCATTGGTCACTGCGCGGCGCAGCGGGCGCGCACCGTAAATCGGGTCGAAGCCAGCCTTAGCCAGATGCTTCTTGGCTGCGTCGGTCCAGTCCATGGTGATGCCCATTTCCTGCATACGCTCGGCAACCTTGCGCAGCATGCCGTCTGCGATCTGGGCGATCTCGTCCTCGCTCAGGCGGTTGAATACAATGATGTCGTCAATACGGTTGAGGAATTCCGGACGCACTGCGGTTTTCAGCTCGCCCAGCACGTCCTCCTTGATCTGCTCAAAGGTACGCTCGGCGGTGTTCGCTTCGCCCTCGGCAAAGCCCAGCGACTTGCGGGCGTTGCCCGTGATCTTCTGCGCGCCGATGTTGGAGGTCATGATGATGATGGTGTTCTTGAAGTCCACATGGCGACCCTGACCGTCGGTCAGCACGCCATCCTCGAGGATTTGCAGCAGGATGTTGAACACATCCGGATGGGCCTTTTCGATCTCATCGAACAGCACCACTGAATACGGGTGGCGGCGCACCTTTTCGGACAGCTGGCCGCCCTCGTCATAGCCGACGTAGCCCGGAGGCGAACCGATCATGCGGGAAACCGCGTGCTTTTCCATATATTCCGACATATCAATGCGGATCATGGCGTTTTCGTCACCGAACATGGCTTCCGCCAGCGCCTTGGACAGCTCGGTCTTGCCGACGCCGGTCGGGCCGAGGAACAGGAACGAACCAATCGGACGCTTGGGGTCGCGCAGGCCGACACGGCTGCGGCGGATCGCCTTAGCGACCGCAGTCACGGCCTCGTTCTGGCCGATCACGCGCTCATGCAGCGTATCCTCGAGGTGCAGCAAGCGCTGACCCTCGTCCTCGGTCATCTGGGCGACCGGAATGCCGGTCCAGCCCGAGATCACAGCCGCGATATCGTCCTCCGTGACCGCGCCATGGGTCTTGGTCTGCTGCTCCGACCACTCCTTGCGGCGTGCTTCGAGCGCTTCGCGCTTGTTCTTCTCTTCGTCGCGCAGCTTAGCGGCGTTCTCATAGTCCTGCCCCTTGACCGCTTCTTCCTTCTTTGCAGCAATGGCGGTGATCTCGTCCTCCATCTGCTTGAGGTCGGACGGCGTGGTCAGCGTGGACAGACGCACCCGCGAGCAGGCTTCGTCGATCACGTCGATCGCCTTATCCGGCAGGAAACGGCCGGTCACATAGCGCACAGACAGCTTGACAGCTGCCTCGATGGCCTCATCCGGAATCTTAATGCGGTGATGCGCTTCATAGCGGTCGCGCAGACCCTTCAGAATCTCGACCGCGTCCTCCGGGCTCGGCTCGTCGATCTGCACGGGCTGGAAACGGCGCTCCAGTGCCGCATCCTTTTCAATGTTCTTGCGGTATTCATCCAGCGTGGTTGCGCCGATGACCTGCACCTCGCCGCGGGACAGAGCGGGCTTCAAAATGTTCGCAGCATCTGCCGCTCCCTCAGCAGCGCCCGCGCCCATCAGCATATGCATCTCATCGACGAACAGGATGGTGTCCTTGTTCGCGGTCAGCTCTTCGATGACCTTCTTGATGCGCTCCTCAAACTCGCCGCGGTACTTGGTGCCCGCAATCATGCCAGTCAGGTCAAGCGATACGACGCGCTTGTCCTTCAGCGTCTCCGGCACGTCGCCCGCGACGATCTTCTGCGCCAGCCCTTCGACTACGGCGGTCTTGCCGACGCCGGGGTCGCCAATCAGTGCAGGGTTGTTCTTTGTGCGGCGGGACAGGATCTGAATGACCCGCTGGATCTCCTTGCTGCGGCCGATGACCGGGTCAAGCTTGCCCTCGCGGGCAGCGGCGGTCAGGTCGCGGCCAAACTGCTCGAGCGCGTCGCCCGACTTGCCGGATGCACCCGCAGCGCCAGCGCTTTCACTCGGCTGGCCGCCGCCCAGTACTTCTCTGAGCTTTTCGGCCACCATCTGCGGGGTGACTTGGAGGTTTGCCAGCGCGGTCAGCGCCACGTTCTGCCCCTCGTTCAGCAGGCCGAGCAGCAAGTGCTCGGTGCCGACATAGTTCGTCCCCATACGGGCAGCGGACTGGATGGACAGCTCAATGATGCGCTTGGTGCGCGGGGTCATACCCTGCGGGGCGGTGCTGTCGGGCGTGCCGCGGCCGGACAGCTCTTCGATCTGCTTCACCAGCGCGTCATCGGTCACGCCGCAGGTAGCCAATGCCTTGGCAGCCGGGCCGCCCTCCTCCCGCAGCAGGCCGAGCAGCAGGTGCTCGGAGCCGATATAGCTGTGTCCGAACGACGCGGCGGCTTCCTGCGCCTTGGTCAGTGCCTGCTGCGCACGCTCGGTAAAACGGTTCTGATAAAACATAGGTCAACACTCCTTTCTGAGTGGAACAGTTCAAATTTATTTTTATTGGATTATTCTAAAATCAGGTCTTTGGCTGCCGCGCGCAGCAGTTCTGCACGCTTGCAGTCGCGCTCCTGCGGCGCGCCGGTCAGCATCGCCGGACGGATACGCTGTTCGAGTTCATACAGCTTCTGCGGCTCTACGCCCGACAGCAAGCCCATTTGCAGACCGACCAACACATCCGAAATGCACTGCACAGCCTCGCTCGTGTCGATCAGGTAAGCGGAGCGCAGCGTGCCTGCCGCGCGATAGATACGATCGCGCAGACCGGCTTCATTCTGACTGCGCACCTGCTCGCGCGCCTTCTTTTCCGCGTCAATGATGGTGGTCGCGGTCTCGACCAGCTTATCGGTCAGCTCTGCCGCCGAAGCGCCCAGCGTGACCTGATTGGAAATCTGATAGAATCCGCCGACCGCCTTGGAACCTTCGCCGTATGCGCCGCGCACCGCACAGCCACGGCTGCCGGCGTAACCGGTCATTCGACCGATCTCGCCCGTTGCCGCCAGCATGGGCAGATGCAGCATGATGGATGCCCGCAGGCCAGTGCCGATGTTGGTCGGGCACGCGGTCAGATAGCCCAGCCGCTCGTCATAAGCGAACGGCAGCTCGCCTTCGATCAGCGCCGCGATGCGGTTTGCCGTTTCCAGACATTCCTTCGGACACAGGCCGGTGCCGATCACCTGCAAGCGCAGATGATCTTCCTCGCCCACCATGATGGACACGCCGCCGTCTTTGGAGACGATCAGCCAGCCGCCGTTCTGCGCCAGCTCAGGTGAGATCAAGTGCTCCTCGACCAGCTGGGATGCTTCGGTCGAGCGCGGGATGATCTGTTTCTTTTCAAATTCCGGCCCGATGGTCGGATTATGTTGCAGCGCCGCGAACACTTTGTCCGCGATCTCCTTGTGCTGTGCGTCGGTCAGACGGAAGGGATACCCCTTCAGGTTGCGGGCGAGCCGCACGCGGCTGGACGCTGCAAGACCGGTGAAACCGCCGTTGATGGTGAACATGCTCATTTCTGCTCGCCCTCCATTCTGCGAATCTCGTCACGCAGGCGCGCGGCCTGCTCGTATTCCTCGTTTTCGACTGCGGTTTTCAGCTGCGCACGCAGTGTCTCGATCGGGTCCTCCTTGGGCTGCTCCGCAGCGGGGGCTGCACCGATATGCCGTGTCGCGCCGTGAATCTTTTCCACATAGGGATTGAGGATATCCGAAAACGTGTTGTAGCAATCCGGACAGCCTACGCGGCCGGTCTGCCGCAGCTCGCTTTCGGTCATGCCACAGGTCGGGCACTTGCGTTCGGTGCCGAGCAGCGTCGCGGTCGGCGCACCCAGCATGTCGTTCCACAGGCTGCCAAAACCGCCGCCGAGGAACGAATGGAACGGATCGCTCCAGAAGTGGTTCATTGACTGAAACGCGTTTTCAAACGCGCCGCCAATGTTTTCTTTTTGCGCACAGTCTTCGCACAGGTGCATTTCGCGTGTTACGCCGTTGATGGTTTCCTTATAGTACATCGTCGCTTCATTCTTGCCGCATTTCTCGCATTTCATAAGTCAAAACTCCTTTCGAGAATCTATCTTCCAGTGATTTTGTTTACTGTTGTTATGCCGTAGCGATACCCATGACTGCGCATCGGAAAATCGCAGCGCGCAGACGGTCGCGGTCGGTTTTATCCACCTCCGCCAGCGCACCGTCCGAGCACGCGGACAGCAGAAGCTGTGCTTCCCGCTGTGTCAGCAACTCCGCCGACAGCAGCGCGCGTGTCAGTCGCGCCGCGTCGTTCTGCGTCAGCCTGCCGCCGATGCCGCGGGCGGCTTCGAGCAGCGTGCGCTGCTTGTCGTCCATCAGACGCACGATGCGGATGTATCCGCCGCCGCCGCGCTGGCTTTCGACCAGATATCCGTGTTCCGGCGTGAATCTTGTTTCAATCACATAATTGATCTGGCTTGGCACACACGAAAACCGGTCTGCCAGACTTTTGCGCTGCACCTCGGCCACGCCGCCGCCCGACGAAAGCATCTCCCCGATAAAATCGGCTATGATATCCGACATTTTCATGTGAACACCTCCTTCGGTCTCTTTCTTTTCTTTGACCTTTCCTGACCTTTGTCTATATTATAGGAGATACGCTCACAAAACGCAAGAGATTTTTCTGACCATTTCTGACCATTTGCCGGACTTTTTATTTGAAAACCCATTGTTTTCTCTTGTTTTCTCATGCAATCTCTTTTTATCTCTTTATTTCATTCTTTGACTTTGCATTTGACTTATCAAAAGTTAACCGTTGCTAACCCCTGCTTTTTATTGCTTTTTCTCATTCTTGTGATACAATAAATGTGTAAATTCAAATGGAGGTGCAATACCAATGGCATATGTTATCAGTGGCGCTTGCATCAGCTGTGGTTCCTGCGCGGGCGAGTGCCCGGTAGGCGCTATCTCTGAGGGCGACGGCAAGTACGAGATCAACGCAGACGCTTGCATCGATTGCGGCAGCTGCGCAGGTACCTGCCCGGTAGGCGCTATTTCGCAGGGCTAATTGTTTAGCATAGACGCGAAATACCAAACACAATCCGGTATCCCGGAAAACAATAACGCCTGAAAACGGTCAAGCCGTTTTCAGGCGTTTTGCTTTATCTGCCTTTGCTCTGCAACGAAAAAAGAGCCTGTCCGTTTGAAGTGACCCCAAAAAGTTAGACAATATTTTGGAATAAAAAATATTCAAGCAGC
>JAHZFK010000006.1 GCA_019421385.1 Clostridiales bacterium
GCTTGAATGGCATTCAAGAGGTCAGCGGTTCGATCCCGCTTATCTCCACCAACTCAAGAGAGTGAAAAAACTCGTTTCTAAAAAAGAAACGAGTTTTTTACTTTACGGCCCCATGTATCCATTTCTTTCAAAAACGCATAACAGCAAACAAGCATATCCTCCCACAATTTTCGCTTCTGCAAAAAAATAAATTTTTTCTGAAAAAAGCGCTTGACACAAGCCGCACGCCATAGTATAATATACAAGTCGCAAGGACAAAAACAAAAAATACAGCCGAATTGTGTAAAGGTAGCACGACAGACTCTGACTCTGTTTGTGAGGGTTCGAATCCTTCTTCGGCTGCCACCTGAAAAGCAGCTTTTCTGATGAAAAGCTGCTTTTTTCTTTTTGGTTATCAACATATATTTATTTTTCGGCAGTAAAAAAAAGAGAGAGCATTGATAAAAGGCTTGTTTTCCAAAGAAAACAAGCCTTTTCCATTTGTGCTGCGCGCCATCCGTCAGCACCGTTCCAATTTTGCGCGGAAGGAGATTTTGCGCGGTGTCGGCATATCATCAAACTGCACCAGATGCGCTCCGTTTTCCATGTCGGCTTCGAGCACTGTTCCCTCACCAAACATCAAATGCCGCACCCGCTGACCGACCGGGAACACATTGTCGCTATCCTGTGTCGGGAAAAAGCGCTGCGTACTTGCGATATAGCCCTCCGCTTCACGAATCAACCCTTCCTGCGGCGGCTGCGTAAAGGCCAGCCGGTCGCAGCCGATATCCAGCACAAACCGCGACGGATACCGCGGCGAGCCGTCGAAATTGCGCCCGTCCGCCTCAGAGAGATACAGCCGCCGCTCCGCGCGCGTGAGCGCCACAAACGCCAAACGGCGTTCCTCCTCCATCCCCGGCAGCGTGCGCACCTTGCGCGACGGGAAAATGCCCTCGTTCATGCCGCACAAGAACACATAAGGAAATTCCAATCCCTTGGCGGCATGTACGGTCATCAGCTTGACCTTGTCCCCCTGCTCCGCAGTGTCGCCGTTGGTCAGCAGCGCCACATGAGACAGGTAATGCTCGAGCGTGCACTCCTCATCGCAGGTGGTCTCGTACAGATAAACCGACTGCTTGAGCTCCGCCAGATTGTCCAGCCGCTCCTGACTGCCCTCGGTGCGCAGCATGGCCTCATAGCCGCTTGCGTTGAGGATTGCTGACAACACCTCGGACACCGGTCGTCCTTCGCTCGCTTCCGCAAAGGACAGGATGAGTGTCACAAACTGCCGCGCGCGCGTACCTTTGAACAGCGTGTCTTCGATATTATCCTGCAACGCGCGATACAGCGTGCAGCCGTGCTGCTCCGCATATTCCTGCAAAAATGCCATGCGCCGCTTGCCCAGATTGCGCTTAGGCACATTGGCGATACGCCGGAAGGACAGATCATCCTGATACATGATCATCCGCAGATAGCTGAGTGCGTCCTTGATCTCCATGCGGCCGAAAAACGGCACGCCGCTATAAATGGTATACGGAATTTTTTCCCGCAGCAGCACTTCTTCCACCGCGCGTGTCACATAATGTGCGCGGTACAGCACGGTCATATCCCGATAGGCTGTGCCCTCTCCGTGCAGCCGCTGCATCTCCCCTGCCATCCACTCAGCTTCTGCCTCCTGTGTCTGCGCGAAGTGACACACGACCGGTTCGCCGTCCGGCAGGGTCGGGATCATATCCTTTTTCATGCGGTACTGGTTTTTGTCGATCAGCGCATTGGCAGCCGCCAGAATTTGCGGTGTCGAGCGGTAATTCTGCATCATCATGATGGTTTTTGTGCCCGGAAAAGCTTTGTCAAAATCGAGCAGGTATTTGACGTTTGCACCGCGCCAAGTATAAATGGTCTGGTCGGGGTCGCCCACGATGAACAGGTTTTTGTGATACCCGCACAGTACCTCCATCAGCTCGTATTGCAGCTGGTCAATATCCTGAAACTCGTCGATCATGATATATTCCAGCCGCTGCTGCCACTTGCGCCGAATATCCACATGCTCACGGAAGATATACAGCGAAAACTTGATCAAATCATTGTAATCCAGCCCGAAGCACTTTTTCTCCTGATACAGATAGCCGTAGAAAATGATATCCGAGGTGGATGCCGCCCGCTCGTACTTGTCCCGCAGGGTATCCAGCGGCAGCGTGATCATGTCCTCGTAATAGTTCGGGTCCTTGAACAGCTTGCGGATCTCGATCATGTCCCGCGCGGCGGAAAAGGTCATATCGCGCAGCGTCAACCCGCGCTCCTCATAGATGATTTGCAGCATCGCGTCGATATCCGCATTATCCAGCACCAGAAAGCTTTTGGGATACTGCACCGCATGGCTGTCCTCCTGCAGCACCGAGACGCAAAAGCCGTGAAAGGTGTTGATCCGGCCGGTATCGTTGTCGCCCGTCAGCAGGTGGATGCGCTGCCGCATTTCAGCCGCTGCCTTATTGGTAAACGTGACACACAGGATATTCCCCGGCAGGATGCCCAGTTCATTCACCAGAAAGGCAAACCGATGGGTCAGCGCACGGGTCTTGCCCGAGCCAGCCCCTGCAATCACGCGCACAAAGCCCTCCGTCGCGGTAACCGCCTCCCGCTGCGCCTGATTCAGCCCTTGCAGCAAATCCATCCTGTTTTCTCCCCTTTAATAGAACATTTGTTTTCTTCATTATACAATGAACGGACGCAATACTCAACAGAAAATGCAAAACCCCGTTGTGCATCCACCTTGCGATACTGCCAGAGATGGTGGCTTTTTGTTGCTTTTTTCACTTAGTTATGCTAATATTTAGGTTAGCAAATGATTAGAAAGGCGGTGCGGATATGGCCAGTGCGGAACAACTGAACTCTTTTCTGGTCGATCTGTTCGGCCGCGTCAATAAGATTGAGGAACGCGCCATGGCGGACGGTCTGGGCAGCGCCATCTCGATCACCGAAATCCACATCATCGAAAAAATCGGCGCGAAAGAACCGGTGCGCATGAGCGAGGTCGCCAAATCCATCGGCGTGACGCTTGCCACATTGACCGTCGCCTGCGACAAGCTGGAGGCCAAGGAGCTGGTCAGCCGCGCACGCAGCAGCACCGACCGGCGTGTCGTCAATATTACGCTCACGCCCAAAGGCCGCGCGGCCTACGAGTATCATAAAGCGTTCCACGAGCGCATGATCGCATCCGTGATGGAGACACTGTCGCCCGAACAGGCGGCTGTGCTGGCGCAAAGTCTGGAAAAATTACAGGATTTCTTCCGGCAGGAGGAATCCGCAGCGGGAGGGGTTTGCAACGGATAATCTGATTTTCTGTCTCAACGCAACCGTCCCGATTTTTGCAATCATTTTGCTGGGCCGCGTGCTGCGTGCCCGGCACTTTTTTTCGCCGCAGACGCTCTCCGACCTTGATCGGCTGTCGTTCAAGGTGCTGCTGCCCGTTTTGCTGTTCCGCGACATCGCAGCGGGGCGCATCACCGAGCAGTTCGACCTGAAATTCTTCCTGTTCTGTGCGGGCGTGACGACCGTTTACTTTTTCGCCATCTGGCTGGGCGCGGCAAAGTTGCTGCCGGACAAAAGCATGGTCGGCGCGTTCACGCAAGGCGCGTTTCGCGGCTCACAGGCGATTTTGGGCGTAGCGTTCGTGCAAAACCTGTACGGGGACGCGGGACTGGTGCCGCTGATGATCGTGGCGAGCGTGCCGCTGTACAACATCTTTTCGGTGCTGGTGCTGACCGTCACCGCGCCGGACGCAAAAAACGCCCAGCACAAGGGCATCGTATCACGCACGCTGGGCGGTATCCTCACCAATCCGATCATCCTCGGCATTCTGGCAGGTCTGCCGTTTTCACTCTTGCAGGTCGATTTTCCACCCATGCTGTCCAAGGGGCTGGACATGCTGGCGACCTGCGCCACACCGGTTGCCCTCATCAGTATCGGCGCGGGCTTCGAGGGTGCGAAGGCGATCAAAAAGCTCGCCCCGACCTGCGCCGCGACCTTCATCAAGCTGATCCTGCTGCCGGTTATTTTCCTGCCGATCGCCGCGTGGATGGGCTTTCGCGATCAGGCAATGGTCGCGCTGGTCATCCTGTGCGGCGCACCGAGCACGGTCTCCGGCTATGTGATGGCAAAAAACATGGGCGGCGACCATGTGCTGGCGGCGTCCATCGTCGTGCTCAGTACGGCGCTCAGCGCGGTCACGCTGACGGCAACGCTTTTTATCCTGCGCACGGCAGGTTTGATTTGACATTATCCCTCCATACTGGTATTGTAAAAACAGCAATGCCAGTTTGGAGGGATTTTTCTCTCCTGCCCCACCACGGAGGAATGCACCATGCTCACCTATCATCTTGACCCGCACAGCAAAACGCCGCTCTATGAGCAGCTGTACCGCGCGGTGCGCGCGGATATCATGTCGGGCGCGCTGTCGGGCGGCGACCGTCTGCCCAGCAAACGCCAGCTCGCCGCCAATCTGCATGTCAGTCAAATCACGGTCGAAACCGCTTACGGTCAGCTGTTGGCGGAGGGCTATATCGCCTCTGCGCCGCGCCGCGGCTACTTCGTGCAGGCGCAGTTGTCCCTGCCCGCACCGGTGCAGACGCCGCGCGCCGCTGCACCCGCTTCCCCCACTGCGGAAACGCCCTTTCTCTATGATTTCCGCACCAATATTGTGGACAACGGCTGCTTCCCGTTCTCCACATGGGCACGGCTCAGCCGCAGCGTGCTCAGTGAATATTCTGACCGTCTGCTGCGCGCGACCGACCCTTGCGGTGCGCTCGAGCTGCGCGAGCAAATCGCGCGGTATCTGTACGACTTTCGCGGCATCAGCATTTCACCGGACAACATTCTGGTCGGTGCAGGTTCGGAATACCTGATGCAGCTGGTCATCCAGCTTCTGGGACGCGACCGGGTATATGGTCTGGAAAATCCGGGCTACCGCAAGCTGTACCAGATTTTCGCCGCGGGCGGCGCGGAGGTGCGTCCGCTGCCGCTGGACAAAAGCGGCCTGCGGGCGGATGCGCTCGCGGCAAGCGATGCGTCGGTCGTTTACCTGACCCCCTCGCACCATTTCCCGCTCGGCACAGTCATGCCCGCCGCGCGGCGGCTGGAGATTTTGCGCTGGGCGTCCGACGCGCCCGACCGCTATATCATCGAGGACGACTATGACAGCGAATTCCGCTATGCCTCGCGTCCTATTCCTGCGCTGGGCGAGCTTGACCGCGCAGGGCGGGTCGTGTACGTCAACACCTTTGCCAAAAGCCTTGCCCCCGGCCTGCGCATCGGCTATCTGGTGCTGCCGGATGCGCTGATGGCGCGCTACCGCGAGCGGTTCTCGCTTTACTCCTCGACCGTGCCCAGCTTCGAGCAGCACACACTGGCGGCTTTCCTGCGCACGGGTGCGTTCGAGCGGCATATCAGCCGCAGCCGCAAGGTATATCAGGCGCGGCGCGACGCGCTGCTGGCCGCACTTGCGCGTGAGCTTGCCGACCTGCCGCACGAGGTATCCCGCTCGGAAGCCGGGCTGCACCTGCTGCTGCACATGCGCAACGGCATGTTCGAACGGGAACTGATCGAACGCGCAGCCGCAGCTGGCGTGCGGGTATACGGCCTTTCGGCGTACTACACCCCACCTGTCCAGCCGCCCAAGGCAACACTGGTTTTGGGCTATGCAGGCTTGACCGAAGCACAAATTGATGCGGCCGCCGCTCTGCTGCGGCAGGCGTGGAGCAAAAAGAAGTCCTGAACGGTTCAGGACTTCTTTTCTTCTTTCGGCTTTTCGTTTTTGCGTACCGTGTTGGCAAACATCACCGACTGCTTGCCGAAGCGCTGGCGCAGCGCATCCACCGTGCGATCCAGTTCGCGCTGCTTTTGGCGGGACTGTACTGTCTGCGCGCTGTCAAACAGAGAAAGCTGCTCACAAGACTGGTTTTCCGGCAGTAGGTTCGCCGCCGTGACTGACAGCAGGCGCACCGGCTTGTCCATCGACCAATGCGCGCGCAGCAGCGCCAGCGCGGTTTCAAACAGAACACGGGTGGAATTGGTCGGCTGCTCGAGCGTCATCTGCCGCGAACGGTTGTGAAACTCCGGGTCGCGAATGCCGATCTGCACGGTCTGGCACACCATCCCGCGCGCCCGCAAGCGGCGGCCGACATTGTCACACAGCGCAGTCAACCCCATGCGGCACTCTTCCTCGCCCAGCAGATTGTGTGCAAACGTCATGCCGTTGCCCACGCTTTTGACCTCGCGCTCGGCATAGAACGAGCGCACCGGCTCGTCATCCTCGCCCCGGGCATAGCGCAGCAGCATATCGCCCTGCTTGCCGAAAATACTGTGCACAAACGCAGGCTCACATGCCGCCAAGTCTCCAATCGTGTGCACGCCCAGCCCGTCCAGCCGCGCGGCAGCGCGCCTACCCACATACAGCAGCGTATTCACCGGCAGCGGCCAGACCCGCTCATGGAAGTTTTCGCGCGAAAAGACGGTTGTCGCATCCGGTTTCTTGTAATCGCTGCCCAGCTTGGCGAACGCGCGGTTGAACGACACGCCGACCGAGATCGTCAGCCCGACCTCCTCCCGCATACGGCGGCGCAGCTCGTCCGCGATCTGCTCCCCCGTACCAAACAGGTGCATTGATCCGGTCACATCGAGAAAGGACTCGTCAATGCCGAACGGATCGACCAGATCGGTGTATTGCAGGTACAGCTCGTTGCAGCGGCGCGAATACTTGACGTATTCCTCGCGGTGCGGCGCGACCAGCCGCAGATCCGGGCATTTTCGCTTTGCCTGCCAGATGGTTTCCGCCGTCTGCACCCCGAATGCTTTGGCCTTTTCGTTTTTGGCAAGGATGATGCCGTGGCGGCTTTCCGGATCGCCGCAGACCGCACTCGGCCCGTCGGCGAGCGTCGGGTCGAGCAAAGTCTCGACCGAAGCATAAAACGAATTGCAGTCGCAATGCAGAATGGTACGCTCCACGCGGCTCCCCCCAATCGAACATTTGTTTCTTTTATTGTAGCAGAGAATTTGCGCCTTGACAACCACTTTTCACAGGACTATACTGGATTTGCAAGCAAGGGTGCCGTGATGAGCGGCTGAGAGGGCGAGAGCCTAACCTTTTGAACCTGTTGGTTAGCACCATCGTAGGGAAGCTGTCGCATCGCAAATGATTTTATGCTCCGGTTTTACCGCATGGTGAAACCGGAGTATTTTTATTGCCTGAAAGAAGGGATTTTATGAAGATAAACGGCGAATTATGCACCTGTTCTCCGGGCATGACCGTTCTGTCTCTTTTGGAGCAGCGCGGACATGACCCGCAGCGCGTCGCGGTCGAGCGCAACGGACAGATCGTGCCGCGCGCCCGCTTCGGTGACGAAACGCTGCATGAGGACGATGTGATCGAAATTGTGCAGTTTGTCGGCGGGGGCTGAAGCCATGCGTTTGACACAGGAAGAACTGCACGCCGCGCTCGTCGAGCGGCACGGCGCGGATATGCAGCAAAAGCTCGACCACGCTTCGGTCGGTATCGCGGGGCTGGGCGGGCTGGGCTCCAACATCGCCGTGCATCTGGCGCGGCTGGGTGTGGGGCGGCTGGTGCTGGTGGATTTCGACACGGTGGAAGTGAGCAACCTCAACCGGCAGCACTACACGATGAAGGACATCGGCATCCCGAAAACGCTGGCGCTGCTCGAACAGCTGGAAGCGATCAACCCTTATCTGCAATACGAACCGCACACCGAGCGCATTATCCCAGCCAACGCCGCGCGCCTGTTCGCGGGCTGTGATGTGGTCTGTGAGGCATTCGACCGCGCCGACCAGAAAGCCATGCTGATCGAAACCCTGCTCGAACAGCTGCCGGATACGCCCATTGTTTCGGGCAGCGGCATGGCGGGATACGGCTCTGCCAACCAAATCCGCACGGAACGCCGCTTCGGGTGGCTTTATGTCTGCGGGGACGGGTCGAGCGATATCGCAGATGGCATCGGCCTGATGGCGCCGCGCGTCGCGGTCTGCGCCGCGCAGCAAGCGACCATGGTGCTGCGGCTGCTGCTCGGACATACCGACCCGTGAGCATCTAACATGACAAAAGGAGAGAAACGACAATGGAAGATAAGCTGATTCTGGGCGGGCACGAATTTACCTCCCGCTTTATTTTGGGTTCGGGCAAATATTCGCTCGACTTGATCAACGCTGCTGTACACAACGCGGGCGCGCAGATCATCACACTCGCGCTGCGCCGCGCCAACGAGGGCGGCACGGCAAACATCCTCGACTATATCCCGCAGGGTGTGACCCTGCTGCCCAACACCTCGGGCGCACGCAACGCGGACGAAGCGGTGCGCATCGCGCGGCTGAGCCGCGAATGCGGCTGCGGCGACTTTGTGAAAATCGAGATCATGCGCGACAGCAAATATCTGCTGCCGGACAATCAGGAGACCATCCGTGCGACCGAGATTCTCGCAAAAGAGGGCTTTGTCGTCATGCCGTACATGTATCCTGACCTGAACGTTGCGCGCGATCTGGTGAATGCGGGCGCAGCCTGCGTGATGCCGCTCGGCGCACCGATCGGCACGAACAAGGGACTTGCCACGCGCGAGTTCATCCAAATCCTGATCAACGAGATCGACCTGCCGATCATCGTGGATGCGGGCATCGGCCGTCCGTCGCAGGCGTGCGAAGCGATCGAGATGGGCGCGGCTGCCGTCATGGCGAACACCGCAATCGCCACCGCGGGCGATATCCCGGCCATGGCAGAAGCATTCAAAAAGGCAATTGAGGCTGGCCGCACGGCTTATCTGGCAGGACTCGGCCGCGTGCGCGAGAGCGCGTCGGCATCCTCGCCGCTGACCGGCTTTTTGCGCGACTAAAACACCACCCCTGGGGTGGCACCCGCCCTTGCTGTTCTGATGCTGCGATATGGGCGGCAAACGCCCGCCCCTCAGGCAATGGGAAATGCCGCTGCGCGCGGCAGGCGCACAAGAAGGGGACAACCTATGGTTTTCCCCTTCTTGCGAATCAACCCCTTTCCCTTAAGGGCCGCTGCGCGCACAAAGCAGCGTTCCGCATTCAGTTTGCCGCCCGTTTGCTACGTCACAATAGGAACGGCGGTTGCCACACCAGAAGGTGCAGCATCCCCCACTAATATTACGCACGCAAGAAAGGACATTTTGTCATGAACGACACCAAAGCGGAAATCATTTCCGCAAAATATATCACCGCTGAGACCGACCACATGGCCTATCAGCCGGGCATGGACAACATCGGCTCAGAAATTCAGGACGAGGTCATCGCCCGTATGAACGCATACGACGCGGATGCGTACACCGCCGCCGATGTACAGCGCGCCTTAAATCGCGATGTGCTCCACCCCGAAGACTTCGCCGCGCTGCTCTCCCCTGCCGCCGCGCCGTTTCTCGAACAGATGGCGCAGCGCGCGCAGCTGGAAACCCGCAAGCATTTCGGCAACTCGGTACAGATGTTCACCCCGCTGTACATTGCCAACTACTGCGAAAACTACTGTGTCTATTGCGGTTTTAACTGCCACAACAAGATCCGCCGCGCCAAGCTCGACATGGACGAGATCGAGCAGGAGCTTGCGGCCATCGCCGCGACCGGTTTGCAGGAGATTCTGCTGTTGACCGGCGAGAGCCGCACGATGTCGCCGGTGGAATACATCGGCGAGGCGGTCAAGCTTGCCCGCAAGTATTTCCGTGTCATCGGCATCGAGATCTATCCGCTCAACATCGATGAGTACGCCTACCTGCACGAGTGCGGCGTGGATTACGTCACCGTGTTTCAGGAGACCTACGACGCGGACAAGTACAAAACCCTGCACCTCGGCGGGCACAAGCGCATTTTCCCCTATCGTCTGAACGCACAGGAGCGCGCCCTGATGGGTGGTATGCGCGGCGTTGGCTTTGCCGCGCTTTTGGGTCTTTCCGACTTCCGCAAGGACGCCTTTGCAACCGGCCTGCACGCGTATCTCCTCCAGCGCAAGTACCCGCACGCGGAGATCGCGTTCTCCTGCCCGCGCCTGCGGCCGATCATCAACAACGACCAGATCAACCCCAAGGATGTGCACGAGCCGCAACTGCTCCAAGTCGTGTGCGCTTACCGCATTTTCATGCCGTTCGCGTCCATCACGATCTCGACGCGCGAGCGCGCGGGCTTCCGCGACAACATCATCGGCATCGCGGCAACCAAAATCTCGGCGGGCGTGGACGTCGGCATCGGCGGTCACTCCGGCGAGGACAAGGGCGACGAACAGTTTGAAATTTCGGACGGCCGCTCGGTCGCTGAAGTCTATCAGGCCATTGAAGCGCATGGGTTGCAGCCCGTTATGGCGGATTACCTGTATGTATAAAACCCGCGGCAATTCTCTCCCCGTGAACACAGCACTACCCTGTTATAAGAGCCGGACGCATTTGCGTCCGGCTCTTGTCATATGTTCCACAACAGCGCAAAGGTCACGCGCAGCAGCGCCCCCGTCGCTGCCAGCAGCAGGCACACCACAAACGGCGCGCGGCAGGCGCGCAGCGAATACCGCCCCATCGCCTCCCCGCTCTGCCAGACCATCGAACAGGCTGCGAGCAAAGCGGGCACGCACAGCATCGCGGGCAGAGCCGCCATGCCGAGCGACAGCAGCGCGCCTTCGTCCTGCCCCAACCCGACCGCCATCGTCAGCGCCAGCACAAAACCGCGCGCGGCAACCACAGCGGACAGGAACAGCGGCGCGGGGCGCAGCAGCGCGCACAGCGGCGCCAGAACAATCCAAAGCAGCGCGCACAGCACGCTTTTGAATGCCTGTCCCGGCAGCTGCGCCAGAAACGCCGTCAGCTCCACCGCGCTGTCCCCCTCGCTGGCACGCAGACCGGTCAGGCCGCCCGCCACCGCGCCGCACAAAAACATCGCGCACAGGAAAAGGAATGCGGGTGTGCGCACCAGATCATCAAAAAAACCGAGAATATGCTGTTTGTTCATCCGTCTCCCCCTCATGGAAGGTCATGGTACAGCATATTCCCGGTTTCACCGTTTTAGAACTCAGCCCGCTTCATTCATCCGGTCGCACATGGCGTTGACCAGATCGCGACACGGCTGATGCAGGAACAAACGCGCCTTCTGGTTGATCTCATAGGTCGCGTACAGTTTTCCGTTCTCGTCCCGATGCAGCACAGCGGCGATCAATTCAGTCGCGGCGGCGATGCGATCGGAGACATAGGCCAGATCGACCTTCTCACTGTCGCACACGGTCACGACCACACGCTTCTGCGAACTGCTGGAGATCATGGCCAACTGGGTCGGCATTTCGCGCTTGGACGCCGTCACCAAAACGATCTCGCTTTTGATGACTGCGGAAATATCATCCTCACAGATGCGCACGTCATATCCCTCAGCCGCCTGACAGGCCACCTGATTTTTCGAGGACAGGAACAGGTTGCGCGCGGGAATTATCTCTTTTTCCAAAATGGCACGCACCAGATGGGGCAAATATTCCCCCTCACCCAGCACAGATACCAATACGTTCTGCGGCATATCATCATCTCCTTTTCCAAAGGGACATTGAAAATACAGTAGTCATTATACGGCAGCCTTGCAGCACTCCGCAACGCCTTTTACGATTTCTTGACACATTTTTGTCACAATGACTAATCTGCACAAATTTTCTCAGCCGCTTTTAGATAAATCGCGCATTCCAATCGCTTGCGCTCCATCTCGCAGCCGAGGTCATAGGAGTCATTCATGTCGTGGTTCATGTTGTAGTTCGCTGCCGAGCAGCCGCCCGAGCAGTAGAACTTCGCCCAGCACTTCTGGCACTTCGGGCGGGTATAAATGTTCATGCCTGCGAACTTCGTCGCAATCTCCATGTCGAACGACTGATCGAGCACACTGCCCTGCTTGAACTCATCCTTGCCGACGAACTGGTGGCAGGGATAGATATCGCCGTCCGGCGTGACAGCCACATACTCGTAGCCCGCGCCGCAGCCGCGCAGACGCTTGACCACGCACGGGCCCTGATCCAGATCGACCATGAAATGGAAGAACGAGAACGGCTTGCCTGCCTTTCTGCGCTCGAGCATGATCTCGGTCAGGCGGTCGTACTCGGCTTCGATCTTGGGCAGATCGGCTTCGGTCAGGTCATAGCCGCAGCCGGGGTCAGCCGTCACCGGCTCGACCGAAAGGCGGTCAAAGCCCGCGTCCGCGATGTGCACCACATCGTCGGCAAAATCCAGATTATGCGAGGTGAACGTGCCGCGTGCATAGTAGTCCTTCTGCGGGTCGCGCGCGTCGACCAACGCCTTGAACTTGGGCACGATCACATCATAGCTGCCCGCGCCCGATACGGTCTTGCGGAACTCGTCGTTGACCGACGGACGGCCGTCGAGCGACAGCACGACGTTGTCCATATTTTCGTTGATATAGGCGCGCTTGTCCTCATCGAGCAGCAAGCCGTTGGTCGTGATAGTGAAGCGGAACTTCTTGTTGAACTTCTCCTCTAAGCTACGGGCATAATCGACCGTCTGCACGACCGTATCCCACGCCATGAGCGGCTCGCCGCCGAAGAAGTCCACCTCGATATTATGCCGCTTGCCTGAACGCGCAATGACAAAGTCGATCGCCTTTTTGGCAATTTCGGGCGGCATGATCTTGCGTCCCTGACCGAAGTCACCCGTGGACGCAAAACAGTATTTGCAGCGCAGGTTGCAGTCATGCGCAACATGCAGGCACAGCGCCTTGACCGGCGCGCCAACCGGGATGTACTTGCTCACGTCGATGTAATCATCCTCCGCGAACAGCTGACCCGCCTTTTTCAGCTCATACAGTTCGCCGTACGCCTCACGCACTTCCCCCGCCGGATACTGCTGGAGTGTGTCCACGACCGACTGCGGGCAGGTATCCGCCATGTTCTCGTCGATCAGACCGGACACCGCATAGCTGATGTCATCCAGCACATGCACCGCGCCCGAATTGACATCCAGCACAAAATTCAAACCGTTTTTTTGATAACGATGAATCATCTTTTCGTCTTCCTCCGATACGCAACAAACAAGGCGCGCCGCAACCGGCACGCCTTGCGATTGACTTCATAAAACCCGCGATTACTTCGCGTGCTCGCACTTCTGGTTTGCCACCGTGCAAGAGGTCTTGCACGCAGACTGGCAGGAAGTCTGGCACTCGCCGCAGCCACCGTGTGCCGCAGTCTGCTTCAGGGTTGCAGAGGTCAGCGTAGAAACATGCTTCATGGAAATTTCCCTCCTACTTTTTTAAATGACGATATTTTTTCCGTTTACGCATATTGGCGCCGGCAAAACCGCCCAGCGCCGAAGCCGCCAGCGCACAAAGCAAGCTGACCGCCATACGCACAACATTGATCGGCTGGGCAAGCGGAATCACACTCACCAGCAGCAGAACCAGAAAAACCAGGATGCCCGCGCCCATTGCCCACAGGAATTTCCCGCCCGGCGCACGCTTTGCCGAAATGAATGCAGCCAGCGCACAGCCGATTGCCATAAAGATCAGCGCACACGGCGCGATCGCCTGTTCCGCCAACACCCGGCGATGTACGAATATCGCACCGACCAGCATCAGCAGCAAGGTCGCCAACAGGCCGACCACTGCCGACGGCAGCAACACGCCGACGGGCGAAGGTCCTTCATTGGTTTTTCTCATAACTTACGCATCCTCCCGCCGAATGATTTTGCTTTATCCTATTCGGCAAGAAACCGGTTTATTACTTTTCGCTCTTATCCGCTTCCTTGGGCGCCTCAACCGTTTCGGTTGCCGGAGCCTCCTTGCCGCGGATCGCCCAACGATAGATCTTGAGCTTGGTGCGGTCGTTCGACGACTCGATAATCAGCACATCATCCTTTACATTGACGACGCGACCGATAAATCCGCCGATCGTGGAGATCTCATCGCCTACCTCGATCGAATTGCGCATCTCGCGCTCGGCCTTATCGCGCTTGCGCTGCGGACGAATCATCAGGAAATAGAATAAGATAATCAGAACAACCAGCGGCGCGAACTGCCCGATCATCACCAGATAATCCTGACCACTTGGCATTGCTTACACCTCCTCGTGCATTTAGCCATGAATACTACCATATTATAATGGATTTACATGCAAATTACAAGCCCTATTTTCTGCGTCATAGGACAGCCTTTGGCACGCATAACGTAACGATATCTTGAAAAAAGCGAGGTGCGTTTGCATGTTGTTTCCCGCCCTGTTTGCGCTGGGCGGCGCATTCTTTTTTCTGGTCCTGCGCGTGCAAGGCACGGACGGTTCCTTCCCCAAACCGCTGCCGCCGGACAAGGAAGCCGAGCTGCTGCGAAAAATGCAGGAGGAGGGCGACGAAAAAGCCCGCGAGCAGCTGATCGAGCACAATCTGCGGCTGGTGGCGCATATCGTCAAGAAATACTACGCCTCCAGTGCCGAGCAGGATGATCTTATTTCTATCGGCACCATCGGGCTGATCAAAGCAGTCAGCACCTTCCGCGCGGATAAAAGCATCCGTCTGGCGACCTATGCTTCCAAATGCATTCAGAACGAGCTTCTGATGCACTTCCGGCAAAAGCGGAAAAACGCGGGAGAACTGTCCCTGTCCGACACACTCGAAAGCGACGGCGACGGCAATGCGCTGGCCTTGCAGGACATTATCTGCTGCGAAGATGATGGTCTTGCCGCAGTGGAAGAGCACGACCGCTATCTTGCCATGCACCGCGCGCTCGCCGCTGCGCTTTCCCCGCGTGAGAGAGAGATCATACGGCTCCGGTACGGTCTCGGCATGGCTGCGCCGCTGCCGCAACGCGAGATCGCCAAACGCTTCGGCATTTCGCGCAGCTATGTATCCCGCATCGAAAAGCGGGCGCTGGAAAAACTGCGCGACGCGCTGCAGGAGAACGCCTGACCATGCCCAGCACGCCCCGCACTTGACAAGACCGCTCATGCGATGTATTCCCGCGCATGGGCGGTCTGCCTTGCATGGTTTTGTCGCTCTAATATTGCGGTGCGATTACAAATATGCTATAATCAACGTAAAAAAGTGAGGGGAACTCCGATGAAAACGTATTTGAATCAGATTTCGGGCATCGACGATGCAATCGTTTCCATGTTTATGAGCAAGCGGTCATGGACGCGCGAAAAAGAATTGCACATCCGTGAAATTTGCCGCACCGTGCTGCGCGCGGACGGCGGTCTGCGGGAATACGACAGCGCACAGGCGGATGCGTTTGCCGAATTCGCAGACTGGATGGACAAGCTGACCAAATGGGGCTGGAAGCACACGACTATGCTGCGGTTCATTGATATGTCGGTCACTGTGGAAGGGCTGCACCGCGCCGGTCAGGACGACTGGGACGCGCACGCTAAGCGTTTCAACAACCGTATCATTCGTTCGAGTACCCGTCTGGCTTCTTTTTCCTATGAAATGTCGGCATGGTATCAGGATAAAATCCTGCCGACCGATCTTGCCCTGCAGGAGCTTGGCCTTGCGGTGCCGCAGACCATCGAGCACGATGGTGTGAAATACGTCAAGGCGGTCAACGGGTACATCCGGGAGGATATGGCGGACAACCCGGACGTCAAGCGCGGGCTATATATGCTGAGCATTCCCAGCAACTTCATTTTCAAAATCGACCTGACCGAGTGGGGGCATGTTTTCAAAGAGCGCAATGCCAACGGCTCGGCCAATCCGGAAGTCAAGCAATGCTGCGAAAGCATTGCCGACCAGATCGAGCAGTTCCACCAGCAGTTCAACCGCGAGCTGTTCCTCAAAATTCTCAACTGAATGCAAAAGCGGCATAGCTGAAGCTACGCCGCTTTTTTCTATGTTGCTTATTTACACTCCTGTTTCATGGCGAAATAGCCCATCAGTACCGCCCACACATAGGCGCATGTCTTGGGAATCATCAGAATGCCGACCAAAGGCACTGCATCCGACCACAGAACCACCGGAATATAGAAAGCGAAGCTGAGCACGATGGTCAGCCACATCCAGCGGAACGCACGGTCCTGATGCTGTTTCGCCGCCTGATAGAACAGCACCACCACCAGCAGTCCCAAAAGCGCAAAGGGGATGTTGCGGTAAATGCCTCAAGAAAGTGGTGCATCCGCGCTCAACCACTGATTCTGCGGCATCAGGCACAGGATGATGCGCAGCCCTGCCAAACCGTATACCGCTGCGGTCAAGCCGCCGCGCCCGACGACCTGATACCGCTGCCGCCAGACCAAATAGAGCAGCACATAGAAAATGGTCATGGTAATGGAAGTAACGCACTTTCCCAATCCGAGTGCAGCCGTATAGTTTTCGAGACCTGTGGTGCAAAGCACCACGGCACGCGGTACCAGATGAAAGGCATCGCCTGCCCCCAAGATCACAGCCATCCAGCCAAACAGACGGAACTGGCGATTGCCCCGACTGCCCCGAATCATCAAAATGCCAATGGTGATGACCGAACACAGATATACAATATCAAAAAGCGTTTCCATAATTGCCTGCATGATTTACACGTCCTTTCGTTCCACTTGTTCCTGTACTGCAGCGGCGGCGAAAGCCGCCTTCCCATAATTACGGCCAAACCAAATGCCGGCCAGCAGCAAAGCCGCACCCAATCCCGAATAAAACACCGCGATAAACCGGTCGGGTGCGATGCCGGAGGCACGCAGACCGATACCGCCGGCCATCATCACAGCCATGATGCCGAATGCCTTTCCATCGAAAAACTTGAGAAAAACTGCCGTTCCTCTGCATAGCCTGTGATCCGCGCAGTATGCTTGCGCACCAGTTTTCCAAAAACAAACGTTTGAAAAACCGCGAAAACCACAACCGACAGCAACAGATTCCATACCGTGACATAAGCCGGATAGACCTGAACGCCAATCCGGAAAATGTTGAACCCCGCTGCGCACCACACGAGGCAGGCGAGAAGCAACAAGGTATTGCGCTTGACTTTCATATTCTGTTTCCTTTCCTATGAACATTGTTCAGTTTGCGACATAAAAAGTGTTTCCTAAACAGGATAGCTCAATAAAGCGTCCTGCGAACGATTTCCAAAACGACTGTCGGGTCATACTCCTGCCGCTGCAAAGCCGACAGCATCAGGGTAAACAACACCTCTGCAAACCGCTCCGCTGTAAACCGCTCATCAAAGGCATCCGATCGGATTTTGGCATCCTGCTTCAAAACTGCGCACAATCCGTCCAGAATATGTTGCTGGGTTTGCTGCATCCGCCGCCTGCCATCCGGTTTGTCCTCCTGCATGAACCCCAAGGAGTGCATCACGAAAAAACCGGGATATCGCTTGCAGCCATATTCCATGCGCTCATACATCCACACGATGCACGCCTGAGTATCCTGAAAGACCGCCTCATCCTCCGGACGATGAAAAATCTCACACCAGATGCTTTCCACGATGGTGCCGATCAGTTCTGTTTTGGACGAAAAATAATTATAAATAGACCCGATAGAGACACCACAAGCCGCTGCGACCGAACGAATATTGATGGCTGACCAGCCTTGCCGCTGCATCAGCTCCCGGCTTGTTTTGAGAATTTCCTCTTTTGATGTCACGATGGTATTCATCTTATCACCTCAATATGAACAATGTTCATTATAGTTTGTCAGCGTCTTTCTGTCAAGGTCAATTCAACACAAAATTCGTATCCTTTTAGAAAATCACCTACGCATAAGTTTATCACCGTTTCCAACTCGAAAAGGGTGCTGACGATATGGTCAGCACCCTTCTCCCAGCCGTTATTCAAGTTTTATCGCACGTTTCTGTGTCTGTTTTCCCGTTACTCCGACACAGCAGTGGTATCTGCCTCCACAGATGACGCAGTTTTTCTCGGAGACTTACGCAAGTCAAACGCAGGGTTGAACGCATAGTAGTTCTTGCTGTCCAGATGATCCTGTACGACGCGCAGCGCATCGCCGAAGCGCTGGAAATGCACGATTTCACGCGCGCGCAGGAACTTGATGGGCTCGCGTACATCCGGGTTGTCGATCAAACGCAGCAGATTGTCATAAGTTGTGCGCGCCTTCTGCTCTGCTGCCAGATCCTCAAACAAATCCGTGATCGGGTCGCCCTTGCTTTGCAGCGCAGCAGCCGTAAACGGAACGCCGGCAGCAGACTGCGGATAGATACCAGTCGTGTGATCGACGAAGTAGGCGTCAAATCCGCCTTCTTTGATCTGTTCTGGTGTCAGGTTGCGAGTCAGCTGATAGACGATGGCCGCAATCATCTCCTGGTGAGCAAGTTCTTCCGTGCCGATATCGGTCAAAATCGCCTTACCCTCTTTGTACGGCATGGTGTAGCGCTGGTTCAGATAGCGCATCGCTGCGCCGATTTCACCATCCGGTCCGCCAAGTTGTGTAATGACGATTTTTGCCGTCTGCGGGTCGGGATTTTTGATATTGACGGGATATTGTAAGCGTTTATCGTATGACCACATTAGTTATCCTCTCCTTCCCACGGCCACGGGTCGTCGATCCAGCGCCAGTTGCCGACACGGGTATCTACCTCGCGTGCGGTCAGAGGGCCGAAAGCATCCTCGTATTCCGCTGCGGCCTTATCAAAAGCGGTGCGCATTTTGCTGTAATAAGCCAGCGCCGCAGCATTCTTCGGGTGGCCGTCAAGGTACTGGATCACATCCACCAGCGCAAAATCATACATGCGCACACGGCTGAGCAGTTTTTCGCGTTCGGTCATTGCGGAACGGCCTCCTCTCCGAGGAAGGGTTTATCGAGCGCCGGAAAAATGGTGCCGCGGCTGAAGGCCAGCGCGGGTTCATACGGCGTATCAAAGCTTTGCGCCGGCACAAATGCCATGGCAAGCGCAAGCAGACGGGGATCAATGCTGTCCGCAGGCAGCGCCTGATCGCCCGAAGGATTGGTCGTATTCATATGCAGGTTGCTCCTTGTTTGTCGGTTTGAGGCCTCGCCTCAATTTCAATGTATGCCGCAGGAAAAAAGACGGTGAAAGCATGGATAAACTGTGGTATACTGTAACTATCAAAGGAGGCATGAAACATGGAGCTTTCTGAAATCAGAGAACAGAGCGCCAAGGCGGCAGCACAGGTATGCGACGCAGCCAAGCTGCGCGCAGGGGATTTGTTTGTGGTCGGCTGCTCGTCGAGCGAAGTATGCGGCGAGAAGATCGGCACGCATTCCAGCGTCGAAGTAGCAGAAGCCATATTCGAAGGGATTTACAGCGTCCTGCATGAGCGTGACATCTACCTTGCCGCACAGTGCTGCGAGCACCTCAACCGTGCGCTGGTGGTCGAGCGCGCCGCGTGCGAGCGGTTCGGACTGGACGAGGTCAACGTCATCCCGCAGCCCAAGGCGGGCGGTTCGTTCGCAACCACCGCTTACAAGCGGTTTGCCGATCCGGTTGCAGTCGAAACCCTCAAACAGTCCGCATCCGCGGGCATGGATATCGGCGGCACGCTGATCGGTATGCACATCAAACCGGTGGTCGTACCGCTGCGCATCGAGGTCAAGCACATTGGCGAGGCCATGCTGCTTTGCGCGCGCCGTCGCGCCAAATTTGTCGGCGGCAGCCGTGCAGTGTATAACGAAAAACTTTTGTGAGGGATTTATGGGACTGAAAGCGGTATTTTTTGATCTGGACGACACATTTTACAGCAGTTTTGGAGCCTGCGACGCATATGCGTATGAGCGCCTTGCCATCTGGGCAGAGCAAACGCTGGGCATCTCCGGCGAGACGTTTTTGCAGGCGTTTCACGCAAACCGCCATCGGCTCGCGCGGCAGCAGCCCGGTATGCCGCCGGTACATGACCGCGTGCTGTTCGCGCAGGGCGCGCTTGAACGGCTGGGCTGCAACGCCATCCGCTATTCCCGTCAGGCGCATCGGGTCTACTGGGACGCTGTGCTGGAAAAAATGGAGCTGCGCCCGGGCGTGACCGAGCTGCTGGCCGATTTGCGGCAGGCGGGCGTTAAAACCGCGGTATGCACGGATATGCTGGCGGATATTCAGATGGAAAAGCTGGAACATCTCGGCCTTGCGGATCAGGTCGACTTTCTGGTTGCGAGCGAAGAAGCCGGCATGGATAAGCCGGGCGCACCGATGTTCTGGCTGGCGCTGCAAAAATGTGGTTGTCTGCCGCATGAAGCCGCGATGGTAGGCGATAACTTCCGGCACGACATACAGGGCGCGATGGACGTCGGCATCGCGGGGGTTTGGCTCAACTGGACTAGACTGCCGCGACCGCAGGACGACCGTCCATACTATGAAGCGGAAACATTTGAGCAGGCGGCGGACTACATCCGCACTCTGCTGTGAGGAGGACAATAAGCACAATGCAGCATTTTGATTACAAGCCGCGTGGGGTCTGCCCCATGCGGATCTCCTTCGATATGGAGGGGGACAAAGTACACAACGTCTCCTTTCTGGGTGGCTGCAACGGCAACTTGCAGGCCATCAGCCGCGTGGTCGAGGGCATGACCGTCGAGCAGATCGAAGGCTATTTCAAGGGCATTTCCTGCGGCGGCAAGGGCACCAGCTGTTCCGACCAGCTGGCAACCGCCGTTCGCATGGCATACGAACAGAAAAAAGCATGAGAAAAAGGACGATGCAGATGCATCGTCCTTTTGTTTTGGCCTATGTTATTTCATAATGTGCAGCACCGGCTGCTCCGCGCCCGCCTGCTCCACACATACTGCAAGACGGTAATCACGGTCGGCAAATTCTGGCAGGAACAGAGAATAATTGCCGGTGACTTCCGCGCAGTCCAGCCGCGGCGGCATACGATGAATGTCGATCCAGAAGCTGCGCAGCGGCAGGTCAAGGCCGCGTCCAGTGGATTTGACAAAGCTCTCCTTGAGTGTCCAGAGCTTATAAAATGCGTCATCCCGTGTAGAAGGCAGGACGGTATTGAGATACCGCACTTCCTCACGGTGGAAAAAGCGGGAGGCAACGTCGCGCCGTCCCGGCTCGCAGCGCTCAATGTCCACACCGACCGGATGGTCGCTGAGCGCGCACACAGCCCAATCCCCCGAGTGGGACAGGCTGAAATGGATGCCGGGCTCGGAAACCAAATATGGCTTCCCGCCTTCGGCAATCGAAATCGCAAGCGGATGAACCACCCAGGGATACTGCTGCGAGACCGCATATTCCAGCAAGAGCGATGCTGCAAAGCCCTGCGCTCTGGCTGTGCCGTGGCGCCGGTCTATCTGTTCCAGACGGCCGCGGGACAGACGGGCGCGGGATGCGCTGTCGTCCGGATTCACGGCGGATACCGGAATGGCATATACAGCAGTCAAGAAAATTCCCCCTAAAGATTTGCGTGTTGGTGTGATGCATTGCCATACATGATATACCTATTATACCACGATGCAGCAGAGGTTGACAATTATCTTTCTCTCCCCGCGATGAAAAAATGCGAGCGGCGGATTCAAGCGTCTTTTTTCTGTTTCGCAGGGCAGGGATTGACCGTGTCAATGGCGCCATGTGGGCAGGCACGCCGACAATCGCCACAGCGGATGCATTCCGCACTGTTTGGCGTTTCCCAAACCGAAATATCCAGCTTGCAGGCATGACGGCACGCGCCGCACTGCGTACATTTTTCCGCATCAATGCGGAAACGATACAGTGCAATCGGGTTAAACAGGCCGTAAATCGCGCCGAGCGGACACAGGTAGCGGCAGAACGGGCGGTACACCACCACGCTCAGCACCAGCAGCACGACCAAAATCGCCATTTTCCAAGTGAACAGCCACCCGAGCGCCGCGCGCAGCGGCGGATTGGATGCAATCAGCGGAATGCCGGCAAACAATGTGCCGGACGGGCAGATATATTTGCAGAACCACGGCTGTCCCTGTCCCACAATATCCAGCACAGTCAGCGGCAAAACAATGACAAAGCCGACCAAAATCACATATTTCAGATATTTGAGCACGCGGTCGCCCGGCAGGCGGCGCAGCTTTTTGGGAAAGGGGATCTTATGCAGCAGATCCTGCACCAACCCAAAGGGGCACAGCCAGCCGCAGACCAGCCTACCGAACAGCGCGCCGAACAGCAACAGGAAGCCGATCACATAAAAGGTGAATTTGTTCGTGCGGCTGGTGATAACGGCCTGAAATGAGCCAATCGGGCAGGAACCCAGTGCGCCCGGGCAGGAATAGCAGTTGAGTCCCGGCACGCAGACCAGCTTACTTGCGCCTTTGTAGATGGTGCCGTTGGCAAAACCGGCGGCGTAACCGTTTGTCAGAGCGGCAAAAAGCAGCTGCACCCAGGTGCGGAGGTGTTCGCGCAGCTTACCCAAGGCCAATACACTCCATGCAGATATTGACCGCCTTGCGGAATACGATCTGCGTTTCCTCGCGCAGTACGCCCTGCGCCAGAAACAGTACGGCGACCGCCAAGGTAATCACGGCGGCGCGGTTACGGCGGAGAAAGCTCATGCCTGCACCTCAGCCAGCATGGCATCAATGGTCTCCACCCATTTATCCTTGCTCTGCGCGCTGACAACAGCATAACCGACCTGCTCCCCTTCGCTGTCGACAAAAAACGTGGTCGGCACGGCGGAAATCTGCCCCAAAACGCCGAACAGGTCTGCCGAAGGCAGCAGATGCAGATAGTCTGCGCCGGTTTGCTCCACGATATCGCGAGCAGTCTGCACCTGCTCCTCGCTGATCGTGCCGTCCGTATTCAGCACATCGGACACCAGACCGATGATCTGCACGTTTTCATCGGCATATTCCTGCGCCAGTTCGCCCAGATCGGGCATTTCCTTGATGCAAGGGCGGCAGAACGTGGCCCATACGTTGACCATGGTCAAATCATAATCCGCCAAAACGGACTGGTCAACGATGTTGCCGTCCAGATCAGTGGTGGAAAAGCTGCTCAGCACGCCGGCTTGCTCGGTGGTTTGTCCGGCATCGCTCTGCGAATCGGTTGTCTCCTGTTCGTCCGTGACGGTGAAAGTCTTTTGTTCGGCAGAGGAACAGCCGCCGAGAGCCAGCAGACCTGCCAGCGAAATGCCCAAAAGGACAAACGGGATTCGTTTCATAAAACTCCCTCCGTAATTTTAGATGTGTCTTATTATACGGGTTGAAAAACCGGTCTGTCAACACCCAATCAATCGAACGAATGATGGGCAGCCTATCTGCATCCATCGAATCGACAGAAAAAAAGTATGCCCTGCCCCGCTCTGCTCGAAGCAGAATGGGGCAGGACATTTTCTTTCTCAATTGATTGCGCAAATGGCAGTTATGCCTTGCCAAGCTCCTTTACGCGAGCCTGCGCCGCTGCGAGGCGGGCGATCGGCACACGGAAGGGCGAGCAGGAAACATAGTTCAGACCGACATTGTGGCAGAACTCGACGGAGGACAGGTCGCCGCCGTGCTCTCCGCAGATGCCCAGCTTGATGTCCGGACGGGTGCGGCGGCCTTCCGCTACGGCGTAGCGGATCAGCTTGCCAACGCCGTTCTGGTCGAGACGGGCAAACGGGTCGGACTCGAGAATCTTCTTCTCGAAGTAGGTCTCCAGAATGCGGCCCACGTCGTCACGCGAGAAGCCGTAGGTCATCTGGGTCAGGTCGTTGGTGCCGAAGGAGAAGAACTCCGCTTCCTGCGCGATCTCGTTTGCGGTAACGGCCGCACGCGGGGTCTCGATCATCGTACCGATCATATACTTCATCTTCAGGCCCGATGCTTCGATCAGCTCATCAGCCTTCGCCTTGATGACCTTCTTGACAAAGCGCAGCTCGTTGATCTCGGATACCAGCGGAACCATGATCTCCGGGGTGATCTTCAGGCCGTCTTCCTTCCAGACGTTGATCGCAGCGGAAATGATCGCTTCGGTCTGCATCTCAGCGATTTCCGGATACAGTACGTCCAGACGGCAGCCACGGGTGCCGAGCATCGGGTTGAACTCGTGCAGGTCGGCAACTTTGCCTTTGAGCTTGTCAAACGAAACGCCCATCTCATTTGCCAGCTCCTGAATATCTGCATCCTCCTGCGGCAGGAACTCATGCAGCGGAGGATCGAGCAGGCGGATGGTTACCGGCAGGCCGCCCATCGCGCGGTAAATCGCTTCAAAGTCGCCGCGCTGCATCGGCAGGATCTTGGCCAGCGCCGCCTTGCGCTGCTCAACCGTATCGGAAATGATCATTTCGCGCACTGCCTTGATGCGCTCGGTCTCAAAGAACATATGCTCGGTACGGCACAGGCCGATGCCTTCCGCGCCGAACTTGCGCGCCTGCGTTGCATCGCGCGGGGTATCGCCGTTGGTGCGCACCTTGAGCGTGCGGATCTCGTCCGCCCAGCCCATGAAGCGGCCGAAGTCGCCGGTCAGCTCCGCGTCCTGCGTGTCGATCTTGCCGAGGTATACGTTACCGGTCGAGCCGTCGAGCGAAATGAATTCGCCTTCCTTGACTACGGTGCCGTCAGCAAAGGTGAGGGTCTTGTTCTCCTCGGAAACCTTGATGCCGTTGACGCCAGCGACGCAGCAGGTGCCCATGCCGCGCGCAACAACTGCTGCGTGCGAGGTCATGCCGCCGCGGGCGGTCATAATGCCTTCGGAAACCGCCATGCCGTCGATATCCTCCGGCGAGGTCTCCTGACGGACCAGAACGACCTTCGCGCCGGTCTTGTGCGCCGCTGCGGCTTCTTCTGCGGTGAAGTAAACCGCGCCGCAGGCAGCGCCGGGAGATGCCGGCAGGCCGGTGGTGATCGGGGTAGCTGCCTCGAGAGCCGCCGGGACAAAGGTCGGGTGCAGCAGCGCGTCGAGCTGCTTCGGCTCAACCTTCATGATGGCCTGTTCCTTGGTGCAGACGCCCTCGTCCACGAGGTCAACCGCAACCTTGAGAGCCGCCTGCGCGGTGCGCTTGCCGTTGCGGGTCTGGAGCATATAGAGCTTGCCGTTTTCAATGGTGAACTCCATATCCTGCATATCGCCGTAGTGCTGCTCGAGGCGGGAGGAAATGTCCACAAACTGCTGATATACTTCGGGCATGGTGTCCGCGAGTGCGGAAATCGGCTGCGGGGTACGGATACCGGCCACAACGTCCTCGCCCTGTGCGTTCATCAGGAATTCGCCGTACAGCTTCTTTTCGCCGGTTGCCGGGTTGCGGGTGAAGGCAACGCCCGTGCCGGAGGTATCGCCCATATTGCCGAATACCATGGACTGTACGTTTACTGCGGTACCCCACGAGTGCGGGATATCGTTCATGCGGCGGTAAGTGTTCGCACGCGGGTTATCCCACGAACGGAATACCGCGCGAACTGCTTCCATCAGCTGCTTCTTGGGGTCCTGCGGGAAGTCCTCGCCGAGGGACTTCTTATAGTGATCCTTGAACAGGACGATCAGCTCGCTCATATCGTCTGCGTCCAGCTCGTTGTCCAGCTTGACGCCCTTCTTCTCCTTGACCTGGTCGATAAAGGTCTCAAAGGTGGACTTGGGCAGCTCCATAACGACGTCCGAGAACATCTGGATGAAGCGGCGGTAAGAGTCACGCGCAAAGCGCGGGTTATTGGTCAGTTTTGCGACTGCGTCGCAGATCTCATCGTTCATGCCGAGGTTCAGGATGGTATCCATCATGCCGGGCATGGAAGCGCGTGCGCCCGAACGAACCGAAACCAAAAGGGGCTTCTCCGGATCGCCCAGCGTCTTTCCGGTGACCTTTTCCAATTTATCGAGGTACTCAAGGATCTGATCCTGAATATCCGGATAGATCGTCTTGCCGTCCTCATAATACCGGGTGCAGGCCTCGGTGGTGATGGTAAAGCCCTGCGGTACGGGCATGCCGAGTCCGGTCATTTCGGCCAGATTCGCGCCCTTGCCGCCAAGCAGCTCACGCATTTTTCCGTTGCCTTCCGGGAACATGTAAACGTACTTCTTCATTTGGGTCTTTTCCTCCATTTCGTTTGGTGCTCTCTTAAACACACTTCAATCACGCAAGAATATTATAGCATGTAGAATGCTTCGTGTTCCATTGTGGAAATTCACCGATTTGCTCTTCACTTCTTGTGCAGATTGCTGGATTTTATTGCTATTTCCGCAAAAACAAGGAGATTGCACTTGTACATTTTATCATTTCTTTCGCATTATTCAACAAAAAAATTAAAATTTTTATCATATATCGCACTTTTAGCGCGCTTTTTGTGAAATCAAACGAAATGCCGGGATGCATTCACAGAATGCAGCAATATGCACAAATTCCTGCAAAAAAGAATCGGCGGCCTGTACAAGACCGCCGATTGGCTGCGAGGAGATACCGGACACACAGATGCCCAGCGCCTCTTCACCGCGATATGTGGTTTCTACCATTTTGACCGACAGCAGATACCCCGCCGAGGAGGTGAACACGCCGTCCGAGAACTGATAGAAGGTATTTTGATTGAGTGCTGCATAGTATTGCAGCAGCTGCCTGCCGTCCTCATTCAGGTCGGACAGGCGGTAATAGAAATACGTCGTGCCGCGATCCTTGATGCTGCCCAGCAGCGGCACACCGGTGACCGCGCCGAAGTCCGGCACCGGATACAGCTTTTCATAGCAGTTCGAGGCATCCGGCCGATGCGTGTTGGTGTAAACCGCCGGGCTGACCGCTGTGCTGCCCTCCAGCGTTTCCAAAACCGAAATCGGCACCGAATACGAGGGCGTACCGTTGTCGCGGCTGCTGACTGTCACGCCGACCAGACGGCCCTGCGCATCTACCAGCGCGCCGCCTGAATTGCCGCTGATGACCGACGCGGTCGATTCGATCAGCGTCGTCAAATATTCGTCGCTTCGCGGGTTTGTCACCACGCCGGAGGTCACCTTTGCGCTGCCGCCGCCGGGATAGCCGAGCGCATACACGGTATCCCCTGTCTGCACCTCGTTCGAGGTTTCCAGATAAGGCAGGCCACTGCCGACCACGCGAATATGCGAGATATCCGCCGTTGTGTCAATGTCGTATATGGTGACCTCCCGCTTGGTGCCGTCCATCATTTCCGCGACCAGACGCTGCACTCCGTTTGCAACATGCCCGCAGGTGACCGCATCGCCGTTCGCACTGAGGAGCACGCCGCTGCCCATGCTGAGCACATTGCCGCGCGCATCATAAGAATACAGCTTGAATACCGCGGGCATACACCGCTCATAAATTTCGCTTGCCGTCAGTTCGGTCGATGCCGCGAGCGAGATCGTGCGCCGCAGGCTGGGGTCTGCCATGCGGGTGACGATGGCGGCGGCCTCGCTGCGTTTGATCGTGCTGGACGGCATAAACCGGCCTGCGCTGTCCGAACCGGTCAGCACACCGGCACGGTACAGCAGATAAACCGCATCCGCATAGGACGCGGACATGGATACGTCCGGAATTGCGCCGTCCTCAATGGTATTGATGGCGGTCAGTGCCTCCGCCGGCAGCGCTGCCGCCAGCACAGAGGCAAATACCGCGCGCGACGCGGGCTGTGTATAGTCCGAACGCGCGGCTTTCAGGATGCCGTTTTGCAGCGCATAGTCCACATAGGTCTGGTACCACGGCGACGAGGACGCAAATTCCGCGCTGCCGGTGTGATAAATACTGTGCAGGCAGGCCGCCAGCTTGATCGCCTCTGCCACGGTCAGTGAGCTGTCCGGGGCGAAGCGGGTGGCGGACTGTCCGTTGATGAGACCGTATTCATAGGCCGCGCGCACATTATCCGCATACCACGCATCCTCCGACACGTCGGTAAACTGTCCCGGCGTATACGTTGTCTGCGCGGTAAAATTTTCATAGCCTGCAAAAGCGCTCGGCAGCAGCCCCAACATAAGTGCGACTGCCAGCAGCAGGCTGCATATTCTTTTCTTCACTGCTATTCCCTCCGATTTCGGGCTGAATCCCGGCAGCTGGGCGCAAACCACAACTGCCTTCTTCCAGTATAGCCCCGAAGGCCTGTCGGTTTGGTGAACAATCTGTGACGTTTTTTACTTTTCCGCTCGATACGCTGCGACAATTTCCCCGATGTGCATGGTGTGGTAATCCTTATCGCCGTACCACTTGTCGAGCGTCTCCTGCTGGAGGATATCCTCGGGTGCGATATCGCTCTTGCAGCGCTTGCGGCAAACCAGCACCAGCTCCGCCTCGGCAAAAGCCGGCTGGCCCTCTACCATGACCGGCGTCAGGCCGCTGTCATGCATCTTATCCATGTCCCGGCCGGACTTGGTGCCCAGCAGGTTGAGCGCGTCGCGGTGGCCGTCCTGTAAAAAAGACAGGGTATAATACTCAGAGTTATCAACAAACTCCTTGGTATAACGGCTGTGGCGGATATAGCAGGTTGCCGACGGCTTGCCCCAAATCACGCCCACGCCGCCCCAGCTGGCGGTCATGGTGTTCCACTTCTGCTCCGTACCCGCGGAAATCAGCATCCACTGCTTGCCGATGAGGTCAAACGGGTTAAAAGACTGTTCCGCAATGTTGATTTTCGTAAAAGACATAGGGATTCCTCCTTACATGGTTATGGGATATCATGCCGCCGCATCTTCATTTCCTGCCACTCATCCCGAGTGATCAGGATTTGCCGCGGCTTGGAGCCTTCCGACGGCCCGATGATGCCGCGTTCCTCGATCTGGTCGATGATGCGTGCGGCGCGCGCATAGCCCAGCTTGAGCCGACGCTGCAACATGGACGTGGACGCCTGACGGCAGTCCATAATGACGTCGATCGCTTCCTCGATCATCTCGTCCTCGTCGCCGCCTGCGTCACCGGACGCGCCGCCGCCCTTACTGTCCACCTGCTCGGCCTGCCGTTCGATATGCTCGAGGATCTCCTCATTATATTCGGCAGTGCTTGTCTGCTTGATATGCGCGATGACCGATTCGATCTCATCGGACGAAATAAAGCAGCCCTGTACGCGGGTGGGTTTGCCCTCGCCCAGCGGCGCATACAGCATATCGCCCTTGCCGATCAGCTTTTCCGCGCCGGTCGTGTCCAGAATGATGCGCGACTCGATCTGGCTTGCCACCGCAAACGCAATGCGGGACGGGATATTCGCTTTCATAATGCCGGTGATAACGTCGGCCGAAGGACGCTGGGTCGCAACGACCAGATGCATACCCGCGGCACGCGCCTTCTGCGCGATACGGCAAATCGAGGTTTCGACCTCCTTGGCGGCGACCATCATCAGATCGGCCAACTCGTCAATGACAATGACGATCTGCGGCAGCACCTGATACTGTTCGGGTGCGGCGCTCTCCTCGGCTTCTGCCTTGGCGCGCTCTGCGCGCATCAGGTCGTTATACCCGACCAGATTGCGCACCTGATGGTCGGCAAATAGCTTATAGCGGCGCTCCATCTCGCCCACCGCCCAGTTGAGTGCGCCCGCCGCCTTTTTCGGGTCGGTCACGACCGGAATAAGCAGATGCGGAATGCCGTTATAGTTGCCCAGCTCAACCATTTTGGGGTCAACCATGATCAGGCGCACCTCTTCGGGCGTGGACTTATACAACAGTGAAATGAGCATCGAGTTGATGCACACGGATTTACCCGAACCAGTGGTACCGGCGATCAGCATATGCGGCATCTTCGCAATGTCCCCGATGACCGGCTTGCCGGTGATGTCCTTGCCGACGGCAAAGGACAGGCGGCTGCGCGCGTTGGTGAACGCGGGTGACGAAATACACTCGCGGATGAACACGGTGTTGACTGTCTTGTTCGGCACCTCGATGCCAACCGCGATTTTATCCGGAATGGGTGCGATACGCACATTTGCCGCGCCGAGCGACAGCGCAATATCGTCCGCCAGCGCGGTGATACGCGAGATTTTGATGCCGCGCGGGATGGTCAGCTCAAACCGCGTGACCGACGGGCCGCGCACAATGCCGATGATCTGTGCGTCGATATTGAACGACTCAAGCGTGTCGATCAGGCACTCGGAATTTTCTTTCAGCTCAGCTTCCGCGCCCGCGACCGAGGTATGCTTGCCCTTGGCGAGCAACTCGATCGGCGGATAATCGTACACCGGCATGGGCGCTTTCTGGTTCTCGTCCATCTGCTCGCTCAGTTCCGCCTGCTCGTCCTCGCTGATTTTCTCCGCCTTTTCCGGTTTTTCCGCTTTCTCCGGCTTGGGAGACGGCTCGACCGGCGTCTCCTCTTCCTCGCGGTTTTCCACCAGATCAAGGATGCTCACCTGCTCGCCCGTGGTTTCTTCCTTCAGCGAACGCAGATATTCGTCCGGTGCCATCGGCTTGCCGCCGTGCATCCGGCGTACCGGCGCATCCGGGTCCGCCCCCGGCTTGTCCTCGCCGGGCGGATCGGTGTCGATCGGAATGTCGATCTCCGCCTTGCGGCGGGCTGCACGGCGCTCCTCGCGCTTTTGCACATGCGCGCTGACCGCCTCATGCACATTGGGCAGCTTGGGCGGCGCTTCATAGCGCTCGCGCTCTTCCTCGTCCTCGTACTCGTATTCCGGCGGGCGGAACATCTCCAGCAGCGCCTGCGGCGTGATGCGGCAGGCGACCAGAATCGCCGTGACGGTCAGCACCAGCAGCACCAGCAGCGCCCCCGCCGAAGACACGGCCCACTCCAGCACGATATACAGGCCGCCCGCCAGCAAACCGCCGGACTTCTCCTCCATGCCGGTCGTCAGCAGGGCGAACAGGGTTTTCATCGAAAAATCATACTCGTTTGCACAGGCAAATGCATGCACAATACCGCCGAAAAACAACGGCAGAAGCGCAATGCTCACGCCGCGCAGCCGCACCGGCCCCTTTTGCCGCGCAAACAGCAGCCCCGCCAGCGCCAGCAGCGCAAACGGCAACAGGTATGCGCCTTTGCCGATCATCGCGCCGATGCCGCGGTGCAGCCATTCCAGCAGCACGCCGTCGATCGGCAAAATCGCCAGCAGGCACAAAAGCCCGAGCACGCCCCAGATAGCGCCCCATGTGGCGCGGGACAGGACAGGCTCCGGCTCGGGCGCACGCCGCGCAGTGCCTTTCCCGCGCGACGAAGTTTTTTTGGTTGTGGTTTTCTTTGCAGCCAACGTGTTTTTCCCTCGCTTTATTTGCTTTCCCGCGCGGCACGGCGCGCGGCTTGCACCAGCAGACAGCCGGTGCTTTTCGGTTCAGTACGAAGAAAAGTCCCGTTATCCGGAACTTTTCCCAACCGCTGCGGCATAGGCATCCGCAAGCGGCATCATATCATTTTTATCAGGCTTACCACAATGGTGATGGTACCGATCAGGGTGCAGTACACCACGAACGGACGGAAGTTGCCGCGCTTGGAAACAAAGCGCACCATGCGGATGGCCGCAAGGCCGGACAGCATCGCCGCCAGAATACCGACCAGATAGCAGGCGATGGATGCGTCGCCCATGGCTGCCGCCGGGTCCTTGAACACATCGACCAGCTCCAGAATGTTCGCGCCCAGAATGACCGGCAGGGACATGATGAACGAGAAGCGCACGGCAAAATCACGCGAAAAGCCGCGGAACAAACCGGTGCAGATGGTGGTGCCCGAACGGGACAGGCCGGGCAGAACGGCAAAGCACTGGCCGATGCCGACGATCAGCGCATCCAGCCAGGTGGCGTTTTCCTCGGTCTTGTGCTTTTTCGGCGCCTTTTCCGACAGGAACAGCACCGCCGCCGTCACCAGCAGCAGCATGCCGACCAGCAGCGGAGAGGAAAACGCCTCTTCCAGCGTGCTCTTGATCGGCAGGATCGCAAACATCGGCACGATGGTCAGCAGCAGCATGACGATAAACCGACGGTACGGATGGCCGTTGATCTTGAAGCCGTCATGAATCCAGCCAAAAAACTCGACAAACAGCTCCTTGATGTCCTTCCAGAACGCAACAATGACGCTCAGCAGCGTGCCGAAGTGCAGCAGGACGTTGAACAGCATATAGTTGGTCTCCACGCCGTCCCCGAACAGCGTCTGCACCAGCACCAGATGACCGGATGACGACACCGGCAGAAACTCGGTCAGGCCCTGCACCAGTCCTTGCACAATCGCAAACCATAAACTCATTAGATATGTCTCCTTTTGATGGGGCAAATATTACATACGAAATTATTATAGCATATCTGCGCGCAGGATACCACCTTTTTCCGCAAAAATGCCATGTTTCGCACGTTTATCCGTTCTCTGCCAAAATGCGGTCGATCGCAGCTGCCACGCCGTCCTCGGCATTGGTCAGCGTCTGCCGTTTGCAGATCGCCTTGACCGCGTCGTTGGCGTTACCCATGGCGATCGGCAGCCCGACCGCACGCAGCATTTCCAAATCGTTTTCACTGTCCCCGATCGCTGCGGCGTGCGACAGGTCGGTGCCCAGCTCGCGGCACAACATGCCCAGTGCATTGCCTTTATCCGCCGCAGGCGTGACCACTTCGATATTATCCGCCGCCGAGCTCATCACGCGCACGCCCGGAATCTGCCGGATCTGATTGCGCACCATGCTCAGCGTGACCTGGTCATTGCTGCGGGCGAAAATCTTATCGACTGAAACATGCCCGTCCGCGATATATTCCGCGATCGAAGGCACGACCTGCTTGACCGCGAGATAGCCCTCGTTGGATTTGTATTTGCCGAACTCCATTTCGTCATACGGCGTGATGAGCAGCGTTTCACCTACATAGACCATAACGGTCAGGCCGATGCGCTCCACCGCCGCAGCTGCGCGCACCGCGTCCTCCCACGGCATGGACATGCGCATTGTGCACCGTCCGGTCGACACGCGCGAAATGGACGCGCCGCCCGCCGTCACCATCAGATCGTCCGCCTGCATCTGCACGGCAAAATCGCGCGCCTCCCCACAGATGCGCCCGGTCGAAATCACGACATGCACGCCCGCCTCCCGCGCGCGACGCACGGCGTCGATCGTCGCCGCAGACACCGTATTATCCGGTGTAAGCGCCGTTCCGTCCAGATCGAGCGCGATCAGTTTGATATTCTGCATGTTTCTGTTTCCCCCTGTATATTCCCATTTCCTATTCAGGATACCGCAGCAGGCAATAAATTGCAAGCCCGAAAAGGGTCAAACATTTGTTCTTGTTTTTCTCCCCTTTCTCGGCTATTCTTTGACTCACGGGAAGACAAGCAAATCCACCCTGAAAGGAGATGATGCCATTGTGCCGAGAAAAAAACAGCCGGACGACCTGATCCGGATTCTGTACGACATCGCGGACGACGCGGATGCGCCGGCGAACAGCCGCCTGAGCGCGATCAAGGAGATCCTCGACCGGACGGTCGGCAAGGGCGCGATGCTGGGCGGCGAGGAACAAGAGCCCGCGCCGGTCGAAATCGTGTTTCGGATCGTGGACGATACGAATTCCCCGTGACCCGACGGCAGGCGGCGTTTATCCGGTCGGACGCATTCGAAACGCTGTTCGGCGGCGCGGCAGGCGGCGGCAAAAGCCACGGGCAGCTGCTCGATGCGCTACGCTTTGCCGTGTGCTACCCCGGCTCGCGGCAGCTGATGCTGCGGCGCACCATGCCGGAACTGGAACGCTCGCTTGTGCCTGCGTCGCTGCGGCTGTTTCCGCAATCGGTCGCCAGCTACAAGGTCAGCGACCACCTGTGGCAGTTCAAAAACGGTTCGGTGCTGGAATTCGGCTACTGCGATGCGGAAAGCGACGTGACCAAGTACCAAAGTGCGGAATACGATGTGCTGCGCTTTGATGAACTGACCCACTTCACCGAAAGCCAGTTCACCTATCTGATCTCACGCGTGCGCGGGGCAAACCCGTTTCCCAAACAGGTCAAATCGACGACCAATCCGGGTGGCGTGGGACACCAATGGGTCAAGGCACGGTACATCGACCCGATGCCGCCCGGCACCGAAACCGAGTTCGACGGCGGTTCGCGGCTGTTCCTGCCCGCGCGGCTCAAAGACAACCCCTTCCTGCGCCGTGCGGATGCGGGATACGAAAAGCGGCTGCGGCTGCTGTCTGTACGCGACCGGCGGGCACTGCTCGACGGCGTGTGGGAGCTGGACGAGGGGCGGTACTTCAGCGAATTCAGCCCCGATCTGCATGTTGTCAAACCGCATGTCATCCCGCGGGACTGGCGGCGGTATCTGACGATCGACTACGGTCTGGACATGCTGGCGGCACTCTGGATCGCGCAAAGCCCGGACGGATACAGCATCGTATACAGAGAGTTATATCAATCCGGTTTGATTATCTCCGAAGCCGCAGCGTCGATTCTGGCGTGCGAACTGTCCGGCGAGCACATCGACTGCCGTCTGGCGCCGCCCGACCTGTGGAACCGACGGCAGGAAACCGGCAAAAGCGCGGTCGAACTGTTTGCGGACTGCGGACTGGATTTCGACAAAAGCTGCAACGAGCGTGTCGCCGGTTGGCTGGCGCTGCATGAACTGCTCGCCCCGCACAAGGACGAACAGGGACAGCCGCGCCCGCGGCTGACCATCTTCGACACTTGCCGCAACCTGATCCGCACGCTGCCCGCTTTGCAGCACGATGCACGCAATCCGTCCGACGTGGCGAACACGCCGCACGAACTGACCCATGCGCCCGACGCGCTGCGCGGCTACGCCGCAACTGTGTACGAGCCGCCCGCACCCGCACAGCCCACCATGTACGACTGCGAAATCGGCGCATTTCTCGCCTATTAAAAGGAGGAACCCAATGACCATTTTACTTTATTGCATCGGCGCGGCACTGCTGGTGCTGACCGGCGCGGTCGTGTCCGGCGGCCTGCGGCTGCCGCAGCGTCCCGCAAAGGGCGACAATGACACGCCCACGTCTGCGGATGATGCGCTCAGCCGCGATCTGGCTGCGCTGATGGCATACGGACGGGAGGACAGCGGCGATGAAATTTGATCCGTCCCCCACCGCCATCTGGCGCAAATACGAGCGCGACCGCGACTACAAGCGCTCGATCGGTCTGTACGACCGCGTGCGCCGCAACGAGGCGTTTTACCTCGGCCGACAGTGGGAGGGGCTGCGCGTGCAGTCGCTCGACCCGCTGATTTTCAACGTGCTGCGCCGCTGCGTCAACCTGTTTGTGTCCATGCTGGTCTCGGACGATGTGGCGGTACGCGCGCAGCCGTTCGACATGGACGGCGAAGGCCGCAAAACCGCCCGCGTGCTGGAACGTGCATTCGCATCGGCCATCGAACGGTCGGGCGTAAAAGCCCTTGGGCGACCGCTGCTGAAAAACGCCTGTGTCGACGGCGACGCATGTTTCTACATGCACTTTGACCCCGCGCTCGAAACCGGACAGGCGGTCAAGGGCGATATCGTCGCTGAGCTGATTGATTCCACCAATGTCTGCTTCGGCAACCCGGCCTGCGACGAGGTGCAGCGCCAGCCCTATCTGATTCTCGCCATGCGCCGCGACGTGGACGAGGTGCGCAAGGAAGCGCGGGACAATGGCCTGTCCGCGGCAGAAGCGGAGGCAATTGTGCCGGACGACAACGAGGACTATCTGCGCTACCGCCTGAACGGCGAAAACGACCGCGTGACCGTGCTGCTGCACATGCGCAGAACGGAAAACGGCATTGCGTTCACCAAAACCACCCGCACCGCGACCGTCATGCGCGAAAAGGTGCTGCCCTACCGCTATTATCCGGTCACGCACCTGTGCTGGAACCGTGTGCGCGGTTCGTGTCACGGCGAAAGCCCGCTGACCGAAGCCATTCCCAACCAAATTGCCATCAACAAGCTGTATTCGATGTATGTGCAGTGCATCAAGCAGGTGGCCTTCCCCAAAATCATCTACGACATGACCCGTTTCCCGAATGGGTGGTCGAATGATGTCGGCAAGGCGGTCGGTATGCGCGGCAACCCCAACGAAGCGATTGCGACCGCGTTCAAGGCGCCCGATATCTCCTCACAGGTGCTGGCGCTGCTCAAGCAGATGATGAATGACACCGCCGAACTGATGGGCGCGAGCGAAGCGGCGCTCGGTACGGTCAAGCCGGACAACACTTCGGCTATTGTAGCGGTGCAGAACGCAACCGCCGCCCCGCTCGAGCTGACCAAGATGGAGTTTTACCGCTTCACCGAGGACTGGGCGCGCATCTTCCTCGACCTGATGGGCGCGCACTATGGCGTGCGAACGATTGTGGTCGCAGACGAGCCGGGCGAAACGCCCTACCGGCAGAGCTTCGACTTTTCCCAGCTTGCCGGACAGGATCTTCGCTTGCAGGTGGATGTGGGCGCGGCAAGCTACTGGTCGGAAATCATGCAGACCACGACCAACGATCATCTGCTCGAGAGCGGCGTCATCACCGACCCGCTGATCTATCTGGAAAACGTGCCTGATTATCAGGTGCGCGGCAAAAACGACCTGCTGCACGCACTCCGCATGCAGCGACAGCAGCAAAAGGAGGCAAATACAAATGCAAACCAGACAGAAAACAACCAGTAACCTGGCTGCCGTGCCGACACAAGCCACGCAGAATGCAGCAGCCACCCCAGCAGTAGACCCGTTCGCGCAGGGCACGGCTGCACAGAACACGGGCGACCCGACGGCGCAGGGCAGTCAGCAGACCTTTCCCGTCCCGGTGGACGGCGAGATGCGCCAGCTGACACTGGAGGAGCTGATTCAGGCGGCAAGCCTTGGTCTGTCCAAGCAGAACGCCTACATCCGCCGCAACCGCGCGGCAAACGGTATGCCCAACGGACAGATCTATGCTGCGTTCGTCGAGGAATATCCGGATGTGCGCCCGGACGAGATCCCGCCGCAGGTGTGGGAATGGGCGCAGCAGGAAGGCTCACTCGTCTCAGCCTACCGCAAGTGGGAGATCCTGACGCTCAAGGACGAACTGGCCGCGCTCGAAATGAACCAGAAGAACCGCCGCGCAGCGGTCGGCCCGGCGCAGTCGGATGGCGAACCTGCGGGCGTTGATCCTGTCACCCTCGCGCTGCTGGGCAAGTAAACAAATCGTATAATCAGGAGGTATTATACTTATGGCTATCAATCTTGCAACCAAATATTCTGACCAGATCGCAGAAGTATTCACCCGCGCATCCTTTATTAAGGGCAAGACCGCTGAGACGTTCGACCTGACCGGCGTAAAGACCCTCAAGGTGTATACGCCCATCACCGTGGAAGAGGTCGACTACGACCGCGACGGCGGCCTCAAGCGCTACGGCGATGTGACCGAGATGCAGGACGTGGTACAGGAGTTGACCATGACGCAGGACAAGGCGTTCACGCTGACGATCGACAAGGGCAACAACCTTGACCAGAACCTCGTCAAGAACGCAGCGGACATGCTGCGCCTGCAGCTGAACGAAAAGTCTACCCCGGCGGCGGACAAGTATGCGTTCCAGCGCTTTGTCACCATGGCGGGCACGCTGGCGCAAAGCGAAAAGCCGACCAAGAGTAACATCATCTCCAAGATCGCAGACGCTTCGCAGGCGCTCGACGATGCGCTGGTGCCGGACGACAACCGTTACCTGTACCTGACCAGCGAAATGTACAAGCTGGTCTGCACCTCGGATGAGTTCGCGGGCGTTGACGTGCTCGCACGCCAGTCCATCGCCAAGGGCGTATGCGGCGAGGTGTTCGGCATGAACGTCGTGCGCGTACCGAAGTCCTACCTGCCCGAAAATGTCTATTTCCTCGTCACGCACAAGGATGCGGTGCTCATGCCGTACAAGATCGCGGACGCGAAGGTGCATGAGGACCCGGTCGGCGTGTCCGGCGCACTGATCGAAGGCCGTCACTATTACGACGCCTATGTGCTGGGTGCCAAGTGCGGCGGCGTATATGCGCTGGTGGCATCCGGTTCGATTTCCGCCGCGCCGAGCATTTCCGGCAAAAAGATCACCGGCACCGGCACGATCCGCTACACGCTGGACGGCTCGGACCCGCGCTACTCGGATTCCGCCAAGGATTATGTGGCAGAAACCGAACTGACCGCTGAGGAGGGCTGCCAGATCCGCGCCTTTGCGACCGAAGAGACCAAATATCCGTCCCCCGTGGCCGCAGGCTGACCCACGACCGGCTGTTTGGCCGCTGCTCCGGCAGCGGCCGCAGCCGCCGCTTTCCGGTGACCGCAACCGGAGGAAAGGAGCTTTTATGACCGGAACTGAATGCTATTACGCCGCGCTGAATCTACTAAGTGAAACGCGCGATACCGGCGCGTATTACGAGCAGTTTGCGCTGGGCGCGCTCAATCAGCTGCTGACCAACAGCCTGCGCGAAATTAACGCGCTGCGCATCGCACAGCAGGAAGGACCGCTGGCTGCACCACCGCGTCTCACCACGCTGGAAGAGGATATCCCTGCGGATGATTACCTTGTCCGTGAATGCTTCCCGTATGGGCTGGCGGCGCTGCTCGTGGCAGACGACGATAAGGCCAAATTCAACTGGGCCGCTTCGGAATACGCCGAGCGCCTGCTGTGCCACTGTCCTGCGCAGCTGACCGCCGTACAGGAGATGATCTGATGCGCGCCTATCAATTCCCGCAGCCCGAAACCGTGCGCGAAACCGTCGTCAGCAGCTTCGGCGGCGTGGATTTTCGCACCCATCCGACCAAGCTGTCGCTCTCGCGCTCACCCGACATGCAGAACCTGATCTGCGACCAGAATGACTATCTGGTCAAGCGCACGGGCTGGCAGACCAAACATACCTATGACGCACCGGTTTACGGCTTGTTTCCCCTGCCGGACAGCGATGGCTGTGCGGTCCATGCGGGCAAAAAGCTGTATGTCCGCCAATCAGACGGTACGCAGACCGAGCTGTGCGCGGACATGAAGGAGGACTTTTCGCAGTCCTTCATCATGAGTGGTGTGCTCTATCTGCTTGATGGCCAGGCCTTCCGCGCCGTGCGCCGCAAAGCATCTCAGGATGGATGGGAAGCCGTGCGCGTGCAGGATATTGCCTATGTCCCGACCACCACCATTTCCGCCCAGCCGACTGGCGGCGGCACCAGCTATGAAGCAATCAATCTTCTGACCCCCAAGCGCATCAACACCTTTCTCGGCAACGGGACTGCCACGCAGTTTCAGGTGGACGCAAGGGATTTGGACGACGCTGTGGTAACTGCGGCGGTGGGTGGACAAGCGGTAACGGTTTCATCTGTTGACCGCGCAAGCGGCGTGGTGACGCTCGCCTCTCCGCCCGCCAACGGAAACGGACTGGCAAACGTCGCCATCACCTTTTCCAAGACCATCTCCGGCTATGCCGATAAGATCAACCATTGCCGTTTCGCCGGCCTGTACGGCGGCAAAAACGATACCCGTGTGTTTCTCGCGGGCAATCCGGGTGAGCCTGCCTCCGACTGGCAGAGCGGCCTGTACGATCCGACTTACTTCCCCGATACCGGCTATACCCGCATGGGCACGGACGCCTCTGCCATCGTCGGCTATCTCAAGCAGTACGAAAGCCAGCTCATCGTCAAGTCGGGCGTCGCGCAGGAATCCGCCAGCTACCGTCGTACCTTTACCCTCGCCGACGACGGCACAGCGCTCTATCCGCTGACGCAAGGCGCACAGGGCGAAGGCGCAGTCTGTTCGCGCAGCTTTGCCACCCTCAATGACCTACCGATATTCCTGTCGGCTCACGGTGTGCAGGGCGTATTCGGCACAAGCGTTGCCGAGCAGCGCACCATCCGCTCCATCTCGGACGCGATCACGCCGCGTTTGCAGGCCGAACCCGGTCTGGAAAACGCCTGCGCGATTGTATTTGAGGGCAAATACTATCTGGTGGTCAACGATCATGTGTATATTGCGGATGGCACGCTTGCCGACACCGATGGCAGCCCCGCATGGTTTTACTGGACTAACGTGCCCGCGCAGTGTCTGGCTGTTTTGGACAACGAACTGTGGTTCGGCACGGCAGACGGCAGGCTATGCCGCTTTCGGCAGGCGGAAGAGGATGAAGCCTATTGCGACGACGATGCTGCCATCGACGCTTACTGGCGCACCCCTACCCTGCCGCTCGGCGACTGGGGACGAGGCAAGACCGTGCGCGACGTGATCCCCACGCTGATGCCGCACTCGCGCTCGGGCGCGACCGTGCAGTACGAAAGCGAGGACGGCAAGGTGCTTGCGCTCTCACGCAACATGGATCTGTTTTCCTTCAAAACACTGGATTTCTCTCGCTTTTCCTTCCGCTGCATTCCGGGTGCGCTGAGTTACCGCACCCGCTACCGCCAGCACCGCATGCCGCTGCTCGCTGTACGCATCGGCAATGACCGTCCGGACGAACCGTTTGGCCTGCTGGCGCTCACCATCCGGTGGACGCTCGGACAAACCATCATCTAAGAAAGGAGGATTCGGATGGCATCCAATTACAGAGCGGACTTTGACTATGCCGAGGCGATTGCGAACACGCAGGACGCTGACGAACGGCAGCAGCTGCTGGCCGAACGCCAGAATAAAATCGAAGCCGAAGGGCTGGCAGGCAAGGTCGCATCCAACGATGCCGTTTCCACTTGGAACGGCTCTTATCGCCCCTATTCGGTTTCCAGTACGGAACGCGGTGGCAACGAGGTCAGCCGACTGTATGACGCAGCGGAGGCCGCGCGTCTCCAGCGTTTGGAGGCGGCACGCACGCGCATCCAGCAGCAGCTTAAAAACAACCTGTCCGCGATTGAAACCGATTACACGGCCAGCATGACGCAGACCGATATCAATGCGCGCCAATCCGTGATTTCCAACGAGGAGAAGCTCGCGGCGCTCGGGCTGAATATGGGCGCACGGGGCGCTGCGGCGACCTCGGGCGCGGCCGAAACCAGCCGCATCGCCATCGACAATCAGTACCGCAGCGATCTGAACGCACTCGGTCAGGCGCGGCTGACCGCACGCGCCGCAGCACAGGACAGCGCCTCCGCGCAAGAAGCCGCTTTGGAGAATGAGTATTTCACCGCAGCGGAAAACGCTGCACTCCAACAGGCACAGTCCGCACTGACGCAGTTCAATGCCGACCGCGATTACAGTTTGTCTGTCGCTGGACTGACGGGCTTCCTGAACGGCACACCTACGCTGGCCTATAGGGACTATGCTTCCGGTCTGACCAGTCAGGCGCAGGCAACGGCCTATGAACAGGCGTTCAACCGTTGGAAGACTACCGGCTATGTGCAGTCAGGTGACGCTGCCATTCTCGGCGTACCCGCCGGCACGCCGACCGCGGATGTGAGCTACAAAAACGCCAGCCTTGCCTTGCAGCAATGGAAGGCCGGATATTGGTATTAAAATACATTTTTATGCATAAAAAGCCGGTCTCTACTATCAAAGCAGAGACCGGCCTTTGAAAGAAATGAAGGTATGGGCTAAATAATTGGATATTTGGTGCAAAAATTGTCTATTATCATGTGACGCACCAAATGCATGTTTTTGTATAAATACATATTAGCACACCCCCATTCTCAGGTCAATACTTTTCCTTGACAAATACTAGTATTTTTTCTTATATGTTCCATATTTCTGCTTTATGTTGCGTTTTTCGCGGAAAACAGAGAAAATTCGACCTTATCAGTCGCTTTTAGGGACAAAGAAAAAGCCGTTCATCTTTCGATGAACGGCTTTTTTATCAGCTTAGACGGATGCTTACTTGTTCTTCAGGTTGAAGAAAGCGTCCTTGCCGAGGTACTTTGCAACGTCCTCGCCCAGCTCTTCCTCGATGCGGAGCAGCTGGTTGTACTTCGCAACGCGGTCGGTACGGCTCGGAGCACCGGTCTTGATCTGGCCAGCGTTGAGCGCAACAGCGATGTCAGCGATGGTAGCGTCCTCGGTCTCGCCGGAACGGTGAGAAACAACAGCGGTGTAGCCCGCACGGTTTGCCATCTGGATCGCGTCCAGAGTCTCGGTCAGAGAACCGATCTGGTTAACCTTGATCAGGATGGAGTTTGCAACACCCATGTCGATGCCCTTCTTCAGACGGGTGGTGTTGGTAACAAACAGGTCGTCGCCAACCAGCTGGATCTTGTCGCCCAGAGCCTTGGTCAGCATCTCCCAGCCTTCCCAGTCCTCTTCAGCCATGCCGTCCTCGAGGGAGATGATCGGGTACTTCTCAGCGAAGCCCTTCCACATCTTAACCAGCTGCTGCTGGGTCATCTTCTTGCCAGACTTCGGCTGGATATAGCACTTCTCTTCGTCGTTCCACCACTCGGAGGAAGCAGCGTCGATCGCGATCATGAAGTCCTCGCCGGGCTTGTAGCCAGCCTCTTCGATCGCCTTAACGATAACCTTGAGCGCGTCCTCATCCTTCTTCAGGTTCGGAGCGTAGCCGCCCTCGTCGCCAACGCCCGCAGCCGGGGTGCCGTTCTCCTTGAGGGTGGTCTTGAGCTGATGGAACACTTCTGCACAGCGGCGCAGCGCCTCACGGAAGGACGGAGCGGAAACCGGCATGATCATGAATTCCTGGATCTCAACGTTGTTGGTCGCATGTGCGCCGCCGTTGAGGATGTTCATCATGGGCATCGGCAGGGTCTTGGCATTGCAGCCGCCGATGTAGTTGTAGAGCGGCAGGGACAGAGCCTCAGCAGCAGCCTTCGCAACTGCCAGAGAAACGCCCAGGATCGCGTTTGCACCGAACTTGGTCTTGTTCGGGGTGCCGTCTGCGTCGATCATTGCCTTGTCGATCGCCTGCTGGTCGAGCGCGTTCATGCCGATAATGGTCTCAGCGATCTCGCCGTTGACAGCGTCAACTGCCTTCAGAACGCCCTTGCCATTGTAACGGGACTTGTCGCCGTCACGCAGCTCGCAAGCCTCGAAGATACCGGTGGAAGCGCCGGACGGAACAGCCGCGCGGCCCATATACGCGCCGGTGTCGCCCTCAACATAAACCTCAACCTCTACGGTCGGGTTGCCGCGGGAGTCCATAACCTCACGGCCGAGTACATCAACGATTTCAATGTAGCCCTTCATAATTCTTACTCCTTTTTATTTGAAAATTTGGGGATACGCAATAGTTTACTTGACGAGCAGGCTGTGGCCGGTCATTTCCTCCGGCTGCGGCAGGCCCATCATTTCCAGCAGCGTCGGCGCCAGATCCGCCAGCACGCCGCCCTCGGCAAGCTTACCCTCATGGCCGACCATAACGAGCGGCACCGGGTTGGTCGAGTGCGCGGTGAACGGCGTTACGCCGTCTGCGTCGAGCATCTGGTCAACGTTGCCATGGTCAGCGGTGATCAGGCACTGGCCGCCCATCTTGAGGATGGCATCCACCACCTTGCCGACACCGTCATCGGTCGCTTCAATCGCCTTAACGGCAGCATCGAACACGCCGGTGTGGCCAACCATATCGCAGTTTGCAAAGTTCAGCACGATCACGTCGTACTTGCCGGACAGGATGCGCTTAACGCATTCCTCGGTCACGGCAGGCTCGCTCATCTCCGGCTGGAGGTCGTAGGTGGCCACCTTGGGAGACGGGATCAGCGCACGATCCTCGCCCGGATATTCCTTCTCTACGCCGCCGTTGAAGAAGAAGGTGACGTGCGCGTACTTCTCGGTCTCTGCGATGCGCAACTGGGTCAGGCCCTTGTCCGAGATATACTCGCCGAAGGTGTTCTTCAGGCTCTGCGGCTTGAAGGCAACCTCAACGCCCGCGATGGTCGCATCATACTGCGTCATGCAGACATAGTGGATGTTGCGGCGCTGACGCTTGAAGCCGTCAAACTCGTGGTCAACGAACGCACGGGTGATCTCACGCGCACGGTCGGGACGGAAGTTGGCAAAGATGATCGCGTCGTCGTCCTTGACAGTCGCGCCCTCGGTCACGATGACCGGAACCACGAACTCGTCGGTAACGCCTGCGTCATAGGACTTCTGCATCGCTTCGTGTGCGGAAGCCGCATGCTCGCCGATGCCCTCAGCGATTGCCTGATATGCCTTCTCTACACGGTCCCAACGCTTGTCGCGGTCCATCGCGTAGTAACGGCCGGAGATCGTGGCAATGCAACCAAGCTCCAGCGTATCAATCTTGTTCTGCAGGCGGTCGATATACTCGATACCGGACTGCGGGGGCGTATCACGGCCGTCCATGAAGCAGTGGAAGCATACCTTGCGCAGACCGTTGCGGCGCGCCAGCTCGAGCAGCGCGAACATGTGGTCGATATGCGAGTGTACGCCGCCGTCGGACAGCAGGCCGAAGATATGCAGCGTGGAATCAAACCACTTGCACTGGTTGATTGCGCTCATCAGCGCTTCGTTCGAGAAGAAATCGCCGTCCTGAATGGACTTGGTGATACGGGTCAGCTCCTGATAAACGATGCGGCCCGCACCGATGTTGGTATGGCCAACCTCGGAGTTGCCCATCTGGCCGTCCGGCAGACCAACGTCCAGACCGGAAGCGCCAATATAAACCAGCGGGTTTTCCTTGAAGATGCGGTCGAGGTTCGGGGTGTTCGCCGCCTCAATCGCGTTGCCCTTTTTCTCATCGCGATGGCCGAAGCCGTCCATGATGATCAGCGCGGTCGGCTTCTTGGGCTCGTCGGCCTTCTTCGCCGCCGTCTTGCGGGTCGTAGTCTTCTTTGCGGCCGTCGTCTTTTTGGCAGCAGCCGTCTTTTTCGCCACAGGCTTTTCCTCGGCCTTGGCTTCCACCGCCGGAGCGGCAGCCTTGGTCGTTTCTTCCTTGGCCGCAGGCTGCACCGCAGTCTTTACCTCTTCGGTTGCCGCCTTGCTCGGCACATTTTGCTTTTTCATACTCTTACTTACTCCTTTACAAGAGCGGACGAAAGGGGACAACGATGTTTCCGATGTCCCCTCCCGCACGCACGGCGCGGGGAGTAAACCCTCACCGTAATCTTATCTTATTGATTGGCTGCTTCGACGATGGTCGCGAAGTCAGCGCTCTTCAGGGAGGCGCCGCCGATCAGGCCGCCGTCAACATCCGGCTGAGCCAGCAGCTCGGCTGCGTTCTTGGCGTTCATCGAACCACCATACTGGATGGTGATGCCGCGGGCTGCACGCGCGCCATACTTCTCGCGCAGGCAGTCGCGGATTGCGCCGCAGACCTCGCCCGCCTGCTCAGCGGTCGCGGTCTTGCCGGTGCCGATCGCCCAGATCGGCTCGTAAGCGATAACAACCTTCTTGATATCCTCCACAGCAACGCCCTGCAGCGCGATCTTGATCTGCTTGCGGATAACCTCCATGGTCACATCCTGCTCGCGCTCAGTCAGGCTCTCGCCAACGCACAGGATCGGACGCAGGCCGTTCTCCAATGCAACCAGAACCTTCTTGTTGCAAGCCTCGTCGGTTTCGTTGAAGTACTGGCGGCGCTCGGAGTGGCCGATGATCACATACTTCACGCCCAGTTCCTTGAGCATGTCAGCAGAGATCTCGCCCGTGAACGCACCGGACTTCTCAAAGTGCATATTTTCCGCACCGATGGCAATCTTGGAGCCCTTGGCAGCCTTTACAGCAGCCTGAATATCGGTAAACGGCACGCAAAGAACCATCTCGCACCACTTGGTCTTGGAGAGCAGGGGCTTCATCTCTTCGATGAGGGCCTTTGCTTCGCTCGGCGTCTTGTTCATCTTCCAGTTGCCGGCGATGATGGTCTTACGGTATCTGCGATTCATTTTGGTTTTACCCCTTTCAAACTTTTCGACGGCGTATCCGTCCTGATCAATATGTATTATAGCGGGGCACAGAATGCCCCGGTATAAGGCACATTTTCGCGCAAATTGCGCAAATTACTTGTCCTGCAGGCAAGCAATGCCGGGCAGCTCCAGACCCTCGAGGAACTCGAGAGAAGCGCCGCCGCCGGTGGAGATGTGCGTCATCTTGTCCGCAAAGCCCAGCTTCTCAACCGCAGCTGCGGAGTCACCGCCACCGATGATGGAAACCGCACCGGAAGCCGCAATTGCCTTGGCAACTTCCTTGGTGCCGACTGCGAAGGTGTCGAACTCAAAGACGCCCATCGGGCCGTTCCAGACAACCGTGCCTGCGTTCTTGACAGCGTCAGAGAACAGCGCAACGGTCTTCGGGCCGATATCCATGCCCATCATGTTGTCCGGCAGCTGACCAGCTTCGTAAACAACCGGCTCTGCGTCTGCGCCGAAGTGGTCGCCGCAAACCGTGTCAACCGGCAGCAGGAGCTTAACGCCCTTGTCTTCCGCCTTCTTGATGAGGCCGAGCGCCAGATCGATCTTGTCGTCCTCGCACAGCGAAGTGCCGATCTTGCCGCCCTGCGCCTTGGAGAAGGTGTAGGCCATGCCGCCGCCGATGATAACGGTGTCGCACTTGTCGATCAGGTTGTTGATAACGTTGATCTTATCGGAAACCTTCGCGCCGCCCAGAATAGCAACGAACGGACGAGCCGGGTCAGACAGAGCCTTGCCCATGATGGAGATTTCCTTGTTGATCAGGAAGCCGCAGACAGCCGGCAGGTAGTCAGCAATACCAGCGGTGGAAGCATGTGCACGGTGGGACGTGCCGAATGCGTCGTTGACGAAGATCTCCGCCATGTCGGCAAATGCCTTAGCCAGTGCGGGATCGTTCTTGGTTTCGCCCTTCTCAAAGCGAACGTTCTCGAGCAGGACAGCCTCGCCCGGCTTGACCTCGGCAGCGAGCTTCTTTGCGCTCTCGCCGACAACGTCAGCAGCCAGCTTCACTTCCTGACCCAGCAGCTCGCTCAGGCGCTTTGCAACCGGTGCGAGCGAATACTTCATATTAACTTCGCCCTTCGGACGGCCGAGGTGCGAGCACAGGATCACAGCCGCATTGTGATCCAGCAGGTACTTGATGGTTTCGAGCGATGCGCGGATGCGCTTGTCGTCGGTGATGTTGCCGTTCTCATCCTGCGGAACGTTAAAATCGCAGCGAACGATAACCTTCTTGCCGTTTACGTCAATGTCTTCCACGCTCTTCTTGTTATACTGCATAAATATCCCTCTCCCTTTCTGAATGTAAAAGTTAGCGATACGGAGCAAATTTCCGGCCTTCCCATAAAAAGAATTCCGTTTCCATTACAAAATTATACTCGTTTCTCCTGTGATTCGCAAGCCAAATTGTGAAAAACCTTGTCTTTCCGTTCTCTTTTAGAGGATTTTTGCGTTTTGCCGGAAATAATTGTGAAATATTAAACAATATGACCAATTGACCTCAGCTGCGAGCCTGTCCATAGAACGCAACCGCCAGCGCCTGGGGGCCGGTATTGGTGATGACAGACGGCCCGATCGGGCTGCGCAGCACGTTCCTGAAACCGATTTCTGTGCGCAGGCGTTTTTCCAGCTCGTCAATGCGCGCCGTCGGCACATCGCCGTAGAGCAGCAGCGCGGTCTGCTTCTCCGGCTGCACCACGCGGCCGGACACCTTGCGGATCATGCCGCTGACCAGTGCCTTTTCCCCGCGCACCTTGTCGCATACCTTGACCGCGCCGTCATAAACATGGCTGATCGGCTTAAGCCCAAGCGCTTCACCAACGAATGCCGCGCCGCCAGAAATGCGGCCGGATTTTTTCAGATGCGTCAGGCTGTACACGCCGAGGAATGCCTCCACGCGGTTCAGCCGGCTTTTTACCACACCGCAGATCGCGTCGAAGCTGTCGCCCTGATCGCGCAGTTCCGCCGCCATCACCACGATATGCCCATATATATAGGTATAGGTTGCGGAGTCAAACAGCTCGATCTGCATCGCGCTGCCCGCCTCCTCGCGGAACATATCGCGCGCCAGACACGCCGCCTGATAAGTGCCCGAACCGTTTGCGTTGATGAGCACGCCCAGATAGTGCGTACAGCCACGCTCCGCCGCGCGCCGGTAGGAATCCAGAAACACCGTCGGCGTGACCATGGCGGTCGTCGGGATCTCCCGGCTTTGCGCCAGCAGCTTCCAGTATTCCTCGGCTGTGATGTCATAGTATTCGCGGAATGCGCGCCCCTCATGCGTCAGCGTGATCGGAACGATCTCGATCCCGTGCTTTTCCACCAGCGCCTGCGGGATATCCGCAGACGAGTCGGTCATAATATGTATCTTTTCCATTTCTCTCTCCTTATCCTTTTAGAAACGGTCCCGCCAGCCTGAGGTTTTCAAACCCGGTCTGCCGCAGCGCTTCAAACGCGATCACCGCCACCGAATTGGACAGGTTCAGGCTGCGCGCCCCCTCGCGCATCGGAATACGCACGCACCGCTCCGGATGCTCGATCAGCAGGCTTTCCGGCAGGCCTTTTGTCTCCTTGCCGAACAGCAGATAGTCGCCGTCGCGGTACTCCACCTCGTGGTAGGCATGTGGCGCCTTGGTGGTCGCATAAAAATAGCGCCCGTCTGGATTTTTCTCGAAAAACTCATTCAGGTTTTTGTACATGCGGACGTCCAGCAGGTGCCAGTAATCCAGCCCCGCGCGTTTCATCCGCTTATCGTCGATTGCAAAGCCGAGCGGCTCGATCAGATGCAGCACGAAGCCCGTCGCCGCGCAGGTGCGGGCGATGTTGCCGGTATTCTGCGGGATCTCCGGCTCGACCAGAACAATATGCAGCATGTGTTTCTCCTCATTCTCAATTCTTCCTCTATTTTAGGCGATATGCGAGCATTTTTCAAGGCATTTGCCGCTTTTTTCGCAAAAATAAATCCCCCGATCGGAAAAGATCGGGGGAAAATAACACCTTGTTATGCAATTTCTGCGTAAACGCCGTAAACATAGCCCTGTTCAGCGGCCTGCTCGTCGGTGAGCACCTCGCCGGTAAGCCGCATACCACTGCCGTCATCCGGGTAGGTGACGCCTAGTTTGCCGGTGTGCAGGGTGAGGGTCTGGGTGTCGGTCGTGCCATCGGTAAACGTCACCGTGACAGTCAACACCGCGCCGTCAAATTCGTCGATGCGGGCGTGCCACGCATCCCGCAAATCGGACTCCTGTGCCATATCGACCGGCTTAGGCTCGCCCCAGAGACCATAGCAAGTGGTGGACGCATACGGCTCTACAAAGCCATTTTCCACATGCCAGCTTGCTTCTACCCACCAATCGCCATCATCGTATCCATGCACCAGAAAGTCATCGGCATCCTGTGTCGGCGGATAAGTGCCCTGCAAGATAGCGTCCGCATCGGATTCCTGAATATCCATGCGCGCCACGCGGTACAGTCCACCCTTATCAATCGACGCACTGACCGTCTCAATATTATCACCCGTCACCTTGAACAGACAGCCACTGAAAAAGCCCTTCGTTGCACTGTCCATGCCGCCCGACGCGGTATCGAACACAATCTTGCTGCCCTTGGGTTCCATCGTCTCCCCCGTGTCTGCGGCATAGGCCACGATGCCGAACGAGTGCGCGACCGCCTCAGCCACTGCCTCGGAAGTGGGCTGGCCGCTTTGCTGCGATTTCCAGACCGCCGTGCCGCCGACCACCACGCCGAACGCGCACGCCACGGCCAAAATCCGCTTTGCCATGCCGAAGCGGCGGCGCGGTGCGGCTGCCAAATGCTGCGGTGCACTCTGCTGTTCCTCACGGCGCGCCTGACGCGCCGCCTCAAGCGTACGCGCTTTCAGCTCATCGGGTGCTTTGATATCCTTCAGTCGATTCCAATCGTTCCGGTTGTTCATCGTCAGTTCCCTCCAGTTCGAGTCTCAGTTTTTTGCGGGCGCGGTGTAATCGCGTGCGCACGGTTGCCGGGCGGCAGCCCACCAGCGGCGCAATTTCGTCCGTGCCATATCCCTCAACATAGTGCAGCCACACCACGACCCGCAGGTCATCGGGCAGCGCGTGTACAGCCTGCCACAGCTCATCGTGGCTGTCCGTAAGGGGCGCGGCGGCATCCGGCGCGGCTTCGAGCGGCGCGGTGTGCCGGAACCACGCCGAGCGGCGCAGATCGTTGCAGCAATTGACCGTCACGCGCAGCAGCCATGCCTTCAGGTGCTCGTCATCACGGAACACGGTCGTGTCGCGCAGCAGGCGCAGGAACACCTCCTGATAAACGTCCTCCGCGTCGGCGCGGCTGTCCAGCCGGCAAAGCGCCAGCCGATAAACCGCGTCGCCGCAGTGCTCCATCGCGTCGCACAGGAATGCGTCCGAACGCAGGTTAGTTTGCATCTTGCTCCATCCTCCTTTCTGCCAACAACACGAAGAAAACCGTCCGATTGTTCTCAGGTATCCTCAACCCAACCGCTTTTTTCTCCTGATTCCCCCCAGTTTTGTCCATTGTGCTTAACACAGCACTTCATATCTGTATATATTCCACAATAACAACTCGTATTTTTCGGAAATATTGAATAAATTTCATCTTGCGATTTTATCAAAAATCACTATAATTAAATCATCCAAACAAGGTTGATCGCTCACACTTCCCGTTGACGCCGATCCCTTTTCCCACCGCGCATCTCGCTGAGACTGCGCGCCATATTTCTGATATCTTCTCATTACCTTTTCTCTTTATACCATTCTCTTTCACGGGGCTGTCCATGGCGGGCAGCCCTTTCTCCTTGTTTTGCAGAAATGGTAAGCCAAACGGGCGGCATCATCCGATGCCGCCCGTTTGCGCTCTCTGATTTATTTTGCAAAAAATTCCCGTGTCTGCTTTACGTTCTCGTCGATCGCTGCGCGCAGCGCCTCGGCTGACTCAAACCGTTTTTCCGGCCGCAGGAACTTGTGCAGCTCCACGTGGATCATCTTGCCGTACAAGTCGCCCGCAAAGTCGAGCAGGTGCGGCTCGATCGTCGGCGCACCGCCGTCCATAAAGGTCGGCTTGATGCCGATATTGGTCGCCGCAATGTAGCTTTTATCGTCAATGAGCACGCGCGCCGCATATACGCCATAGGGCGGCAGCGCCATCTCGGGCGGCAGCGCCAGATTGACCGTCGGCACTTTGAGCACGCTTGTGCCCACGCGTCGTCCATGCTCGACCACACCGGTCACGGTATAGGGATGGCCAAGGAAACGCCCCGCGCCTTGCATATCGCCCTGCGAAATCAGCTGACGGATATAGGTCGAGGAAACCACGATCCCATCTACCATGACGTCATCAATGCAGTCATAACCGATGCCCGCTTTTTCACATTCCTCCGCCATGCCTGCGGCGTTGCCCTGTCCTTTATAGCCGAAACGGTTGTTGCGGCCCGAAATGATCCAGCGCGCACCGAACTGCCCGATGAGCATTTTGTGAATGAAGTCGCGCCAATCCATATGCTGCATGTGCTCATCAAAGTGGCCGAAAATCACTTCATCCACGCCGCCGAGCTTTTTGATCTCCTCGCGGCGGTAAGCGTTGGCCGTCAGCAGCGGCACCTGTCGCCCCAGCACGACCGAATCCGGATGTACGTCAAACGTGAACACCGCGCTTGTGCCGCCGATCTGGCGGGCGCGCTCGACTGCGCGCTCCATCAGCGCCTGATGCCCCAGATGAACGCCGTCAAAATAGCCCAGCGCGATCGCACGCGGCTTTTGATATTCCTGCATCGGGTTTCCCCCTTCCGAACCCTGCACAGAGGCAGGCCCCATTCTTTATCTGAAATTCTTATAGACGAACAGACCCAGCCCGCCCTTATCGAGCGCGCGCACCTGTCCGAGCATGAGAAAACGGTCGTTATGATAAACGCGGCACAACGCGCCTTCGGTTTCGGGCAGTCCTGCCGTCTGCCGCGGGAACACCACCGCGCCGCGCGCGATGCGTTCCGCGCCCTCGTCGTTAAGAGTGACAGCGGGATGCTCCGCAAACAGCCCGTCCACCGGCAGCAGCAACTCCTGCACCGTTCCGTCCTGCGCCGCCCGCTCGACCTCATCAAAGGTATGGCAGGCACCCAGCGGATACGCGCCCGCGCGCGTACGCACCAGACTGTGCATGGTGGCAAATGTCCCGAGCGACGCGCCCAAGTCGCACACCAGCGTGCGCACATAGGTGCCTTTGCTGACAGTGAGCCGCAGTGTGCCTTGCTGGGATGCTTCGTCAAAGTCCATGAGCGTCATTTCACGCACGAAAATATCGCGCGCGGGCCGCTCGACCTCTTTGCCCTTGCGGGCGAGGTCATAGAGCTTCTGTCCGTTCACCTTGACCGCCGAATACATCGGCGGCACCTGCTGCTGCGCGCCCAAAAAGCGCGCCGCCGCCTGCATGACCTCATCGCGCGTCGCGGTTTGCCCACTGCGGCGCAGCACTTCGCCGGTCACATCCTGCGTGTCGGTCTCGTAGCCGAGCGTAAAGCCCGCCACATATTCCTTGTCCTGCGCGGCGGCAAAATCCGCCGCCTTGGTCGCCCCGCCGACGAACACCGGCAGCACGCCCGTTGCCAGCGGGTCAAGCGTACCGCCGTGGCCGATGCGCCGCGTGTGCAGAATGCCACGCAGCTTGGCCACCACATCATGCGAGGTAAACCCCTGCGGCTTGTTCATCAGCAGGATGCCGCAAAGCTCACTTTGCTGCATGGTACTGCTCCTGCGCGGTGGCAAGGATGGCCACCTTGGCCTCCTCCATGCCGCAGTCAAAGCTTGCGCCGCCCGCGCGGATGTGTCCGCCGCCGCCGCACTTCTTGCAGATCGCGGATGCGTCCATTTCCTTGGTCGTGCGCACGGACGCCTTGACCGTACCGTCCTTGTTCTCGGTCAGCGTAATGCCGATCTGCACGCCCTCGATCTGCCGCGTGAGCGACGCGATCGAGTCCAGATCGTCCATATCCGCGCCCGTGCGGTCAATATCAGCGCGCCACAGCAGCGCGACCGCGATCGCGCCGTCCTCATAGAACTCCATCGTATCAAAGATGATACGTTCCATCTGGAAGCGCGGCATGGTCTTGGTCTCAAACAGCGCGCGGTTGATCTCGCCGCCGTCGATACCCGCGGTCAGACAGGCCGCCGCGACCGCATGGGTGTGCGCGGTCGTGTTGGAGAACTTAAAGCAGCCCGTATCGGTCGAAACACCGATATAAACGCACTCGGCAATATCGGTCGTAAACTTCGCGCCAAGCGCCATGATCACGTCATACAGCACCTCGGCACATGCGCCTGCATCCGGCCGGACGAGGTTTTTGCTACCGAAACCGATGTTCGAGCGGTGGTGGTCGATCACCAGATCGACTTTGCCCTTGTAGGCTTCCGCCGTATCGGGGAACAGCTTTTCCTCCGCAATGTCGGTGGACACCACAAACTGCGGCTGGAACTCCTCCGGCGGATAGCACGGCACGATCAGCGGCGCATAGCGCTTGGTGATCTCGGGATTTTCCAGAATATACGCCGTTTTGCCGATCTGCCGCAGCGCACGGCACAGCGCGCCCGCGCAGCCTGCCGTGTCGCCATCCGGGCGGCGATGGGTCAGGATGAGAATGTCGTTTGCGCCTTGCAGCGCCGCGGCAGCGCCCGCAACGTCCACGGTCATTCCTCGTCCTCCCCTCCGAGCTTGCCATCGTTTTTCAGTTCGTGCAGCATTTCCGAAATGTGCGCGCCGTGGGTGATCGAGTTATCCAGCTCGAATACCAGCTCGGGCGCATAGCGCAGCTGCACCTTATGGCCCACCTCGCGCCGCAGCCAGCCCGCGGCGGATTTCAAGCCCTTCATGACCTCTTTGGCCTGCGCTTCGCTGCCCAGCACCGAGATAAAGCACTTCGCATAGCGCAGATCGTTCGTGACCTCGCAGTGCACGACCGACACCAGCCCGTTCTGCACGCGCGGGTCCTTGACCGAACGCATGGCCTCGGCCAGCGCCTTCATCACTTCTTCCGAAATACGGTCGATTCGTGTAGACATGTTCACTCCTCCTTTGCGAGGGATGGGTAAATATGCGGTGCACCGCAGCGTACCGCAATTCTAATTTTTTATGCAAGACGAGCTTTGCCCGGCTTGCATACCGGGGTACAAAACCGAGGCAAAGCCCCGGTTTTGTAAAATTCTGATTGCTTCCGCACCAGCGGAAGCGCAAAAAGCCGCGACACGTGCGTGGCTTTTTGCACCAGTGCGGCAAAAGTTTCGCGTGTCGGAACTTTTGCCGCCCGTGCTGTGTCCGTGTCCCACACGGCACAGCGCCCTCGTTTGAAAGCGTGCTTTCAAACGAAACCCTTTATTGCTTTACTTCTTCCATCACGAAGCACTCAATGATATCCTTTTCCTTGATATCATTGTAGTTCTCGATGCTCATGCCGCACTCATAGCCGGAGGCGACTTCCTTGACATCGTCCTTGAAGCGCTTGAGGGTATTGAGGTGGCCTTCGTGGAACACGATACCGTCACGCACCACGCGCACCTCTGCGTTGCGCTGGATCTTGCCGTCCTGCACATAGCAGCCGGCAACCGCGCCCGCGCCGGTAATCTTGAACACCTGACGCACCTCGGCATGGCCGAGCACGACTTCCTTGAACTTCGGCTCGAGCATACCCTTCATGGCCTGCTCCATTTCCTCGATCGCATCATAAATGACGCGGTACATACGCATATCCACGCCCTGCTGTGCCGCAGAGTCGGTGGCGGTGCGGTCAGGACGCACGTTGAAGCCGACGATGATCGCGCCGGATGCCGCAGCAAGCATAACGTCGGACTCGTTGATCGCACCGACTGCGCCGTGGATGACCTTGACGCGCACTTCCTCGTTGGTGAGCTTTTCGAGCGAAGAACGGATCGCCTCGACCGAGCCCTGCACGTCGGCCTTGACGATGATGTTCAGTTCCTTCATCTCGCCTTCCTGAATGGAAGCAAACAGGTTATCCAGCGTGACCTTGTGGAACTGCTTGTTGCGTTCTTCCTTCTCCTTATCCTTGCGCTGCTCAACCAGTTCGCGCGCCATCTTCTCGTCGTCAACCGCGTCGAAGATATCGCCCGCGCCCGGCACCTCAGCCAGACCGATAATCTCAACCGGAACGGACGGGCCGGCCTCCTGAATCTTCTTGCCATCATCGTTGGTCATCGCGCGCACACGGCCGACCGCCGTGCCTGCAATGACCGTATCGCCTGCATGCAGCGTACCATTCTGCACGAGCAGCGTCGCCACTGGGCCGCGGCCCTTATCGAGCTTCGCCTCGATGACTGTACCGTGAGCCTTGCGGTTCGGGTTTGCCTTGAGGTCAGCCACTTCCGCGGTCAGCAGCACCATTTCGAGCAGGTTCTCAATGCCCTTACCGAACTTTGCCGAGATCTGGCACACAATCGTGTCGCCGCCCCACTCTTCGGGCACGATCTCGTACTCGGTCAGCTGCTGGAGCACGCGATCCGGGTTTGCGCCCTGCTTGTCGATCTTGTTGACCGCCACGATGATCGGCACGTTTGCCGCCTTGGCGTGGTTGATCGCCTCGATGGTCTGCGGCATCACGCCGTCGTCCGCCGCAACGACCAGAATGGCAATATCGGTGACCTGTGCGCCGCGGGCACGCATGGAGGTGAACGCCGCATGGCCCGGGGTATCGAGGAAGGTGATCGGCTTGCCGTCGACCGCAACGCGGTATGCGCCGATGTGCTGGGTGATGCCGCCGGCCTCGCCCTCGGTCACCTTTGTCTTACGGATAGCGTCGAGCAGGCTGGTCTTGCCGTGGTCAACGTGACCCATAACAACGACGACCGGATCGCGGGGCAGCAGTTCGTCCTCGCTGTCCTCGTGCTCGTCAAACAGGCGCTCCTCGATCGTGACGTGTACTTCCTTCTCGACCTTGCAGCCCATTTCCTCTGCCACGATCGCCGCGGTATCAAAGTCGATGATTTCGGAGATAGACGCCATGACGCCCAGCTTGATGAGACCCTTGATGACGTCCGCTGCGGTGCGCTTCATACGGGAAGCCAGCTCACCGACCGAAATTTCGTCCGGGATCATGACCTTGACCGGGATCTTCTTGAGCGCCGCCATCTGCTGCTGACGCTGCAGGCGCTTCATCTTCTCCTGCTCTTCCTGACGGCGCTTATTGCCGAAGGGCTTGGAGCGCTGGTCGGACTTCTTGGTCAGCTTCTGCTTTTTCTGGCCGCGGGATTCCATGCGCTCGGCCTTCGCGTCAACCAGCTTATCGACATGGTCGTCATACTTGGCAAGGTTGACGTCGCCAGTGCCGCGGGTGTCGATGCGGTGCACCTGCTTGACCTTGGACGAAGCGGGCTGCGCCGGCTTTTCGCTTTCCGGTTTGGCTTCTTTGGCTGCATTTGCATCCTTCTGCGCATCCGCTGCCGGCTTCTCTTCCTTTTCCGCCTTGGCGGACGCGCCGGACGACGCCTGATTGTTCAGCACCTGCTCCAGGTCAGCGACCTGATGATGCTGCGTCATATATTCAAAAATGACGCTCAGTTCCTCATCGCCGAGCACCTGCATGTGGTTTTTGGGGGTCGTGCAGTACTCGGTCAGGATCTCGGTGATCTCCTTGGTGGATGCGCCGAAATCCTTTGCGACCTCGTGCACCCGATATTTATTCTCTATTGCCATGGGCAACTCCTCCTTATCGAAATTTCGATTGAAAGCACGCTTTCAATCGAGTTAGATGCGCCGCGCAACGCGCGGACACATCTTCTGCGCAGTTTTGCGCGTCGCTTCGCGGCACACAAAACTGCTTTCTTGTATCAAAACCGTGATACATGCTCCCGGTTTTGATGGCAAACACCGCGCTGCGGGGTTTGCCTATTTCTATACGCGCTTTGCGCGTTTGTTTTCGCTCGGTTTGCGCTGCAAGGCCGGACGCGTCTGGCGCTTACCGGTTGTGCTGCGCGGCGAGACTGTGCGTTTGCGCTGCTCCGATTTGTGCGGCTCTCTTGCCGAAGCGGATGGTTTTTCCTCCGTCGGCTGCGCGTCCCGGCTGCGGGGCTTCTTCTTGCCCTTGCGGGATTGGATACGCACATTCTTTTCCTCCAACTGTGCAGCAACCGCTGCATATTCCGGATGCTGCGCGGCCAGCTTGCCGATGGCCGCCGCCGCCATGCCGATATCGCTCAGGGCGCACACGGCGCAGCCATTTTTGCCGATCGCCGCGCCAAGCGTCTCCTTATCATGCGGCAGGGTGATGCACGGTATGCTCACCCGCGCGGCATACAGCGCCGCTTTTTTCGCCGTGCTTTCGCCCGCATCCGCCGCGACCAGCACACAGCGCGCTTTGTGCTCCGCACAGAGCTGGCGCACCAGCTCATCACCAAACGCCAGCTTGCCGGCGCGCCGCGCCAGCCCCAGCATACCGAGACAGGGATCACTCGCCATGCGCACCCTCCTGTTCCATCTGCTGTTCCAGCTGGTCGTAAACCTCTTCCGGCACCGTCACGGACAGCGCACGCTCAATCGCGCGGCTCTTGCGCGCTTTTTTCAGACAGTCCGCCTTACCGCACAGATACGCGCCGCGTCCGGGCGCTTTGCCCTTGAAGTCGAGCGCGATCTCGCCCTCGGGCGAACGCACCACGCGGATCAGCTCGCGCTTGGGAAAATGCTCGCGGCAGCCAAGGCATTGCCGCATGGGGATTTTCTTCTGCACCATATTCTGCCGCACCCCCGGAATGTTATTCGCCCTGAGATGCGGGAGCGATATCGATCTTGCAGCCGGTCAATTTCGCGGCAAGACGTGCGTTCTGGCCTTCCTTGCCGATGGCCAGCGACAGCTGATCGTCTGGCACAATCACGCGGCAGGACTTGTTGTCCGCCTGCATGGTCGCGGAGATGACGTCCGCCGGAGCGAGCGCCGCGGAAACAAACTGCGCGGTGTCCTCGTTCCACTTGATGATGTCGATTTTCTCGCCGTTCAACTCGCCCGTGATGTTGGCCACACGTGCGCCGCGCGTACCGACGCATGCGCCGATCGGATCGACGTTTTCATCGTGGGACACGACCGCGATCTTGGTACGGTTGCCCGCCTCACGCGCAATGCTCTTGACCTCGACCACACCGGAATGAATTTCCGGCACTTCCAGCTCAAACAGGCGCTTGACCAGACCCGGATGCGTGCGGGACACGACCACCTGCGGGCCGCGCGTGCCGCGGCGCACCTCGATCAGGTAAACCTTGATGCGCTGACCTTCGGTCAGCTTCTCGCCGCGCACCTGCTCGGACGCGGACAGAACGGCTTCGCTCTTCTCGCCGCCGGAAACCACATCCAGATACGCATTGCCCGAGCGCGGGTCGATGCGGGCGATCACGCCGGTCAGGATCTCATGCTCCTTGCTCTCAAACTCGGAGATCACCATGCCGCGCTCCGCCTCGCGGATGCCCTGAATGATGACCTGCTTTGCCGTCTGCGCCGCGATGCGGCCGAACGACTTGGTCGGGATATCAATGTCGATGATGTCGCCCACCATCGGGTTTTTCTTGTATTCCATGGCCTCTTCGAGCGTGATCTCCTCATACGGCTCGTAGAGATCCTCCGCGCGGACAACCGTCTTGCGCACATACATGCGGATGGTTTTCTTGTCACGGTCCGGCTCGACGAATACGTTATCCGTCATGCCGTCGTTGTCGCGTTTGTATGCGGTAATGAGCGCCTGTCCCACGCGGTCCAGCATATAGTCCACCGGGATGCCTTTTTCCTTTTCGAGCTGCTCCAGCGCGTCAAAAAATTCTGCGTTCACCATTTTTTCCAATCAAACTCCTTACTTATATCTCGACCGCGAGCCGTACTGCGGCAATATCCGCCGGCTCATAAACTGTGCGCTGTCCGCCGACTTCCAACGTCACATTGCCGTTTTCGTAGGCAACCAGTGTGCCTTCGACCTGCTTTGCGCCGTTCACCGGTTTGTAAAAGCCAACCTCGACCGTGTGGCCCAAAAATGCCGCGAAATGTTCGGGCTTTTTCAGCCGCCGCGACAGCCCCGCCGAAGATACGCACAGCGTATAGGACGGCATGCTGTCAAATTCCTTTTCGTCGAGCATCGGGTCAAGCGCGCGCGAAACCTGCTCGCACTGGTCGATGTTCACGCCGTCCGGATGGTCGACGGTGACGGTCAGCATATACTGTCCGCCTTCCTTTTCAAATTCCACGTCCCACAGGGAAACGCCAGCCTGTTCACAGAGCGGCCGGACCAGTTCCTCCACGCGGGCGACGATCTGCTTTGCCTGCAAAGCCGTCCCTCCTTCAAAAAAATACTCCAAGCAAAGCGTAAGGAGTGGCTTTCGCCACTCCTTACGGTTACTTTCTTACTGAACGTGCTTAGTATATCACGTTTTCCATGTAAATGCAAGGCATTTTCGTGCAGAAAACGTGTTTTTTCTAAAATTTGTTGATTGCTGCCCGTTCCACCGGTATGAAAAAAGGTTATCCAGTAAGCACGCTACTGGATAACCTTTTTGGAAAAGCAGTCTTTACTTGACCAGCTCGATGATCGCCATTTCGGCAGCGTCGCCGCGGCGGGGACCGGTCTTGATGATGCGGGTGTAGCCGCCGTTACGGCTTGCATACTCCGGCGCGATCTCAGAGAACAGCTTTGCGACAACAGCTTCCTTGGTGATGAAAGCCATCGCCTGACGGCGGGAAGCCAGCGTGTTCTTCTTGCCAAGGGTAATCATCTTCTCAGTCAGCGGGCCGACTTCCTTGGCGCGGGCAACGGTGGTCTCAACCTTGCCGTTCTCCAGCAGGTAGGTCACCATCGCACGCAGCATAGCCATACGGTGGTCCGTCGGACGGCCGAGCTTGCGATTGTTAGCCATTCGTGTTTACCTCCAAAATAAAGTAAAGGCGGCGGCGCGGCTTATCGTGCCGCCGCGTTGTGGTTCTTGTCATGAACCGGTGCAGTCATGCAGCCGCCCGGATCATTCCTCGGACTTGGCCAGATGCAGGCCCATGGCCTCCAGCTTGCCGATAACCTCTTCGAGCGACTTGCGGCCCAGGTTGCGGACCTTCATCATGTCCTCTTCGGAAGTGTTGATCAGATCTTCTACAGTGTTGATGCCTGCGCGCTTGAGGCAGTTGAACGAACGCACGGAGAAGTCCAGCTCCTCAATGGTCATTTCAAGCACCTTATCGTGCTGCGCTTCGGCCTTCTCTACAACCGTGGACTTGGAGCCGATCTCCTCGGACAGGTCGACGAACAGGTCGAGGTGGTCGCGCAGGACCTTCGCGCCGAGCGAAACTGCGTCGCGCGCGGTGATCGTGCCATCGGTCCATACCTCGAGCGTGAGTTTATCATAGTCGGTCAGGTCGCGCACACGGGTGTTTTCCACCGTATAGTTGACCTTATAGACCGGCGTGTAGATCGAATCCACCGGAATGACCCCGATGGAGGTCTGATGCTGCTTATTCTTCTCCGCCGGGACATAGCCGCGGCCGGAAGTCAGCGTGATCTCCATGGACAGACGCGCGTCGCTCATCAGGGTGGCGATGTGCATGTCGGGATTGAGAATCTCAACCTCGCCGTCGGCATGGATATCACCGGCATTGACCTCGCCCTCACCGGCGGCCTCGATGTAGACCGTCTTGGGGCCGTCGCAGTGCAGCTTGGCAATGATGCCCTTGATGTTCAGCACGATCTCGGTAACGTCTTCCTTAACGCCCGGAATGGTGGAGAACTCATGCTGCACGCCGGCGATCTTGATGCTCGACGCTGCCGTACCGGGCAGCGAGGAGAGCAGAATGCGGCGCAGGGAGTTGCCCAGCGTGGTGCCATATCCGCGTTCCAGCGGCTCTACGACGAACTTACCGTAAGAACCGTCCTCAGCGAGCTGTTCACAGTCAATGCGCGGCTTTTCGATTTCGATCATTTGGTACCCTCCTTCACGTTGGTTGGAAACTTTAAGCGGAGCAGGCGAAGCAGACGCCACGCCAGCTCCAAAAGCGAGGGTCTATTATTTCGAGTACAACTCGACGATGAGGTGCTCTGCAACATCGTAGTCGATGTCATCGCGGGCCGGCATCGCAACGATCTTGCCCTCGAAGGAGTCCTTAGCCTTGTCGATCCACTTCGGGCAAGCCTTCTTGCCGTTCTCCTCCAGCAGGGTCTTGAACTTGGTGGAGGTGCGGGACTTCTCACGGACAGCAACAACGTCGCCCGGCTTTACCTGATAAGACGGGATGTTGACGCGCTTGCCGTTAACGGTGAAGTGCGCGTGGTTCACCAGCTGACGCGCCTCGCGGCGGGTGTTGGCAAAGCCCATGCGGAAAACAACGTTGTCCAGACGGCGCTCGAGCTCCTGCAGCAGGATCTCACCGGTGATGCCCTGCTTACGCTCTGCCTTCTCGTAGTAAGCATGGAACTGCTTCTCGAGCACGCCGTAGATGAATTTTACCTTCTGCTTTTCAGCCAGCTGCATACCGTACTCGGACTGCTTACGGCGGGTCTGCTTGGGCTGACGCTTGGTGGACTTGGAGTAGCCCAGAACTGCGGGGGAGAGACCAAGCGTCTTGCAGCGCTTGAGAACGGGCTGTGTATTCTTAGCCATTTATCGGTTTCCTCCTCTATTAGACTCTTCTTCTCTTGGGCGGGCGGCAGCCATTGTGCGGGATCGGGGTTACGTCCTTGATCATGGTAACCTCGAGGCCGGCAGCCTGCAGCGCACGGATCGCAGCCTCACGGCCGGAACCGGGGCCCTTAACGTAAACTTCAACAGTCTTGAGGCCGTGCTCCATCGCAGCGGCAGCAGCGGTCTCAGCCGCGGTCTGCGCAGCAAACGGAGTGGACTTACGCGAGCCGCGGAAGCCCATTTCGCCGGAGGAAGCCCAGGAAATCGCGTTGCCGTTCAGGTCGGTGATGGTAACGATAGTGTTGTTGAAAGAGGAACGGATGTGAGCCGCGCCCTTTTCAATGTTCTTGCGCTCGCGGCGGCGCGTACGGGTCGCCGCGCCCTTCTTCTGTACCTTAGCCATTTATACGTTCCCCTCCTTACTTCTTCTTGTTCGCAATGGTCTTCTTCGGGCCCTTGCGGGTACGCGCGTTGGTCTTGGTGCGCTGGCCGCGAACCGGCAGGCCGCGACGGTGGCGCAGGCCGCGGTAGCAGCCAATTTCAACCAGGCGCTTGATATTCAAACCGATTTCGCGGCGCAGATCGCCCTCGACATTGTAGTCGCGGTCGATCACTTCACGCAGCTTAGCGGCTTCTTCTTCGGTCAGGTCCTTAACGCGGGTGTCCGGATTGATACCGGTCTTCTTCAGGATCTCGTTGGACGTCTTGCGGCCAATGCCGAAGACGTAGGTCAGGCCGATCTCCACGCGCTTCTCGCGGGGAAGGTCAACACCGGCAATACGTGCCATATTTTCTATAACCTCCGATTTGTTACACTGAGGCGTGTTGGCAAACACAGTATAGGGACCGCCTCCGCCCCTGCAGCGCCGCACTCGCCGTGCGTGCTTGTCGTGTTCACGTAAACCATCATCCCGCGCCTTATGCGCGGCAATTTATCATCAAAAGCGCGAGCTTTGCCCGTGCTTTTGATACCTCGACTCAGCGGCCTTGGGCCGCGTCCGGGGGTATCGAAAGAAAGTTTCTCTAGGAACTTTCTTTCGTATATAGGGGGTATTGGATACCCCCTATAAGGCCGTAAGGCTCTTAGCCCTGCTTCTGCTTGTGCTTCGGGTTCTGGCAGATAACCATAACCTTGCCCTTGCGGCGGATGATCTTGCACTTCTCGCAGATCGGCTTAACAGACGGTCTTACATTCATGACATTTTACCTCCATCAAAATTTTTGGTGGGATGGGACACCGGTAAAACCGGCGACCACTGGCGCTCGGGTCACTTTCGCGCCTCCGCCCGCTTTTTTCTTACTTGGAACGCCAAGTGATACGACCGCGGGTCAGGTCGTAGGGCGACATCTGAACGGTGACCTTGTCGCCGGGGAGAATGCGGATAAAGTTCATGCGGAGCTTGCCGGAAATATGGGCAAGGATCTTGTGCCCGTTGGGCAGCTCTACCTGAAACATTGCGTTAGGCAGCGCCTCTATGACGGTACCTTCCAGTTCGATTACATCATCTTTTGCCATTGATGGGATACCCTCCTCGGTCAATTTGCGTCCTCCGCCCCCGTCCAGAGGGCGAGCGCTTTACGAATGTCGCTGTTGGTCAGGCGGCCGTTTTCCAGCAGCTTGCGCTGGGTGCGTTCATCGCACCGGCCTTGACGGCTGACGTGCCGGCGGCGCTTGCGCTTCGGGTTTTCCGCCCGACGGCCGCGCCCGTTGGCCAGCAGAAGAAAATCCCCCTCTTCCGCGACAACCAGCATCAAAAGCCCCTTGTCCCTTCCGGTCAGCGACAGGACAATGTCGGCTGTATGAGACTCTGCCATTACAGTACCTCGCCGTCGATGTTGGTTAAGATCTCCGGCTCGCCGTCGGTAATGGCAATGGTGTTTTCGTAATGGGCGGACAATTTGCCGTCCTTGGTCTTGACGGTCCAGCCGTCCGGCAGGACCTTGATGTCATACACACCCACGTTGACCATGGGTTCCACTGCGATGGTCATACCGCGCTGCAAACGAATGCCATGGCCGGGACGGCCAAAGTTCGGCACTTCGGGCGATTCATGTAGGTTTTCACCCACACCGTGACCGACATAGTCACGCACGACCGAAAATCCGTTTTTCTCCACATAAGCCTGCACGGCTGCGGAGATATCCGAAACGCGGTAGCCCTCGCGGGCAAATTTGATACCCTCATAGAAGCTCTGCCGGGTCACCTCGATCAAGCGCTTGGCCTCGTCGCTGACCGCACCGCAAGGTACGGTGCAGGCGCAGTCGCCGTGGTAGCCGCCGATATAGGCGCCGACGTCAACCTTGACAATGTCGCCCTCGTGCACCACGCGGGTGTCCGAAGGGATGCCATGGATGACCTCGTCGTTGATCGATACACAGGCGCTGCCGGGAAAGCCGCCGTAACCGAGGAAGGAGGGCTTGCCGCCCGCCTCCTCGATTGTCTTGCGGACAATCCGGTCAATTTCGCCTGTAGTGACACCGGGACGGACTGCGTCCGCCGCCGCCTTGCGCGCAATGGCGGTCAGGCGGCAGGCGACGCGCATCCGTTCGAGCTCCTGCTCGGTTTTAATGCGTATCATAGCTTACAGACCCAGCGCGGCAACCGCGAGCTTCTTGGTTTCCTGGATGCCCTGCGTACCGTCAATGCTCTTGAGCTTGCCCCGGGATTCATAGTAATCCTTGAGCGGCTCGGTCTGCTCATGATAGGTTTCCTGACGGCGCTTGACTACGTCCGGCTGGTCGTCGCTGCGGATCACCAGCTTGTCGCCGCAGATATCACATACGCCTTCCACACGCGGCGGATTTGCCTCGATGTGGTAGGTTGCGCCGCAGCGCAGGCACACGCGGCGGCCAGTCATGCGCTTTGCAATCACCTCATAGGGTACCTCGAGGGAGAGCGCGCAATCAATGTCGGCAATCTTGTCCAGCGCTTCCGCCTGCGGAATGGTGCGCGGGAAACCATCGAGGATGAAGCCGCTCTTGCAGTCGCGCTGCGAGATGCGTTCCTCGAGCAGGTTGATCACCAGCTCATCCGGCACCAGCTGGCCGGCATCCATGAAGCCCTTGGCCTTCTGGCCGAGGGGGGTGTTATTCTTGATTGCCTCACGCAGGATATTGCCAGTGGAGATGCTGGGAATGCCCATCTTCTCGATCAGATAGGATGCGAGCGTTCCCTTGCCGGCGCCCGGAGCGCCCAAAAGAATCAATTTCACTTTTATTACGCCTCCAGCATTATTCCAAGAAGCCCTTGTGATGACGCATCAGCATCTGCGCCTCCAACTGCTTGACCGTGTCAAGCGCAACACCGACCACGATGATGACCGAGGTGCCGCCCAGCGCCACATTGGACAGCGTGGGGGAAATCGCACCGACGATCAACGGCAGGATCGCTACAACGCCGAGGAACAGCGCACCAACAAAGGTGACCTTGCCCAACGCCTTGGTGATGAAGTCGGAAGTCGGCTTGCCCGGACGGAAGCCCGGAATAAAGCCGCCGTTCTTCTTCAGATTGTTGGCGATCTCGATCGGGTTGAACTGGATGGATGCGTAGAAATACGCAAACGCAAGGATCAGCAGGCCATAAACCACGATATAGAACGGATTGGACTGCGAGAACAGGTTCATGATGTGATAGCCGACCGTACCCGCCTCCGGCTGCCAGAACATCGAAATGGTCTGCGGCAGGGAGAGGATGGACGATGCGAAGATGATCGGCATAACGCCGGACGCATTGACCTTGATCGGCAGGTGGGTGGACTGACCGCCGTACATCTTGCGGCCAACCACGCGCTTTGCATACTGCACCGGGATGCGGCGCTCCGCATTAGACATGAACACGATGAACACCACAACCGCCAGACCGATGACAACCATCAGCACCGCAGAAACGATGCCCTGCGTGCCGGTCTGCAGCAGGTTCCACAGCGTGCGCATGAGCGACGGACCACGAGAGACGATACCGGCAAACAGGATGATCGAAATGCCGTTGCCGATGCCGTTCTGGGTGATGTGTTCGCCCAGCCACATGATCAGTGCGGTGCCCGCAGTGAAGGTCAGGATGATCGCAGCGCCGGCCAGCGCGCCCGTGTTGGACAGGATGCCCTGGCTGCGCAGCAGTGCGTAGTAAGAGAAGCCCTGCAGAAGGCCCAGGATAACCGCCAGATAGCGGGTCCAGGAAGCAATCTTCTTGCGGCCTTCCTCGCCGCCGTCCTTCACCATGCGCTCAAGAGCGGGGATGGCAACGGTCAGCAGCTGCAAAATAATGGATGCGTTGATATACGGGGTGATCGACATGGCGAAAATCGTCGCCTGCGACAGACCACCGCCGGTGAACATATCCAGATAGCCGAGCATCGAACCGCCGACAGACGCCTGCTCAAAATACTGAGCCAGCAGCGTGGTGTCGATGAACGGAACCGGAATGCAGGAACCAAAGCGGAAGATCAGCAGGATAAACAGCGTATACAGGATCTTCTTGCGCAGTTCCGGCATATGCCAGGCGTTTTTAAGGGTTTGAAACACCTTAAATCACCTCGGCCTTTCCGCCTGCGGCTTCGATCTTCTCCTTTGCGGACGCGGAGAACGCTGCGGCCTTGACCGTCAGCTTCTTGGTGAGCGTGCCGTTGCCAAGGATCTTGATGCCGTCGAGAGCATTCTTGACGATACCAGCCTCGCGCAGGGACTCTGCGGTGACCTCAGTGCCGTCTTCAAACTTCTCCAGAGCGGAAACATTGACCGGTGCGTAGGTGGTGCCGAAAATATTGTTGAAGCCGCGCTTCGGCAGACGACGTGCCAGAGGCATCTGGCCGCCTTCAAAACCGGGACGGACGCCGCCGCCCGAACGGGCCCACTGGCCCTTGTGACCGCGGCCTGCGGTCTTGCCGTTGCCGGAACCAGCGCCGCGGCCCTTACGATAAGCCGGCTTGGTGGAACCCGCGGCAGGCGATAATTCGTGAAGCTTCATGGGTTACGCCTCCTCTACAACTTCGAGCAGGTAACCGATCTGCTTTACCTTGCCGCGCGTCTGCGCGTTGTCCGGCTGAACGGTTACGTCGTTAATCTTCTTAAGCCCCAAAGAATGAGCGGTCGCAATGTGCTTATCCAAGCGGCCGACCAGGCTCTTTTTCAGGGTAATCTTCATGTTAGCCATTGTGAGTTACCCCTTTCTTACAGTTCTTCTACGGCTTTGCCGCGAACAGCCGCTACCTGAGCAGCGTCGCGCAGGCTCTTGAGGCCTTCCATCGTTGCGGTAACAACATTCTGCGGGTTGTTGGAACGCAGGCACTTGGTACGGATGTCCTTGATGCCGGCAGCCTCAACGACCGCACGAACCGCACCGCCGGCGATAACGCCGGTACCGGGAGCGGCGGGCTTGAGCAGAACGCGGCCCGCGCCGAACTCACCGATCACCTCATGCGGGATGGTGGTGCCCTTCAGCGAGATCTTAACGAGGTTCTTCTTGGCGTCCTCGATGCCCTTACGGATCGCATCCGGAACCTCAGAAGCCTTGCCGAGGCCGAAGCCGACCGTACCCTTGCCGTCGCCAACTACGACCAGCGCCGCAAACTTGAAGATACGGCCGCCCTTAACGGTCTTGGCAACGCGGTTGAGCGCGACTACGTTCTCGGAGAACTCGTCCTCGCGCTTATCGTTTCTGTTAAACTGAGCCATGTTTTACCTCCTCCCGACTTAAAACTGCAGGCCGCCCTCACGGGCGCCTTCCGCGAGTTCCTTCACGCGGCCGTGGTACAGATAGCCGCCGCGGTCAAACACGACGTTTTCAATGCCCTTGGCCTTGCAGCGCTCAGCAACCAGCATGCCAACCTTCTTGGCTGCATCCTTGTTGCCGCCGTACTCGGTGAAGTCCTTCTCGGCAGTCGAGGCGGAAACGAGGGTAACACCGGCGACATCGTCGATGACCTGTGCATAGATGTTCTTTGCGGAACGGTAAACGTCCAGACGCGGACGCTCGGCGGTACCGCTGATCTTTGCGCGCACGCGCTTGTGGCGCTGCAGACGCGCCTTGTTGGAATCCTTCTTCGAAACCATTTAAATTCGCCTCTCCTTTCCTTACTTCTTCTTCGCGCCGGTCTTGCCTTCCTTGCGGCGGACATACTCGTCAGCGTAGCGAATGCCCTTGCCCTTGTAGGGTTCCGGCGGACGCTTCTCGCGGACTTCCGCAGCAAACTGGCCGACCTTCTGCTTGTCAGGACCGGAGATGATGATCGTGTTCGGGTTCGGAACGTCGATCGTGATGCCGTCGATCTCGCTCATGGTAACCTGATGCGAGTAACCGAGGTTCATAACCAGATCCTTGCCCTGCTTCTGTACACGGTAACCAACGCCCTGTACGCTCAGTTCCTTCTTAAAGCCGTCGGTTACGCCGACAACCATGTTGTGGATGAGCGAACGGGTCAGGCCGTGCAGGGCACGGTTTTCCTTTGCGTCATTCGGACGCGTAACGAGGATTTCATTTCCCTCCACCGCAACAGTGATGTTCGGGTGGATTTCGCGGGTAAGGGTTGCCTTTGCGCCCTTGACCGTTACGGCATGGCCGTCAACCTTGACCTCCACACCGGACGGGATGGCAATCGGCATTCTACCAATTCGAGACATATTTTATACCTCCCCTTACCATACAAATGCGAGGACTTCGCCGCCGACATTCAGCTCGCGAGCCTTCTTATCGGTCATGATGCCTCTCGACGTGGAAATGATGGCAATACCAAGGCCGCGGAGCACCTTCGGAAGCTCCTGAGCGCCGGCATACACACGCAGGCCGGGCTTGGAAACGCGCTTGAGGCCGGTGATGGCCTTCTGGCGGCCGTCCACATACTTGAGCGTGATGCGGATGATGCCCTGGGTGTTGCCCTCCAGAGTCTCAAAGGACTTGATATAGCCCTCATCGAGCAGGATCTGGGCAATTGCCTTCTTCATCTTGGACGCGGGTACGTCCACGCTGGCATGACGAGCATTGCCGGCGTTGCGGATACGGGTCAGCATATCCGCGATAGGATCAGTGATCTGCATAAATGCTCTCCTTTTCAAGAAGTTTGGGGGTAGTGCAGCAATCGGAGCGGGGCTGGGTTGGGTCCCCTCTTGATTGACCTGTTTGCCTCCCACTTTTCTTTACACTGCCTGTGGCCCTTCCACAAACAGCGGCTGGGGGTACGCTGTGTTTTATAATCACAGCCGACAAGCCCGCATGGGCGGGCTATCGACTAATTATAGCATGGTTTTTTGCGAATTGGCAAGCAACAAAATGCATATTTTTATAAAATATTCTGGTTTCGTTCCCGTCAAAACGCAATAAAACTGCGCCTGCCGACACCCTTCGGCAGGATTTGCGAAAAGCGGGCGCCGGAGCGCCCGCTTTTTGTCGTTTTCAATCGACGCAAGCCTTACCAGGAAGCCTTGCGAACGCCCGGGATCTGGCCCTTGTAAGCCAGCTCACGGAAGCAGATACGGCAGATACCGAAATCACGCAGGTAAGCGTGCGGACGGCCGCAGATCTTGCAGCGGTTGTAAGCGCGGGTAGAGAACTTCGGCTTCGCCTGCTGCTTGAGGATCATTGCCTTCTTAGCCATGTTGTTTCTCCTCCCTTACTTCTCAAACGGAGCGCCCATCAGGGTAAGCAGCTCCTTGGCTTCTTCGTCGGTCTTTGCGGTGGTGCAGATAACGATATCCATACCACGAACCTTGTCGATCTGATCGTAGGAAATTTCCGGGAAGATCAGCTGCTCCTTCAGGCCGAGGGCGTAGTTGCCGCGGCCGTCGAATGCGTCGCCGTTGATGCCGCGGAAGTCGCGTACGCGCGGCAGCGCTACGTTGAACAGACGATCCAGGAACTCCCACATGCGGTCGCGGCGCAGGGTAACCTTAACGCCAACCGGCATACCCTCGCGGAGCTTGAAGTTAGCAACCGACTTGCGGGCGTGGGTGACAACCGGCTTCTGGCCGGTGATGGCTGCGATGTCGCGGACAACGGACTCGATAACCTTGGAGTTGCCGTTGGCTTCCTTGCCGCAGCCGACGTTGACGACGATCTTATCGATGGTCGGGATCTGCATCGTGCTCTTGTACTGGAACTTCTTCATCAGAGCAGGCGCAACATCCGCAGTATACTTGGCTTTCATATTCGGAACCATTTATTGCTTGCCTCCTCTTCTTAAAGCGTCTCGCCGCAGTGCTTGCACACCGTCAGCTTTGCACCGTTCTCAGCGAACTTGTGCGCGGGGCGGGTCGGCTTGTTGCACTTCGGGCAAACACGCATAACCTTGCACGCACGCAGCGCGCCCTCGCGCTCGATGATGCCGCCGGTTTCACCCTGACGGCGGGGCTTGGTGTGGCACTTGATCATGTTCACACCTTCGATAACAACCATACCCTTCTTCGGGTTTACGGACAGAACCTTGCCGCGCTTGCCCTTTTCCTTGCCGGAAAGAACGACTGCGGTGTCGCCCGTCTTAACATGCAGAGTATTCATATTCTTGGCGACCTCCTTACAGTACTTCCGGAGCAAGCGACAGGATCTTCATATAGTCCTTATCGCGCAGCTCACGAGCGACAGGCCCAAAGATACGGGTGCCGCGGGGGTTTTTATCGTCACGGATGATGACACCGGCGTTCTCGTCAAAGCGGATGTAGCTGCCATCCGCGCGGCGCAGGCCCTTAACGGTGCGGACGATAACAGCCTTTACGACGTCGCCCTTCTTCACGCCGCCGCCCGGGGTGCACTTGCGCACCGAGCAAACGACTACGTCACCGATGTTGCCATACTTGCGTGCGGAGCCGCCGAGAACACGGATGACCTTCAGTTCCTTCGCGCCGCTGTTGTCAGCTGCACGCAGAAAAGTTTCCTGCTGAACCATGTGCTCTCCTCCTTACTTTGCCTTCTCGATGATTTCAACCAGTCTCCAGCGCTTATCCTTGGACAGCGGGCGGGTCTCCATCACCTTCACCTTGTCGCCGATGCGGCACTCGTTGTTCTCGTCGTGCGCCTTCAGCTTGTAGGTGTGCGGAATAACCTTCTTATACAGAGGATGCGCAACGCGATCCTCGATTGCAACGACAATGGTCTTGTCCATCTTATCGGAAACGACCTTGCCGACACGCGTCTTGCGTAATGCTCTTTCGCTCAATTCGTTTCCCTCCTATTACGCCTTCTCCGCGAGCTGCTTCTCACGGATTACGGTGTTGACACGCGCAATGTCGCGCTTGACCTCAGTGATCTTGTTGGTGTTCTCGAGCTGGTTGGTAGCGAGCTGAAGACGGAGGTTGAAGAGGTCCTTCTTCAGGTCGCCCAGCTTTGCAGCCAGTTCCTCGGCCGTCAGTTCTCTGATCTCAGATGCCTTCATCATGCTTCACCGCCATTCTTGGTCTCACGGGCAACGAACTTGGTCTTGCACGGCAGCTTGTGGCTTGCCAGACGCAGGGCCTCGCGGGCGACCTCTTCGGAAACGCCGGCGATTTCAAACAGTACGCGGCCGGGCTTTACGACTGCAACCCAGTACTCGGGCGAGCCCTTACCGGAACCCATTCGGGTCTCGGCCGGCTTCTCAGTAATCGGCTTGTCGGGGAAAATCTTGATCCAAACCTGACCGCCACGCTTGGTGTAACGGGTCATAGCGATACGAGCAGCCTCGATCTGGTTCGAAGTGATCCAGCAGGGCTCGGTAGCCTGCAGGCCAAACTCGCCGTTGGATACGAAATTGCCGCGCATGGCCTTGCCCTTGAGGCGGCCACGATGCACGCGACGGTATTTAACTCTCTTGGGGAGCAGCATTAGCGGTTGCCTCCTTCCTGGCGGGGTGCGCGACGCTCACCGCGACCAAAATCACGGCGGCCGCCACGGCGGTCATCACGGCCACCGCGACGCTCGCGGCGCTCGAAAGCGGGCTTCGGAGCCTCGATGGAACGGCCCAGACGCGGACCGCCGTGGAGAACCTCACCCTTGTAGATCCAAACCTTAACGCCGATGCGGCCATAGGTGGTCGCGGCCTCGGCAAAGCCATAGTCGATGTCCGCACGCAGGGTCTGCAGCGGAATGGTGCCTTCATGATAGTGCTCGGTACGAGCGATTTCCGCGCCGCCCAGACGGCCAGCACAGGAAACCTTGATGCCCTTGGCGCCCATGCGCATTGCACGGCCCATGGACTGCTTCATTGCACGGCGGAAACCGATGCGCTTCTCGAGCTGAGCTGCAATGTTCTCAGCAACCAGAGTTGCGTTGGTGTCCGGGTTCTTGATCTCGATGATCGAGCAGCGAACCTTCTTGCCGTACTTACGGGTGAGCTCTTCCTCGAGCTTCTTGATGTCCTCGCCGCCGCGGCCGACAACCATGCCGGGACGCGCGCACTGGATCATGATCTTGATTTCGTCGTTCTTGCGCTCGATCTCGATCGCCGGAACGCCTGCGTCGTACAGACGCTTCTTCAGTTCCTTACGGATGTTGTAGTCTTCCACGAGGAGGTCGCCGAACACATTGTCCTTTGCGAACCAACGGGAATCCCAATTCTTGATAACGCCGACACGGAGACCGTTCGGATTTACTTTCTGGCCCATTGATTACCCTCCCTTATTCTCTCTCGCCAAGAACCAGCGTGATGTGCGAGGTTCTCTTGAGGATTCTGAATGCACGGCCCTGTGCACGCGGCATAACGCGCTTCATGATCGGGCCGGGACCGACGTGTACTTCCTTAACGTACAGCTTGTCGGTGTTCATGCCGTGGTTGTTCTCGGCATTGGCGACTGCGCTCTTGAGGAGCTTCTCCATCGGCTCGCAGGCCGCCTTGGGGGTATTCATGATGATAGCCATCGCTTCGCCCGCATCCTTGCCGCGGATCAGATCGCAGATCAGCTTGATCTTACGCGGGGTCATGCGCACGTTGCGTACGATTGCTCTTGCTTCCATGTTTCCTTAACTCCTCCTTACTTGCCGTTATTGGAGGTCTTGCTGCCCGCGTGACCCTTGTAGGTACGGGTGGGAGCAAACTCGCCCAGCTTGTGACCAACCATGTCCTCAGTGACATACACCGGAACATGCTTGCGGCCGTCGTGCACCGCGAAGGTGTGACCGACGAACTCCGGGAAGATCGTGGAAGCGCGGGACCAGGTCTTGAGGACCTTCTTCTCGCCCTTTTCATTCATTTCAACGACTCTTTTGATAAGCTCAGGAGCCACAAAAGGGCCCTTCTTGACACTTCTGCCCATAATCGTTTAACTCCTTTCTTACTTGCCGTTGCGACGACGCACGATCTGCTTATCCGTGCGGTGGTTCTTCTTGCGGGTCTTGTAACCCATCGCCGGCTTGCCCCACGGGGTAACCGGGCTGGGACGACCGATCGGGCTCTTGCCTTCGCCGCCGCCGTGCGGGTGATCGCACGGGTTCATAACAGAACCGCGGACAGTCGGACGGATGCCCATGTGACGGGTACGGCCAGCCTTACCGATCTGGACGTTGGAGTGGTCGGAGTTGCCGACAACGCCGATGGTTGCCTTGCACTCCAGACGGACGTAACGCAGCTCACCGGAGGGCAGACGAACCATCGCCTTGCCGTTCTCCTTTGCCATCAGCTGAGCGCCGACGCCTGCGGAACGAACCAGCTGCGCGCCCTTGCCGGGGTACAGCTCGATGTTGTGGATCATAGTACCAACCGGGATGAACTCAACCGGCAGGCAGTTGCCCGGCTTGATGTCGGCATCCTTGGAGGATACGACCTTGTCGCCGATCTTGAGGCCTTCCGGCGCGAGGATATAAGCCTTAACGCCGTCCTCATACTGAACCAGCGCGATGTTCGCGGAACGGTTCGGATCGTACTCGAGCGTCAGCACGGTTGCCGGCATATCCAGCTTCTGGCGCTTGAAGTCGATGATACGGTACTTTTTCTTGTTGCCGCCGCCAATGTGACGAACGGTGATGCGGCCATAGCTGTTGCGGCCGGCGGTCTTCTTGACCTTTTCGAGAAGGCTCTTCTCGGGCTTCACCTTAGACAGACCCTTGTAGGACAGCACAGTCATATTTCTGCGCGAGGGCGTCGTCGGGTTGAAAGTCTTGATAGCCATTTGGATTTTCAACTCCTTAGAATCTGTTTCTTATCGGGGTGTCATCCCCATACATAGCCGAAAGGCTGATTACATCATGTTCTCAAAAAGCTCGATGCCCTTGGAATCCGGGGTCAGGGTAACGACCGCCTTCTTGATGTCGGGACGCTTGCCGACGTGGACGCCCATGCGCTTCCACTTGCCCGGCAGCTTGATGGTGTTGACCTTCTGAACCTTTACGTCGAAGATCTCTTCCACAGCCTTCTTGATCTCGATCTTACCCGCGTCAGCGGCGACCTCGAAGGTGTACTTGTTGTTCTGGGTGCCCATCATGGAACGCTCGGTGATGATCGGCTTCTTGATAATATCGTAAGCGAACTTCATTATGCGTACACCTCCTGCAGCTTCTCAACCGCTGCCTTGTCGATGATGAACTTGTCAGCGTTGAGCACTTCGTAAACATTGAGGGTAGACGCGATCGTCGTGCGCACGCCCGGGATGTTAGCCGCGGACTTGACAACGTTCGTGCGAACCTCGGGGGTAACAACCAGGCTCTTGCCGGTGGCGTCAACCCCCTTGAGGAAGCCGGCGAAGGACTTGGTCTTGATCTCGCCCATATCCAGACCGTCGATCACGATGATCTCGCCGGCAGCTGCCTTCGCGCTCAGCGCGGAGAGCATTGCAAGACGCTTGGTCTTCTTGGTCAGGGAGTAGTTATAGGAACGGGGCTTCGGGCCGAGGGCAATACCGCCGTGGGTCCACTGCGGAGAGCGGATCGAACCCTGACGGGCGCGGCCGGTGCCCTTCTGGCGCCACGGCTTGATGCCGCCGCCACGGATCTCAGCACGGGTCAGCGTGGACTGAGTGCCCTGACGCTGGTTGGCCAGGTAATTCTTTACTGCGGCGTGAACCACAGCCATGTTGGGCTCGATGCCGAAAACGGCCTCGTTCAGCTCCATCTCGCCGGTCTTCTTACCGGTCATATCAAAAACTGCTACTGTAGGCATGAGTTGCTCCTCCTTCCCTTACTTTCTCGCGGAAGCCTTCTGCGGGTTCTTGCTGACGCCAGCCTCGCCCTTGGCAACCTTGTTGTTCTTGACGGTGTTCTTGAGCACCACGATGCCGCCCTTCGGGCCCGGTACCGCGCCGCAAACCGCGATCAGGTTCAGCTCTGCGTCAACCTTGACAACGTCGAGGTTCTGCACAGTGACCTGCTCAGCGCCCATGTGGCCCGGCATCATTTTGCCCTTCATGATCTTGGACGGATCGGAGCAAGCGCCCATAGAACCCTGATGACGGTGCATCGGGCCGGCGCCGTGGCTCATCGGGGAGCGGCCCGCGTTGAAGCGCTTGATAACGCCCGCGTAGCCCTTACCCTTGGAGGTGCCGGTTACGTCAACATAGTCGCCAGCGACGAACATGTCGGCCTTGATCACATCGCCAAGCTGGAAGGTGGAGCAGTCCGCAAAGCGGAACTCCTTGAGGTACTTCTTAAGGGAGTCGCCAGCCTTCTTCAGGTGGCCCTTCTCCGGCTTGTTGAGCTTGCGCTCCTTGATGTCCTCGAAACCGAACTGAACCGCATTGTAGCCGTCCTTCTCTTCGGTCTTGAGCTGGGTGACAACGCAAGGACCTGCCTCGATAACGGTGCAGGGGATCACCTTGCCGTCAGCATTGAAGATCTGGGTCATGCCGACCTTCTTGCCGATGATTGCTTTCTGCAGCATTGTGTTTTTCCTCCTTAAAGGTTATTGGTTGACGGCATTTGGCCGCCAACATGACCTCGCCGCGCGTGTCGCGGCAGGGCTTCAAGCAGTCGGTTGGGTTAGTCCGTCTGCCTGTTGACAGAAATTAAAGCTTTACCTCGAACTCGACGCCAGCCGGCAGGTCGAGGGTGGTCAGCGCCTCGATGGTAGCCTGATTCGGGTTGATGATGTCGATCAGGCGCTTGTGGGTGCGGCGCTCGAACTGCTCGCGGGAATCCTTGTACTTGTGTACCGCGCGCAGGATGGTAACGATCTGCTTCTCGGTCGGCAGCGGGATCGGGCCGGAAACCTTCGCGCCGTTGCGCTTTGCGGTCTCGATGATCTTCTCTGCGGACTGGTCGATCAGCTCGTGATCGTACGCCTTGAGGCGAATGCGAATCTTCTGTGCGTTTGCCATGGTGGTTTTTCCTCCTCGTATGTGTGCCATACATTAAATAATGTTTTGACTCGCTACGGAGAGAAACTGCAACCCCGCCGTGTGTATCACATGCGGGCATGAAAATAACCGGGCACACTGATAGTGTAACGATCCGGTCACAATAAGAAACACAAGTGGTTCGGGCTATCGGCTTGACGGCGCACGCGCCGCGAGTCCCGAATTTACGCACGAACATTGCATTTTTGCCAAAAGGCAAATCGCCTTTGGCTGATAGCAGTTATCTCAACCGCCCGATTGTCGGACCTACTCCGCCGAAGTTACCTGCGCATGGCAGCAATCTCCGGCATCATCGCGTTTTCCCCGCTTTCGCAGGTGCTTCTATAGATTACTACAAGCATTTCCCAAAGTCAAGTGTTTACACAAATTTTTTGCAAAATTTTTGTGTAACCCTCCGAAATTTCTAAATCACAGAAAAGCGGCTCGGAAGCCATGCTTTCCAAACCGCTTTTTCTGCATTTTTTAAGACGCTGTTTGCACGATCAGCAGCCATGAAGTCGCCTTGCTGTCGATGGTCAGACCCACATCCTCGTAGCCCGACACGGTAAACCCGGCATCCTCCATCTGCCCCAGCGTATCCTGCAAATTAGACATGTTGTTTTGCAGCAGGAACCAGGAAATCCCGTCCGCCGTGCTGATCAGCTGGCCGTCGATATCCGGCAGTTCCTCGCCGCCGGTGGCAAGGTAGCAATGCGCCACACTCACACCGCGCAGGGAATCCGGCAGCGTCAGCGACGGCTGTGCTTCTGCCAACGCAACATGCACCTTTGCCCCGGCCTGCTCGGCGCTGCCGCCCGCAGCACCCTTTGTATTCGGCTGCAGCTCGGCCCAAACCTCGTCATTGGTGGTTGCTCCTGCATCGGCGCTGCTGCCTGTCGCCTGCTCGGACGTGCTTTCCGTGCTGTCCTTCGGCGTAACAGTATCGCTTTCCGGTACGCTGTTGCGCGACTGCACGGCCTGCCCGCCCTCCGGGGGCACCGCCGCTGCACCGGCGTTTTCCTCACTGCCCGCCGTCAGTCCTGCATCCTCAGCCGCGTCCGCCACCGCCTGTCCTGCGGTATCCGCAGCGGCTGCTCCGTCCGACGCGGCAGTCGTATTCGCGCTGCCAGCACTGTCCACCGTGCTGAACGCGGGCATCAGCCCGCCGCCAAGCACCACCAGCACCACAACGGCAGCCGCTGCCACCATCGTGAACACCGGCATTCGGCGCACCGGTTTTTCCGGCTGAACCACCCGCAGCTTGGTTTCCTGCTCCAGCTTCTGCATAATGCCTTCGTGCAGTCCCTCGGGCGTCTCCACCTCTTCGGAAAACCATGCCCGCATCTGCTCCAGATCCTGTTTCAGCGCGGCGCACGAGGGGCACTCCGCCAGATGCTCTTCAAGCTTTTCCCGTTCGGAATCGGTCAAGGTGCCGTCCAGACTGTTGGATACCAGCTGCTCAAAATATTCTTCATCACTCATGCGTCCCCGCCTCCTTTCGATGGATTAGACGCGGCAGACTGAAAAAGGTTCCCTCTGCGCAGCAAAACCTTGCGCAGCGCAATGCGTGCACGCGACAGCCGGGATTTTACCGTGCCCTCGCTGATCTCCAGCACGTCTGCGATCTCGGTATAGCTCATGCCGGAAACATCACGCAGCAGCACGATCCGGCGATGTTCCTCACTGATTTCGTCCAGCGCTGCCGCGAGTTCGCGCCCCAGCTCGCGGTTTTCCAGATGCTCTTCTGGCGTCAGCGCCGTATCCGGCACCTGCCGCTCGTTCTCCTCTTCGTCCACAATGGACTGCGTTTGCGGCTGGGAATGCTTATGGCGCGCAAAATCCACACACATATTCATGGTGATGCGGAACAGCCAGGTGGAAAAGCCGCTGTCTCCGCGGAAAGACTCGATCGACCGCCACGCGCGCAGAAAGACCTCCTGCACGATATCGGCGGCATCCTCCGGACTGCCGGACGAGCGCAGGGCAACCGCGTATACGCGCTTCTCATAGCGACGCACCAGCTCTTCAAAAGCATCCAGCTCGCCGCGCTTTGCCCGCACGAGAATATGCTTATCGTCCACAGCTTCCGCCCCCTTATATGATGTCAAATATCATTCAGCAACCGGCTGCGCGCTTGATCTCCTCCGCCAGCGGATAGAGCTGCTCGAGCCGTTCGAGTGCACAAATTCGCATTTTGAATGTCTTCAGACCGCCTTGACCCTTGAGATACCAGTTCACATGACGGCGCGCCTCCAGCATGGCCACGCGCTCGCCCTTTTGTTCTGCTGCCAGTTCGATTTGGCGCACCGCCGTGTCAATCCGCTCGGCAAACGGCGGCAGCGGCGGACAGACGCCGGTCTCGAGCAGCGCATTTGCCCGCTCAAAGAGCCACGGGTCGCCCAGCGCCCCGCGGCCGACCATCACCGCGTCCGCGCCCGTATGCTCCAGTATGCGCACCACATCCTCCGGCACGGCCACGTCGCCGTTGGCGATGACCGGGATGGACACGGCCTGCTTGACCGCACGGATTGCATCCCAATCTGCCACGCCGCTGTACTGCTGCGCGCGCGTGCGGCCATGCACGGCAATCACCGCCGCACCGGCCTGCTCCGCCATGCGCGCAAAGTCGACGCAGTTGACGCTTTTCTCGTCCCAGCCCTTGCGGAACTTGACCGTCACCGGCACATCCACCGCACGGCAGACCGCCTCGATCACGCGCGCGGCCAGCGCCGGGTCGCGCATGAGCGCGGAGCCGTCGCCGTTGTTTGCAATTTTAGGTGCAGGACAACCCATGTTGATATCAATGATATCGCAGCCGGACACGGTGCGTGCAATTTTCGCGCCTTCCGCCATAGTTTCCGGCTCATGCCCGAAAATCTGCGCTGCGGCGGGATGCTCGTTTTTTCCGAGCGAGAGCAAGCCCGGCGTTTTTTTATCGCCATAGGTCAGCGCCTTGGCGGAAACCATCTCGGTCACGGTCAGGGCCGCGCCATGTTCGCGGCAGATCTGCCGGAATGCGCGGTCAGTTACACCGGCCATCGGCGCGAGCACCATCCGTCCGGCAAGCGTTACGTTCCCGATTTGCATAAATCTCCCCCACTGCGCATAATTTAACGCCATATATTTTATCATACAGCCCCACTGATTGCAACTTGCAATGTGGTGACAAAAACCGTCCTATCCAAAACGCACAAAAAAGCTCCCGAAAGGGAGCTTTTTACAACACCATGGTCAATATTTTTTCGCTGAAAAAATACCCAAACGAAATCAGCACCGTGTTCCACGCACCGATGCCGAGCGCCGACCAGCCAACAAACCACTTGACCGGCATACGGATCAGCCCCGCGGGGATGGATACGATCGTGCGCAGCACCGGAATGATGCGGCACAGCGCCAGCCCGCGACCATGCTGCGCGTCGATATACTCATGGCAGCGTTTGACAAACGAACGGAATTTTTCGCTTTTGCCGAACAACTTTTCCATGATCGGCTCGCCGCCCCAGTAACACAGGCCATAAATCACCAGACTGCCCAACACGCCGAATACGACGCTCAGCACGATCGTCAGCCAGAGCGACAGCTCGCTCTGCGCGATCAGCACACCGATAGACGGCATGATCACGCCCGCTGGGAAGCCGGGCAGGTTCATATATTCGCAGAAAATCACCGCACAGACCAAAATCAGACCGTACTGATGAAACAGCTGAAAAAATAATTCGGCGGTCATACACCAAGCCACCTCGATTGTTTATCCGACTGCGCCCGGTTTGGCGCGTTTTGCTGATTAACTTTAGTATACCAAGCTGTTTGCGGCAAAACAAGGGCGCACGCCTGCAATTTGCAATCTGTTCACAAAAAGGGGTCGCTGATACAGCGACCCCTTTTCTTCTTGCCTTTACGCCGGCTCGAACTCATCCTTGCCAACCGCGCACAGCGGGCAGACCCAGTCCTCCGGCAGGTTTTCAAACGCCGTGCCGGGCGCTACGCCGTTATCCGGATCTCCTTCCGCAGGATCATAAATATAACCGCAAACCTTGCACACATACTTGCTCATTTGGGTGACATCCTTTCTTGTTAATATCTAATACTAATATAAACTAATTTTCAATAAATGTCTACCGATATACTGTACAATATTGCATCGACTTTTCCGACATTTTTCATAAAAGCAGCCAAAGCACTGCCCAAACGCCGCTGGCCAGCACCGCGCCGGACGCAAATGCCACCGCCAGGCGCACCCACGGCGAACGCCGCCGTGTATGTCGTCCAGCCACATATCGGTTTGCAATGCGGCAGGCCTCGCGCACCGCGTCGCTGCGCGGCACTGTGCAGTCCCGCACCAGAAAAATCGCCTGCTCAAACATGCCGTGCTCATCCGGCCGCACCACCACCACGCGGCGGCTGATCCCTTTCACCATAACAAATCCCTCCCTTTTGCAGCAAGTATTGCCACAAAGGGAGGGATTTAACCATCACATTTTTTCCACTCGCATCACCAGCGCTGTGCGGTCGTCGTCGTGTCCTCGACCTGTCGCGCCTGTGACCAGATGCATCGCCAGCTCTTTTGGGCTGTCCTCCGCATGGGCTTGCAGGGTTTCCCGCACCCAACCGTCATCCATACCGTCCGAAATGCCGTCCGAGAGGAGAATACACAGATCGCCATGCCCGAAGCGCAGCGGCACTGGTTCACCCAGCGCATCCTCCTCAGCCAAACCAATGGGCAGCGCCTTTCCGGTCAGCATCTTCCACTGCCCGCCCAGACGCAGGTACGAGGGTGCTGCGCCGCACTTGAGGCTCTCCGCCCGCCCGGTGAACAAATCGAGCGTCAGCGCGTCGAGCGTGGTGAACCGTGTCCCGTCCGACCGCAGACGCAGTGCGGGCGACACCGCTTTTAGTGCGTCCGCGATCGTGATGCCCGCGCGCAGGAAGCGTTCGAGCGAGGTAATGAGCATACGGCTGTCCTGCTGCGCTGCTGTCCCTGACCCCATGCCGTCAGACAGCAGCAGGCAGGCAATGCCCGCATCGGTCAGAAAATAGCAGCCGCTGTCGCCCGATACGGCAGAATCCCCCTTTTGCTGCCGCCCAATACCAACAATTGCGCGAAAGGGCGCGCGCTCGCGCATTTCCACATGCGGCCCCAGCTCATCCTCCACCCGTTTGGGCGCGGTCAGCGTGACGCCGAGCAGCGCGCTCAGCCCCGCCGAGAAGCCCTCGCCCTGCCGCAGCACATCCTCGATGCCCTCGCCGTACAGTTCAACCGCCAGCCGTCCCTGTGCGTCTCGCACCGCGCATACGCGGTCAATCCAGCCAAACGCCGCCGCATACCGCCGGATCTGCCGCTCCATCATGGGCTGGGCGGTCACATCCTGCGTCGCCTCCGCGCCCAACTGACGAAGAATGTCCGTAATGCCCGCATATTGGCGCGCCAGCAGGCTCTGGTTTTCCTCCTGCTGTCGCCGAAGGCTTTGGCGCTCGCGCAGCGCAAACAACGCGCTGTTGATGGCGCGCATCAGTTCGGGCAGATGCACGCAGCGCGAGGCAAAGTGATAGGGGAAGTCCGAAAGCTCCGCCCGCCCGCGCTTGAGCATGGGCTGGGTCACATCGTTGAGCGCGGCAAGCGTTGTCACATAGTCGCGCTGCCAACACTGGGAGCACAGCACGCAGTTTTTGCAGACCCGGTCGCTCGCGCGGTCAAACACCGCGCGCACATTCTGGTCGCCTGCGGCTTTGCCCTCGCTGATGCCGTTCAGCATCGCCAGATACAGCTCGTAAAACGCCTGCGCCGCTTCGGTGGCGCATTTCCCGACCGCCTGCTTTACCGTGCGATGCGCGGCTTCTCCCATCAGCGTATCGGGCAGAAAGCTGTGGCGCATCGCCTCCCACACCAGCGGCGGCATGACCGCAAACGCTACCACCGCGCCAAAAAGTTCGAGAATCATCGGTACGAACAACACATGCTCCACGCCCAGCATCGCCGCGCATAGACCGGAACCCAGCGCACACAACGCGAACCAGCCGCGTCCGCTGTCCCGGAACAGCCCGGCAACCAGCGCGCACAAGCCATAGCAGCAGGTGAACAGCGCGCCGTACCCGCAGGCGATATCCATCGCCGCACCCAGCGCAACGCCCGCCGCGGCGCCGGGTGCCGCCCCGCCGAGATACGCCGCCGCAAGCGTCAGCAAAAGCGCTGCCACGCGCGCAGGCGAGAGCAGACCGAACAGGCTCAGATCGGACAGCGACAGCAACACAGTCGCCACCAGTACCAGCAGCGTTGCCGGCCGCCGCCAGTCGTTTTCATCCCGCGGCGGGGAAAGTGCCGCGCCATACACCCGGCACGCGCCCAGCGTCAGCAGCTGCACTGCCACAAACGGCAGCAAGGCGGATAGGTCGAGCGCCGCGCCCGTCGGCAGAAACACAAAGGTGCATGCCGCACCCGCAAACGCTGCAATGGTCGGCGCGAACCACGCGGTGCGCACAATACGCAGTCCCGCACACACGCTCATCACGCACAGTACCAGCAGCGCCGCCGCAATGTACACCCCGCTTTTCATCCCGCCGCCCAGCAGCATCAGCCCGCATACCACGCCGCCGATGGCGCTCAGCCCCGCGCCGCGCGCCATCAGTGCCGACGCCATTGCCAGCCCAAACGGCGCATACCCGCCAAACACCGTGCCGCGCGCCAGCACTGCGCACAGGATAAACCGCTGCACCCCGGTAATCAGGATATGCAAATGCTCTTCGTTCCAAAGCCGCGCCAGCCATGCCGCTGCGCGGCCCAACACAAGCGGCGCAGCCCGCTTTGTCTTTTGCTTGTCCATTTTCGTTCTGCCTCCCTTGTTTTCCCAGTATAGCCCAAACAATTTGCGGGCTTTGACGGAAAATAAGGGTGGGAATAGAACTTTTTCTTTTTTTCCTTGTGCCGCCGCGCTTCTGACAGAAAAAAACACAGCAGGCAGCTGCTTGCTCCTGCTGTGTTCGATCGTTTTACCGTTAAACTGCCTCTGCGGCGCGGCAATGGTCGGCAAAAATCTCCCCGACCGCGTCCAGCCCGCCCAGACCGCGCAAATGGGTCTCGACCGTGTAGCCCTCGCCCTCCAGACGGCTCTTCCAGCTGTCCTCTTCCTCACCTGCCAGATCGTTGTGCGCATGATCGCCCGCCACGATCATCAGCGGTGCAAGATGGACATGCGTCACCTCATGCGCGTCCAGCCGCGCGAGCACATAGTCGAGATGCGGAAAGCCCTCGACCGTGCCGACATAGACCCGCTCGGCGCGGTGATACCGGAAACAGTTTTCCACCAGTGCATACGCGGCGTTTGCCGGATGCTCGGTGCCGTGCCCCATGAACACATACGCCTCGTCCGGTGCAAGGCGCGGCATTTCGGCCAGCAGCGCGCGCGTCAGCCGCAGATAGTCCTCGGTGTCCCACAACAGCGGCCGACCGATCAGCAAGCGCGCAAACCGCCCCCGGTATGGGCGCAGCTGCGCGAGCAGCTTTTCGTATTCCTGCCCGAAGATGACATGCAGGCTCTGGCAGCGCACCTCTTCATACCCTGCGTCCGCCAGCTGTTCCATCAGCTCTTCCGGGGATGGGATGTGGACACTTTCTTCGCGCTCGATCTTGCGGGCGACCATCCTCGAAGTGAACGCGCGGAAAAAGTCATAGTCCGGGAACGCCTTGTGCAGCCGTTCCTCGATTTTCTCAATCGCGTGCCGTGCCTGCGGCATACTGGTGCCGAAGCTGACGACCATCAGCGCTTTCTTGCCCATGTCAAAATCCCTCCCGCTTGACCAGTTGATACAGCAGCGCGTTGACAATGGCAGCGGCTACATTCGAGCCGCCCTTGCGCCCGCGCGCGATGATATACGGCGTGTCCCCGCCGATGAATAATTCTTTGGCCTCGACCACGTTGACAAACCCGACCGGCACGCCAATAACAAGCGCGGGCTGCACCGTGCCCTCTTCTATCAGCTCATGCAGACGGATGAGCGCGGTCGGCGCATTGCCGATGGCAAAAATGAGCGGCCCGTTCAGCTTCGCCGCGTGCTCCATCGACACCGTCGCGCGCGTCACGCCGCGCGCCTTGGCCTCGCACGCGACCTGCTCGTCCGCCATCAGGCAGACGGCACACCCGCCGAGTTTCTCGAGCGTTCCCTTGCTGATGCCCGCGAGCGCCATATTGGTATCAGTGACCACCGTCGCACCCGCTTCGAGCGCAGCTTTTGCCCGCTCGACTGCGTTTTCCGAAAAGCACAGGTTGTCTGCATAGTCAAAGTCCGCCGTCGTGTGGATAACACGTTTGACCACTTCCGCAACGCCGGGTGCAAAGGTACGTCCGCCGAGTTCGGCTGTGATGATTGCAAAGCTGCGCTTTTCGATCTCGGCAGGAGCCATTCGTCCGTTTACCATTCGATCCCCTCCCTCGCGGCAATGCCATCGTCGAAGGGATGGTGGCGCTTTGCCATTTCGGTGATATAATCCGCGCGCATTTTCAGCGCGTCCGACGGATCGCGTCCGGTCAGCACGACCTCAAGCGTGTCCGGGCGGCTGTCCAGAAAATCCAGCACGGCCTGTTCGTCCAGAAAACCGCAGGAGATTGCCGCACATACCTCGTCGAGGATGAGCAGTCCCGCGCCCTCGCGCACGGCGTAGCCGGTCGCGGCGGCGAAGGTTCGCTGTATCGCATCTGCGGTTTGCTTTTTCTCTTCGTCCGTCATCTGGAAGGAGAATTTGCGCACCGGATTGGCCGCCAGCATCGTAACATTGCCGAGCTTTGCCAGCGCGCGGCATTCACCCGACGTGCCGTCCTTCAAAAACTGCGCCAGCACCACCTTGCCGCCGCGTCCCGCAAACCGTACCGCCAGACCGACCGCCGCGGTCGTTTTTCCCTTGCCGTCACCGCAGTACAGGTGTACACAAGCCTTGTTTGTCATGCGTTTCCCTCCAAAACCCGGTAAATCAAATCCATATCGAGTGCCTGACGGACGGTATCCGCCAAGCGGTCGTATTCCCGTTCCTTGCACTCTGCGGTGTCACACGCTGCATCGTCCAGCGACACCCCTTTGCGCGCGGCGAGCGCCTGCGCCAGTTCCAGCGCAACGCCCGGCGCATCGAACACACCATGCAGATAAGTGCCGTAGGCGTTTTCCGCCTGACAGCCGTCCGAAACCGCTATGCCGTCCGCACGGGTGAGCGTGGAGAACGGCAAAGCCACCGCATCACACACGGTTTCGCCCATGTGAATTTCATAACCCTCAACCGCCGCGCCGGACAGCCCCGCGAACACACCGGACAACGCACCGACTACGCCGCGCGCCTGCACTGTGATCTTGCGAGGATGGAATACCGTGTCCACGGGCAGCAGGCCAAGTCCTCGCAGACTGCCGCCACCCTCGGTGCATTCCGGGTCGGACACCGTGCGCCCCAGCATTTGAAACCCGCCGCACACGCCAAGCACCGGCGTACCCGCCGCATACTGCTTCAAAATCTGGACTTCCATGCCGCTCTCGCGCAGCCATTTCAGGTCGGAAAGCGTCGCTTTCGTGCCGGGCAGGATCACGAGGTCTGCGCCCTCCAGCTGCGCGGGCTTGTCTGCATAATAGACCCCTACACCGGGCACTCTTTCGAGCGCGGCAAAGTCTGTGAAGTTCGACAGCCGCGGCAGCCGCACGACCGCAATGCGCACTACCGCGCCGCGCACGTCCCCAGCCAGCCGCTCGGATAAGCTGTCCTCATCGTCAATGTCGAACCGCCCATACGGCACGACCCCTGCGATCGGTTTGCCGGTCAGCTCTTCCAGCTGCATCAAACCCGGCCGCAAAATCTCCACATCGCCGCGGAACTTGTTGATGATGAGCGCGCGGATGCGCGCCTGTTCTTCCGGCTCGAGCAGTTTTACCGTGCCGTACAGCGACGCGAACACGCCGCCGCGGTCGATATCGCCCACGAGCAGCACGGGCGCGTCCACCAGCTTTGCCAGCCCCATGTTGACGATATCATCTTTCTTGAGATTGATCTCGGCCGGACTGCCCGCGCCCTCGATCACGATGATATCATACTCAGCCGCCAAGCTGTCATACGCCTGCTTGACCACCGGCAGCAGCGCCTTCTTATCACCCCAGTATTCGCGGGCGGTGCGGTTGCCGCGCGCCTGCCCCATCACGATCACCTGCGAGCCGACGTCGCTGGTCGGCTTAAGCAAAATCGGGTTCATGCGCACATCGGGCGCGATGCCCGCGGCCTCGGCCTGCACGACCTGTGCGCGGCCCATTTCGCCGCCGTCCGCCGTGATATAGGAGTTCAGCGCCATATTCTGCGCCTTGAACGGCGCAACGCGCCAGCCGTCCTGCCGGAAAATGCGGCAGAGTGCCGCGCAAAGCAGGCTCTTGCCCGCGTTCGAGCAAGTTCCTTGCACCATGATGCACCGCGCCATCAGCTTTCCTCCTTTTGGATTTCATCCAGCGCCGCAAGCAGCGCGTCGCTCTCTTTTCTCGTCTTGACCGCCGTGCGGTAATAGCCACGCGTCAGACCGCGATAATTGGAACAGTCACGTATCAGAACGCCGCGCTGCGCAAGCTTTTCCTGCAAGTCCACATCTTGCGCGCGGAACAGCAGAAAATTTGCTTCCCCCGGGCAGACCCACAGCCCACGCGCCATCAGCTGTGCGGACAGATACGCGCGTTCGTCCGCAATCTGCGCGGCGCTCTCCTGCGCAAAACCGTGCTCCCGTGCGCACGCCACCGCGCACGCCTGCGCGATAACCGACACATTCCACGGCTGCCCCGCGCGGTATAAGCCCTCAATCAGCGCCGCGTCCGCCGTCATGCACCAGCCGAAGCGCACGCCCGGCACGGCGTACATCTTGGTATATGCCCGCAGCAGCACAAGCGACGGAAATTCGTCCAGATAGGGCGCAAGCGTCCCGCCGCCCTGCACAAAATCGAGAAAGCACTCATCTACCACGAGCCGTGCGTCCACCTCCGTGCACCGCGCGGCGATTTCGCGCAGCAGCGCGGGCATAATCGTGCGTCCGGTCGGGTTGTTGGGGTTGCACAGGTAGACCGCATCCAGTTCCGGCGTGATATCGTCCAGAATCCGCTCGGTGACGGCAAAGCCTTCCTCCACGCGCAGCGTGTGAAAGCGAAGCTGCACGCCCGTGAGCGTGCGCTCATACTCCGCGAAGGTCGGCGCGAGCAGCAGCACGGTTTTCGGGCGCAGTACCGCCGCCAGCCGGTCGAGCACGTCCGCCGCGCCGCTGCCGCAGTAAATCCGGTCGGGGTCGACACCCTCCGCCGCGCCAATCGCCTGCCGCGCCGCGCGGCAAAACGGGTCGGGGTACTGCGTGCAGGCATCGACCGCGTCCAGCATCGCCTGTTTGACGCGCGCTGGGATGCCGTAAGGGTTGATATTAGCCGATAAATCGACCGGCGCGCCGCCAAAGCGCGCGGAAAAGGAATACACGTCGCCGCCGTGTACATATTCGGGCATGGGGTTCCTCCTTTTATCCAAGCGGCGGCCAAGCAAAAAGGAGCCGCAGCATCGCGCACAGCACCAGCGCGAGTACGCTCGCCATGCTCATCAAATCACAGGTCTGCAAAATGTCCGTGCGCCGCACCACACGGTCGGGGTCGCCAAACGACGCTTTTTTCACCGTTTTGCCGAAATAGCTTGCATCCCCGCCAAGCTGGATATGCAGCGCACCCGCGCACGCGGACTCGGTCTGCCCGGCGTTCGGGCTTTTGTGGCTGTTGCGGTCGCGGCGGCAAATGCGCAGTGCGTTTCGGTTGTCCAGCCTCAGCATGCCCGCCGCCGCAATCAGGCAGGCAGCAGACAGCCGCGCAGGAATAAAGTTGAATATATCATCCATGCGCGCGGAAAACTTGCCAAAATACTCATATTTTTCGTTATGGTAACCCACCATCGAATCCAGCGTGTTGACCGCCTTGTACAGCAGTCCCAGCGGCGCGCCGCCGATGAGCAGGAACACCAGCGGCGCAACCACACCATCGGTCGTGTTCTCCGCGACCGTCTCGACCGCGGCTTTAATGACACCCGCCTCGTCCAGTTCTCCAGTGTCACGGCCGACATACATGGCAACCGTTTTTCGCCCGTCCTCGAGCGACTGCCCCAGCGCGCGATACACCGCTTTGCCCGCGTCGGCCAGACATTTTCGCGCGAGAATCAGCCAGCAAAGCAGCGTTTCCACCGCAAAGCCCAGCCAGAAATTGTGTCCGCGCAGCCAGCGCAGCGCAAAAAACGGCGCGGCGAAGCTGACGCCGCACACAATCAGCCACAGCAGAACGCCCGCAATAGTCTCGCCGCGTTTGGTTTTTGGAAACACGCGCCGCAGGATTTTTTCGGTCAGCGACACCAGCCGCCCAATGAGACAGGCCGGATGCAGGCCGGTGTTTGGGTCGCCCAACACAGTATCCAGCAGAAAGCCGAGCAACACGGCACAGGTCAGATACATGGTTTCTCTCCTTTGATATATTGCGGGATGCCCACCGTCACGCGGATGACTGCATCCGCTTCGGCAGCCAGTGCGCAGCACAGCCGCCCGACCGCCTCGCGGTATGCTTCGTCCGCGCGGTCGATCGGCACCACACCGCAGCCGACCTCGTCACAGGTGATAACGTGACCGCGCAAATATTCCAACAGCGCCATCGGGTCACGCCCGGCGGCAAGTTCCTCCCGCACACGGCGATGCAGGTTTTCGGTCAGCGGCAGCGCGGGATACAGCGCGCGCGACAGCGCGGCCTTTCCCTGATGCGCCCCGCCGATGCATAATACTGTCATATCATCAGTCCTCCCAGCGCGGCGCACGCAAGCGCCAAAAGTTCGGATATGGAAATGTAAAATCCGGCGAGGTCGCCCGTGATGCCGCCGAAAACATGGCGGGTTATGTGCTCATGCACGCCATGCCACACCAGCAGTACCGCGACCAGCACCTTGCCTGCCGTCAGTCCGTGCGGCACGGCATACACCAGCAGTCCGGCGACGGTCAGATAGAGCAGCGCTTCGAGTATCAGCGCAACGGCAACCGCTTTTTTGTCGCTGTTCTCCGCGAACAGATGCGCGAGACCGCTGTCTTTCGCGCACGGGGTCAGAACCACCTTGCAGCCGCCCATCGCGCGCGCTATCGCAAAACCGCAGACCGCCAGCGGCAGCAGCACGGGACGCGCGTAAATCTGCGCAAAGCAGCCGACCTCGGCCAGCAGGAACGCGATCAGCCACATCGGTCCAAACGCGCCGACATGCGGGTCTTTCAAAATCGCCAGCCGCTTTTCGCGGTCGCCGTAGGAACAGAGCGCGTCGCAGGTGTCGCACAGGCCGTCCAGATGGATGCCGCCCGACACGAACAGCGGAAGCAGTGCCGCACCGACCGCGTAAAACAGCCCGTCGGCGGCAAAATGCGTGCAGAACCGGAACCACAGCCATTCAAGCGCACCGATCAGCACGCCGACGAGCGGCAAAAAGCCGAGCGCCCAGCGCATGGTGCGTTTTTCCCACTGCACCTGCGGCACGGGCACGGTCGAATACATCGAGAACGCGACCAGCAGGCCGCTCCATGCGCTTTTCATCCATTTTTCTCCCCTTTCAGCGGGGTAGTGTCAAATACTACCTGTTTTTTTGTTTCAAAATATAATAAAAACCTTGAT
>JAHZFK010000060.1 GCA_019421385.1 Clostridiales bacterium
GCCCGGCAAAATCCCGGTTTTCGATCTGGGAGCAGGGTACAATGCGGATATGTAGGAACAGCGCTACGTGGCTGCTGCTGCAAGTCAGTGTGGTCTGCGGACAGCTGCCATACCATGCGATCAAATTGCTGGGCAGCAACTATGCGCGCACACAGGATGCGTTTCAGAAGCTATGCCGCGCGGGGTATCTGGAAGTTGTCAAGGCGCCGGGACACAAGAGTTATTTTGTTACAGACGCCGGGTTTGAAGCCTATTGCCGGGTGTTGCAAAAAGATCGGAGAAAATCGAAAGCGTTCACCCGGGACAAGCCGACGGGCACGCACAGCATCGAAAAGGCGGTGCGGCTCAGCCGCATCAACGAGGCGTGGCTGTTCTTTGTCCTGCTTTGCAGGCGCAAATACCAGACGTCCTTGCAGATCAAGCGCGAACAGGAACGGAAAGCTGTCCGCAGCACCGACAGCCTGAAATATTCTCGGTTCGTCGGTTGCATCTATGACGAGGGGCGGTTCATCCATCCGGTGTATCACTTCGGGAACGGCAACCAGCGGCTCAATCCCAACGGCGAGAAAAACGCGGCCGTGCGGCTGGCCGGGGCGATGATGTCATTCGAAAAGGTGATCCTCGTCGAAACGCCAGAAGCGATCGCGGACATTCTGGAATACTCGCTCTGGGCGCTGAAAAAAGATCCCCGTGCGCTGCGGCACATGAGGCTGAACTTCCATATCACATGGGAGGACAACGCGATTTTACTGCCGCTGGATGGGTCAGCACAAGCCTTTGTGCAGCACTTTGACCGGAAGGACTGGCGCATCACCATTGCGCAGATGGAAGAACAGGAGAAGGCCAAGTCAGGCGTTACCATCTCCTTGCTTCAGGGGCAATGGATGGAACTACTGGAGTATCTGGCACGGCAGCCAGACCCGGAAGCGCCGGTGCGTATCATGGTATGGGATTTTCAGCAGCCGGTGCTGTGGGTGCTGCGAGAGCGGGGTATGCTGCCGAAAAAAGCACAGGTTGGGGTGTGTCGATAAATTGTAATCTCGCCATGCTCCCTTCAAACATTTGATTCACTTACATCTTCACGGATTACCTTATTTTCCTGCATTAGCTCATACATGTTCACAGTAAATGTGCTATACTAAGGATAACAGCGGAATCCATGTGCCATGGAAAGGAGGCCATCATGGCACAACGTAAAAAACGTGAATCCGGTAGCGGAACCATCACTAAGCGAAAAGACGGACGCTGGGAAGCACGCTATACTTCCGGCATAAATCCCGCGACCGGCAAACCAATCCGGCACTGTATTTATGGCAAAACACAAAAGGCAGTTGCTGCAAAATTACGTGAGGTGACGCGGGATATCGACACCGGCTCTTATATTGAACCGACACAATATACGGTCGCTGAATGGATGCAAACCTATCTTGCGGAGTATACCATGAATTTGAAGCCCTACGCACTGCACTCCTACGAAGCTGTGATACGAAATCATATAACACCGGCACTAGGCAAGATCAAATTGCAGGCATTGAACACGGTACAAATTCAGGCCTTTGTGAATTCGCTTTGCCGACCTGTATGCAATGGAGGCAAAGCACTCTCACCTAAAACTGCAAAGAATGTTTATGGTGTTCTGCATCGAGGGCTGGATCTGGCGGTTCGTATCGGTCTGTTGCGTTGCAACCCAGCAAGTTCATGTATTCTGCCCAAAGTACCGAAGCCGGAGATCAAGACAATCACAGATGAGCAATTAGATCGTTTTCTTGCGGCCTGCCGTCCTGACCCATTTTACCGACTCTATCTGGTCGATTTGTTCACAGGTATGCGGCAGGGCGAAATTCTTGGTCTATCTTGGCCGGATATCGACTGGGAACACGGCTCTTTGTATCTGCATCAACAACTACAGCAATACTTGACGCGGGGCGACTGCAATTGCTACATGAACACCTTGAAAAACGGCAAGTCACGCACCATTACAGTAGCACCTACCGTGTTACATATTCTACAGGAGCAGCGACTGCTGCAAAATAGACAGCGCATGGCGGCAGGTGCATTATGGGAAAACGAATTCAATCTGGTTTTCACGAATGACCTCGGGCGACCTCTGAACCGCAGGACCGTATATAAGCATCTCAAAAAGATACTTGCCAGCATTGGCATGAATGATTGTTATTTCCATACGCTCCGACATACGTTCGCCACCCTCTCCCTGCAAAACGGTGACGATGTTCTGACCGTAAAGGAGAACCTTGGGCATCATTCTGCGGCATTTACACTGAATACCTACGGTCATCTGACACAGGCTATGCGCCGCGACAGCGCAGAGCGCATGGAGAAGTTGATTCAAACCACTGTGATTTCCAAAAATGCGTGATTGTCGTCAGGATCGTCGTCAAAGAAAGCAATAACCTCAACATAATTTCGTTTTCTTTGCGATAATAGCAAAAACCGCACTTTATCTTTCGATAAAGTGCGGTAATCTGGCGGAGAGTCAGGGATTTGAAAATCAAAAATGCGATTTTTTGAACTTCTGATGATGTAAATCCGTCTATTATGTGCAAATAATTTAATTTTTCATCGCCATTGGTACATACAATTTAGGTTCTTATCAACGTGTTTGCACTCGCCGTTGCACTCAAACCAACGTAATATTTTCTTCGACATCTTTCGCTCACAAACTTCAAGAACCTAATACTGAGATCTATCTAACATTCTGTCCTTTCTTCCCTTTTCGACTGATTTTCAGCTCAATGTTGCAATCCAGATTTTAAATTTCACTCTTGTACGCGACATTCCAAATTGATTTTGGTGCCCCGAGCACCAATTCTCGCTGAGCTTGCACCTATTCGTTTCAGCGTATTTTTCAATTCATCTCAGTAAATACTTTTTTTATGAGTAATAAGAAAATATCATTTGTTTTTTTCAATCAAATATATCATATTTCCAGCCAAAATGACATTTTGACTGTAACTACAAACGAAGGAATTGTATGTTTGCACGCCACCACAGAAGTACTAGCTAGTAAACAAGATCCATTTTCCGCACTAGTTCTTAATATCTACCACACGCTATTTTGAAAGGGCTGTTATGCGATTGGACGTAAATGCAGTAATAAACAACTTTCTACGCGCATTACACATGAGTGAAATATTAGCAACATCAGAATATTGTTCAAATTCCTCTTGTTTAATTCCAGTATATGTGTTAATCTGCAATTTTAGCCATCTATCCGTGATTTCATTTAGTGCTTTTGCTTTTTTTGAAATATTATCTTTGGTTGGCAGTAACGCTAAATTGATAAGACTATCCTTATATGCTTGATTGATCATTGTATTCCCAACAAAACGTTCCTTAGGGATAATATGATCCACATCAAAGCATACATTCACCTGATTTATAGGGGAGCAGTTGGTAATTACATAATAATAGTACAATACTGGCTTAAGTATTTTTACAGTAGTCTCTTGACCATTATAATTACCCATGCAAGCACCTGTGATAAAATTCTTCCAATCTTCTGCATCAACCGGAGTCACTCTCGGTTTCCAATTCTTTATGTCACTTGACATCTTTGAATCGCCTGAACCACGCCACGTTTTTGTAGCATATTCAAATACAAGCTTATCAAACAGGATTCTGGCATCTCTTTGCAATGCTTTTGTTTCTCCAGATACTGTGCTTGGACAACCTCGTTCCTTCCAATCCAACCATATAATAGTCAAAAACTCCAATGCAATTGCATTACCCATTAATTTAGTGATTGGTCGCTTCCAGCTTTGATAAAATTTAAAGAACGTATCGGCCAACAATATACTACATACTGTATTTAATTGCTGAAGTAATTCATCAATATCATATTCCCACTTGATACTTTCGTCCTGTTCCAGCTCATTTACCTGTTTATTAGACATACCTTGTGCATAAATAGAACTTAAAAGCTTAAATCCCAAGGAAATCTCATCCATTGAGATTTCCTTCTTCTTGCGCACATCTTCATATGTATCAAAAATGAGATTCTCGTCTTTAATTCTCGAAATAAAAGTAGCAGCAATATCCCAACGAACAATAGAATCAGGTGCTGGAATACCCAGATTTCTATACATCTCCTTTATTCGATCCACAACGGCTGGATCTACCAAATTAACGCTTTTGTTCCAATATGGTTTTGCCGACAACAATTCTTCTGCTTTTAATTGAGTTCCACCACGATTAATTCTGGAAAAGATATTTTGCGCATCAAGAGGGGTGGCATTTGTTAAGCGAATAATACCAATTCTAGCATCTGTGAACACTTTTTCTGATCGATCAACAACATCCAAGCTATTTAAGATGTTATCCCATTTAATAGCGACATCTTTTTCAAATTTTTCTTGATCTTTAACGTCGAAATTCTGTAGATAGTATTCAACAAAAAAGTCTTGTGTTCTTTCTCCTTCATTTTCTTGTTCTGCCGCCCTAAGTAACTCAAGGATAAAACGCCGCAGAGCTTTTGGATCTATCTTAGAATTATTTTTAATCGGGGCATATTTCAACCTGGAAAAATACTTTCTAAAATCAAATGTTTGCTCCCATTTACTACCTGAAGGCTTATTTTGATGCACCATGAGAATGATATCTAGTAAGGTTTGAAGCCCTCTACGTTGTTTAGCGCTATCGAAGGAATTCTCCTCAGCACCTTCATTAGATTCTTCCTCTTCTCCATATTGGTTAACATCATCTGCATTGTTGACAGTCACTTCTTCTGTTTGGAGATATCGTTCAACCTTTTCCCAGTACGTGTTTTTTACTTCAAGTTCGTCAGCAGTTTTTCCAAATCCGATATACGATTTTGCCCACTCGTACAATTCGACCGGATTATCCCGCATAGAAGATAATGCCGACCGACGCTGACGACCATCCAGAAGCCAAGAAGTTTTTTGTTCTTGGTTCACAATAACAACTCCAACAGGATAATCCTGAAAGACGCTTATTGCAAGTTCAAAATTTTGCTTTTTATCCCATGTTGCTTTTCTTTGAAATCTCGGAAGGCGGAGTTTTCCATCCTCCAAAAAAGAGATTAAAGGCATGGGTTCTATAATATAACTCATTCAGCATCAACTCCCTGAATTGAAACGATTCAAATACCCATCTCTTGTATTTTAAGGATAAATCTAACAAAAAATATAAAAGTCTAATCAGTAAAATTGTATCATTTGAATTTGTCAACTGTATACTTTTCCATTAAAGATTAACTTCACCCACAAAAATGCTCAACTGCGGCTGAAGTATTTCCTGAACTGATGTAAATAGTCCAACTACTGTGTCTGCAGCATTTTCAGATAGTTCTTTACTTTTCAGTCCATCCCTCAATACAGCTTCCAACGGAGAACAACCCATAGGTAGAATTGATTTGATAACTATTTTCCAAAGTTGAACTAATTCATCAAAATTCGAATTGTTTTTAAATGCAAGGGCCCAATTGTCTTTAATTTTCTTTCCTATTACTCCTTCCATACACTTAGCGACAGTATACAAAAATAGCATTTTCGAACCTCGTTTAGCCAAATATTTATGCTGTTTTTCTTCACTGTCGGTTCTGTCATCTGATTTTTGTTGTAACTCTAATTTATACGAATCGATGGAACGAGCCAAAGAATAAGTGAATATAATATGTTCTGCTGTCAAGTTTTCTGGAAAGATACTACTATATAAATGATCGTTACTCCATAAATCATTTTTCGAGTTGTACGCCGTGACACAATCGCCATGAAAAGCTAACAAGGCCTGTGCAACAACATATGGATCCAAAATTTCTTTGCTACGAGAAGGTCTTATGTTTCCACGCCGTCCGCCGCTATAATATAATTTTGTATATGGTTCAAATTCTGTTCGTAACCTATTTTGTGTCTTATCGTTACTTCTTAAATCTGCCGGAAGTATTTCGTTCTGTTTATTATTGTTATTAATTATATCATCTATAATGTTAACATCATTACAAACAATAAAGCGAATTGGAACCCATGCGTCCTTTAATTCATCCATACTACTAATAGCACCTGTCGTTTGAGCGCCGTTAATAATTGTAATTCCAGAAATTAACAATCCGTTTTTCCCATCATCAGCTGGAGGGGTGTAACTGTTTACGAGTGCTGTAATTCCATTATTGTATGCCCAGAAATTTTCAGGCTGATGATCGACGGTCTCCATTATCCCCAAGTTAATTTTGTTTTTCTTCTTGCCAGATCCTAAATATGTTCTTGGATTTCCAGAAAAAATATCATCTTTATATGCCTGATATTGTTTTTTTAACCACTTAGCAGAAACCGCAGTAACATATGCCTTCCATTTATTTCCCGAAATTTCAAATCCTTTATTGGGGGTCTCCACTTCAAGCGTATCAGTTATTGCAATCTGCTTGCTGGAAGTGTTATACCATTTTTCAATAGTTTCGTTACCAACTTCAACAGCAAAGATTTCCACTTCATTTTTTGAAAATAGAGTTTTTAAGAGCGCCCGAGCACTGGTTTGCATGGCTGAAAGTTCTGCTTTAATGCTAGGATTATTTCGCTCATTCAGATTATGTACATACCAGAAATAGATGGTGCTTACAGAATTGTTTTCTATAGAGGATTGAAGCAAGCGTACTTGTTCTCTAATTCGTTCAGGAACATCATCTGGATTTTGAGCAAATACCCACGTTGCTGCAGTATTAAGGTCACTCGCCTTATTTGCTGGCGCAAGATCCTCGTCCTTCGGAGTTTGTTTCGTGTATCCTTGAGCAACTACAGCCACGCCAGTATCCTCATCCACATAGATCAAATCGCATTTTTTATCGTCTCCACCATCCGTTATTGCATCGCTGGCTACAGAGACAATATCTGCTATTTCAAATCTGAGTTGCAACGCATAAAGCAATAAAGCATTATTTCCATATTGTTCTAACAGGTCTGACCTTGCTTGAAAATCCGCAGTATAATTCATATATTTTGTTCCTTCTCAATTTGTTTTTGGCAAAAAACACTTTTTAATTTTTGCTGGGATTATTCAATAAATAAAGACTTATCCAAAAAAGATGATGGGTAGGACATTGACATAATCATCTTATCGAAAACTATGATGTATGCGCATACTTCTCCTTTTCCAAATTGTTCGTGGTGAAGTGTCGTACCATCAGATTCCATAGAAATCTCATCCGGCAATCCTCTTAGATACGGCAACTTCATTGTTTTTGCTTGATAGCTCGGGAAAGATGCCATCAAGCCAATCACCTGACCAGCGCCAAATGCCACATGCCTAACCACAGCTCCAGGCGGCACGATAGGAAAAACGGCTGTTTCAGTACGCTTTATGCCGTTTTTGACCTCATGTGCTCGTTTTGCTACAACAGTGTTGATGTGCTGCTTCCAATCAGGTGCATCCATAATGTCTCTCTTTGTTTCACATTCCAAAATTAAGTCTCGCAGATGTTCAGGTTTCGCCTGCTTACCCTCAAACATTGCGATAAAGTATTTCCGGAACTGCTCCAGCGTCAGTGGGACAATATCCAGCCGTTGTTTCATATCACCTTTAGCATACCAAATACCATGGCGGAAAGTTTCGGCAGTATTAGTATCAATTTTGACTGCAATGAACATACCGTACACAGGCTTTTCGTACTTTAAGACCGCATCCGAGACATGACGTCTGACAGGTTCACCTTCCATCGCTTCTTGACGGGAAGAAGTGGACATTGTAACCTCTGTGAGAATAGTAAAATCATTAAATTCACAATATAGGTCACCTTTGCCACCACCAGCTGCGGAAACAGGCATGAAATCGGCATCCAGCTTGAAGCCACGAACTTCGTATGGCTTATTCACCATGTGATCAATTGCCAAAGCTGCTCTCCAAAGTGTCCACTCAAGATACACCGGTGTTTCATCCTCGGGTACTTCAATGGCATTATCTTCATCATAAACCTGCTTTCCACCGCCCTTAATGAGAAGCGACATATAATCAGCAATTTCTTTCCACTGATTGCATTGATCATTAGCATACTGGATTTCATCTGTCTGAGCAAGAATATTTTCAAGTCGTTGCCTTGCGATATTAATCTCTGCAGGAGTAGCTAGCGGCAAATCCGAAATATTGAATGCAATATGCCGCTCCTTCATCTGCTTGATTAGATCATCCAGTAGCGACTTTGCAACTTCAACATTGTCGGTAGGCAGCGGAGCGCCGTTGCATAGAAGTTTATACTGTTCCATAATCGGTTCCGCACTGGCAGTACTCTTGGCAAGTTTTTCAGCCATCACATGTTTGGCAGGAACAATAATCAAACCTCTACCTTTGCGTTGAAGCACACCAGAAATTCGTAAATAGCGCATATTCATGTCGCTATATTCGAAGAAATTTTTTGGTTTTTTGCCGTAGTTCTTGGCCCGTTCTGCAACTTCTTTTCTATCGAAGATCCGTTTTGATGAAGCAGAGGCTCTACGTTTTCTTAAATCGAGAATATTATCGACTACTACATTGAGGTCATATGTAGGATTTGTTGTATGTCCCCACAATGAAAATTCAATTCGGCTAAGTTCCGATGTTCCAGTTCGGTGCTCGAGTTCCAACATAATAGCAAGAATCCATCTCAAAGGTGAAAAATGATGGATGCCATCCGGCATAGATTCTTTCTCTACGCTCATTGCTCGCAGAAAACATTCCTGCACTGCAGGATAGGTGTCAGCCTTCAAAAAAGATCTACCAAATGGCGTAATATTATCCCGGATACCAAGTTCCTCTTGTTTACCATCCTTCTTCTTGACTTGAGGATAGATAAAGCCATTTTTCGCAAACATCAGCCGCCATTTTCTTGCGTGACTCCCAGATTCATCCTTACCATCCTCGTTCTGGATAATTCCTTTTTTATTCAAGTAATTCATAAACCCAATTTCATTGTCTCTGCCGTGAAGGTTCCCTACAAACGGAGAACCGGCAAACACCTTGAAACCGTCTTGAATGCGATTGGGATTACGCAAACCCGTATTACCAAGCAGCCAAATATCTATTTGTTCATTCATTCGATGGCCTCCGATCAATACCCAACAAACAAATACTCTTGAACAGAATTTCTGTGGGTTTTCGCCTCATTTTGATTTCCAAAGGAATATTTGTAATCTATGGGAATGACTCCAACATGTTCCTTGTACTTAGCCATAATTGCGACCATTTCATCCTGTGTAGGAAGGCTATTAGAGGAATAAGAAACAATCAGAATACTATTAGCAAACTTCTTAAACAGTCTGTCAAATGCACCTGCAGCACCCTTGCGAGTAGAGAAAGGTGTGGGATATGATTTGAACTTCTTGGTTTGTGTGTGTTCCTGGATTTCTACTCCCTTCCAATCACGAGCAAGTCCCTCTACAAAATGGTATCTCCGTACATACTCATTGTCGGAAAGAGGAGAATAATATGGTGGGTCGATGTAAACTAAATCAGCTTGTTCAACTCGCAAATCCATGGCATCGCCGTGTTTAGAACGATTCACCTTACCATTATTGAACACTGCACTGTTTACAGCTTCAACTGCATCCAAAAATTGTTCAGCCAGAGATTTCTGCAAATCTTTCCGTCCATCATCATATCTGTGTCCCGTATAGGTAAAGATACCTCTTGGGCGTTTCTTAGTGCAGGCACGAATAAGTGCGGTCATAGCAATCGCATGTTTATAAGGATCCCGAATTGCAGCAATATTGGTGCGCAACGTATCAATCAGGTCATTTTCTTCATCGGTATAGTATAATCCTTGGAACTTTGTAGAAACAAAATGATCAGATTCTTTGTGAGCAACAAGAAGCTGTTCGGCCTCTTTCAAAGGCAAAGTGACCGTATTATTCTCAATCATAGCCTTTGTAAATGTTGCAGACATTGCCATATAATCATTACTAATGACAGATTTACCTTGTGCCTTAAACATATAGCCGACAATTCCGGAACCAGAGAATAAATCCACCACAGTATTCGCGTTAAACTGCGATGCAACGGACCAAATCTCAGAAAGCAGTTTGCTCTTTGACCCCATAAAGCGGGTCGGAGGGTATGCAGACACCTGTTCCGGTAGCGGCTTCGGCACCAATTTAATCAATGTACGTTGCTTGGGCGGGATTGTCACGATAACATCTTCGCCCTTTCTTGTGCTGCCGTTGCAAGAGATATACCTTTTGGTCGGAATCACATCAATAGTAAACGGGGCATAAAGCTCGTGTACCAGTGGATGATTAGAATTTGTCAGAATAACATAACATCCACGTTCATGCAAAGTCTTAACCATTTTGGCCAACTCTACATGATCTTCTTCATAGAATTGTTCTTTGGTGTATCTTTTAAAATCCGAATATTCAGAGATAGGCAAATAAGGTGGATCAAGAAATACAAAATCTCCCGGTTGTGCATAGCGTTCCAAGATAAGAAGATAATCGCCGCATACAATCTCCGCCTTCCTCAATGCTTCAGATGCAGCTTTTAATCCATCTTCATCACAAATTTTAGGGTTTTTGTATTTACCAAAAGGAACATTAAACTGTCCTTTTTTATTAACACGATACAAACCATTAAAGCATGTCTTATTTAAGAAAATCGTTCGTGCTGCTGCTTCATCTTCAGGCAACATTGTCCATTCTTGTCCTCGGACTGCATAAAACATTTCCGGTGTATTCTCATATTTTTTTAATTGATCAATTACATCGTCAACATGGTCAGCAACTTGGCGATATAAATTGATAAGCTCAGGGTTGCTATCCGCAATGACAGCCTGTTCAGGTTGAAGTGCAAAAAACATTGCACCTCCACCAAAAAACGGTTCTATATATCTTCCGTAAGAGGGCGGCACTTTTGGAAGCAACTCCCCTAACATTTGTGTTTTACCTCCGGCCCATTTCAAGATGGGTTTTGCCGGAACAGCAACATCCTGTTTCAGCGCTTGTTCAGCCAATGCCCGCACCTCCTTCATTTCGTATTCTCTGGTACTAGTTCCATGATATCTCCGATATCACAGTTCAGTGCTGTACATATTTTTACCAACACATCCGTTGTAACATTTTCATTCTTTCCCAGCTTAGCCATGGAAGCATGACTAACACCAGCTGCAGCACATAAATCCTTTTTCTTCATATCTCGATCAATCAATAACTTCCACAACTTTTTATAACTTACGGCCATTTTTCTCCCGTCCATTCAGGCTAAAACTCTGCGTATAGTGATTTAAAATCAGTGATCGCTGAATATATTTTAGTATATCACAAATGAGTGTTTGTCTTCAAGGCATGTTAACAATTTGACTACAAACCTGTTTTTCATAAAAATGAACCGCCCCCGCCTGCTAAACAGTAACTATACTGACGAACAAATGCGATGCAGTTCATTTTGCCAAATATAAATTATCTAACCGATACCATAATTATACTTCCTAAATATCTTTCATCACCTATATAACACCATGCTACTCCATAACCTTCTAAGCCCAATTTAATTTGTTCAGCGATTTTCCTGTCCAGTTTCATCCACCAGCAGCCAATCCACTGATATACCCAGCACCTTCGCAAACACCAGCAGTTCATAATCAGTAACAAAGCGATCTCCTGTCTCAATTTTGCTGATGGCCTCGCGCTCAATAATAACACCATTGACCTGCATACGAGCCGCCAGATCTGACTGCGACATCCGCTGCGCCGTACGCGCCTGATGGATACGATCACCGCACAAATTCTTCTTTCCATGATAGTCGTAAATCTTCACGGGCAACCCCTCCTTGCCCATTGACAATATCATTTATTATCTCTAAAATTGTAATAAAGATTTACAACTTGTAATTATAATTTATACTATCAAGTGAGGTGTACGAAATGAATCTGCGCGCTCAAACCTGCTGCTTCACTGGGCACCGGATACTTTCTGCGCATGAGAAAGCCCGTATTCCGGCCAAACTCGATTCGATCTTACTGCCGCTTATCGAGCAAGAGGTCCGCGTTTTCTGGCTCGGCGGCGCTCTGGGCTTTGATACATTAGCTGCGGAACACCTATTGAAACTAAAACAACAGTATCCTCAAATCGCGATCTATTTAGCGCTCCCATTTGAAGAGTATCGCAATCGCTGGAGCGAAGCTCAGAAAAGCCGTGCCACGCGCATTGACATGCAGGCCGATCAGATTGTCTACTGTTCACACACTCCATCAAAAGGCGCTTTTCTCCAGCGCAACCGATATATGGTCGATCAATCCCGCTATTGTATTGCATACTGTAATCGCAGCACCGGCGGCACCGCCTACACCCTCCGTTATGCGCAGCAGAAGGGGCTTGTCATCCAAAACCTTTTCCCTCTTTGAAAAGGCAATTGACTGAGATTTTCCCACGTCAGTTTTTGCAGAAAATGCATCTTTTTGCCCTATATGCACCAGATAACACAAAACAGCACTAAATGTCACGAAAAGTAATAATAATGTAACATTTTTTGTATTTACACAAACTTTATCCCGTGTTATGATACCAATACAGGCACAACAAGGTCAAGCCTCCTCATCGTCCGGTCATCTCTAATGTAGGAAAGTATATCAGTTCAGCAAACAATGGGAAAACAGTTAAGAATACGACAGAATTTTTCTGTCAGGAAACAATTGTATTGTGTTCTCGTGTCGGAGGTAGCTTAAAAACCTATGACACACTTGTTAAGGAGGTGGTTCGTATGGCAGTTTGTATACTTTGCAAATCCATTACGATCATAAAACAACCGTTTTATTTCACCTCCGGCACAAGAACCTAAGAGCAACGAGAGATAAAGTTCTTTGGAAAACTGGGAGAAAATGCATCTCTGCGAAGAGATGCAGGACTACCTCTCGGAGATCCAAATGACGACGAAATCATTTCAAGACATGCTCTTCTCGCTGATACAGCAGAAGGGCTGGAGTGAAAAAGAACTCTGTGAAAAATGTTTACTCGACCGACCTCGGTTCACCGCAATCAAACATCTGGATGACGATGCAGCCAGCACCCATAATGTGACCTTGCAAGTGCTTGTTGCTCTCTGTATCGGCATGCAGCTGAACATTACGGTATCCGAACAGCTCCTTGCGCTGCGTGGGTATGCACTCAGCAAGCGCAATCCTATTCACAACGCTTACCGTTATCTGATTGAAAGGTGCAGCGGTATTTCAATCGATGACGCAAACGAGCTATTGACAGAATTGTTCGCCGGGAAAGGCGCCGTTCTCGACCGCATTCTACTTGGCTCACGGGGCTATCGGCAAGGTTCTGACAAGTGAAAAAAGAACAAGACAAAGTCCCGCACAG
>JAHZFK010000061.1 GCA_019421385.1 Clostridiales bacterium
TGGAATTCAAAAGCCAAGTATGGGGAGTATAGAGGTAAATGGAAGTATTGTTCCGATGTTGGAACTCGGGAGTGGCTTTGATTTTGATTTGACTGGACGAGAAAATATTTTTTTAAATGGTGCAATTCTGGGGTATTCAGAGAAGTTTTTGCGTAATAAATACTCGGAAATTGTAGAGTTCTCAGAATTAGGTCAATTTATAGATGTACCACTGCGAAATTATTCTTCCGGTATGGTCATGAGACTGGCATTTTCGATCGCCACTGTCGTTCAGCCGGATATCTTAATTGTAGACGAGATATTGGCGGTTGGAGATGCTGATTTTCAAGCAAAAAGTAAGAAAAGAATGGTAGAGCTGATGAGCGGAGGCACTACAGTCTTATTTGTATCTCATGATATCAATCAGATTAAAGAAATGTGTGACAAGGTACTTTGGTTGGAGCATGGGCAAACCAAAATGTACGGCACCACAGAAGCAGTTTGTGATCATTATATTGCGAAATGAATAGGATGGGGTATAAAATGAAAATTTTGGTTACAGGTGCAGGCGGATATATCGGTTCTCATGTGGTGAAGCAGCTTTGCGATATGGGAGCTGAGGTTTTAGCAGTAGATTTTCGTTTGGATCACGTGGATAAACGCGCAAAAAAAGTTAGAGAAGATATATTCAGCGGAGATATTGATATTTTTCAAAAATTTGAATGTCCTGATGTGTGTTTACACATGGCGTGGAGAGATGGATTCGTCCATAATTCGGATGCACATGTAGGGGATCTGTCTAAACACTACATTTTTTTGAATAATATGGTTAAGGGTGGTTTAAAACAACTCGCGGTAATGGGTACCATGCATGAGGTAGGATATTGGGAGGGCGCAATTGATGAAGATACGCCTTGTAACCCAATCAGTATGTATGGTATTGCAAAGGACGCGTTGAGGCGTAGCCTGAGTTTATGGGCTAAAGAAAAGAAAGTTTGTATACAATGGTTGAGAGCTTATTATATCTATGGTGATGATGCACGAAATCATTCTATTTTTACTAAAATATGTGAAGCAGCTGAGAATGGTCAAACTTCTTTCCCATTGAACTCAGGTAAAAATAAATATGATTTTATTACAGTTGACGAACTGGCAAAACAGATTGCGAGTTGTGTGATGCAAAAAGAAGTAAATGGAATTATTAATTGCTGCACAGGCAGAGCAGTCAGTTTGGCGCAGCAGGTGGAAAAATTTATCCAAGACCATCACTTTAATATTAAGTTAAATTACGGCGCATTCCCAGATAGAGAGTATGATTCGCCGGCAGTATGGGGAGATACAACAAAGATACAGAAAATATTACAGGGAAATAAGGATTTGTGAAAATTATGAAGTTAGATCAAAAAGAGAAAATCAATCGGCTGGCTATTTATTTTCTGTATGATGCAGATGGTATCGTTGACCGATATGTACTGCGAATGTTAGATGAGATTAAAAAAAACTGCTCAGAAATACTGGTCGTATGTAACGGGAAATTAAATGAAAAAGGCCAGGAAGAAATAAGCAAAATTACCTCTAATATTCTGGTCAGAAAAAATGTCGGATTTGATGTTTGGGCTTATAAAGAATCCCTGGAATATTACGGATGGGACAAACTCGTTGCATATGATGAACTTATCATGATGAACTACACCATCATGGGGCCGCTCTATCCTTTTTCAGATATGTTTGAAAAAATGAATCAGATGGATTTGGATTTTTGGGGTATTACAAAACATCATAAAACGGATTTTGATGTTTTTGGAACATGTAAGTATAAATATATACCAGAACATATCCAATCCAGTTTCCTCGTCATAAGGCAGTCGCTGCTGAAATCACAGCAGTATCAGAAATTTTGGGAAACGATGCCGATGATCCATTCGTATGCGGAATCTGTTGGATTGTATGAGGCGATCTTCACAAAAGATTTTACTGATATGGGATATAAATCTGCAGTATATATTGATACTACTGATTTGGACGGATATACCCGCTATCCGTTGATGATGATGGCGGATGAGCTCATTATCAACCGGCACTGCCCCGTGATAAAGGTTAAGTCCTTCTCTCAGGATTATAGAGATATCCTGGGAGATACTGTAGGTAACTGTACGGTCGATGCATTTGAATATATAAAAAATCACTTGGATTATGATGTCGATCTGATTTGGGAGCATATTCTTCGTACGGCCAATATGGCGGATATTAAGCGCCTGATGCACCTAAACTACATTTTACCGAAGAATTATGTGATCCAAAAACCTAGGGCAGAAAAAATTGCATTGATGATGCATTTGTATTATGCTGACTCAATCGAAGAGTGCTTAAATTATGCGTCTGCAATGCCTGAAGGTGCAGATCTGATTATTACCGTTACCAATTTGGATATGAAAAACAAAGTGAATGAACATCTTCATTTGGTTCCCCAGTTCAATCGTGTGGAAATCGTCCTAATTGAAAATCGAGGCAGAGATGTATCTTCACTACTGATTGGCTGTAAGCCGTATATTAAAGATTATGATATAGTTTGCTTTATGCACGACAAAAAAACAACTCAAATCAAACCATATTGTGTTGGCCGTTCGTTTGCATATCAGTGCTGGGAGAATAATCTGGCCAGTCGGGAATATGTTGAAAATATTATTTACACTTTTGAAGAAAATCCAAGAATGGGGCTGCTGACTCCGCCACCTCCGACTCATGGAACATATTATGACTTGTTAGGGTCGGAATGGTATGGGAATTACACAAATACTGCGGATCTATCAAAAAAATTGGATCTTCATGTTAATATTCACTGGGCGCGCGAGCCTATTGCTCCGTTAGGAACGATGTTTTGGTTCAGGACAAAAGCATTAGATAAACTGTTTGCATATGACTGGACTTATGGAGATTTCCCGGAAGAGCCGAACAAAACAGATGGAACGATTCTGCATGCCATCGAAAGATTATATACATTTGTTGCACAGGATGCAGGATTTTACTCTGCATGGGTTATGACAGATAAATTTGCTAAGATTGAACTGACAAATTTTAGTTATATGTTGCGTACCACAAATATTGCACTCTCGCAAATTGCGGTATATGGGATGCATATGCCGATTAAGCAGAGAATAAAATTGTTTTTTAAAAAAATTTTGCCAAAGTCTGTGTGGAATGCAATGAAAAATGTATATTATTCTGTTTGTAATAAGCGATAAAATTATGAAATGAGAGCAGCCAAGCGAGGAGTATATGATATGGAGTATATTGGCGGTGTCGCGCTAGACTATAGCTATTTTAATGGGTTGGATATGTATAACGAAGGTGATGAGGTCGAAACTCTTGTTTTGGAGACTTTCAAAAATCATCGTAATCCAATGGATGTATTGATGCATGATAACCGTTGGCCGGTATTATATCAGCTCTCAGAACAGCGCCAAAATATAGTAACTCCTATGAATATCAAAAAAAGCGATATTGTATTAGAAATTGGTTCGGGTATGGGCGCGTTGACAGGAGCGCTTGCACAGCGATGCGCGCAGGTAGACTGTGTAGAGCTTTCTCAAAGGCGCTCGCTGGCGAATGCATATCGCAACGAAAAATATGATAATATTTGCATATATGTAGGAAATTTCTCTGACATTCAGTATACAAAAAAATATGATGTAGTCACGCTTATTGGGGTTTTAGAGTATGCACAAAGTTATATCCATGATGTAGAAGAACCTACAGCACATTTCTTATCCCACATTCATGACCTAATGAAACCATCGGGAAAGTTATATATTGCTATAGAGAATAAGCTGGGTATGAAATATTTTGCCGGCTGCAAAGAAGATCATTTAGGAGAATATTTTTCGGGTATCGAAGGATACAAAAAAAGTGATCCAGCGCGAACTTTTACAAAATCTGAGATCGAAAAACTGCTGATAAACACGGGGTTTGATGATCTGTATTTTTATTATCCATATCCTGACTATAAGCTGCCTTTTGTAATATATAGCGATGATATGCAGGATGGAGATTGTATTCCACAAAATGAAAATTATGATAATTCAAGATTAAAAATCTTTGATGAAAACAAGGCGATGGTACATTTGCGGAATACAAAAGAATTTAGAATATTTTCCAATTCATTTTTGATTGAGGCCATTAAAAAATGAAAAGAATAATTTATGCCAAATTTCAAAACGTTTATAAAGCAAAGTTTTTGCTGTCTACGCAGATGTTGAAGGACACTGAGACTGGTTTAATTGAGGTCATTAAAGTTCCGCTAACTGAGGAAAGCAAAGAGTATATCAGAAATATGTATGAGGCTGGAGATAAATTACCTGATGTATGGCCCGCAATGCATATTTGCAAAGGGTATATGGAAGATGAACAGCTTCACTTTCCCTATATCAAGGGAAAAAATTATTTAGATATCCTGATCGAATTGGCTGATGGAGATCCGGACAGTTATATCGAGCATTGGGCAATGTATCTCGGCCTGTTGGACCCGTCGGACAATGAGAAATGTGAGTTTTATGAAACTTCGAAATTTGAGCAAGTATTTGGCGATGCTTCCGGTTTTTTAGGGCAGAAAGCTTATAAAAAGTGTTCTTTTGATGTTACACCTGCAAATGTGCTTATTGATTCAAATAAACGACCTGTTTTGATCGATTATGAGTGGTTTTTTGATGTTCCAATCCCCATTGGACTGTTGAAATATCACGTGGTCACAACATCTTGTAGATATCATCCGGTTTTAACAGAAAAAGTTTCGCTTGATGAAATATTAGGACTCTGCCATTTGGAAGCAGAGCAGTCAGTATATGAAAGAGCGCTGAGTAATTTTTTTGAATACATTTATAATAACAAATTGTTTTCAAGCCTGCAATCTTATAAGAAACCCTGTAAAGTATCGCAAGAATACGAATTGCAAAGTTGCATTAAGTCGATGAAAGCCCGTATCGATAAAATGCTTGACTGGGAAGCACATCAGGCAGAGGCAAATGAAAACGCACAAAAGTATATTGTTTCGTTGGAACAGCGGATTCAGCAGATGCTGGCCTGGGAGGCACAGCAGGCAGAGGCAAACGAAAACGCACAGCAATATATTGGTTCGTTAGAGCATCGAATTCATCAAATGCTGGATTGGGAAGCAGAACAGAGTGAGATGCGTGAAGCGGATCGCCGTCTGATAGAATCACTTAAGAAACAGATACAAGAATGCAGTGAAAATATTATGAATATGAGCGGTGAATTGCAGACGATCAAAAGCTCATATGTTTGGAGAATTTTGCGACATTTTGTCAAAAAAATTTAATTATATGATATGATAGAACAATTTTGGAAACATGAGAAGGAAAGATTTATGGAGTGTGAAAAGAAAACACAGAAAATATTGATTTCGTGGGCCTTTATATGTGTTGCACTATGCATGATCTTTATAGTTGTATATAAGTATAATAGTATGGAACTTAAAGAATTTGCTTTAGATGAAAATACGATAAGTGATCTCCCTGATTATTATGAATACGGCATAGATCCTATAAATATTGAAAATGGTATTGTTACTATTACCGGATGGGCAGTAAATAAAAATGAAAATTTAGATTATGTAAATAGAAAAATATTACTATTTGATGAAGACAATACTATCGTAGAAGTAAAAACAGCATCATATGATAGAAATCTTACATGGTTTTTAAATAACGGACATAATTATGATTACGGCGGTATAATAGGAAAATGTCAGACATCACAATTAGAGGAAAATAAAAAATATTCTATTTATTTTTTGATAATAGAATCAGATCAAACCCAATATCTAATTGACACGCATACAATATTGGAAATTTAATTTTTATAGGGAGATTGTAAGAGTAAGCAATGAATAAATATATTTTTAAGAAAAATATTGTCTTTATAGGCGTATTTATTGTTTCGTGTTTTGTTATGTCTACGGCCGTTTTGTGGAATGGATCTGATGATTTTTTCCATAGTCCAGCTGCTCAGCAAATGGGAATAATTGAATGGGTGGTTTGGAGAACTCAAAATTGGCAGCCACGTATAATAAGCGACTTTCTGACGGCTCTTTTTGGAATGAATTTGCCGGTATGGAAAATTTTCACCTCGCTTATAATGACTGTTTTGCTGTTTTTTGTATGTAAATTTGGTAATTATCAAGATAATCATATAGCCATAATCCAAAGAAATGATATCATTACATGCAGTAGCTTTTGGTTTATGATGCCATTTGTGATTTCTTCGTCAATCTGTTGGTATACAGGATCTTTTCATTATTTGTGGCCTGCCACATTTCTGATCATTTCATTATTGCCTTTCTATTATGCTGCAATAGGATATCATGGATTTAATAATGTGATTTCACGTTATGTTGCTCCAGTATGTTCTGGGTTGGCAATGTATAATGAACAGCCTGCGGCTATTTTTCTATGTTTTGGTATATATACATTTCTTGTACTGATAATCAGGAAAGAGTCTATTCCCAAGAGATTAATATTTTCATATATTTTTGCCATAATAAATATCGCTATCTATCTTTCATTAGGTGGGGTTGGAATACGGCAGGACTCTGAATTGCAATGGTACAAAGATTTTCCCATGCTTACATCAGTAGACAAGCTATTTCAGGGAATCAATTGGACGAACTATAATATTTTGAACGCTTCTAACATATTGGTGCTTGTTCTAACCGGTATGATTTTAGTTTTAGCTTATTATAGATTCCATTTAAAGATAACACGATTCCTCTGCTCGATACCTGTGATAGTAGTGCTACTTGGAGTGCTTCCCATCAGTGAACTGACATCAAGATTTTCTAATGTTCAAGTATATTTAACAACGGATTATCATCTGTCCTTGGGAGATATAATTAAACATGTTTTAAATCCTATGGTATCACGTCCCGGAAATTTCGCCTTAAGTTTTTCAGATCTGTTTCCCTCATTTTTTTGTCTATTTATTGTTTTGTATATACCGGTTTTGATTTTTGTATTGTACAAAAATGTTTGGAAAGGGTTAACAAATGCAGTAATTTATTTTGCAGCCCTAGCCTCTTCATGGTCCTTAAGCTTTTCACCAACAATCTTCGCTTCGGGCAATAGAATTTTCTTTATCACAAATATATTGTTTGTAGTACTGATATCCAGTTTATTAAATGAAATTTCTCAATATATAAATTTGAAAGATAGTAAAAAATACAATTTGATTTGTGTAATATTTCTAAGTATTGCAGCAATTTTTATTATTGAACAAATTTATTTAAATCTAACAGGTGGGTGTCGATACTAAACTAATCTTATAAAGAATTAATATCTTAAGGAGATATATATGGGTTTTAACACGGATTTAAATCTAAATATATTACTTCCAGTCTACAATGAAGAAAAACGGCTGAGAGCTGGCGTTGAGCAGACTGTTGCATATCTAGACAAGAAAGATACCTTGAGATACCAGTTAACTATTGTAGATAATGCTTCGAGTGATCAGACGGAAAACATAGCAAAAGAGCTATGCCGACAATATCCGGACAAAGTACATTATTTGCGTATTACGGAGAAGGGAGTTGGCGCAGCCTTTAGAGCAGGCGTTACGGCAAATACCAGCGATATTGTAGGTTACATGGATATTGATCTGTCCACAGACATCCGGCATATTCTAGAGATGGTGGATATTTTTAAACAAGATGCAACAGTTGGTATGGTCAATGCATCACGCTGGAGCAAACACTCAGATGCGAGTGGACGAAAGTGGTACCGCAACATCACTTCGATTGGTTTGGTATGGCTATTAAAGATTACTTTTAAATTAAAGGCCTCAGATGCGATCTGTGGCTTCAAATTTTTTCGCCGTCAAACAGTAGAGTCTTTGATTGCAGAAGCAGGTAGTTGTACAAATGGCTGGTTCTATTTGATTGAGTTGTTAATCAGGGCAGAGAGAAACAACACAAATATTTATGAGCTGCCGGTGCACTGGGAAGATGACAGCGAAAACAGTACGGTACACACAGTTGCGTTGATTAAAGAATATCTGCACCAAATAGTAGCACTGAAGCGGAGACTTCGTTGAAAGGAAACGGTAAAATGGTATATGATAAAATCATCATTGGCGCAGGACTATACGGTTTATATAGTGCTCTGCGTTGTGGTGAAAGAAATCAGCGGGTTTTAGTGTTGGAATGCGATGATGAACCGTTCAAAAGAGCTACATACATCAACCAAGCGCGAGTGCATATGGGCTATCACTATCCGCGCAGTTTTTCGACTGCAATTAAAAGCGCCCATTATTTTGAGCGTTTTTGCAAAGATTACGGCTTTTGCAACTTGACTGATTTTGATCAAGTATATGCGACGAGTGCGCACTTTAGCTGGACAAATGCGGCCGAGTTTAGACGGTTTTGTAAAAACGCGGATATTCGCTGCGATGATGTAGCTCCTTCTAAGTATTTCAATCCAGGAGTATGTGACGGTGCATTTTTGACTACAGAATATACCTATGATGCGCAAATTCTGAAGCGGTGGTTTTTGGAGCAATTGGAAAAGCTCGGCAATGTTGAAATTTTGTACCAACACCGCGTAACAGAAATCCGTCAAAACGGGAGTGTGTGGTGCGTGATCGCAGGGGAGAAACATGCGGAAGCACCATATGTTCTTAATGCAACCTATGCAGGAGTAAACGAGATTCATAGACTTCTGGGGTTTGAGCCGTTTAAAATCAAATATGAGTTATGTGAAATTATTTTGTGCGAAGTAAGTGAAAACTTTAAAAACACAGGTATCACAGTGATGGACGGTCCGTTTTTCTCTATCATGCCGTTCGGGAAGACTGGTTTGCATAGCTTGACGAGTGTGACTTTTACGCCACACGAAACGTCTTATGACGCAGTAGCAACCTTTTCTTGCCAGGAGAGATCGAATGGAGCATGCAAGGCAGGGGGCTTGTTCAACTGTAACGATTGTCCGGCAAAGCCTGTCAGCGCGTGGCCATATATGAGTCAATTGGCTCGCAAATATCTTAAGCCAGAGTTTGACTTTAGATATGTAAAGAGTTTATTCAGCATGAAGCCAATTTTAAAAGCGAGTGAAATCGATGATTCCCGTCCTACGGTGGTACGGCAATACAGTGAGCAGCCTCGATTTGTGAGTGTGCTATCAGGGAAGATCAATACAGTATATGATTTGGATGAGGTGCTTGATCTATGAACCATGAGAAGGAATTAGCAAACAAAGAGCATAACTTTGTGTCCGCTGTAGTATATGCGTGTGATGATGATTCCGACACATTGTACTTTCTTCAGCAGCTGTATACAGTTTTAGAAAAGCATTTTTTACAGTACGAAATTGTTGTTGTCAATGCAGACGGAGCGAACAACCATAATGTTAAGCTAAAAGAATGGGCAAAAGATATAGAAAAGCCGTTAACTGTAGTAAATATGTCATTGCACCAACCGCACGAACAGTGCATGAATGCGGGCTTGGATATTACAATTGGCGATTATGTATATGAGTTTGATACGGTTGATATGCCTTATGATGTAGATATGATTTGGCAAGCTTATGAAACGGCGATGCAGGGAAATGATGTTGTATCGGTCTGCCCACAAAAGGTTTCAGGAAGTAGCAAGTTATTTTACAATTTGTTTAATAAAAATAGCAATGCTGGCTACAAACTACGCACAGATACTTTTCGTATTGTCTCGCGACGTGCATTGAATCGTGCGCATGCGATGAACGAAAATTTGCCATACCGTAAAGCAACTTATGCTGCCTGCGGTTTAAAAATTGAAGAGCTGGAATATGACGGTAAACAAACCTCTAAAACCAATAATCGCTGGGATTTAGCAATGGACAGCTTGATTCTTTATACAGACTTCGGGTACAAGTTTAGTTTGGGGTTATCGTTGCTCATGTTGTTCGGTACCATCTTTATGTTGGTTTATACCGCATGCGTATACTTGGTGGGAAATCCTGTTAATGGTTGGACAACCACTATGTTAGCGCTTACCGCAGGTTTGACAGGATTATTTGCCATTATGACCATAATGCTAAAATATATGACTTTGATTTTGAAGTTAATCTTTCAGAAGCAGAGTTACTTAATTGAAGGAATTGAAAAAATCTAAAAGAGGGAAATGGATATGGCTCTTCAGGATATTTTAGTTGGATACACAGGGTTCGTTGGCTCGAATTTACGAAATGAACATGAGTTCGACCTTCTGTGCAATCGTCAGAATATTCAAGAGGCGTTTGGGAAACAGCCTAAGCTTTTGGTGTATTCCGGTGTTCCGGCAGAAATGTTTTTGGCGAATCAAAATCCAAAGGCGGATTTTGAGATTGTAAAACAAGCGATGGAGAATATAAGACGGATTCAACCCGAAACTGTGGTGCTTATTTCTACTATTGCAGTTTATCCGGATACACATAATGCGGATGAGGATACTGTAATTGCAAAAAATCAGCTCTCTGCTTATGGAGCAAATCGCTTAGCGTTAGAGCAGTGGATTGAACAAGAGTTTGAACAGCATTTAATCATACGGCTTCCGGCTATTTACGGCATCAATTTAAAAAAGAACTTTATTTTCGACTATATCAACTACATTCCTGCCATGCTGACAGAGGAAAAGTATTTGCAATATTCGCAACAAGAAACCATACTACAAGATTGTTATGAAAAGCAGAAGAATGGATTCTGGAAGTGTCGCGAACTCAATCAAACGGAAAAATTTGAGTTGAGGAACTGTTTTCACAGATTAGGGTTTAGCGCATTAAATTTTACAGACAGTCGCTCGGTTTATCAATTCTATCACTTGGCTCACCTATGGGAACATATTCAGATTGCATTAGATCATAAAATATCCAAATTAAATATCACAACTCCGCCGGTCAGTGTCGCAGAATTATTTGAGGCATTAGAAGATAGTGTTTTTGTAAATGAGCTAAATAAGCAGCCTTTTAATTATGATTTACACACGAAATATGATAGTATTTTCGGAGGGAAAGACGGCTATTTTATGACCAAAGAAGAGGAAATAAAAGAAATCTGCGAATTTATTAAAAAAGCGAAAGGGTAAGTATATGGAATTAGCAATATCCAATATAGCGTGGGATAGCACAGATAATGAAAAAATATATCGTTGGATGCAGCAATATGGATACAGCGGTTTGGAAATTGCGCCAACAAAGATATTGCGGGATAAACCATATGAGCATTTAAAAGAAGCGGAGAAGTGGAGTAGAGAACTGAAAGCAGTCTTTGGTTTTGATGTACCATCTATGCAATCGATTTGGTTTGGGCGTCAAGAAAATCTATTTGGGACTCACGAGGAAAGAAAAACTCTTTTGGAATACAGCAAGCAGGCAGTACAATTTGCAGTAGCGATAGGGTGCAAAAATTTGGTTTTTGGCTGTCCCAAAAATCGTCAGAAACCAGATGATATCAAAGAAGAAGTTGCTTTAGATTTTTTCTATGCTTTAGGTGAATATGCCAAAGAGCATGGAGTTGTAATAGGCATGGAAGCGAATCCCCCCATATATCAGACAAATTATATCAACGATACGCTTTCAGCATTGAAGTTGGTGAAAAAGGTGGGTTCTAGAGGCTTTTTACTGAATCTTGATGTCGGTACTATGCTTGCCAATAGCGAATCAGTGGAGATCCTGGAGGGTGAGGTAGCCTATATAAATCATGTACACATCAGTGAACCGTGGTTGAAGCCAATAGAACAACGTGTGCTACATAGTGATCTTATAGAGCGCTTGTCTAAGGAGCGATACAAGGGATTTATCTCGATAGAGATGGCAAAAACGGATTTGCCTCAGATTCAAGTAGCGATAGAGTATTTAAAGTCTTTGTTAAAGAATATATAATATTCAATAAAATAGGAGATAGTCAAATACAAACATTGTTTTCAGTTAAAATGATGCGGACTGAATTTAATTTGATCTGTAGGATATGCGAGAATGCTCGTTTGTAAATCTGGACAATACATGGGGATTATGGTTCGATGAATGTCTATATGTAATGCGCAAACCGGAGAGGCACATATGAAAAAAGGTAGAACTAATCAGCAGTTTTTGATAGAGACGATCAAATATTTGATTTTTGGTACATTAAATGTTTTGGTTAATATTCTATCATATAAATTCTTTTCTACGTATTTATGGGGGCCATTGGGATCGAATACGGCAGCATTTCTTTTGTCGGTATTGTATGCATATTTCACCAATAGTCTCTTTGTGTTTCATATACCGCTTGGATGGAGAAGATTTCGTGACTTCTTTTTGATGCGAATCAGCATGATTATTGTTGATAATGGAGGATTACTGCTGTTACTCTGGCTGAATATCAATGATGTGATAGCGAAATGCATTATTAATATTGTTGTTATCGGATTAAATTATATTTTCAGCAAGGTCTTCATTTTTAAAAACAAACATGGTTGAATACAAAATCAGGTTGAGAGCGCGACAGATAGTTGGACAAGTCATGTCGCAAACAAAAGAGGCTGTCTGTATTCCAAAGAAGCAAGTCTGCTTATAAAGATAGCTCGATACGTTTTCGGTTATACTAATTAATATAGACATCGAGATCCCGGGCAAAATCATCAAGTGAGGTTTCTATCTACGAGTGCCCATAAAACATTGGTTTTTTCAAGGATCTATCCAAAATTCTTTGTAAAGGTCATTTGTGTTACCAATAAAGCAAAATTTTTCAAGATGGCAGACGGAGAGACTATCCCAAACTATGTGTAAACCTCCTGAGTGGTGTAGAATAGGAACACCGCTCAGGAGGTTTTATATATGGTCAGGAAGAATTGCACCTCGGAAGAAAATGCCCGCCATGAGAAAAAGACAAGGTACAATGAAGGACCTGTTGACCAAAAGAAATCTGGGCTGAAAGTTGATATTTTCAGCCCAGATTTTTAGCATATATGATGTAAAAAGGATAGCCTTGACCATCCTTTTTAGGTTTAAAGCCATGACAGATAAGAGGCATTCCTCTGTCACGGCTGGAATGCCCCGTTTTCTGACCTTAGAAAGAC
>JAHZFK010000062.1 GCA_019421385.1 Clostridiales bacterium
TATTTGTTGATGTTGCCGGGGCTTTCCTTGTAGCCGATCTGGCTGCGCGCGACCGAAACAAAGCTGGACGCGCTGCCGCTTCCGCCCGTGCCGGATGAGCCTGCGCCGATGGTGTCGGGCAGTCCCCAGACGGACACCGCATCCGTGCCGCCCGCTGCGCGCGGCTCGTCGAGGGCGGTGATCTCCAGCTCCATCGTGTGCCCCGCGCCGCCGTAGTGATGGACAACCCGCGTCACGCGGTTGCGCCCCTCGATGCCAAACGCCGGGGAATTGAAATCCAGCACCGTGCCGCTTGTCACCTCGTCGCAGCCCCAAATCTCGCTGATGGTGCGCGTACGGCCGATGCGGTCTTTCTGCGCCAAGAGCGTGTGCACCATCTGGCCGAGCTGCGCCGTGCCGGGGTTCTCACTGACGCGCTCGATGTACTGTAAAAAACCGTATTTCTCGACCGACGCGGCATTTGACGCCTGTGCGCCGATGTACACCTTGCCGCTGTCCTCGGCGGCGAGCACCACCGCGTTGTACAGCTCCGCGATGCTGTCCTCGCCCGACACCTGCCCCAGCGCCCATGTGATGTCAAAGGGCGCGAGGTTCCACGCAGGGCGGTGAAACGCCTTGATGGCGGCGGTCGGCAGTTCACGCACGACCAAGCCCTCCGGCGACATACGCGCCTGATACTCTTTGCCGGTCTCCGCGCTGCACCGGTCGAGAATGTCCGCGATGATATCGCTCACCGCGTCGCCCAGCCAGACCTCGCTGATTTTGGTCGGCAGGCTGCATACGCTTTTGACGCCCACGCCCGCCTTGCCGCACGCTGCGCGAATCGCCTCATCCGCCGCCATGCCGATGCACTGCAAAATGATACCGCTGCGGCCGAGGTACCAGCCGCGGTCGTAGGCGGTCAGCGTACCGTCAAGTCCAACATTGACCAGTTTCCCAACGAATAAGTCTTGTTGCGCTGCCTCGTTGCGCAGGCGCAGCTGGTCGCCCGGCTGGAGCGCGAGTTTGGGTACGTACTTGTCCCACGGGCTGACGATCTGCGTGCCGGTCAGCTCGACCGACAGCGCGGTGATGTCATCCGTCGCGGTCAGGGCACCGACAAAGGCCGTGATGTCGCGGGCCTCGCCGCTGCGCTCGAGGTACAGCCGGTGCTCGTCCACATATCCGTAAGCCACGCCCGCACCTCCTTAATCCACAAAGCGGTATTCCGTGACCGCAATCGTGTACGCAATATCGCCGTTGCGCCGCACGGACGGCTCGAAGGTGTCCACCGTGCAGGGCATGTTGAGACGGCACACGCCTCCGCTGTCCAGCACGATCAGCCGGAACGGCACCTTGCGGTCGCGCCAGCGCTCAAAGAACGAGACATACGCCCATCCATCCTCGAGCGCTTCGGCGGGCATCCAGCTGTATCGCTTCCCGACGGGGAAAAAGCTCGACCAGCTGAGAGACCGCAGTCCCAGCGTTCCGATGCGGCGGTAGTCGTAGCTCAAGCCCTCATAGGTTTCGTTGTGCTGCTCGGGCTGCGGCAGCGGGAAGTCCACCGGGACATGCGGCAGCGTGAACACTTCCTCGTTGTTGTTGACCGAAAATATGACCTTATAGGCGATTGCCGCCACCTCCCTGCATACAAAAAGCGCCCTGCCTCTGCCAACTTGACAAAGACGGGGCGCACACGCTATAATGAACATACAAAGGGACGCTGTTACAGCAGTCAGACCCGTTATACCATCAACAACATGTTGACCGTTCGGGGCCTAGCCGAGCGGTCAACGCGCTTTTATGGTGAAAATGTACAGCATCATGGCCGCACACATCAAAAGCTGAAAAGCCTTTTTCCACATACGCACCACCTCCCCTCGCGGTAAAATGCGCTGGGGAAAGGTGGGTCTGACCGCTATATGTAACAGCGTCCGCCCTGATTATAGCATACGCTGTCGTACTTTGTCTATCAGCCGCCCTCCGGGGCGGCTTTTCTGTTACATGTTTTCAATCGCGCGGAGGAGTTTGTCCGCGATCCGCTCGCCCAGCTCGTCCGCGTACTGTTCGTTGCCGATGACGTTGCCGGCGACCGTGACGTTGACGGTCACCCGCGGCCCGCCCGCCATGCGCGCGGAGATGTCGTGCGGGATGATCTGCGTGCCGTTCGGCAGGTTCATGATCTCGCCGCCGCGCTCGTTGACGCGCGTCAAACCGCCGCGCCAGTAGGAAGTTCCGAGGGCGTTGCCGGTCAGCAAGTCAACTGCTCCGCCAATCAACCACTTACCGCCCTTGTAAAGCTGACCAATGATCGGCTTTGACTCAATTTCTTGGTCGAGCCAGCTAAAGAAGCCGGAAACCTTATCCTTAGCACCCTCAAACGCGCCGACGATGCTGTCCTTGATGCCGCCGAACGTCTCCTTGATGGATGTCCACAGGCCGGATGCCGCATCTTTCACGCCGTTAAACTTCTCGCTGATCCAGCTGCCGATCTTGCCAAACACATCCTTGACCTTTTCCCACAGCTGACCCGCATATTGCTTGATCGTGTCCCAATTTTGCCAAATCAGCACACCCGCAGCGATAGCGGCCGCAATGCCCAGCACAATCGGATTGGCAGCGACGAATTTGAACGCCGTTCCGACAAAGCCGCCCAGTTTACCAAGCGCAGTCTTAAATCCACCGCCAAGTTTGACAATGCCGGTACCGGCCTTATCTGCACCCAAAGCAAGCAGATCAAATACCTTGCCCGCACCACCTTTGATGCCGCCCAGCATCTTAGGAAGGTTTCTGCTGCCAAGTTCCTTGGCTGTTCTTCCGAATTCCCATAGGTCGCTTGCTGTGCCGACTGCATCAGTGCCAAATTTTGCAATCTTGCTTGCGCCCCAGAGCTTCACCAACCCCTCCAGCACAGGCCCGACCTTGTCCATGTTCTGCGCGACCCACTCGAACGCACCCGCGAGCTTGCCGAGCAATGCTTCCGCTTGTGGCAGCACATTTTCCTGCGCCCAGCTAAACGCTTCTTTGGCCGCGTCCTTGAATGCGCTCGCTACCGGCACTACATTGGTTTTAATCCAATTAAATGCCTGACTGGCCTTATCCCGTATCGTGGCAAAGCCCTGATCAAACCGGGCGGTCAGCGTGGAAACATCCACACCTGCCACCCAATTCGAGAAAGCGGTCGCCTTATTGTTCAGCCATTCGAGTGCCGAGCCTGCGCGGTACGAGCCGTCCTCCTGTGCGCCGAGCAGCTGCATCACGCCGTTTTTCGCGGTCTGGCTGGCTTCGCCCAGCTTGGCCGTCACCTCGCTGAGTGTCGCCTGATTGCGCCGGGCATTGATGACCTGTTTGTTGTTCTCATAGAACGCCGTCGCTGCGTCCTCATACGCACCGGACAGCGTGTCCATGATGAGCTTGTTGCGCTTTGCTTCTGTGCCGCAAGCGGACAGCTTATCATTAAAGTCGTCCTCCATGATGCCGACCCAGTTGAGCGCGTCGGCCAGCACGCCGGTCACCTCGCCTACCTTAGCGGTCTCGTTGGACGCTTCGATCAGGCCCTCAATCGGTAAGCTGTCGCCGAATGTACCGTGCGCACCCGCCGCGATCCGCGTCCATGTGGACACGTCCTGCTCGTTTTCCGCGAGCTGCGCCAGCAGCTGACTGGCTTCGGTCGCGGTATCGGTATCACCAAGAATCGCGTAGAAGTTGCGATAGCTTTTGCGCGCGGCTTCCGCCGAGAAGCCCGCCGCATCAAACGCGGTGTTGAGTTTGCCCTGTGCGACGCGGTACTCCTCTGTTGCGCCGTCCAGTGCGATAAAGGCCGTGGTAAGGCCGGTCACCGCCGCGCCCGCCGCCACGACAGACTTTTTGGCAAAGTCCTGCATCGCTTTTATGCTCGTGTTTTTGAACGCAATGACCCGGCGCGTGGACTGTATCATGCTATCGTCAATCTTTGCCCCTGCCTTTTTGGCGTTGCGCGCGGCCTTCAGCAGTCCGCCGGACATGTTATCGCGCAAGTTGAGGACAGTATTGATAACCTTACTTTTCGCCATCGCCCGCGCCCTCCTTTTCCGGCGAGAATGCCGTGGCCACGCCCGCCGCCGTCAGCAGACGCATTTCCTCATAGTAGCGCGCCCGCCCGACCCGCAGCACCGCCCGGTCGAGGACGCTCATGCGCCGCAGCTCGTCCGGGGTGATGCCGCGCGGCGCGTAAAACGCCGCAAGGTCGAGGAACGGGTCGCGCGCTACGAGTTTTTTGCCGTGTCCTCTGCGGTCTGGCCGCCGTCCGGTTTGCCCGGCATCAGGCCGTTCCACTGGAACAGCTCACCGCCGAGCCGGTCGATCTCGCGCACGCTCATCAGCTGGCGCACCGCGTCATACGGGTCGACCACGCCGAGCGTCTTGTGCAGCTCAGGGTCTTGCAGCGTGGGGCACGAATCATAGATGAGCGACGTACAAACACCGATCATGTCGGCTGCGCCCCCCGCCTCAGCCAGCGCGCCGTAATACTCCAGCTGCTGCGTGGGTGTCAGCTTTTTGCACTCAATCATCTGCCCGCCGATCTCGAAGGGCTTGACCTCGGTGCGCGCCTGTGCGCGCTGTTCCGCCCGCGCCGCGAGCGCTTCCAACAGTTTCTTATCCATGTAAAATCCTCCTTATAGCGTCTCCAAAACCTCGAAATGTCCAAATTTGAACGGGACTTCTTCCTCGATTTTGGACTTTTTCTCGTACTTAATCAGATTCATTTCGTCAATTGTCACCTCTGTCAAAGCAACACGCTCGACCTTGTTGGTTCCTTTCTGCTGCAGCACGGAAATAATCGTGATTTCCGGCATCACACCCGAAGCGTAGGCTTCACTCATCAATTTTAGTACATCGCTGTCGATCTTGAGGACTGTAAAGCTGCCTTCACCAGAATAGCCATTATAAATGCGATATGTTGTCTGGTCACCGCAGACATTGATGTCCTCATAATCCGCAGCGATTTTTGCCTCAATGCTTTGCAGCGTTGTGAGCTTCTTGCCGTTAAACCACGCTGTGCCGTTGCTGCCATGCATTACATGCGTTGTGTTGAATTCTGCCACGGGTTATACCTCCTAAAACAGATTGATCGGGAAGATCAGGTCGGTCATGCTGCCGAGGATCTTCACATTGCCCGCAAGGTACACGGTACGCTTGAACGGCGTGGCCTTTACCTTGTCATCATCCCAGTCGGCGGCCTCGGCCTTGCCGCTTGCCACCCACGCGGCGCGCTGCGCTTCCACGTCGATGCTGGCAGCGTTTGCATAGTCCGGGTCGAGGATCAGCTCCTGCGCCAGCTGCCGGAAATAGGACGAGTTGAGCGCCGCGATGAACAGCATCTGGTTGTCGCGCGTGTTGCGGTAGTTGCCGAGGTAAGTGCTGCGGAATGTGCTGGTGATGTCGTCGCGCATCAGGTCCATCGCCTCGACCGTCTCGATGAACTGCATGTCCTCGGTCTTTGTGTTGCCGTCGAGGGTGGTCAGACTGTTGATGCCCTGACCGATGCGCACCGCGCCCTCCTCATCGTGGAACAAAATGAACTTGCCCGCGCCGACCGCCGCGTCGTTGTCCTCGACCTCCTGCACGGACGCGAGGTTCGAGCACAGATAGTTCGTGCAGCCACGCTCGACATTGCACACCGCCAAAATCGCCAGCAGACTCGGCAGGTAGGCGACGCCCTCCTGCTCGCCGCGCTCATCGGTGAATGTCACCTTTTCGTTCACGAAATGGACAACGTGCATGTCGTCCGGCAGCGGCGTTACATTGTGAACGATGCACTTGTAGCTCTTGGCCTTAGCCGCCTGCGACTTGACCCAGGAAGCCAGCGCCGCGCCGTCCTCCGCGCTCTGCCCCGCGATGGTCAGCCAGCCGGTTTTGACCGTGCGGCTGATCTCAGAAAGCGTGTCGCCCAGCGTGCCCTCGGTGTCCAATCTGAACACATGCGACTGATAGGGCGCAAAGCTCAGCATGTCGCTGATCGCGTTGTAGTTCTCGGTCATGTACTTCGTCTTGTCCGCCTGCAAAGCGGCAAGGTCGGTATACTGTTTATGCGTAAAGCCCTTATCGGTGTCGTCCCGGATAATCAGAATGGCGACGCCCCGCGCGCTGCGCGCAATGAGCGAAGTCGCCTGCTGCCGGAACGTCACCTCGATTTTCGGCATGGTGATTGCCATTTAAGTTGTCAGCTCCTCTCCGTTGTAGATAAGCTCTTCCATCGGCTCGCCGGTCTCGGCGGCGGTCTCGACCCAGCTTGTCGAAAACTGCGCCACCAGCACGCCCTGCGAGGTGTCCACCTCAATCGTGTCGTCAATCGGCAGCCATACGCCGCAGGCCTCGAAGCCCTCGCCCAGCGTGTCCAGCAGCTGCTCGGCTACCTCGTCGCACTCGTCGCGCGGCCGGTCGCCGGACTTGGGATAATACCAGATGTCGATGTCGGTTTCAAACTCGCGCGCACCGGCACAGGCCGCGCCGCCACTGACCGGCAGCACGTCGATTTTGAAGGATGGGCGCACGACGGGCTTGGGCGCATCGGCGCGCATGATTTTTGCACCCTCAACCAGCGGCAGGATAAGCGCCTCCAGCGCCGTGCGGATTTCTTTGATTTTCATGCGTTCACCTCAAAAGTCGTCGAGCAGCTTGTTCACGAAGTCCATAACGTCCAGCTCGAACTCCGACTCAAACTCCTCCGCCGCATTTTTTAAAATTTTCTTACCCTCCACCTTGTCATGTTGTTTACCTGATCGGTCTTTTGGTTTCCAACCGCTTTCAATAAAATGGCCTATTGGATCGGCTGTATAAACGCGGGTACGGAACTGGCCATCCTTTGTTCGAATCGCTTTACCTCGCTTGAAACTTTTGTGATATTTACCTGCTTCACGGCTGTATTTGGGGCGCTTTACCTCCGTCTTGGGCACTTCCAGTCTAGCGCGCTTCGCCGCGCGGCGCTTGAGCTTGTCACCCTCCTTGCGGATGAACGGCTTGCCCTTGTCGATCGTTTTGTCGCGTATCCGCAGCAGGTCACGATACAAAAACTTCAAATCCTCGGTATCAACCGTTGCCATCCGCCTGCACCTCGCCCTGCGTAAGCCGACAGAAAATCTCCATCCAGCCACGCCGGTTGTAGATCGGATACCAGTACAACACGTCCAACCGCTGGCCGCGCACGACAAAATACATCTCTCGACAGATCTCCGGCAGGCTGGGCGCGCGGATGGTCACCTTGTGAGTGATCTCCGCGCGTTCGGTCTCGCCCAGCAGCTCGGCCGTGCGCCCGGAAGTGGGCGTCACATTCGCCCAGATCGTGCGCAGCTTGCGGGGGACATAGTCAGTTTCGCGGTTCTCGTCGGTCTCCGGCTCAGCCTTCCAGACCTCCAGCCGTTCGCGCAAGTCACCCGCTCGCACTGCCATCAGTCGCCGCCCCCTCTCCATACTGGCACTGTAGTTTGAGCTGCGTCAGCATGGAGCGGATCAGCGGTGCGGTCGCGGCCTGTGCCGCGTCGTTATCCCGCCCGTCGTAAGTGCGCAGCGTCATATCATGCACAATCAGGTCGTACATCGTGGGCGCGACCTCTCTTATCACACCCGCACCGGCGAGATAACGGTCTGCCGCGTCCATCAAAGCCGCGATCAGCTCGTCGTCCTCTTCGTAATCGACCTTCATGTATTTTTTGCAGGCCGCGAGCCGCTCCTTTGCCAGCGCGGCCTGTTCCTCGGCGGTCATGCCCACAGGACGGTCATGCCGTTGTCGTCCGGTACAAACAGGCTGTCGGACACCAGCAGCACCGCCGCCGTCGTGGCTGCGCCGGTGTCCAAATTGGACACCTTTACCGCCATATACCGCCAGTCGGGCGTGACGCGGCCACGCACCGCAATCAGGTGGCTGCTCTCGCCGTCCGAACCCGCGGTGTAGGTCGTCTCCGCGACCGTCTCGGCATCATCCCCCTCGGCATCGTTCGCGCCCAGCAGTTCCACTTTCACGCCCTTTTGCGCCGCCAGCGTGCCAACCGCGACCAGAAACGTAAAATCACGGCGGTTGCACATATCGGCGTAAGCGCTCGTCACGCTGCCGCTCTGCGCAAGCTCCGCGGGCGCGCTCACCAGCTGCGAAACCAGTCTTTCCTGCGTCATATCCATACCCTCCTTATCTTACGAACGGCCTTCCAACACGACAAACGGCGAGCGCAGCACCTTGGAATTCTTGAGCTTTATGGCGTGCTTGCCCTTGGGCGCGCCGCCCGCGCGCAGCTGCAAACGGAAGCAGTTCTGCGCGGTCAGGAACTCGACATGAATGGACATGTCCTGCTTAACCGTGCCCTTGCGCAGCAGCATGTATTGTTTAAGGTCAAACAGGCCGATATCTCCCTTCTTGCCGACCGCCGCCATGTGGTCGGTCTCGATGATCGGCTTGCCGTACAGCGTCGCATACGGCGTGCCCGTTGCGCCCGTGGGCGGCAGGTACACCGGCACGCCGCCCGTGCCGATCGGCAGCGTCAGGAACGGCAGTTCCTCGGCGAGATCCGGGTGCATGACCCAGACCGCGTTCGTCTTGCAGCGCGGCAGGATGCGGCCATACATGCGCGCGATGTTCTGAAAGGTCAGCGTTTTGTCCTGCGTGCTCTCCTTTTCCACGGTCACGAGGTTCGGTGCGTGCAGGATGCCCAGCGGCTTGCCCACGCCGTCGCCGTCCACCACCGCGCCCTCAAGCAGACGGTTGGCTGCGGTCGCCATGGCATTATTGAGCAGACCGGACATGAACGGCATGTCCTCGAGCGCCTCGTCCGTGATGTAGATGAACGCCATCAGCTTTTCAAGGTCGATCTTGGTCTCGTAGAACTTGGGCTTGCTGGCATTGACCGTCGCGGCCTCGCTCGCCCAGAACGCCTGCACACCGCCGTACACGCTCTCGGACACGTCTGTCTCGTCGCAGGTCATAAAGCGCACCGCGTTCGCCGCCGCGCCCGAGGTGTAGCTGTCCACGCGGGACAGGATATCGCCCGTGGTCGCGGCGGTCTCGATGATCGTGCCCGCGAAATCCTCCTGAATGGCGAATGCACCGTCCGCGCCGGTCTGGGTGTTCACGCCCTGCGCCTCGTTGACGGCAGCCAGACGGTTGTCCGGCGTGCCCTTGGCTGCCAGCATGACCGCGCGCAGCTGCTCACCGAGGGACGCAAAGGGCGTGGTCTTTTTATCGTCCTGCGGCTGCACCGCGCTGTTGCTCTCCGGTTCGGCTTGCGCGCCCGATACCTCACGCAGCTGCTCCACCGCCGCGATCTGGTTGTTCACTTCCTCAATTCTGGCATTGAGCTGGGTCAGCTCCTCCAACTTACCCGCTTCGGCCGCAGCGTCCGCCTGCGGCACCAAACTGGCTTTTTGCGCCTTGAGTTCCGCGATTTTCTTGCTGTAATCCATTTCGGTCTCCTCTCTGGGGCGGCTGCCCCATCACATATTTTTGAGCAGCGCGAGCTTGGCCTTTGCCAGCGCCAGCGCGTCGCCGCTTTCCTGCGGTGTCTTCTCGGGCGGCTCGCCCGGCTCCATGGCCGCGCGGCGCGCCCTGAGCTCTGCAATATCCGGCAGGCCACCCGCCGTTGCCAGTGCTCGGATTCCGGTCTGTGCGCACATGACTGCCTGTGCGGCAATCACGCCCTCGTCGTCGTACAGCACCTCATCGACAAAGCCCGCCGCGATTGCGTCCTGCACCGGCAGCCACGTTTCCGCCCGCAGCATTGCGTCCAACTCGCTGCGCGTCTTTTTGCCCGCGCATTTCAGCTCGTAGGCGTTGAGCACGCTCGCCTTAAAGCTGTTCAGTGCTGCAAGGCTTCGCTTGTGTTCAGTGCTGTCGCCCTCGGTGCGCAGGCTGGGCAGATGGATCATAAACTGCGCCACCGGTGACGCCCGTACCACATCCGCGCCGATCGCGGCGACCGACATGGCCGAACCGGCCAGCGACTGGATCTCCACCTCGGTCGGGATATTTGCCGCCTTGAGGATGGTGTAGATCTCATACCCGGCAAACATGTTGCCGCCGCCCGAGTTTACTTCGAGCGTCAGCGTCTCGCCCGCGGGGTTGTCCGCGATGGCCTGCCGTACATCCTTGGGCGACACCACGCCGAAGCCGAAAAAGCGGTAGGTTTCCGCGTCGTCATCCGGCACGACATAGCCGTTCATCTGTGTTCTCACTCATTTCACCTCCCCGCTCACGATATGGCCGACGGTGTCCAGATTTTTCGTGATGAAGAAGTTCTGCCCCAGCCCGTCCGGCATGGGGTTCATTTCCTCCAGCGCGCGACACTCGTCGAGGTTGTAAATGCCGCTGTACACCATCGTCTGATAGAATTTGCTGCGCGTCGCGTCGTCGCCGCGCATGAGCGCGGACACGTTGAAGCGCATATAGCAGCCGTCCCGTAGCTCCTTGTCCGTGTACAGCTTATACGCCCATTCCTGTTCCCACATAGTCACATGGGGCACGAGGGCGTTCGTCACGAACACGAGCTGCTGCTGCTCGTTCGAGTTATAGCTCTGCTTGCCGCTTTGCAGCATAAACTCCGGGATGCCGGTGAAGCGCGCGACCTCTGCAACCGAAAAGCCCCGGCTTTCAATAAACTGTGCATCGCTCTGGCTGATACCGATGGGCGTGTACTTCATGCCCTTATCCACAACAGCCATTTTGTAAACCGAATCCATATCGCTTGCATAGCTTTGGAATGCCTTGCGCACCTTTTCCCGCGTCTGCGGTGTTGCATCTGATTCGATTTCCAGCACACCGGACAGCGCGCCGCCTCCTGCATAGAACTTGCGCAGGTATTTCTGCGCCGCGCGATCGGTGGCAACGGTCTCGCGCGCCAGATCGAGCATGCCGCGGCCGTGCTTGCCGTCGTAGGTCTCAAAAAAGCACAGCAGCAGGTCGCCCGGCTGGAACTTGCGCGTCATGTCGTCCACAGTGAACGCATACCAGCTTTGTCCGGTGTCCCTGTCCCGCATGTACTGATAGCCCGCCGTTTGCAGCGGGTACAGCCCGGTCACGCGGCCGAGCGCATCCCGCTCGATGTAGGCCGCGCCCAGACCATTCCAAAAGGCTTGACTCATCATGATTTTCTTGCCCATTGCCGGACTCATCGCGTCGTTCATCCGGCAGTGCAGCACATAGTCGAGGTCGTGACGGGTGTCCAGCTCCTGCCGCTCACCGCCTGCCTTGCGCCGCAGCGCGATCGGCAGCACAGACATGGAATCGGTCAGGATGCGGTGCGCCGCCGCAACCGGGGAAAGCTGCTCGGCGTTGGCCACCGCGATTTCAGGCGCGTCGTTGTCCAGCGAAAAGATGCGCTCGATACGGCGCAGCATGGCTTCGTAGTCCAGCTCTGTGTAGGTGATGCTGCTTGCCGCTGCCGCTTGACTTGCGATCATTTACGCCACCTCCCCGCACCCGCGCGGGCGACCAGCAGGCCGTACCAGATCAGAAACGCGCCCGCCGCTGCCCAGCCCAGCGGCGTCCATACATGCGCCGCCGCGACAGTCAAACACGTTCCGCCCGCGATCAGCAGCAG
>JAHZFK010000063.1 GCA_019421385.1 Clostridiales bacterium
GAGCGCCAGCCTGTCACGCTGGAGGCCGTGGGTTCAAGTCCCATCCGGGTCGCCAATACAACGGCGACATTGATCGCCGTTTGTTTTTGCTGCTGTAGCTCAGTAGGTAGAGTGCATCCTTGGTAAGGATGAGGTCACCGGTTCAAATCCGGTCAGCAGCTCCACAAAACCGTTCTTTTCTTTGAAAAGGACGGTTTTTTTATTTGCTTTGCCATAGATGCAAAGATATCAGCCAAACGTCTTGACAAAGAAAGACTTTACGCATATAATTAACGATGTTAACTATATGTGAGGTATGCGATATATGGAATGGACAGATATGATGCATTATCAGCAGCAGATGCAAAAAATCATGCGTTCCCTGCTGCCTGTACGAAAATCTGCGCTGACCGCAAGTGAATGTGAGCTTTTGGCGCATCTCTATTTGCAGCCGGAGCAGAACACGCCGGTTCTGCTCAGCCAAGGCAGCGGAATGAAAAAAGAGGCGGTGAGCCGCTGCCTGAAATCGCTATATGAAAAGAACTGCATTCGGAAGCAGCGCCAACCAGCAGATGAACGGAGCTATCAACTGTTTATCACGGAAACAGGTCTTGCGGAACTGAGGAAAGGATATGAAAGTATTCTGCAGCCCTTTTATGATTTATGGCGCAGTTCGAGCGATGATTTTGAGGCATTTATGCATTACGCGGATAAGCTTGCGGTACATTTGGAGAAAGGACAGGGAAAAGCTCGTGACCATGAAGTTTTATGATGCGTTGCAGATGGATCCCGCAGTACTGAAGCGACAGATCGCCGTTTGTGAAACAAAACGTGAGAAAACATATTACTGGGTTGCAATGGCGGTGCGCTCTGCATTGATAGTAGCCTTTGCTATTGTGTTCATCAGCCTGCTGTCCGGTGTGTTTGGCTCTGATAACACCCCTCTGGCGGTGGCATTATTTTGCATGATGCTGGGCATCCGCTTTGTCAACTTTCAATATTGTATCGGGGACTCGCTCGTTACGTTGGCAGCAGTTCTGGCCATCCTTGTGCTGGCTCCGAGTGCAGCAGTGGTACTTCCGTCGATCCTGTTGATCCCGCTGCATTTTATTGCCTTTTTTGCCCTGCTCTATATGACCACGCAGCAGCCTGAAATGGGCAATGGCGGCTTATACAGCTTTGCTTACATCTATTTGACGGGCAATCCGGTTCTGGGAGAAGCGCTCATTCGCCGCGGTCTGATGGCGCTGGTGGGCTATTTGATTTGCGGTGCGATTTTATTCGCTAAGCACCGGAACCAGCACACAACCACGCGTTTTCATCATGTGATGCGCAAGTTTGATCTTTCCACGCAGGTTCATTTATGGCAGCTGCGTATGGCGCTTGGCGTCAGTCTTGTCATGACGGCTGGACAGGTGTTTGGCGTGGAACGGTTTATGTGGATGGGATTTGCCTGTGCATCACTGCTGTCGGAATACCCATACTCCGGCAATGCGGTTACTCGCTTCTGGCAGCGAATTGTAGGTGCGATTGCAGGTTCTTGTGCGTTTTTCGTCCTGTATTTGGTGACGCCGGAAGCCTTTCATTCGCTGATGGGCCCATTGGGAGGGCTATGCCTCGGCTTTTGCACCGATTACCGGTATAAGACTGCCATGAACTGCTTTGGTGCGCTGATGCTTGGTACTGGCATTTATGGTCTTTCCGGAGCGGTGCTCCTGCGCATCGTGGATACCGTTTTGGGTGTATTATTTGGGCTGGTATTCGCTGCGATCTTTCATCGTGTGGCAGGAGACAGGTTGCTGTCGGCTTCCATGGAATAGAAAAAACCTCGAGAACTGCGGTTCTCGAGGTTTTTTGCAATCAGTCGCTAACAAGCGGCGTGGACAGGTAACGGTCGCCGGTATCCGGCAACAGAGCGACAATGGTTTTGCCCTTGTTTTCCGGACGCTGGGACAGTGCGACAGCAGCGTGCAATGCAGCACCGGAGGAGATGCCGATGAACACACCTTCGCTGTGCGTAAACGTGCGTGCAGTGGAAAACGCATCCTCTCCCTTGACGCGGATGACCTCGTCAAATACGCCAGTATTGAGCACTTCCGGAACAAAGCCCGCGCCAATACCCTGAATCTTATGCGGGCCGCCCTTGCCGGTAGACAGCACAGGGGATTCATCCGGCTCGACCGCAACGACCTTGATATTGGGGTTCTGTTCCTTGAGATAAGAACCAACGCCGGTGATCGTGCCGCCGGTGCCGACGCCTGCAACAAAAATATCGATCTTACCATCGGTCTGTGCCCACAGTTCGGGGCCGGTCGAGGCATAATGTGCAGCGGGGTTGGCTGGATTGATGAACTGACCGGGGATAAAGCTATTTTCGATTTCAGCAGCCAGCTCATTCGCTTTTGCGATCGCGCCCGACATACCCTTCGCACCATCGGTCAGCACCAGTTCTGCGCCGTATGCCTTGAGCATGTTGCGGCGTTCGACGCTCATCGTCTCAGGCATGGTCAGGATGATGCGGTAGCCTTTAGCCGCGGCAACCGCCGCAAGGCCGATGCCGGTATTGCCGCTGGTCGGCTCGATGATGGTCGCGCCCGGTTTGAGCGCACCGCTCTCCTCGGCCTTGGTGATCATTGCGTTGGCGACGCGGTCCTTGACCGAGCCCGCCGGATTAAAATACTCGAGCTTCGCGAGGATCTGCGCGTCCGCGCCAACCTTGGAAGCGAATTTATCTGCCGCGTAAAGCGGAGTGTTGCCGATCAGCTCGGCAAAGCTATGCTTGATATCTGCCATGGGGCGTACCGCCTTTCTAAATTCCTTAATTCATAGGTGTTTAATATGAATTAAGTATACCGGAAAAGAATGCATTTGTCAAGAGAAAATTTGCAACAAAAAGACGGCCTGCGTTTGTACGCAGGCCGCTGATAGGGTTATCTTGTATAGTACAGGGCTTGAATATCCGTCGGGTCCATGGGCTCTCCTGCATAGCGGTCGCGTCCGCAGCAGCGCAGGCCGAAGAAATGCTCTAAATCGAGTGGTCCAAGGTAGAGCTTGCCGTTGACCACTTCGGCAAGGGACAGATCGAACGGAGTGGTATAGGTTTCTCCGTCGCTATACTGGATGGTCGTGCTGCCGACCGTCACCGTGCAGGTATGTTCGCCGAGTGTGAGTACAGCGGACTGAGTTTCTTCGTCCCAGTCAACCGTGCCGCCGAGTGGCTCCAGCAGGTCCTTCGCGGGATAACCGGGTATGGGGGCGTCGTACGGCACGCCGTTCTTAGTACCGGGTACAGTGTAGATGATTTCCGGCTCGATCCGCACGATACGATATTCGTCTGGCAGTTGATACGGCTCAGGGTCTCGACCATTCAGATAATAGGCGGTGTCGTTCAGAATAACCGCGTCGACCGTTTTCAGGTCAAGCACTTCATTCCAGCGTCCGAGACCGTTGGTGTTGGAGTCTTTGACGGATAGCTGTGTCAATGTGCGGATGCTGCCGTCCTTCATCAGCAGGTGCAGCATATATTCCAGTTTGAATTCCTGCCTGCTGCTATCTGTAAACCATGCCATGGCGTCCAGCGCGTAGCCAAGGCTGGTCAGGCGCAGCGAGTAGAACGTGGCTTCCTCGCCGTTTGGAAGCGGGATGTTGGTGGGGAAGTCGAACTCGATCTCGGCGCTCTGTGCGTTAGCGCTCTGCGGCACATCTAGCTGTCCATCTGCGCCGGCGAGCGTCAGATAAATGCCGCCCTTGCCGAGAAAATAGGAGCGGAACAGCAGCTTGTCGGGCTGACCGGTTGGCAGGCTTTCCGACCGAATCGAGCTGTTGCGGGGGGCACGGTTGGTGACTCTGGTGGAAGATGTGGCATACACGCCGACCAGCATGTCGGCGGAAGGCTCAAGACCGGTTGCAATGCCTTCTCCTGTCCAATGATACTGCCCGCCTTCTTCTTGCTGCAGGTCATCGAGGATTGCCTGTCCTTCGTCGGTCAGCGCGGCCAATGAATAGGCGATATAGGTCATGGTCTCGTCGGCCAGCGACTCCTCAAGTGTCAGCCGCAGATCGCCGTTTTCGATCGACTGCTGTTCGGTGTTGACAACCAATTCGCCAATACCGTCATCCGGCAGCCAGCCACGCAGTAGGTTGAGCCGCGATGCGGCGGCCAGTGCGCCGGTCAGCAGCACAGCGGCGATCAGGGCCGCGCACAGAACTCGTTTGTATGTCCGTTTCATGTGGACCCTCCTTTCTGCGGGATCCTCGTCGAGCGCCCGGTCGACCCGGCGGCGGATATCGCGTGCGGATATGGCTTCGGTGCCGCGCACCGGCAGATCGAGCAGCTCGTCCAGCTCCGCTTGGTTCAGTTCATCAAACAGTTCAGAGATCCGCATATCCGCCCACCTCCTTGGTCAGCTTGTCGCGCAGTTTGGCACGTCCGCGCGCGAGCCGCGCTTTGACGGTCGATTCATTCATTTGCCTTAGCGCCGCGATCTCATGCACGCCCTGCCGGTAATAGTAGAAGCGAACAAAGATCTCGCGGTCATCTGCCGGCATTTCCAGCAGCAGGCGGCGCAGCGTTTGTGCCCGGTCATGCCGCAACGCTTCGGTTTCGGGCTGCTGCGCCTCGTCGGCCGTCAGCAAATCGTCCTCAGGGAGCGGTTCCTCCGGACGCAGACGGCGCAGCCGGTCGATCGCCGCGTTGCGGGCAATTGCTGCCAGATAGCTTTTCAGCGGGCGGCTTTCATCCAGCCGTTCTGCTGCGCGCCACAGTGAGACAAATACGTCTGAGACAAGTTCCTCCAGATCTTCGCGCGTGGCCTGCTCGCCCAGCACATTACGGGCGACTGCGGCGACGTAGCCGCTGTACTGGTTGATTGCCCGGTGCAGCGCATCGCGCTGGCCGCGCCGCAGCCCCTGAATCAGCTTCTCATCGGTCATTTGACACCGCCCCCTTTCTGTTGTCCCTTCACTCTGATATACGGTGGCCTGCACCGTTTGGTTGCGCCAATGAGAAAAAAATCTCCCTTGCGGGAGATTTTTTTGATGTGTCAGTGGGCTTATGCTTCAATCAGTCCCAGCTCGATTTTCCAGCGTACGACGCGCACGGCGGATTCGCGAATGCGATCGGCGTCAATGGTACCATCTTTGACCGCTGTAAGCACTGCGTTATATTGTGTGACAAAGTCGGACGAGATCAGCATATCGTTTCCTGCCTGCACGGCGAGCACAGCAGCATCCGCGTCGCCGGTGTAATCCGTGATCGCCTGCATGACGAGGTCGTCCGTCATCACTACGCCGTCAAAGCCCAGTTCATCTCGCAGAATCTCATGTACAGCAGGTGAGAGCGAGGCAGGCAGCGTGTCATCCATACAGGAGACAATGTTATGGCAGACGAGAACCGCCTGTGCGCCGGAGTCGATGCCCGCGGCAAAGGGCAGGAAGTCGGATGCACGGAACTGTTCAAGCGGGCGGTCATCCTGCGCGATGCCGGTATGTGTGTCGGCGTTGCTGCCGTAGCCGGGGAAGTGCTTGAGCACCATGCCCATGCCGTCGCTTTTCATCTGCCCGACGACTGTGCGGACATATTCGCTGGTGGCTTGGGCATCCTGTCCGAATGCGCGGGCATAGATAAAGTCGGCGGGATCGGTTGAAACGTCGCATACGGGCGCGAGATTGACGTTCACACCAAGCGAAGCCAGTAAGGTATCCTTTTCCTCAGTGTCACTTACGATGCGTTCTAAGCCGCCCTCAGCGAAAAGGGACTGTGGGGACTCAAACCGGCTGTCACGGAAGCTGGGATAGGCGCTTGCACGCACGACCGTACCGCCCTCTTCATCCACACCAATCAGCATGGGTGTTGTGACGGCCTGCTGATAGGACGCAATTATCTCCCGCAGGCTTTCCGCTGTCTGGTTTTCAAAGTCGCGGCCGAACAGGATATAACCGCCGATATCGTACTGTCCGGCAAGCTCAACAGCATTGATATCCGGGCAGCGTGCGAAGAACAGCTGTGCGACCTGCTGCTCCAGCGTGAGCGAATCCGCATATACCTCAGCGGGGTCGGGCTGCGGGGGTTCAGGTGTGGGTTCGGGCGCGGTTTGCGCAGCAGCTGCATCTGCGTCTGGCTTTTCGTCGCAGGCGGTCAGCCCAAACGGCAGGGTAAAAGTAAGCAGCAGACAAAGCAGGCGTTTTTTCATAGTGAGCACCTTCCTTCTTTGGTTTTATTATACAGGAGTGTGCGGGTCGTTGCAAAGCATATTGTGTTTGTGGTAAGATAAGGAGACTGAGGGGATGGAAAGGGGAGAGACAGGATGCAGACCATCGGACGCTTCGCGCCCAGTCCAAGCGGGCGTATGCACCTCGGCAATGTACTGTGTGCATTGCTGGCGTTTTTAAGCGCACGGCGGCAAAACGGGCAGTTTTTGCTGCGGATAGAAGATTTGGATGCCATGCGCTGCCCGCGCAGCTTCGCTGACCTGATTATGGATGATTTGCGCTGGCTGGGGCTGGATTGGGACGGCGAGGTGCCCTATCAGTCCGAGCGTGCGGCTATCTATGAGCAGTACGAAGCCATTTTACGCGACAAGGGGCTGCTGTATCCCTGTTTCTGTTCGCGCGCCGCGCTGCACGCCGCATCTGCGCCGCATTTGTCGGATGGTCGTGTGCTGTACGCTGGCACCTGCCGCGATTTGACAGTCGAACAGGTGGCGGAAAAGCGTAAAACGCGCGCACCAGCCACGCGTGTGCGCGTGCCGGATGAAGTCGTGCGTTTCACCGATGCGGTATGGGGCGACTACGCGGAAAATCTCGCGGAGGAATGCGGGGATTTCATTGTCCGCCGCTCGGATGGCGTGTTCGCCTATCAGTTGGCGGTCGTGGTGGATGATGCGCTGACGGGTGTCAACGAAGTTGTACGCGGCGCGGATCTGATTTCGAGTACCCCGCGGCAGATTTGGCTGCATCGACTGTTCGGCTTTGAGCCGCCGCGGTTTGCGCATATCCCGCTGCTGTGCGACCATGACGGACGACGACTGTCCAAGCGGGACGAGGATCTTGACCTCGGCCTGCTGCGTGAGCGATTCACACCAGAACAAGTAATTGGCGCATTGGCTTGCGCTGCGGGTTTGATGGATCGGCCGGAGCCGGTTGCGGTACGAGAGCTCGTTTCTGCCTTTGATTGGGCCAAAATCCCCCGTCATGACTTGTTTTTGCCGGATATTTTCCGCCAATAAAGCGCCCAAACGGGCGCTTTTCTTTTTGTCTAATTTACCCTTGACAGTGCATGTTGGTGGTTGTATTATAGTGATATCAAATTGATATGATTGTGAGGGATAGATATGAACGAACAACATGTGGAGTATCAGGAAAAAGTGCTGCGCGCACCGAATGGTTTGGGGATTTTGCTGCTCAATATTGTGCTGATGTTGGCTGCGGTGGCAGGCATTGTGTTCAGCGCAATGCAGCTGTCGGCAAACGGCAGCAGCGGCGGTATGGTTGCGCTGCTGGTGGTGTGTATCTTTTATTGGTGCCTGCCGTGCTGGCTGCTGTTCGCGGGTATCAAGGTGCTTGGGCCGAATGAGGCGCTGGTGCTGACGCTGTTCGGTACTTACGTCGGTACGCTCAAGGGCGAGGGCATCTTCTTTGTCAATCCGTTCTGCAATGCAGTCAATCCAGCGGCACAAAGCGCAAGTGAAGCGGCGTTGACCCATCTGTCCAAGGAGGAAAATCCGTCGAGCGGTAAGATTGTCAAGGCGGCGGCCATGAGCAAAAAGCTGTCACTCAAGACCATGACGCTCAACAACGACAAACAGAAGATCAACGACCTGCTTGGCAATCCGATCGTCATTGGTATTGCGGTCATCTGGCACATTGAGGATACGGCAAAGGCTGTGTTCGCGGTCGACAATTATCAGGAGTTCCTGTCCATCCAGTCGGACGCGGCGCTGCGCAACACGGTGCGCTTGTACCCCTATGATGTTTCCGAAGCAGGTGACGAAAAGAGCCTGCGCGGCTCGGCGCAGGAGATCGCTGGCGTGCTGGCGGAGGAAATTCAGAAGCGCGTTTCCTGCGCCGGTCTGAAGGTTGAGGAAGCGCGCATCACGACACTCGCCTACGCACCGGAGATCGCGGCCGCGATGCTCCAGCGGCAGCAGGCCAGCGCGGTCGTGGACGCGCGCAAGATGATCGTCGAGGGTGCGGTCGGCATGGTGGAGATGGCGCTGGACGAACTCAGTCGCAAGCAGGTCGTCGATTTGGACGACGAGCGCAAGGCGCAGATGGTCTCCAACCTGATGGTCGTGCTTTGCGCGGGCAAGGATGCACAGCCTGTTGTCAATTCCGGCTCGATCTATTAAAATAGAAGGTAGGAAGGGAGGACGGACGATGCTGCTCGATTTTCTGCTCAGCCTGATGGCGGGCGGTGCGGTGACAGGCGCGCAGTCCCGGTGCGTGCCAAAGCCGCTGCGGATCGCGCTGGCAGCGTTGATCACGTTGTTTTTGCTGACACTTGGCGGGTTTATGCTGCTCTGTGCGATAGCGATCAACGGAGGCATTGCAGTGCGGTTGGTCTGTGGGGGACTGGCTGCATTGTGTTTTGGGTATCTGGTGTTTTTCATTCGTGGCGTATGGATTAGAATGCGCTGAAGGAGCAAAGGAGGTGTAGCCGTGGCAGACAAGGAAAAAGCGAAAAAGCAGGTGCCGCTGCGGCTATCTGCCTCACTTTATGATGAGATCGCCCGCTGGGCGGAGGATGAGTTCCGGTCGGTCAACGGCCAGATCGAGTATCTGTTGACCGAGGCGGTGCGCCGCCGAAAAAAACAAGATCCGAGGGAATGAACTTGCAGCCGGATGGGTATTCCCACTTTTCCTTTGGTATGGTATAATGACGGCAAACCCGCCGCATGATATCAGTAGCAGCGGAGGCAGAAAGGAGAATATGCCATGAGCAAACGGACAAAAGCAGTTGTGGTGGCAGTCGTCGTAATTGTTGCGCTGATTGCTGCTGCATGCATTTACGGATATGTTTCCGGACAGAGGACGCCAAATCAAACCGATCAGCCGGGTCAGACGGTTGAGCCGGATACGCCGAACAAGCCGGACACACCGGATGACCAGAAGACCCCGGACGATACCGAGAAAGATCCGGTGCAGCCGGAAAATCCCAACCCGTCGGGCGGGGAATCGGTTGTTGTGTATGTGCCCGATGAGCAGGGCGAAACACTGACGCCGGTCGGCACGGATGCAGAGGACGATTCGGATCAGGCGCTGGTGGATGCGCTGATCGCGGCAGGCTCGCTTCCCGAAGGGGCGGCAGTACAGTCCTCCTCAACAGCGGACGGTGTGCTGACGCTGGATATGAATGCGGTGTATGGCGATGCGGTGCGTTCGTCGGGTACGACCGGGGAAAGCCTGCTCATCTATTCGCTGGTCAATACCTTTGTGCAGGCGCGCGGTGTCAATAGCGTTTTGATTACCGTGGATGGTGCGCCGCTTGAAAGCGGGCATGAGATTTACGATTATCCGTTGGAAGCAACGGGCTGATTCAATAGAAAAAGGCTTCGGAACTTTAGGTCCGGCCTGACAGGGGTAACTACAAATTTTAAGGATAGGCAGGTGTTGCATTGGCAGCACCTGCCTGTTCTTTTACGCACTTTTCGTGATGCTCAGATTCCCAACCACGCCAATATCCGTGTAGTAGATCTCCACCGTTTGGCTGGCGTGTTTGGACCACTTCACATCCTTTTCATGCACCACGATTTTCTCAATGAACAGCCGCAGCAGTTCCGGCGTCAATTCCTGAATGTCGGTGTAGCGTTTGGCTTTGGCAATAAAGTTGTCTGCGCCGGACACCGTGGCTTTCAATTTGGCGACCTCCCGCTCCTTTTGCGGGATGGCAGCTTTCAACTGCTCCTGCTCCGCCACATAACTGGCGGAGAGGGTTTGGAACTGCTCCGTGGTGATGCGCCCCAGCACCGAGTCCTCATACAGCCGTTTGAAGATGGCATCCAGTTCTGCCCCACGCTTTTTCATCCCCGAGAGTTCCAACTCCTGCCTGCGGATCTCCCGTTTTAGTTCGGTGGACTGCCGGTCACAGATGTAAGCGGCAAATTCCTGGGTATGCTCCCGTGCCATTGCTGTCACCCGCCGGATGTCCTCCAGCACAATCTCATCCAGAATACACTCCCGGATGTAGTGGGCCGTACAGCCCTCGGCGCCTTCCTTTTTATATGTCCGACAGGTGAAGTGGTTGTAGGAGGCGGACATGGTGTGCGCCCGGTGGAGGACCATCGTGGAACTACAGTCGGCGCAGATGACAAGGCCGGAATACTTGTTGAGTTCCTCCATCTTTGTGGGGCGCTTTCGGTTCTGCCGTACCCGCTGGACAATATCCCAAACCTCTCGCGTGATCAGCGCCGGATGGGTCCCCTCAAACACCAAGCACTCCTCCCTGGGATGCTGCACATACCGCTTGTCCTTATAGGATTTCGTGGTGAACTTCATGTTGACCGTGTTCCCAAGGTAGGTTTCATTCTCCAGGATGTTGGCGATGGTGCTGTCGGACCAGTTATAGGGCTGGGACAGATCGAGGCAGGTATGGCCGGATCCGAACTTACGGTAGGTGTAGACCGCCGGACAAAGCACCTTTTCAGCCTTCAACTGTTTTGCAATCTGACTCGGGCCGCGGCCGGCAGCGCAGAGGGCGAAGATACGACGCACCACAGCGGCGGCCTCCTCGTCCACGATGAGCTTGCCCTTGGCATTCTCGTCCTTTTGGTAGCCGTAGGGCGCCCGTGTCCCCAGGCGCTCCCCGCGCTGGGCCTTGGCCCGCTGCACCGCCCGGATCTTCCGGCTGGTGTCCCGCACGAACCACTCGTTAAACAGGTTTTTGAAAGGCATCAGGTCGTTGCTCTCGGCGTTTTCCGTGTCCACATTGTCGTTGATGGCGATGTAGCGGACGCCGAACTGCGGGAACCGCTCCTCGATGTACAGCCCTGTGTGCAACTGGTTTCGACCCAGACGGCTGAGATCCTTGGTGATGATGACCCCAATTTCCCCGTCCTCCATGTCGGACATCATGCGCTGGAAATCCGGCCGGTTGAAACTGGCCCCGGAGTATCCGTCATCCACATAGAATTGGATGTTGGGAAAGCGGTGGTCGATGGCATACTGCTCTAATATCCTCTTTTGGAAAGTGATTTGTCAAGGGTGTTTTCTCCACGATATATCACCCTATATC
>JAHZFK010000064.1 GCA_019421385.1 Clostridiales bacterium
TATCCTTCATCCTTTTCTATTCAACTGTCCAAGATGTATTGTACCTCTACAATTCTGAAAAACTTTGCATAGGCGGGGGTGCTTGCATGAACGCATAAAATGCGGTACAATAGAACCGCAAAATGGAGGGGAGCGTGTGTGTCATGCAGGTGGAAATCAGACAGTATGCGCAGCAGGATGCCGGCGAGGCGGCTGCGGTTTGGAATGAAGTCGTAGAGGATGGCGTCGCGTTTCCGCAAACCGAACTGCTGGACGCACAAAGCGGTCATGCATTCTTTTCGGCACAGTCGTTTACCGGCATCGCGTATGATGTGGAAAACGGAGAAATTGTCGGACTGTACATTCTGCACCCGAACAACGTCGGCCGCTGTGGGCATATCTGTAACGCAAGCTATGCGGTCAAGGGCAGCCTGCGCGGGCGGCATATCGGGGAGAAGCTGGTGCAGCACTGCATGAGTAAGGCGAAGGAGATTGGCTTTGGCATTTTGCAGTTCAATGCTGTGGTCAGAACCAATGAGCCTGCGCTGCGGCTATATAAGAAGCTGGGCTTTCAGCAGTTGGGCGTCATTCCGGGCGGCTTTCGCATGAAGGACGGCACGTTCGAGGATATCATCCCGCATTATCATTTGCTGTAAGAGGTGCGATAAAGCACATAAACGGGAAAAAGTGTGTCGAAGCATGGCGTTCGGCAAAATATTTCGTCGGTATATTCAGCCCGTCCACAGGGGAAAATCCTGATAGACGCACATCGGATGTGCAGGACGGGAGGGACTTTTTCCATGCAAACCAAAGTAGAGATTTGCGGGGTGAATACATCGGGACTGCCGACGTTGTCGGCGGCAAAAACGGATGAATTGCTGGTGCGTGCCGGAAAAGGCGACAAGCAGGCACGGGATGAATTGATCCGCGGGAATCTGCGACTGGTGCTGTCGGTGATCCAGCGGTTTCAAGGACGCGGCGAATCACCGGACGATCTGTTTCAGGTGGGCTGTATCGGTTTGATGAAATCCATTGACCACTTCAACACCGAGCTTGGCGTGCGTTTTTCCACCTATGCCGTGCCGATGAACGGACTTTGGGGAAATTCCTCCGCAAAAGAAGAAGAGACTGTTTGAACCCTGGGAAAAACAAAGGAGAAACAAATGTTATTCTGCAATATTGATCTTTTGGATGAGAAATTTGCCCTTCGGCGTGGGCAGTATGTCGGCATCAAGGATGGACGCATTGCTTACATAGGAGAGACGGAGCCGCAGGAGGACTACGGCGAGCGCTACGATGGTCATCACCGTTTGCTGTTGCCGGGCTTTTATAATGTGCATAGTCATGCGCCGATGACGCTGCTGCGTGGCTACGCGGAAAACCTGCCGTTGCAGCGTTGGCTGAACGAGCGCGTATTTCCGTTTGAGGATCAGCTGAGCGATGAATCGGTTTATTATGCAACGCAGCTGGCGATTGCCGAGATGCTGGCAAGCGGCACGGTATCGTTTACCGACATGTACTTCTTCTTGGACGGCATGACAAAGGCCATTCTGGAAAGTAAGATCAAATGCAACCTCAGTCGTGGACTGACCGTGTTTGACGACAGCGACTATGAGCAGACGGCAGCTTATCAGGACAATCTGCGCCTGCTCGGCGAGTGGAATGGAGCAGGGGACGGCCGATTGATCGGCGACCTGTGCATTCACGGTGAATATACCTCCACGCCCAAAGTGGTGGAGGCGGTTGCCGCACAGGCGAAGGCGCGCGGTGCGCGTATGCATATTCACCTGTCTGAAACACAGGCCGAGCATGAGGAATGCAAGCAGCGGCATGGCATGACGCCCGCGGCATACATGCAGGCGCGCGGTGTGTTTGATGTGCCGACCACGGCGGCGCACTGTGTCTGGCTGGAGGGGGAGGACTTCGAGATCCTTCGCTCGCACGGCGTGACCGTGGCTTGCTGCCCGGCAAGCAATTTGAAGCTGGCATCTGGGTACGCGAACATTCCGAAGATGCTGGAAATGGGCATCAATGTGGCGCTTGGTACGGACGGCGCAGCATCCAATAACAATCTGAACATTTTGCAGGATCTGTATTTGTTTGGTGTGGTATATAAAGGATATTACCGCGACTCTACGCTCATTACTCCGGCACAGGCGCTGTATGCAGCGACGCGTGCAGGTGCGTTGTCGCAGGGCAGAGAGGACAGCGGTCTGCTGCGCGTTGGCTGCCGTGCGGATCTGTGCGTGATTGGCACGGATACCCCGCAGTTTACACCGATGACCGATGCCGCATGCAATGTGGTCTACGCTGCGCAGGGCGCAGACGTGAAACTAACCATGGTGGACGGCGAGGTACTGTACCGCGATGGTGCATACACCACGATTGATATCGAACGGGTGAAAGCAGAAACCCAGCGCTGCACGGATGACATTATCCGGCGGTTATAAAGGGGAGAGAGACAACATGATCAGCAAGAAGCAAGTAGAGCAATCCGCAGCGTATATACGCTCGCGGCTGTCGGTTTTGCCGGAAGTCGGATTGGTGCTCGGTTCCGGACTGGGGCCGCTTGCGGAACAGTTGCAGGATGCGGTTACCATTTCTTATGCAGAGATTCCGCATTTTCGCATTTCGACCGCGCCGGATCATGCGGGCCGGTTGGTTTGCGGTATGCTCGCGGGCAGGCGCGTCGTTTGTATGCAGGGACGTCTGCACGGCTATGAAGGGTATGCACCGGATGAAATCGCCTATCCGGTCTATGTGATGCGTGCGCTGGGGGTGCAGGCGCTTATCTTGACCAATGCCTCCGGCGGCATCAATACCGGTTTTGAAGTCGGCGATTTTATGCTGGTGGAAGACCACATCAATATGACGGGGAAAAGCCCGCTGACCGGAGCGAATGATGGCCAGCTTGGCACACGCTTTCCGGACATGACCTTTGCCTATGCTCCTGCTTTGCGTGACAAGGCGCTGGCGGCAGCCGATGTGTGCGGACTGATGCTGCGCCGCGGTGTTTACTGCGGCGTAAATGGACCGCAGTTTGAGACGCCGGCAGAGATTCGTGCATTCCGCACACTGGGAGCGGACGCGGTTGGTATGTCTACGGTATTTGAAGTGATAGCGGCGGCGCACTGCGGTTTGCCGGTGGTTGCGGTGGCGATGATCACCAATATGGCGGCAGGGGTGCTGATGCAGCCGCTCTCCGGTGCGGAGGTCAACGAGATCGCCGCGCGGCGCGGAACGGACTTCCGCCGGTTGATTACAGCACTCGTGGAAAAAATCTGAAAAATCTGAAAAAAGGTATTGACAGAAAAGGAACTACGCGATATAATATAAAAGCTGTCACGGTTGAGCGATAAAGTGACAGCGAATCCGAGGTGTGGCTCAGCTTGGTAGAGCGCTTCGTTCGGGACGAAGAGGCCGCAGGTTCAAATCCTGTCACCTCGACCATCTGAAAGGCCATCGGCATAAGCCGATGGCCTTTTTTGCACTTTTCAACAAAAAATGATTACCAAACAACATGTTTAAACAGGAAAAGATAGGAAGATTGTTAACATTTTAACCTGTTTTCGTGCATTTATCCTGCACAGGAAGACGAAAATGTACAGTGTCCATGCTGTACGGACAAGTGTCCTGTGCATTTTAGCTAAAATGACCAAATCAAAAATGCAAAAAAACGGATAAAAAGTGCAAATTCATTAAAACACTTTTCTGGTAGAATGAAAATTGTAGTTTAGAGGATGCATTTTATTGTTCCCAGATAAAATGTTTCCGCTTTGTGAAAGAGAGGGGAATTAGTCAACACGGCCAATGCAAATACTGGAGAAAGGGGAAGGAAAATGCCAGATATTGTATTAACCAGAATCGACAACCGTTTGATCCATGGACAGGTCGCAACCCAGTGGTGCGGCGTTGTCGGGGCCAATCTGCTGCTGGTTGCAAACGATGCTGTATCGACTGATGAGTTCCGTCAGGGCTTGATGAACATGGCTGCGCCGAGCTACGCGCAGACCCGTTTCTTCTCGATCGAGAAGACCATCAATATCATCGGTAAAGCTTCGCCGAATCAGCACATCGCAATCATTTGCGAATCGCCGCAGGATGTCCTGAAATTGGTCGAGGGCGGTGTACCGATCAAAAAGGTGAACATTGGAAACATGCATATGGCGGATGGGAAACGTCAGGTTGCAACTTCCGTCGCAGTAGACGACGATGATGTAGCATGCTTTAAAAAGCTGCAGGAGCTGGGTGTGGAGCTTGAGATTAAGCGAGTTCCGGATACGCCCGCGGAGAATATCGAAAAATTGTTTAAGTGATATTTACCCGAAAGCACCTGGAAAGGAGTAAGTAATGGAAATTACCATCATCCAGGCGATCTTGGTCTTTGTAGTTGCCTTTATCATGGGTATCGACCAGTTCAGCTTCCTGGAATCTTTGTATCAGCCGATCGTCACTTGCCCGATCATCGGTGCCATCCTTGGCAACTTTGAACTCGGCGTAGTTGTCGGTGGTTCTTATCAGCTCATTCAGATCGGTTCTATGCCGATCGGCGGCGCTCAGCCCCCCAACGCGATCCTCGGCGGCATCATGGCTACCGTATTCGCGGTTTCGCTGGGCATGGAAGCTACGCCGGACGGCGTAGGCGCGGCACTTGGCCTTGCGATTCCGTTCGCAGTATTCGGCCAGTACGCTGTAACCCTGACCTTCACCATCATGTCCGGTATGATGGCTAAGGCTGACAAGTGCGCGGAGAACGCAGATGTCAAGGGTATCCGCAACATCAACTTCATGGAAATGGCTATCCTCGGCACCCTGTTTGGCCTGCTGGCAGTTGCCGGTCTGTACGGCGGTTCTGCTCTCGGCCAGGCCCTGCAGAACTATTCGTTCCAGTTCTCTTGGGTCATGGCAGGCCTCGACGCTGCTGGCGGCGCTATGAAGTTTGTAGGTTTCGCAATCCTGATGAAGGTTATGATGTCCAACGAGATGTGGGGCTTCCTGCTGGCTGGCTTTGCTATGGCTCTGCTGTGCGCAGCTAACGCTACCACCTCTGGCGCGACCCTCATTCTGTGCGCATTCGTAGGCGCTGCGATCGCGATCTATGACTTCACGATCAACACGAAGATCAAGGCGAATGCTGGCGCTGGCAACATGGGAGGTGACTCGGATGGCATATAATATTCCCGAGAAGTATCAGGATCTGACACCTGCACCGCAGGTAGACAAAAAGACCCTGAATAAGATGGTTTGGCTGTCCTGCTTCCTGCAGGCATCCTTCAACTACGAGAGAATGCAGGCTTGCGGCTGGCTGTGGGGCATGCTCCCCGGCCTTCAGAAGATCCACACCAACAAGGAAGACCTCAAGGCTTCCATGGCACATAATCTGGACTTCCTGAATACCCACCCGTTCCTCGTAACGTTCGTAATGGGCATCGTGCTTTCTCTCGAGCAGAACAAGGCTGATACCCAGACGATCCGTTCTGTACGTATTTCTGCTGCCGGCCCGCTCGGCGGCATCGGTGACGCACTGTTCTGGCTGACGCTGGTTCCGATCACCGCAGGCTTGACCGCGAATATTGCCCTGCAGGGCAGCTTCCTCGGCGCAATCCTGTTCCTGGTCATCTTTAACGCAGTGCAGTTTGCAATTCGTTTCGGCCTGATGTACTGGTCTTACGGCCTGGGCACCAAGGCGGTTACCATGCTGACCTCGAGCGCGAAGGAGTTCACCCGTGCGGCGTCCATCCTCGGCGTATTCGTAGTTGGCGGTCTGATTGCAAACTACGGCGGCACCACCGTTCGTCTGATCATTGGCGACACCCAGATCAACATTCAGTCTCTGCTGGACGGCATTCTGCCGAAGCTGATCCCGCTGCTGATTACCCTTGGCCTGTATGTCCTCATCAAGAAGGGCTGGACGCCGGTTAAGTGCATCCTGCTCATCCTGGTTTGCGGTATCGTAGGCTGTGCGTTCGGTATCTGGACTGGCGACTCCAAGGCAATGGATGCTGACGGCAACACCATCCCCGGTGGTTACAATCCGCTGGTCGAGTGGTATGATTATCCGGAACCCGCTCCGGCTGAAAAGACCGGTCAGCAGGCTTGGGATGCTCTGACCTCGGTTGTTACCGAGCTGCAGGGTGCTGGTGTAACGGTTACTATGCCCGAATAAAATAGAACAGTTTGTCGGAGCGTGTGCTCCGGCAAGATAAAACGATAGGGGGAGATGGCGATTGGGATCATTTCCCCCTATTGATTGAAATGAAAGAAATCAGGTGTTTGTGTGAGTGTAATAACAGCGGCGGTCATTTTTCTTCTGTTTGCGTGCTATCTGGGCATTCAGGTGTTCAAGAATTTCCAGCTTCGGCAGTTGAATGTCAGCCTGAAAGCAAAGGATTACGAAACGGTGGAAAAGCTGGCGGATATGTCGATGGCCCGCAAGCTGCTTGGAGATTATACCTGCGATTTGTACAAGCTGCGCGCACTGTATCTTGCTCAGGATACCGCACATTTCGATGAAATGCTGCAGCATATGATCGCGGCCACGTATAAGAATCCTGCGGATAAAAAGAGTTTTCTGGAACAGTATTTCCATACTTTTCTGCTCAAGGAAAACCGGAAATACGCGGACTGGCTGCTCGAAGCGATCCGGCAGAGCGGGGATGAAAAGCTCATACGCTACACCGAACAGGCCTATGAGGTTGTGTTCAATAAACGCACCGATCTGATTGAAACAATGGATGCGCAGATCGATGCCAAACTGTATTATGGGTTCCCCCTTGGTGTGGTCCTGTTCATGATTGGCAAACAATATGAATATCTGGGCGACGAGGAGAACGCAGGCTCCTATTACCGGAGTGCCAAGGTCTGCTTCCATCCTAAAGCACTTTATGTTCCGGTGATTCGGGAAAGCCTCAAGCGGCTGGGACAGCCCGAGGACATTCAGGAGGGAATGCGTGCGCAGCGGCGCCGCCATTAAGCGATTAACCAACATGATGGAGAATAGGAGAAGAACAATGATTGGATTACTGGTAACTGGACATGCGAATTTCGGTTCCGGACTGACAAGCTCACTCAATTTGATCGCAGGTGAGCAGGAAAACTATAAGTATGTAGATTTTCTGCCGGAGTACAGCCTGGAGGATCTGTCGCGCGAGCTGTCGAAGGCGATGGACGAGCTGAAGGATTGCGAAGGCATTTTGGTATTCTCCGACCTGCCGGGCGGCACTCCGTTCAAGACGGCCGTCGAAGTTGGTTTTCCGCGCGGCAATGTAAACGTCATCGCGGGTACGAACCTGCCGATGATGGTGGAGATTGCCATGTCGCGTAAGTTCATTGATGATTTGGAGACTCTGACACAGTCTGCGCTGGAAACCGGCAAGGAGCAGATTGTTAAATACGAATTCAAGAAGGTAGAGCAGCAGGAGTCGGACGACGGTATCTAATTGATACAGTTCGTCAGGGTATTTGCTTCCACCTTACACACATAAAAACGTTTTGGGCATGACCTGCCGTGCGAACAGAAACGCAGGGCGGGCCCGAAAGGAGAAAAGGAAAATGAACAAGATTTTTGATGTCACTGCGGATAAGATGCAGGAGACCATGTCCACCTTTACGCTCAATGAGATCTATCAGCAGCCGGCAACTTGGAAAAAGACCTGCGCGCAGATCAAGGAGCACAAGGATGAGCTGAAGAAGTTTATCGATCAGGTGATCACCTGCGAGGACTTTGACGTGATCCTGACCGGCGCGGGCACCAGCGAGTTCGTTGGCAATGCGCTGTTCCCGGCGCTCACCAGCAAGCTGAACTACAAGGTAAAGTCCTATGGCACGACCGATCTCGTTGCAACGCCTGAGGCATACCTGTCCCGCACCAAGCCCACGCTGCTCATCAGCTTCGGCCGTTCCGGTAACTCGCCGGAGTCCGTGGGCGCTATCGACGTAGCGGAGGCGGTTTGCGACAACATCTATCACCTGTTCGTGACCTGCAACAAGGATGGCGCGCTGTCCAAGCGTGCAGCGACCACGGGTAACTGCTACGCGATCAACCTGACCGACGAAACCCATGACCAGAGCTTTGCCATGACTTCGAGTTTCTCGAACATGTATCTGGCAACTCTGCTGTGCTTCCATCTGGATGATCTGGACGAGACGATCGCCAAGGTTGAAAAGATCATGGCGGCTGGTCAGGCCTTCCTGGACAACAAGTACGGCGTTGCGCAGAAGATCGTTGATGAATATGACTTCAACCGCATCGTATATCTGGGCAGCAACTGCCTGAAGGGCATCGCACAGGAGTCTGCGCTGAAGATGCTGGAGCTGACTGCGGGCCGCGTTGTTACCATGTATGATACGCCGCTTGGCTTCCGTCATGGCCCCAAGTCCATCATTGATGACAACACCATCACGGTGGTTTACCTGAGCGATAACGCTTACACCCGTCAGTACGAGATCGACCTGATCAAGGAGATGAGCGGCCAGCGCAAGGGCAACAAGATCGTTGCAGTGATGAGCAAGGCGGATGATGCGGTTGCAGCACTGGTGGATTACACCGTAGTATATGATCAGGAAGGCGAGAACGAAAACGCGCTGCTGGGTCTGGATTATATCCTGTTCGCGCAGACGCTGGCTGTTCTCAAGTCCCTGGCTATGGGCATTACGCCGGACAATCCGTGCCCGACCGGCGAGGTAAACCGCGTTGTTAAGGGCGTTACGCTGTACCCCTACACCAGAGCGTAAAAGCGGTCTTATAAACAAAAGCATGACGGTGATATCCTGTGCATACAGCGATAGACGTGTTTCATGCTTTCGCCCGTGCGGCATGGGCAAAGAAAACGGGGCGGCCGCAGCCGCCCCGTTTGCATTTGTCCATCGTGTCACATGGGAATGATACCAAATGCGAGGAGTTTTAAAACAATATGAATTGGGAAGTAATCCTGTGGACCTGTGTAACCATTGCCGTGCTGCTGGTCGTAGTAGCGTTGGCCGTTTCTATCATGTCGGCGCGCAATATGCGAAAAAGCCGTGAGCGGATGGCCCAGCTGCAGTCGGACATCAAGGTTGGTGCGTCGATCATGTTTGGCGGCGGCATCTTCGGCAAGATTGTGAAGATCAAGGATGATCTGATTGATGTGGAAGTCAGCAAGGGTGTCGTCATCCAGATTTCCCGTTACGCCATCCAGACAGTGGAGTAAAGCGGCGGAATGGCGAGGTGGTCAGTTATTTTCGCTGGCCGCAATTTCCTTTGCGTATTCACTGGGAGAAAGCTCAAAGTATTTTTTGAACAGCCGCGAAAAATAGTGGATGGAGCTGAAACCAAGCATGTCCGCGATTTCACTGATGGTATACTGGTTTTCCCGAATCAGTTCTTTGCTCTTTTGCAGTTTGATGTTGAGCAAATAGCTTTTTGGGGAATTATGCAGATACATCTTGAACAGTGCTTGCAAAGAGGTGCGGGACATAAAGAATTTGTGACAGATCTGTTCGATAGTGATCGGTTCCGTCACCTTCTGTTCCATGTATGCCAGAATCTGCTGCAATAGGTCGCTCTGTGAATTCTGGCTAAGGCTGAGCAGATTGTGCTCTTCCTCCAACTCATTGCAGAGCAGGCACAGACGGGTGATGATTTCCTGCAAATGACAAAGCATCAGGGTTCGCGCGTGCGGTGTATGCATGGTGCTGTCTTCAATGATTTTGTAGAGCGCATCACGCAGACCGTTGGTGCAATGAAACACATGCCCCAGCAAAAGTTGCGATTCCGAAAGTTCCATATCAAAGGATACGGATAAGTAGTTGCAGGCGCTGTCCTTTGCCAGCCGTTTGGCGTGTTCGCTGTCCGGCTTGCATAGCATGAGATCACCCGCAGACAGCGTGCAGACCGTGTCGGAAAGGGTTACGGTCAGCGTGCCGTTGTGCACATAGAGCAGTTCATAATATGCATGTCCTGCACGGTTGAAGCAATAGGCATTCTCTTCGGTGAAGTAATAGTAATCCAGAATTTCCAGCACATTGAACCGAACCGGCTGGAGCTGAAAGGTATACGGCTTCGGTAAAGTGAGCTTGGTATGGCGGCTTTCCGGTGCAAGCAGATAATAGGCTGCTTCATCGGATACCGGCAAAATATTGAAGCAAACGCCGGGATGGATTTTCAGATAATGGTGGATGGGAAAGGTTTTCAGATCAACAGGATCGGGCTGGGAGCCTACTACAATAGAAGCCAGTCCGCTGATCAATTCAATATACACTTCGCAAGGAAAGCAGAAAAGCTGCTCCATTGTTTTGGTATGCGTAAGAAATTGCATACAGGCAAGATGGTGTTCCTCCAAATCGATCGGTTCATAATAAATCGATCCGAATTCGAGAAAACTGTCATAAAAGGCTTGATTATTCATGGCAAATCCCCTATTGTCTGCTGCTTTGCATATCTTGCAGTAAGTACAAATCTACTTTCTATTTTAGTATATTTTTAAGGTAATTGCAAGTATACCTCTATTGTAGCAATAGAAATCTTACTGGAAAGGTGCAGCGCGTGAACCGCACAGGGGGACAATGGGATAGGTAGTGTCAAGTGATCTATGAAAAACTAAGCCGAAAAAATTAGGCTCAATAGA
>JAHZFK010000065.1 GCA_019421385.1 Clostridiales bacterium
TGAACGTGACCTTTTCATTCACGAAATGGACAACGTGCATGTCGTCCGGCAGCGGCGTAATATTGTGCACGATGCACTTGTAGCTCTTGGCCTTGGCCGCCTGCGTCTTGACCCAGCTTGCAAGCGCCGCGCCGTCCTCCGCGCTCTGTCCCGCGATGGTCAGCCAGCCGGTTTTGACCGTGCGGCCGATTTCAGAAAGCGTGTCGCCCAGCGTGCCCGCGGTGTCCAATCTGAACACATGCGACTGGTAGGGCGCAAAGCCCAGCATGTCGCTGATCGCGTCGTAGTTCTCGGTCGTGTACAGCGCCTTGTCCGCCTGCAAAGCGGCAAGGTCGGTGTACTGTTTATGGGTAAAGCCCTTGTCGGTGTCGTCCCGGATAATCAGAATGGCGATGCCGCGCGCGCTGCGCGCGATGAGCGATGTCGCCTGCTGCCGGAACGTCACCTCGATTTTCGGCATGGTGATTGCCATTTAAGTTGTCAGCTCCTCTCCATTGTAGTTGAGGGTTTCCATATATTCGCCGGTCTCGGCGGCGGTCTCGACCCAGCTGGTCGAAAACTGCGCGACCAGCACGCCCTGCGAGGTGTCCACCTCAATCGTGTCGTCAATCGGCAGCCACACGCCGCCGAACACAAAGCCCTCGCCCAGCGTGTCCAGCAGCTGCTCGGCTACCGTGTCGCACTCGTCGCGCGGGCGATCGCTGGACTTGGGATAATACCAGATGTCGATGTCGGCCTCGTACTCCCGCGCACCGTCACAGGCTGCGCCGCCACCAACCGGCAGCACGTCAATTTTGAAGTATGGGCGCTTGAGTGGCTTTTTGTCATCCGGCCGCATCACCTCTGCGCCTTGCACAAGCGGCAAAAGCAATGCAGCCAGCGCCCCGCGGATCTCTCGAATTTTCATATCTTGCGGATCATCTCGTCCACTTCCTCCTCGCTGGCGCGCGCATACTCAGGCGCAAACGCCTCGTAAGCCTCGAGGAACACCTCTCGCCCCTCTACATGACCAACCTTGCGGCCGATGCCCTTGCCTTTCTTCACGCCGTGGCCATTGCCTTTGCCCTTGCCGGGGTTGACCGTCTGGTCGTGGCCGTCCTCGATCAGATGCGCGTGCGGCGCATTCGAGTACACGCGCACCGCCTGCGCGCCGTTTCGCTCTTTCCAGACCTTGCCGCGCTTGATATGCCTCTTATAATTACCGGTCTTTTCCTGTATTCCTTTCAGCCGCATCTGTTTCAAAGTCTTGCGCTTGAGCTTGTTGCCCTGTTGCTGCAAAAACTTGCGCTGCGCCTTACTTGCCTCCTTGGAGGACTGGATGAGCCGGTCGGTGAACTCGTCCAGCTCGGACAGGTCGATGCCGTCACGCGCCATCTTCGACCACCAGCTTCAAAAACACCTCGAGCCGGTCGCGCCGCTTATAGTGCGGCTGCCAATACTGCACGTCGTACCGCTGCCCCTGATACTCGAAGTAGGTCGCGGTGGTCAGCTTGCACGAGCGCGGCCGGATGGTCAGCTTATGCGTCACCGCCGCCCGCTCGGTCTCGCCCGGTAAGGTCTCGGTGCGGCCGGACACGACCGTCAGTGCGCCCCAGATCGTGCCGTCCGGGGCGTACTCGTAATCGGTCTCGCCGATGTCGTTGGTAAACGGCTTCTTGTTGAACACCGTCAAGCGGTGCTTGAGGTCATTGGTCAGGCTCATTGGTGTCCTCCTTTTCCGGGTAGCGGCTGGACAAGGCGATGTGGTTCAGCAGCACCTGCAAGGTGAACGGCACTTCATTGGTGGCCGTGTCCGTCACCGGCGTGCGGTTTTCGTACCAATGCGCCGCCAGCTGCAAAACCGCCATATCGAACAGCTCGTCGCCCGCTTTGGGCGGGTCTTTACCCGTCATGTCGCGCACCGCGTTGTCCGCCGCCGTCAGCATGGCCTCGATCAGCGCGTCCTCGTCCGCATGGTCAATGCGGGCGTAAGTTTTGAACCGCTCCAGCTCCATCGGCTCAGCCCGTCGCCTTGACCAGCTTGCGCACCGCGTCCGCCTGCGCGGGCTGGCAGTCGAACATCGCGCTGCCGAGGAACAGAAACGCATTCTTGGTCAGGTCAAAATCGCTCGTGATCGTCACGTCCTCCGGCATGTTGCCGATAACCGTGGACAGATCGACAAGATATGCCTCGTGGTCGGCCACGCGCTCGTCGATCAGCACCAGATAGCCATAAATGTAATAGCTGCCGCCCTCGATGCGCACGAGATCGTTCTTGCTCTTGTCCTGCAGCGGCATGAAGTCCGTGAACAGCGTCTTTTTGCTCATCACAAAGTTCGCATTCGCGTCATAACCGCCGGGCAGCAGCGAAATGAGCTTGAGCACATCCGCCGTAGTCAGCGAACCGCCGCTTGCAACGGTCACCGAGTTGCCCTCTGCCCATGTGTTGGCCTTTTCGATGCCCTTGCCTTGGCTCGAGCCGGTACCGGTCAGGATGGTTTCGGTAATTTTCTTCGCGAGCTTCTTTGCGATCATGTCGGTCAGCCAGCTCTCGAACGCGTCGATCGCCATCTTCTGCACGGACTTGGAGATCTGCACGAGCTTGCACACCTCGTACGCGGACAGCGTAATCTCGGTCAGACCGGTTTCTTTCGCAGTAAGTGCCGCATTCTCGGTGTGATATTCGGCGTCCGGCTCTTCACCTTCAACCGCAAAGGTCACATTGCCCGGCACGCGCAGCAGGGTGATTTTATCGAGCAGCGGCGCGTACTGGTGCACCTTCTCGATAATCTGGTTTGCCGTCTGCGTCGGTACAGCCGGGCCTGCCGAACCGGTCGCGGTCGTCCATGCACGCTGCTCGGTCTCGGTCAGGTCACAGCGCATGATCGTGTGCAGCCATGCGGTACGGTATTCCGGGCTGTCATAGCCAAAGGTGCGTTCCTCGGGCGGCTGCGCCGTTGGGAAGCGGCGCACCTCATTGCCCGTTTCGCCGATTGCGATGCGGCCGAGCAGCTGGCGGCGCTGTTCCGCCTTGTCAAGCAGGTTCTTTCGCTCTGCGATCAGGCCGTCGGCCTCGGTGGAAAGCGCGTCGAGGTCGGCGTCCGGCGCGTCAAGCGCGGTCTGGATGGTAGCGAGACGCTGCTCGATCTGGGTCAGGCGGTCGGTATTTGCGTTGGTATTGGTAGGCATATCACGTTTCCTCCTTTGTGATTCCGTTGAGTTTCAGCTTGAGTGCCAGCTTGCGGCGTTTGTCCGCCTCCGCGTGCTCGTGCTCGGCCTCCGCCGCAGCCCAAGAGCGCGCCGCAATGCTGGTGCCGTCATAAGCCGGGATATCCACCGCCGCCACATCGAAAATGCGCCGGAAACCGGTAATGCGGCGCAGATGCTTGGCGCGGTCGTATTCCTGCTTATTCACGGTAAACGCGAACGACATTCGGTCGATGTAGCCGCCCCGGATTTCCTCGTAGAGCCTCCGCCCTTCCTCGGTGCCGCCGAGATCGGCCACAATGTGCAGACCCTTGGTATCGACCGTCAGGGTCAGCGTTCCGTTCTTCGTTCGCGCCACGGGTTTGCCCCCGTGATTGAAATTCATCACGACGTCGCGCATCTCCGCTCCCGAAAATGCGTTCCGGTCGATGACTTCCTTGTACTGGATGCCGTCGTACTCGTACAGCACGGTTTCCTCATCGAAAACCGCGGCGTACCCCTCAACGCGGCACTGGGTTTGCCCGTCGCCGCCCTCCTGCGGCAGCGCCCGCACCTCGAACGTGCGATAATCACGGGTCTCCGGCGTGATCGCCATTGTCGTCGCCCTCCTTTGGCTGGGTCGGCTCGGTGTCCCCGGTGTTCAATTTGGACACCTCTGCATATTCCTTGCGGATGAAATACCGGTCGCCGTTCTCGACCGGCGGCATGTTGAAAATCTCCAAACCCATGTTGTGGGTGAGAAAGCCGCGGTCAAAAAGCTGCGTCACGATATTGAGCTTTGTGTTGTTGCTCGCGTATTGCAGGCGGTTCGCCGTCGCGATGATGCCCGCGCCCTGAGCAATCTCGGCGGGCGTAAAGGTCATCGCGGTCAGCACGAGCGACAGCTGGATGGCAAACGGCTCGATGCAGCCCTCATAGTAGGCGTTCCACTCGTCCTCGGTATAGGTGTTGGTGAGGATTTTCTCATTCGTGCCAAAGTAGCTGAACACGCTCTGACGGATCAGCTCCTGCTGGCGCGGGTTGACCACCAGCGCCGTGCTCTCGATCTGCTTGACATCCGCGTACTTGCTGTCGAACATCATCACGCCCGTGTCGTTGCCTGCGAGGTTGTCCGCGGCAAAACGCTCGCGCTCGGCGTCGATGTCCTTTTTCTTGAGATTGCCCGCAAGCCGCGCGAGAAAGCGTATCGTGGTCGCGTTTTTGATGCCGTTTACGATGCCCTCGTCCTGCGTGTGCATGACCTGCAAGGTCGGGTTCAGCGGGCGGTTATCCGCCCCGAAAAAGTCGTCCTCATACTGGTGTTGGTTCAAAATCCCCGCGCGGGACAACTCGATCGCCGCGCTCTGCCCGCCCCAGAAGTGGTAGAGCAGGTACGGCTCGCCGCCGACCTCGCGGATGCTGGACTGCTGCGGCAGCACGGGGAAATACCCGACGAGCCTGCCCGCCGCATCCTCCATCGGCACGATAAAGGCATTGTTCTGCACCATGTAGATGGTGGCGAGCCGAGCGAGAAACTTGCTCGCGTCCATCCACGGGTTGGGCTGCTGCCCCAGCACACGCGCCAGCTCCGGCCGCGCGTCTCCTACCAGCTCCAGATGCAACTTGCTGCAATGCCGCGCAAAGGTCGCGATCGCCGCGCGCGTCAGCTCCATCTCATACAGCCCGCCGCGATAGGTCGTGTAAACCGGCTGGTAGGCGGTGAGCGTCTTGAAGAACGCCCGCGCATCCCCGCCGCCCGGCGGTCGCCGCGGGAACAGCTTTTCAAAAAGCCCCATGTCATGCCTCCTCGTTCATGTTCACATAGTCGTCGCGCTTGTCCTGCAGCACCTTGTAGGCACAGATCAGCGCGACCGTGCCGTCGATGCGGCGGCGTCCGTCGGTCACTTTGACCGGCTGGATGTTGCCGTTGATATCGGTGCGCACCTCGGTGTTGACCAGACACCACTTATCGACCGGATTGTTGTTATCCACCACCAGACCAGCGGCAAGGTCGGCCTTGAGGTCTTTCATCGGCTGGGAAAGCGAAAGCGTACCTTGCCGCACGGGGATCATGCACTCCGCGCCGAACTCGGCCTTGAAGCGGTCGAGCAGACTGTCGTCGATGTGCCACGGGTCATAGCCGATGTATCGCACATACAGATCGTCCTCGTCGCGCAGCTCGGTAAACCAGTCCAGCATCACCTGTTTATCCACCTTGTTGCCCGGCACGGTGCGCATCAGGCCGCGCTTGACCCAAAGCGAATACGGCGCGCTGTCCCGCTCACGGCGGTTGCCGGAAGCCGCATCCGCGTCCAGAACGCTTTGTGGCAGCCAGTACATGCTGCGCCGGTAGATTTTCGGGTCGCCCGGCCGCTGGCAGATCGCCGTCGCGGCGCACAGGTCGATGCTGTCGGCCGCGTCCATGCCGCCGATGCAGTAGTCGAACGCGATGTCGAAGGTCTCCGGGTTGGAGCACTCCGCCCACGTCAGCCACGCGGTCGCGGCGTTTTCCTTGAGGTTGAAGTCCTTGACCAGCACGGTCGGCAGGAAGGACGGGTCGTTATCGGCCTTTTTCACCATCTGCCGCAGGTACTCGATTTTCTTGATGGTGCCGAGACCGGGATTTGCCTTGATCCAGTTCTTTTCGTCGTGGTACTCGTCCCGCTCGTCCAATTCGTAGATCCACGCAAGAAACGTGTCGTCCGTGATCGTGCCCTCGAGCACGCCCGCGGCATAGGCATACTGCGCGTCGAAGATGCACTCGCGCACAAAGCCGTTGGTCGAGATCGAAAACAGCAGCGGCTGCTCGCGGGCGGACATGGATTGCTTCATGTCGTCGTAGATCGCGCGGTTTTTGATCGCCGCCAACTCGTCCACCAGCACGCCGTGGGCGTTCAGGCCGTCCAGACTGTTGGCAGCCGACGCCAGCGCCGAGATCGTGCCGAGGTTTGCCGGGTAATACAGGTCGCCCTGCCGCTTGCGGATGGCGCGGAACAGCTCGGGCGGCTGCTTGCGCATGTTGACGCAGGCGTTATAGCTCTTCGCCGCTTGCTCCCGCTTGGTCGCGATGGAATAAATCTCGGGCGCGCCCTCGTTGTCGTTGACCAGCAGATCAAGCTCGAGCGCGGCGCACTCGGTCGTTTTGCCGTTCTTGCGCCCCTCGACGATCATGACCTCCTGATACTGCCGCAGGCCGGTATCCCGATGCACAAAGCCGAAAATCGCCTGCCAGCGCGCTTTCTGGAACAGTTCGAGTTTGAGCGGCGCGCCCAGCTGCCCCTGCGGTTGTTTGCAGAACCGCTCGACGAACGCGATATGGACGTTTGCGGTGTCCAAATCGAACACCCACGGCTTGTACTTTTCCGGCCACCGAATTTTGTCCAGCAGCAGCGCACACAGCAGACGCACCTTGCGGCAGGCGAGAATATCGCCGGTCAGCACCGCGCAAGCGTATTGCTCGAGCCAGTGCTCGCCCGGTGGGGCGGGGGTTTTCTTGGCTTCGCGCTCCATGCGGCGCAGCAGGCGCTCACGCGAGAGACGCTTATCAGCCATCCGGCGGTCGCCCCTTTTCACGCTCGGCTTTCGCAATCGCGTGCCGCAGCTTGTCATGTGGGCAGCGGCGGATATACTCGGGACGGCGCAGCGCCGTGTCGCACACACCCTGACTGTTCAGCATCGGGCAGGCTCTGCATACGTTCATCGCAACGCCCTCCCGTTTGCTTTCTGCCATGCGCGCAGCGCGTCACCCTCAGTGTCTCCCGCGGGCAGCATGTCGCACAGCGTCTTGATGATCGCGGTCTGGTTTTTGATCATCGTGTTGTACACCTCGACCTCGGGCGACTTCTTCGTGCCCCACTGGTTTTCGCCGTTCTGGTACTTGGAAACGACGCCCTCTTCCGTGATGGTTTTGCGCAGATCGGCCAGCGTCACAGCCATAAAAGCCGCGTTTTCGACCAGGGAAGCGGCGGTATTTCGGCGGTTTTCGTCCAGTCCCGCAAAGATTTTTTCGAGCTTCTCGCGCTCGCGATTGATTCTTGTGTCGACCGTGATTTTGGGCATTTCGCCGCTCCTTTCTGCTACACCCCTCCCGCATGCCCCACTCAGCAAAATTCTTCTCTGGGGATGCGGTCTGAGGGCGGTCAGCGATTTTTCGGGAATGGGGGGAGTATATTTCCGTCCGCATCGAACCGGCAGCGCGCCGCCGGATGCTTTGCCGTGTGCTCGAGGTCGTGACAGCGGTGACACAGCAGCTCGAGATTGTCCCAGCCGAGCGTGCGCTTCGGGTTGTCCATGTCCTGCGGTCGCAGTGCCTTGCGGTGATGCACGATCAGACCGGGCGCACCGCAGCGTTCGCACAGGCCGTGCCGATGTGTCATGTAGGCAAGCCGTGTCTGCTGCCACGCCGCCGAGTTGTAGAACGCTTTCGCCCACGGCTTAGCCACGGATATCACCCCGCATGACTGCAATCGCGTACTGGCTGTCACCGATCGCCTTGCTGATCGAGTTGATCGACCGGTACAGCCGGAAGCGCACCTCCGCCTGCGGCTCAGCCTGCATGCGCTCGTACAGCGCGTCGCGCTGGCGCTTCATGCTCTCGACGTTCGCGGCGTACTCGTCCGCGATCTCGGCAATGGTTTTCATGGCGTGCCCTCCTTTCGGGCAAAAGAAAAAGCGCCAGAACGGATCACCACACACTCTCGGTGGTAATCAGCTCTGGCGCAGGCTGTTCAGCTCGGGCTTTCGCTCTCGTAGCGGCGTTCCTGCTGGCTGTTCAGCTCGGAGGATTTCGTCGCCGATATTCACGATGATGTCCAGTTTGCATTTTCGGCAATGCAACGGTAGGTTTTCGACCTTGGTCGAGTGCAGCATCAGCTGGAGCTTGTTGCCGCATCGCGGGCACGTTAACCAATACTCTTGATTTTTATTGTACACTCGTTTTTGCCTCCTGTCTACGCCGTCGGCGCTTTTTCTCCATACCCCTGTTATTTGTTACAGACCATTCCAAGTCAGCAACTACGCGCGTGCGTGCGCGTAGATTTTCATTGTTTTCCCTCTTTGGTTTTTTCTTCGGCATCATGTACTTGAGATAGCGACAGGATGCATAATCATTGCGTTTGATGCCGCTGTCATCAATCACCTGCACGCCGGGCGGCGGGTCAATCATCGCCGCATCGTCTACCCATTGATAGGTGACGGTCGGGCGCGCAAGGTTGCGGCTGCCGACAAACTGCTTTTTGCCGTTGAGACTGGCCTCCCGCCGCTCCTTGGTAAAGTAACCGGCCCAAACATCATATCCACGATCCTCGATGTAGTTGAGCTGGATGTCATCACCCCAGACCCACAAGGACTTGATCAGTTCAAGGTCACCGCCAATGGCGTTGAGAATCAGGTGCACATGCGGCCGGTGGTCGCCGTGTCGCCCTTCTAGGACATAGATGTACTTGAGTTCCGGCAGCCCGCGCGCTTTTCGGTAGGCACGCAGCTGGGCGAACACCTTGCCGAGCCGCCGCCGGGTGACTTCCGGACTGGCTGGAAGATCTTCGTCCCGGTAGGTTAGCGAGAACACCAAATCGTCCGGCTCGAAATTCGCGGCCATCAGCAGCTCCAACTTGCGCTGCGCTGTATTACAATTGGTCTGCGCGACCTGTTGGGCCGTCACCTCGTGAATGCGCTTGCGCTCTTGCTGCGTTGCGTTCGGTCGTGGTACGGTATAGATCACATCCCACACCAAACGCCCCGCGAGAATTGTTTTTCGTCGTTTCATGCGTCCTCCCAACCATTCAGTTCGATATGCTAATTTTCATTTCTTTTTCAATTCATTTGTGATATGCTTAGATCATACATAATATTTACAGTTCAGGACAAGGATGAATCTGGTATGAATGCATATGATACTCTTAAGTTGGAATTAGATAATTTTTACTCTCTTATACAAACGTATACTTCTGATACTTCTATAGACAATCTGCTTTCAAAACTGAAGGATGCACTTTACAGCAATGATACCGAAAAAGTACAATATTGCTTAGAAGGTATATGCGAATGGTATGATGATCATATCCAATCGATTGTATCGAATAAATTTTGTATGCATCCTGATGCCCATCAGCGAAATCTCAAGTTATTACACAAGATTAAGGACGAGCTATCAGCCACAAATTATCAAGATGTCACTGCAGCTCACCACGAACATACCAGCTCCCCGTCAACCGAAGCAGAAGTATGCAAACCAAAGATTTTTTTAAGTCATCGTTCAGTGGATAGCGCATACGGAGATTGTATCGAACGCCTCTTAGTTGGCATTGGTGTTTCAAACGAACAACTTATTTACTCGTCTCATCCACTCCACAAAATCCCTCTCAATCAAAATATCTATGACTATCTCCGCAGCAACCTGCAGCAGCATATTTTCATGATTATTCTTTGGTCAAACGATTATTTGGAAAGCCCTGCATGTCTTAATGAGATGGGAGCTATCTGGGTCATGCAAAGCGATTACACCAACGTTTACACACCGGATTTTGAGTTTGGCAATCCCAAATATCATGAGTGTGCGGTCGATACGCGCAAAATGGGTGCTGTCCTAAAAGGAGATAAGCATTGCAAAGCCAATATGCGTGAGCTTATAGATACCATCTGCCACTATCTTTCTCTTGCCCCAGACGAACAAACGATTATGCATTATCTGGACACTTTCATGGAGGAAATCAAGAACATTGCATCCTAACCTTCGCCGTGCGCTTTCGCGCACGGCTTTTCTTTGCCCTCCCGCGGATGATTTTTCAGAATATCCGCAGATTTCGGATTTGTCAAGAATTTTCGTCGTAAAGGTTATTTTTTTGCCGGTATACACGGCATCCTTTCCTCCGGCGGCAGCTCGGCCGACCACCAGCGTACATCCACCGTCATCAGGCCATCGTCTGGAAACTCCGGCAGATACCAACCATTCGCACGGTAGACATAGGCGGCATAATTGCCCCGGTTGTATTTACTATGACTTAATGTCAGCA
>JAHZFK010000066.1 GCA_019421385.1 Clostridiales bacterium
CGCCAGAAACCCGGCTTATGCTTGACGCGTATGCCGGGTTTCTCGACAGGCTGAAGGCACGGCTGTCGCCGTGCCTTTTCTTTTGCGTGGTTACGGTTTGCGGTGTTGCTGTTTCCATGCTTTGATCTGCGCAAGGCGTGCTTTGTACTTGCTTTCGGAGCCTTGTTCGGTTGGCTGATAGTATTCACGTCCCTCGAGCGAATCCGGCAGACAATGCATATCGGTGAGTTTGTCGGTTGTGTCGTGTGCGTATTGATAGCCTTTGCCGTAGTCCAGTTCTTTCATCAGGCGCGTCGGTGCATTGCGGATGATTAGTGGCACAGGCTCGGATAACATGGTCAGCGCGTCCTTTTTGGCGGTTTCATAAGCGACATACAGCGCATTTGACTTGGGTGCAAGCGACAGATAAACTACCGCATGAGCCAAATGCACACTGCATTCCGGCATACCGATGAAGTGGCACGCCTGATAGGCGGATACCGCAATTTCAAGCGCGCGGGAATCTGCCATACCAACATCCTCGCTGGCGAAACGGGTGACACGCCGCGCGATATAGAGCGGGTCTTCGCCTGCCTCCAGCATACGGGCAAGCCAGTAGACTGCTGCGTCTGGGTCGGAGTTGCGCATGGATTTGTGCAGCGCAGAGATCAGGTTGTAATGTTCTTCGCCGGTTTTGTCATACAGCAGTGACTTTTTGGAGATACATTGTTCCAGTGTCTCTCGTGTGACAGTAACAATCTCGCCGTCGGTATCGCTGTTGAGCACAAGCATTTCGAGCGTAGATAACGCGGTGCGTGCGTCGCCATTGGCAAAATTCGCAATCGCTTCGAGCATATCCGGCTCAATATGGATGGTTTGCCCGCCAAAGCCGCGCGGATCGGTCAGTGCATGGGAGAGTAGGGCGGTGAGGTCGCTCGTTGTAAGCGCTTGCAGCACGAATACCTTGCAGCGCGATAATAGCGCACCGTTGACCTCGAACGACGGATTTTCGGTTGTTGCGCCGATCAGGATGATGCTGCCCTTTTCGACAAAGGGCAGGAAAGCGTCCTGTTGCGCCTTGTTGAAACGATGGATTTCATCGACAAATACGATGGTGCGCTCGCCAAAGCGGCGGTTGTCCTCGGCTTGCTGCATGACTTGTTTTATCTCTTTTATGCCGCTGGTGACGGCAGAAAAGTCAATAAACGTGGCTTTGGTCTGACCTGCGATGATGCGTGCAAGTGTGGTTTTGCCTACGCCGGGCGGGCCCCAAAAGATCATAGAGCTGATGCGGTCGCTTTCGATCAGGCGGCGCAATACTTTGTCTTTGCCTAGCAAGTGGGTTTGTCCGACAAATTCGGATAGGTCGCGCGGACGCAGCCGTGCTGCGAGAGGGCGGGTATTGTCTCCGACGAACAAGGTCTGCTGTTCCATGTCATGCACCTCCTTTTTGCTATTATATCACCGAACAAATGTTCTTGCAAGGTGGCAAGAAAAATCCTCGCCGAAAAGGAGAGGATTTTGGGTTATTGTAGGGGAACATCCACGCCGTCAAAGTTCAGTAGAATGATATCGGACGGGTCAAGCGGTTCATCAGACATCCATTGGTCGTGGGCGTGTCCCGCACTGCTAGGATTGATTATGTCATCAACGCCCCAGCCGCCGTCGATGCAGTTATCGGTCAGGTATAGCCTTTTGCCACTTTTGGTTATGGCGTAGGTGGGGCGGTGCCCTAAAATGGTGCCTTCGCTGGCAGAACGCGCAGAGACACCGATCTCGGAGACGCGGATTTCCTCGACCAGTGCACCGCCAACCTGTACGTTCGGGTGGTAGACAACCTCATCGGCCGTCTCTACCGTGATGGTGCACGACCAGATGCCTTTGACGGGATCGTGCAGCTGATAGGTGCACTGTAAGTCGCCAAAGGTCAGATAGGGAAGATCTTCCGGGGTGACATCGAATACTTCATCGTAATACCATTGGTCGTTGTACTGGAAATATCGACCGCCGCTAGGGGATTGATCCGGATTGCGTGCATCAGTCGTTCTGCTGTACACGGTGCTGCCGGAATGATTGGCTTCTCCCAGAAAAGCGACTTGGATGTGCAGTTTACCGTCCTCGCCAAAGCCAACCGAGGACAGGCGGACGCGGTCGCTGCCCTCCAGTTCGCAGGGTGTCTGCTCAGGAATTAACGGAAGGTGCTCTGCAAAGAGAGGCACACCCATGTCCTCCGTCATGCTTTTCAGTCCGGTGACGGACAGCATTTCACGCGGGAAATCAACCGTTTCCTTCGCGCATTCAGCAGGCTGGAAGCTGCTAAAAGACACGTTGACTTCAGTGCCATCCGCGATCGGGCGGCCGATTTCGTCGATTTCGATGAGTGCGGTGCGGCTGTTCTCATCATAGTAAACCACGTGTGCGCCGCCGCTCCAGCCGTTGACGGCCGGTGTGTCTTTATCCTGTTCATGGTCAATCCAACCGTTGATCAGCATATCGTCGCTGAGTCGGTTGCCGGTTTTATCCTGCACCTCGACCCAAACGCGCACCAAATTGCTGCTGGACAGCGCCGCTACCGGTCGCACTTCAATGCCGTTATCCTCAACGACGATACCAGTAATCGGTTGGCTTTGTTCGCTAAAGCTGCCGAGTGCGTTTTGCAGTGCGGCACGAAGCGCAGGAATTGCTGCGGCAAACGTAGAAAAAGTGAGCAAGGCAGCAAGTACCGCTGCCAGAACAATTCTTCCGGTTGTCCAGCGCAGCTTTGCGCGGCGAGGTGTGAGTTTATGCAGAATTGCGGCACGGCGCTCAGACGAAAGTGTGATATTTTGCATCATCATATCCAAATCCCTCATCATATTGCGTCTATTCATCGTAGTACCATCCTTTCAAGGCTTCACGCAGCATTTTTCTGGCGCGGGACAGGCGGGCGGTGACAGTTGAGACGTCCACATGTAAAACGTCTGCAATTTCGCGCGCTTTGAGCTCCTGATAATAGTACAAGATGATCACTTCACGGTAAGGACGGGGCAACGCGAGGATTGCGCGCGGCAGGGTGTCGTCCACCTGCGGATCATCCGTAGGGGCAAACAGCGTATCCAATTCTTCAGCAGGGGCACGGCGGCGTTTCCAAGGAGAACGCAGATAGCTTTTGCATACGTTGATTGCAATGCGGGTGATCCAAGTGGTTTCGCTGCCTTCGCCGTGGAACGTGTCCGCTTTACGCCATGCTCGCAGCAGCGTTTCCTGCACTGCGTCCTCGGCCAGATGCACGTCTTTCAGATAAAGCGTGCACAGACGCAGCAGACGGTCGCCCCAATCATCGAGTAGGCGTGCAAAGCCGTCTTCGTCCTGCAGATACGAGAGGGTTTTTGTTTCGTTCGGTTCCACAGCGGCTTCACATCCTTTCCAATCATTTGACGCATGGGGAAGGGGAATTACTGCAAAAAAATTGAGGCTTTTTGAAAAGCCTCAATAGGGGTTGAGCGAATCACCGTAATCAACCGGCTCACCGGTCAGCACGTCGTAATAATACCAGCGCTCGGTATCATCGTTCACAAAAAAGTAAATGCCGAGTGGTGTCTCTGCACGGTTACCCGTAATACGGCCGATAAATCTGCCGCCTTCGGCTTCGCCAATCGGTGTGATCTGTGCGACAGAAACGGGATGCATAACCAGCAGATACAGCGGAAGTATGACGAGGAACGGTACATAGAATGCCATCAACAGAATGAACGTGTTCCGTGCCCGGCTGTGCACAGGATGCGGCTGCGTTGGTCGGCGGAAGGGCAGAAGCCGATATAGCCAGATTGCTATGCCAATCAGCGCCAGCAGGCAGAGCCACCAGATATCAGGCCGATACCACATGTACCAGCCGCTGAATTCCAGCAGCAGATAGGCCAATGCGGTGTACAGCAACAACAGCAGCGCGCCCTGCCAGCGCGGTGTGCGGTCGGGCCGTTCGCGCTCAATGTACTCGACGGCAACCAAGGGAATCAACAGCGTTGCGGCACCCCAGACCCACAAAAAGACTGGATTGAGGCCAAGTGCGCCATCATAGGCGTAATTCGCCCAAGTGGCAAGACTGCTTGCTATAAGCCATGCGGCGATGGCCAGTATGCCCAGAACAGGGGTGGAAAGCTGCTTTTTCATCTCTATCCCACCTTTCGAAAAGGCAAACGGGCAAAGCCTTGCGGCTTTGCCCGTTTTATCATTCTGCGCCGCAAGGCGCTATTTGATTCAAAGAGAGATTTACGCTTCTGCCTTGATCTTCTTGAGCTTAGCAAAGCGCGGCAGGCCGTTCACCTTCGGGCCTACGTTCTCGCCAGCGATCAGCGGCATAGCATACTCGACGAACTTCTCGGTTACGCCGTTGCCTTCCTCGTTGATCCAGTCGCGCGGAACCTTCTTCTCGGTGTTTGCAACCTCGGAGAGCGGCAGCAGCTCGATTTCGCACTTGTAGCCGTTCTCGTCGCGGGTGCACTTGAAGCCCGGCATATAGTCGGTCTTGCCGGCAACAGCGTTCTCAACAGCAGCCTTACCGGACATGTAGGACTCGTCAACGTCGGTCTTGGAAGCGCAGTGTGCAGCGCAGCGCTGGAGCAGGCTCAGCTCGATGCCGCGAACCTTGCAGCCCAGTTCGTTCTTAACGGTGTCAGCCAGCATAGCAGCCAGACCACCCAGCTGTGCATGGCCAAAGCCGTCGGTCGCAGAGGTCTTTGCCTCGGAAACAAAGGAGCCGTCCGCATAGTGGATGCCCTCGGAAACAGCAACAAGGCAGTTGCCCTTCTCTTCGTAGATGCGCTTGACGTCAGCCAGGAACTTCTGCATGTCGAAGTCGGTCTCCGGCAGGTAGATCAGATCCGGGCCTGCGCCCATCGCGGTAGCCAGACCAGCAGCGCCAGCCAGCCAGCCAGCATGACGGCCCATGATCTCAACCACGCAAACCATGCCGGTGTCGTAAACGCGTGCATCCTGATGGATCTCCATGCAGGAGGTAGCGATATACTTGGCAGCGGAAGCGAAGCCCGGGCAGTGGTCGGTGCCGAACAGGTCGTTGTCGATGGTCTTCGGAATGCCCATGACGCGGCACTCGTAGCCGGATTTCATCATATACTTGGAAACCTTGTTGCAGGTATCCATGGAGTCGTTGCCGCCATTATAGAAGAAATAGCGGATGTCGTACTTCTTGAAGATCTCAAGGATGCGCTTGTAATCGGTGTCGTCCACATCTGGATCAGCCAGCTTGTAGCGGCAGGAGCCGAGCGCAGAGGACGGGGTGTAGCGCAGAAGAGCCAGCTCTTCGCGGTCTTCCTTGTCGATGTCGTACAGTTCGTCGTTCAGCAGGCCCTTGATGCCGTGTGCCATGCCGAATACACGGGTGATGGACGGATTGTCCAGCGCGGTCTCCAACGCGCCGAGCACAGAAGAATTGATGACCGAAGTCGGGCCGCCCGACTGGCCGATGACGCAAGCGCCTTTCAGTTCACTCATAATGATAAACCTCCTAACAAATTAAAACACAGGGTTTGCCCGCTGCGTTTTCTTGCAATATAAGGGTATCACAAAACTGCTTCAAAATCAATGCAAAACAGAATTTTTTGGATGCAGCCGGACATTTTCGTAAGATAAGCAAAAAATGGGTGCGATTTTGATGATGCACTTGATTTTTTGCGAACATACTGATAAAATATAGGAAGAATTCAGCTTAGGCTAATTTGTTTGTGGAAAGGAAGTTTACTATGCCATTAGTTACTACTACCGAAATGTTTAAGAAGGCCTATGAGGGCGGTTATGCTGTCGGTGCCTTCAACGTAAACAACATGGAAATCGTACAGGGCATCACCGAGGCTTGCCAGGAGCAGAAGGCTCCGGTTGTGCTGCAGGTTTCCAAGGGCGCGCGCGCTTACGCTAACCACACCTATCTGGTAAAGATGGTTGAAGCGGCTGTCAAGGAGTGCCCGGATGTTCCGATTGCGCTGCACCTGGACCATGGCCCGGACTTTGAGACCTGCAAGTCCTGCATCGACGGCGGCTTTACCTCTGTTATGATCGACTGCTCGAGCAAGCCGTTCGACGAGAACGTTGAGATCACCAAGAAGGTCGTTGAGTACGCACACGCGCACGGCGTTGTTGTTGAGGCTGAGCTGGGCACGCTGGCTGGTGTAGAGGACGACGTTCAGGTTTCTGCTGAGGATTCCTCCTACACCCATCCGGAAGAGGTTGAGGAGTTCGTAACCCGCACCGGCTGTGACTCGCTGGCAATTGCTATCGGCACCTCGCACGGCGCTTACAAGTTCACTCCCGAGCAGTGCACCCGCAACGAGCAGGGCATTCTGGTTCCGCCTCCGCTGCGCTTCGACGTTCTGGAGGAAGTTTCCAAGCGTCTGCCGGGCTTCCCGATCGTACTGCACGGTTCTTCTTCGGTTCCGCAGAACTTTGTTGACATTATCAACGCGCACGGTGGTAAGATGCCTGATGCTATCGGCATTCCGGAGGAAGAGCTGCGCAAGGCTGCTTCGATGTCTGTCTGCAAGATCAACATCGACTCCGATATCCGTCTGGCTATCACCGCTACCATCCGTGAGTACTTCGACGAGCATCCGGATCACTTCGATCCCCGTCAGTACCTCAAGCCCGCTCGTCAGGCTGTTAAGGACATGGTTACGCATAAGCTCGTCCATGTGCTCGGCTGCAACGGCAAGGCATAAGAAGTTTCATATTTTGAAGCAGAGCGAACCGCATCCTTCGGGATGCGGTTTGTTTTTTTCATAAGAAGGTCATAAGATTCGCCGTCATATTGGTTTTCGTACTTCACATTATAAAAGTGCTGTGTTATAATACAGATAACGGAACTGGAATTTGAATGTAGGAGGGATATGTCTTGAATCGAAAACTGAAAGATGAAGATATGGACATCTTGTTTCGAGGAATCCTGAAGCTCAAGACGGTGGAAGACTGTTATGACTTCTTCGAGGATTTGTGTACCATCGCCGAGCTGCGTGCAATGGTGCAACGCTTCCAGGTGGCTCGTATGCTGGATGAAGGACGGATTTACAGCGATATCGTACAGGAAACCGGTGCTTCGACTGCGACGATCAGCCGGGTCAATAAGTGTCTGGTGTATGGATCGGACGGATATCGCAAAATGCTGGACCGCTTGAAGGAAGACGATGAATAGTTATCAGACCCTGTCGGCATACTATGACCGCTTTACGGATGATGTGGGCTATGCGCAGTGGGCAGAGTTCTTCGTTGAGCTGTTTGCGCGCGAGGGGATAGAGCCGAAGCTCATTCTCGATTTGGCGTGTGGGACAGGCAGCCTGACGCGGCTGCTGGCCCAGCGTGGCTATGATATGATCGGCGTGGATGCTTCGCCGGAGATGTTGATGCAGGCGATGCAGAATACGTATGACTGTGAGCCGCGCCCTCTGTTCCTCAACCAGCGCATGGAGCAGCTTGATTTGTATGGCACGGTAGACGTATGCCTGTGCTGTCTGGACAGCGTAAACTATGTGACGGAGCCATCTGTGCTGCAACAGGCGTTTGAGCGTGTGCATCTGTTTCTTGAGCCAAAAACCGGCTTGTTTGTGTTTGACATCAACACGCCGGAAAAGTTCGCGCGTATCGACGGCAACAGCTATGTGCGCGAGGATGAGGATGTATTCTGCGTTTGGCAGGCTGCAGTCGAGGATGGGCTGTGTGCCTATCAGTTCGATATCTTCGAACGGGATGGCGACGTATGGAGACGCGCGCAGGAGACGCATGAGGAACGCGTATATACGATTGAGGAACTGACGGTCATGCTGGAAAAGGCCGGCTTTTCTGAAATCAAAACTTATGGAGATCAATCTTTTTCGCCGGTACAGGGTGGAGAGGATCGAGTCTATATTACCGCACGAAAGAGAGATTAAACAAATATGAGCGATATTTTACTTCGCGCAATTGCCCGCGATGCGGGCATTCAGATTTCCGCTGCTGTAACGACCGGATTGGTGGAGCGCGCGCGGGAGATTCATGATACCACACCTGTGGCGACCGCAGCACTCGGACGTACTCTGACGGCTACGGCAATCATGGGCAGCCAGCTCAAGACCGATGACGGCTCGGTTACCGTACAGGTGAAAGGCAACGGCCCGCTGGGGACAATTGTATGTGTTGGTGATTCGGATGGCTGGGTGCGCGGTTATCTGCAAAATCCCGGCTGTGAACTGCCGCTGCGTGCGGATGGCAAGCTGGACGTGGGCGGCGGCGTAGGCCGCGGTTATTTGATGGTCATTAAGGATATTGGCCTGAAAGACCCGATCACCGGCACCGTTGCGCTGGTCAATGGCGAAATTGCCGAGGATTTGACGCGTTACTTTGCGGAAAGCGAACAGATTCCGTCTGCGTGTGCGCTGGGTGTGCTAGTGGATACCGATCGGTCGGTCAAATGTGCCGGAGGATGGCTGGTACAGCTGATGCCGGGCGTTAAGGATGCGGATATTGACCGTCTGGAAGCCAATCTGGCGAAAATTGAGCCGATGACCACCATGCTGGACAAGGGCATGACGCTTGAGCAAATCGTACAGACCGTGTTGGACGGTTTTGCAGTGGACTTTTTGCAGACCGACACCATCGGCTATTGCTGTGCATGCAGCCGGGATAAGGTGGAGCGCGCACTGATCAGCATGGGAAAAGATGAATTATCCAAGATGGCGGCAGAACAGGAAAAAAGTGAGGTAACCTGCCAGTTTTGTGATAAAGTCTACACTTTTTCGAGGGCAGAGTTGCAGCAGCTTTTGGCTCATGCAGAAAAATAAAAAAATCTCGTAAAAAAATCTTGAAAAAAGTGTTGACATTTTCCTAATGTTTCGATATAATAAATCTCGCCGCTGATGATTACGGCGGCGGCGATTCGGCCCGGTAGCTCAGTTGGTTAGAGCGCCAGCCTGTCACGCTGGAGGCCGTGGGTTCAAGTCCCATCCGGGTCGCCA
>JAHZFK010000067.1:0-8070 GCA_019421385.1 Clostridiales bacterium
GTGCTGGGCTGGGTGCTGACCTACGGAGACAAGGCCGAGCTTCTCGAACCGGCCGAACTGCGGGAACAGCTGCAAGACATGCTGCGCCGCACGCTGACGCAGTACGAAAACGAGGAGGCATGACCGATGCGCTACGAATGGCTGGACGACTACCTGCTGCAAAAGCGCGGCGTGACCAAGGATTATCAGCCGATCTGGAACTGGATACGATACCACATCGGCAGCAAAATGTTCGCGGCGCTGTGTCTGGACAAGGCGCACGAGATCTACTACATCAACCTCAAGCTGGAGGAAAGCGAGAGCGCCTTGCTGCGCAGCCAGTATGCGGACATCCTGCCGGGCTATTATTCCGATAAACGGTGCTGGGTATCGGTGAAACCGGACGGCGCAGTGCCGGATGACCTGCTGCGCGATATGCTGGATAAGTCCTACGGTCTGACGTTCGCGGGAATGAGCAAGAAAGCGCGGCGGCTGGCGCTCGGACTGTCCGCCTGCGGGCTGAAGTGCGCAGACTGCCCGCTCTACCAAGGCGACTGCCCCGGCTGCAACGAATGCGGCGGACGCGTGTTCCACGCACCGCCGGGCAAGCCCTGTCCGCTCTACGCCTGTGCGGTGAACCGTAAACGTCGCACTGGCTGCGGCGGCTGCGCCGACGCGCCCTGCGCATTATGGGAACAGATACGCGATCCGGCGCTGCGCGAGGAGGAATTCCGCGCTTCTGTCGCTGCGCGGCTGAAAAACTGGAAGGAGGTGCCAGAAGATGCCCTTTGATTACAAGAAAGAGTACAAAGAATTCTATCTGCCGCCCAAAACGCCGGGCATTGTCACCTTACCCGCCATGAACTTTACTGGCGGTGCGGGGGCAAGGCGACCCCAACGAGGAGGGCGGCACATACAAGCAGGCCATCGGCATGCTCTATGCCGTGGCGTTCACCATCAAGATGAGCAAGATGGGTAAGCACAAGCTGGAAGGGTACTTTGATTATGTCGTGCCGCCGCTGGAAGGACTATGGTGGCAAGATAGCATCCAAGGCGTAGACTACGCGCGCAAAAAGGATTTTCAATGGATCTCACTTATCCGTCTGCCGGAGTTTGTGACAAAAGAGGTCTTTGACTGAGCCGTCCAGGAAGCAACGGAGAAAAAGCAGCAGGATTTTTCTGAGGTAGAGTTTTTCACATGGGAAGAAGGGCTGTGCATCCAGTGCATGCACATCGGCCCCTATGACGACGAGCCTACTACCGTGACTGCAATGGAGCAATACGCAAAGGCGCAGGGCTACGCGGCAGACTTCGGCGAGAACCGCTTCCACCACGAGATTTACCTGAGTGATGCGCGGCGGTGCAAGCCGGAACGGTTGAAAACCGTCATCCGGCAGCCGATCAAAAGGACAGAGCAATGAAAAAGATTGACGCAATCATTCACAAAATGCGGCCGGAGGAACGCTGCCTTCTGCAGGAATTTCTCTATCATGCCATCTATCTTCCGGAAGGGATGGAATCATCGCCCCGGTCGGTGGTTGACATGCCGGAATTGGCGGTTTATATTGCGAACTTCGGCACACAGCCTGGCGACCATTGTCTTGTTGCTGAAGTTGCAGGGAAAGTGATTGGTGCGGCGTGAAGCCGGATCATGCAGGACTACGGCCACATCGACGACCGCACGCCTTCTTTGGCAATCTCGCTGCTGCCGAAATATCGCGGAATGAGCATCGGAACGCGGCTTCTAAACAGTCTGCTGCTTTTGCTGCAAGAGAGCGGGTATCTCCGAACATCCCTTTCTGTGCAGAAGGATAACCCGGCGCTGCATCTGTATGAACGGACGGGATTTGTAATCTTGACGGAAAAAGACACAGAATATTTGATGCTGCGGGATCTCACCCAATCCGCACAACAGGAGAATACAGATATGGAAACAAAAAAGAGAAACTGCGAGAAAACACAATCCAGCAATGGTTTTCCATGTGGCTGGACAGACAGGACATGGGCATTGCAGAACTTTTTGCGCCCGATGCCGTCTACATCGAAAGCTGGGGACCGGCGTATCACGGCCGCGATAAGATCAAACTGTGGTTTGACGAGTGGAACACCCGCGGCACCGTCGAACGCTGGGACATCCAGCAGTATTTCCATAAAGGGGAGCAAACGGTCGTGGAATGGTCGTTTCGCTGCGCCATGGTGGACGGTACTGTGCAGACCTTTGACGGTCTCTCCCTCATCCGCTGGAATACAGCCGGACAAATCTGCTTTTTGCAGGAATTCGGCTGCAACGAAGCCCATTACGACCCCTATGCGCAGGGAGAAAAGCCGGTATTTCGCGACGAACCAACAATGTGGTTTTGAGGGGGAATGCGTTATGCCAACTTCCAAGGTGACCGTCCGTTTCCCCTGTCCGGTGGAGCGGGTGTGGCAGACCGTAACCGACCTGACCCGCACCGCGTGGCGCAGCGACCTTGCACGGGTGGAGGTCGTAGACGAAACCCACTTCATCGAACACACCAAAAGCGGCTACGCCACGAACTTTACCGTTACGGCCTGTGAGCCGTGCCGCCACTGGGCCTTCACCATGGAGAATGACAACATGTCCGGCTCGTGGGAGGGCGTTTTCGCGGTGGCGGAGGGCGGCGCCCGACTGACCTGCACCGAAACCGTAAACGCCAAGCACTGGTGGATATGCCCCTTTGTCCCCGGATATCTAAAGCGGCAGCAAAAACGGTATTTGGACGATCTGCGAAAGGAGCTTGACCATGGAAATCAGATTGGCACAAGCACAGGACATTGACGCTTGGATGGTGCTGGTGGAGCAGGTGCGGGATGCTTTTCCCGGCTTGGAGACCGCCGAATCCATCACCAAACACCGGGCAATCGTGCTGCACTTTATCGCGCAGTCCTCGGCCATCTGCGCGATTGATGCAGAGCGTATCATCGGCATCTTGCTGTTTTCCAATCAATCGGGCGAGCTGTGCTTTCTGGCAGTTGACCCGGCCTGCCGGCGACAACACATTGCGCAGCGGCTGGTGTCCTTCATGCTGACACAGATGGATGCAGACCAAGACATCACCGTAACCACCTATCGAGAGGACGACCCGGACGGACAGGCCGCGCGGGCGTTTTACAAGCATCTGGACTTTGCGGAAGGACGGCTGACTGAAGCATTCGGCCATCCCGTCCAAGAGCTAATCCTAAAGCGCAAACCATCTGAATAAGCGTAAACATAAGCAAATCAAGGCAAAAAAACATCCTCTTTTCTTCATCCCTATCCCCTGCAATCACAAAGAGTCCACTGCACAGATGAAAATATATGCTTTGGGCAATACCAATATTGGAAACCGATCAATTGCAAAGAGCTGGCAAAACAGCGAGGCCAAAGCGGCCTCGCTGTTTGTTGGTTATTTGCTTGTATCATGCTTTCCCCAGTCAATAAAAAACAAATCATTCGGTGTGCAATCCAACAGCTGACACAGTGTTTCAATGCGTTCGAGTTTAATCAAGGATGTTTGGTTGTTCACCATGCGATTAAAGTTCTGATAACTCATACCAAGTTGCTTGTAAAGCCAATATTTCGTTTTTCCTTTTTTCTCGAGCAAGGGCAGGACATTCAAACGCACCATAGCGAATACCTCCATTATCTAATGTGTTAGTTAGATAATAGAGTTCCCAGATCTCAAATATATGACTTTAACATTAGATAATGTAAAAGTCTATATTGCGACTGCGCGACAAACTTTCGCAAATCCAGCTCATCTTGGTGCTTCCCTGTCGCGAACAAACCCGCGGATGGTCTGCCGCGTCAATCAACCGATATGAACACATCTTGCGCCGCGCGAACAAAGTGATTTACACCTCCGAACATTACACCCGCGGCTGCATGCAGCGCCGCAACCGATTTATGGTTGACCACAGTGCTGTTTGCGCTGCATACTGCACCCGCTCGACCGGCGGCAACGCGTATACGCTGCAATACGTCCACAATGCCGGGAGGCGCATCCTGCTGCTAAGCATGTAAAAAGCAGTCTCCCACCAAAGGCGCGCGCCCATAAGGAAGTAATTTAATTGTCGCAGGGCGGCATGGCTGAAAGGTCATGCTGTCCTGCCTTTTCTTTGCCATTTCACGGTCTGATCGTCGCCCGGCAGGTTGACTTCTCCGATGAAGTTCCAGACTAGTTCAATCTTCTGCCTGCGATGGCCGCTGGACTTATCCGGCGCATGGACGATGATCTTCTTTACAAACTCGTTGACGATAGTGGGTGTCAGTTCACGAATGCCCACATATTTCCGCACAATGGCTGCAAAGCTAGCGAAATCGGCTTGATCTTGTTCAAAGGTTTCTACCGCTTGACGTCATGTCTTGATCTGTTCTATTAGTTCTTTTTGTTCTGCTTCATAGTCGGCGGAGCGTTTCAGGAACTGTTCATGGCTGATCGTACCGCTGATGTCATCCTCATAGATGCGCTTGAAAATGCAGTCAAGTTCGCCAATACGCTTTTCCGCTTGGGCGATTTCGCGCCTGCGCTTCTTGGCCTCTTTTTCGGCTTCTTGGAACCGTTGCTTTTTCGCAGCTTCCTCAAATGCCATGGCATCGTCAAAGAACAATGCCGTCACATCGAAAATCCGCTGCAAAACAAACAGTTTCAGCCTTTCTTTCCCGGATAAAGTGCATGGTACAATCACCCGTGTTACTCTTATACCGGGAACACTGATAGCCGTCTTGCTGCGGTGTCATGTTTTGCCTGTGGCGAAATGCAGTTTGCTTCCACAATCGGCGCACTACAGTAAGCCGGAAAACAGCCCTTGCCGTTCGGCCTGCTTGGCAGGACGGCGCTTGTTCTCCCGCAATTCCTATACCCGCGCAAAGACTTGTTCGTCGATAATGGCTGGCTGGGTATTGGAAAAAAACACGCTGATTCTCCTGAGCGTTATGCAGCCGCTTTTTCAGCTTGTGAGACTTGGAGTAGGTCTTGAAATTCACCGTGCAGCCAGTGTATTCAGGACGCTCCAATATCCCCGCCACAGATTTCGGACTCCACTTATAGGGCTTCTCTGGCAGCGGCTTTCCGTCCCGCTGGGCGTAATGAGCCTTGACGGTCAAAACTTGTTCGGCAGTCAGCAGCTTTGCAATCTGCATGAGGCCTTTTCCTGCAATACACAGGTCGAAAATCCATTTCACGACTTCGGTGGCTTCCTCGTCCACGATCCATTTCTTTTTGTCTGCCGGTGCTTTCTAATACCCGTAGGGCGGATTATATATTCTCTGGATTGAATTTCAGGAAAGCGCTACTGTCACCACATTATCCTTCAACCCTAGTCACGTTATGATATCGGAGTCTTTCCCTGACATCAAGGCTAAAATGCACTGTGGCCTTGACATCAGGGCAAGACTCCAATGCGTTGTCTACAAGGGATCGACGACAAATTATCATCTGAGCATGATGATAATTGACATCCGTTTAGAATACCTAAAACACTTATTAGAAACTTACTCCAGTTAATGGTGCAAAGGTGTTCTCCAGCGTTTCCTTTGACCCACATGATGTCGCGGATTTTCTTGCTGGCATCGCGGGCGTAGAAGTCGTTGAACAAGTTGCGGAAAGGGGTGAAATCATTGTCCCCCTTGTCGCTGTCCACGCCGTCATTGATGGCGATATACCGAATATCGCGCTCGGCAAAGAAGCTCTCGGTATAGTAACCCACTTTCAGATAGTCGCGCCCCATGCGGGACATATCTTTAACAATGACGGTTTTAACCTTTCCCGTCTCGGCCGGCCGATCATCTTATTCCAGCCCAGACGGTCAAACGCACCTTAGAAACGCCATCGTCGATGAAAAACGTGGGATTGGGGGAACCGTTGTCTGTTGCGTACTTCAAAAGGATTTTCTTTTGATTGGCTATGCTGTTGCTCTCGCTGTCCAGCGCGTCCTCTTGGGATAGACGAGTGTATAAAGCGATAATGTTGTCAGGATAATTGGTGTTTGCTGTCATGGTTCATTCCTCCTGTAATGAACGCCCGACAAACAGGTTGCTGTTTTTATTTTACTGCAGTTTGTCCCTTTTGTCAGCAGATGAGGCAATGGCTTCCGAGCGAATGAGCCGCACCATTTTGTCATAGAGCGGTTCTGTACCGCCGCAGGAAGTATGTACTTCATAGACCGTCCCGCCGAGCCTGTAACAGACGGTTTCTTGCAGTGGATTTCCTCGTTTTGGTAGATAATCGCTCTCTTTGGGACTTTGTTTCTTTTCCATTCCGTTCCCGTCCTTTCCGGGAAAGTCACAACAGAGACCAGTTAAGCAAAGTCAAGAAAAAAGATTATAAACAAGGGCTATGAAAATGAGCATGACAAAACAGGCGCATCCATTTCAAAATGCGCCTGATACGCCAGTGGCTGTTTAAGCCGCTTTTTTGCAGATCATGTTTGCATGGATTTCAGGTGCTCTCAGTTCAAATGGTGTCTGGTCGCGCAAGACGGCATAAATAATTTTGGAGAGCTTGTGCATAACAGCGCAGATCGCCACATTAGGCGGTTTGCATTGACATTTTTTCTGATAGAACTCTGCTAAAACAGGATTGCCAACAGAACCGAACCGATTGGCATGGACCGTATTGTGGGCAATCATGTAAAGTACAGAGCGAACATAGGGAGAACCGCGCTTGGAAATCTGGTTCCGAACACTTTGTATCGTTCCCGATTGCCGTTCGGAAGGATCAAGACCGAAATAGGCGGCCAACTGTTTCGGCTTGCGAAAGAGGGAAAAGTCGCCAATCTCGGATAGCAGGACTGCGGCGGAAAACAGACCCACACCAGGGATCGTCTGCAGTAAGGTCACATTCTTTTGGATATAGGCCTCTTGTGCAGCCAAGGACTTTATTCTCTGGTCGATCAAACGAACGCTTTCGATTAACTGTCTGAGAACTGTTATGATAGCCCGCATCAAAATGGAGTCCTCTGGGGCGTGGATTCCAATCCGCATGGCCTGTTCAGCACAATTAAGCAATAGAGCCGCCTTCTGGCTGCCATATTCACTGCTTTTGCGGCTTGCTTTTTGTACGATCTGAGCCAATTCTGAAGGCGCCGCCGTCAAAATATCGCTGGGGGTAGGATACCGTTCTAATACAGACAAGGCGCCCACTGCAGCTGGATCACTAAAGATCTCGCTGAATCCAGGAAATGTTTGGTCGAGCAATGCTGTCAGACGGTTTTTGTACCGCGTGATGTCGCCCTTCAGTTCGTAGTGCTGCCTGCAGAGCATCCGAAGGCTGCGCAGCATATCGGTCGGGACCTGGGACCGGCGGAGAACATTCATGCGATACAGCAGAGCAAGCCGATAGGCATCCACCTTGTCCGTCTTGATTTTGCGGACGCTGATGTTTTTGAGCGCATTGCTTTGCAGTGGGTTGACAACGATGACTTCATATCCTGCATCCGAAAAGAATTGAAACAGGAGCAAATGATAGTGGGAAGTAGATTCCATGACGATGACAGGCTTTACGGCAAATTGCTGTTCGGCGCACTGCAAAAAGCCTAAAGCCCGATCCATACTTGTGGGATCGTGATAGATTTTTACACGATCAAAGACTTCGTTGGCGGGCGTAAGAATACACATATCGCTGAAATGTTTGCTGACATCAACACCGGCTACAGGAAATGCGTTCATAGAAACAACTCCTTTTTCGCGGGAGATCATCCCTTGCAAGAACCAACAGGCGCACACTTGACACAGGTAAGCAGCGGAGCTGCACCCTACCAGCCAAAACATCGATGTTCTCACAGGATGAACGGACGGTCTATACAGCGAGTAATTCCCCATGGGAAACCCAGCAAGCACATTTGCCACTTTCATTCCCGCTTTTTTATCATGCTACAACTGGTTTCCTACGAGTACAACCCCGCTGCTCTGAAGGGGAAAAAGTAATTTCTCCTTTGTAGTTAGTGTATCGGCAAGCATAGGGAGTGTGGCCACACTTCTGCAAAATCTCCGTTTCCAGCCTGCTGCCGGAGCGGAGATTTTTGCCTGTTGAAAACTTCCCAAGCCCTTTTTTGCTTCACCAATATTACGCTCGAAAAGGCTGAAACAGC
>JAHZFK010000067.1:8162-8567 GCA_019421385.1 Clostridiales bacterium
GAACTATAATACTATTATCGGAGGTGCAGACATGGATTACATAACAGTCAAAGAAGCAAGTGAAAAATGGGGCGTGACCCCTCGACGGGTAAACTACTATTGCGCCGGTGGCCGTGTTCCCGGCGCTGTGAAAATGGCCGGTGTTTGGCTGCTTCCCAAAACTGCGGAAAAGCCGATTGATGGTCGGACAAAACAAGGGAAGGAGTTGCGCCATGAATAAGATTTTGATTATAGATGATGACAAAGAACTGTGTGCTTTGATTAAACGCAGCGTGCAATCGGAAAATATAGAAGCCGATTTTTGTAATACCGGAAAAGAGGGCTTGCAGAAATTAAAAGAGCAGGAATACCAGCTTGTGGTGCTGGATGTGATGATGCCTGGTATGGATGGCTTTGAAACGCTGG
>JAHZFK010000068.1 GCA_019421385.1 Clostridiales bacterium
TGCTAAAATGCAGATAGCCACATGGTCAGCTTTCCTGTTGCAGCCGGTCTACCAGCCGGGAGAGAATATACTCAAACAGGATGATCGTGCGGCCGATAAAGAAATCCGGCACATTATAAGCAACCGAACCGCCCGTACGGATCACCAGACGGTTATCACTCATGCGCGCCAGCGTAGAGTCCCCGTGTGCGGTGATGGTATACAGCTTGTGGTGCAGTGTCTGTGCATGCAGAGCGATATCGACCAAATCGCGCGTTTCGCCGCTTTTGGACAGAATGATGGTCAGGCTCGGCTCATTGCCGCCCCGCATCATATCCACCGGCGCCCCGTCGTAAGCCAGAATACCGAGCGTCGCCAGACGCCGCATAAAATACGACGAAGCAATCGTGGAAAAGCCCAGACCAACAATGAAAACGCAGCGATTTCGGCAGCGCAGCAGCTCATCAGCAAACGCTTCGATACAAGCCGTGTCCACAGTTTCCAGAATGCTCGTCAGGTCAATCCCGGCCGCGGCGTCCCGCTCTGCTTCGGAATGACGGCGCAGGGAATACATCATATCGCTGTAGCCCTGATACCCCAGCTTTTTGGACAGCTTGATCACCGTCGTTGTCGATACAAAGGATTGCTACGCGATCGCGCGGATGTTGATTTTTGTATCCCCATGTTCCACGGCGCGGAGAATACACTCCAACACCCGATGTTCGGTTTCATTGAGCAAATACCGTTTGGATAAATCGATCAGATTCATTGCTCTACCCCCGCCGAATTTGTTTTTCTGTAAGTATATCATATTTTTCACATCATTCACAAGAGGAGGCATTCCAGTTATGAACGTATTACTGCTTTGCTCACAGGGCATGTCCACCGGTATGCTGTGCGACCGGATTGCTGCCGCTGCCAAGGAGGACGGCTGCGATATGACCGTATGGGCAGCCAGCGAAATCAAGGCACGCGAGCACGTCGGCAATGCCGATATCATCCTGCTTGGGCCGCAGATCCGTTATCTCAAAAAACGCATTGAAGAGATTGCGGAAGGCAAGCCGGTAGAGGTCATTGACATGATGGCTTACGGCACCATGGACGGCAAAAAGGTCTATGGCGATATCAAAAAGATCATGGGAGTATAACAATGGCCATCACACAAGAACAACTGGAACAAGCCTGCTTTCAGCTCATTTCCTTCAGCGGAGCCGCAAAGAGCGACTATCTGGAAGCCATCGAGCACGCCAAGAGCGGCGATTTTGACGAGGCGGAAGCCGCCATCGCGCGTGGAAACGAGGAATATCTGCAGGCGCACAACGCACACTTTGATCTGATTCAGGAGGAAGTCGGCAGCGAAAACGGGCTTTTGACCCGCTTGACACTGGTACATGCGGAGGATCAGCTCGCTATGGCAGAAACAGCGCGTCTGTTCTCCGAACAGATCGTAGAGCTCTACCGCAGATTGCAGAAATAACGTAATTGCGTTTGTGTTCTGTATACAGATCTGCATACCATACTTGAATATAGAAACAAAGGGACTTCCCGTATATCAGGAAGTCCCTCTGTTTGTCATAGGGTTGATTCTCCTACATTGAGCATTCGCTCAATACTTATCGTAATATGATGCGTCAGATGTATCAGATGACATGCTGTGCTGTGGCGCGGTATAATCGGTGGTTTCTGGTGCGAAATAATCGGTGCTGGGCGTGCCCACATCGGCAAACTTGAACTTGCCGACCAGCGATTTCAGCATGCTTGCCTGACCGGACAGTTCCTCGCTGGCTGCCGCACTTTCCTCCGCCGTTGCAGAGTTGGTCTGCACCACGCTGGAAACCTGATCCAATCCCAGCGCAATCTGGTCAGCCGACTGCGCCTGCTCTGCCGACGCTGTTGCAATTCGTTTAATGGATTCCATAACCTCGTTGGCCCCTGCTACGGTTTCTTCCAAAACCTTTGCTGTATCCGCAGCCAAAGCACTGCCGTTTTCCACCGCATAGATCGAGTTTTGAATCAACTCTTGCGTATTCTTCGACGCCTCCGCCGATTTGCCCGCAAGGCTTCTCACCTCATCGGCCACAACCGCAAAGCCCTTACCGGCCGCACCTGCACGGGCCGCTTCTACTGCTGCATTCAATGCAAGAATATTGGTCTGGAAGGCAATATCATCAATGGTCTTGATGATGCCCTGAATCTGCTGCGAAGTCTGCTTGATCTCCTCCATAGCAGACACAAGCTCCTGCATTTTCTGCTTGCTTTCATTGACTTTGACGCCGGTAGCCGTTGTCAATTCATTTGCAGAATCCGTGTCCTTCGCATTCTGATTGATGCGCATACTGATTTCCTGCACCGTCGCAGCCAGTTCTTCCACCGCGCTTGCCTGCTCCGTCGCGCCTTGGCTCAGCGCCTGTGCACCGTTGGACACCTGATCCGCGCCCGATGCAACCTGATTGGCGGCAAGGTCGATTTCCCGGAACGCGTCGCTGAGCGATGCGCTGATTTGCTTCATCGAGGTCTCAATTTCTGCAAAATCACCGATGTACGCAATGTCCATTTTGATATCCAGATTGCCCTGCGAAATTTGCAGCAGCTTCTCATGGATATCCTCGATAAATTCTTTCAGATGGCCGCGCATCTGATGCACAGAGTAGACGAGCATTCCCAATTCCGATGTATCTTCCTGCATTTTGCCTTCGATCGACAGATTGCCCTTGGAAAACTCCAGCATCTCTTCCTGTATCACCTTCAGCGGACGAATGACCTTTTTCCTCGTGAACAGTGTGCTGAATACCTGGAATACAACGATCAGGCAGACAAGAACAATTACCACAACCTGCATAATAGCCACATTTGTTTTCTGCTTTTCGATCTCGGAAGCCAAACGCGTCTGAAACGTCTCAACAAATTGCTCCTGCAGATATTGAATTTGGCTCAAATCTGAGCTGTATTGATTTCCGAATACATATTCCAGTGCAGAATCAATATCACCGAACATTGCCGAACTCATCGCACTTTCTTCCAGCGGAACCAGAGTATTGGAGATTTGCGACATCTCCGTAATGAGCGCCTTTTCATCTTCCGTGAGACCCACCTGCTCCATTCTGCTGTAGCCGATTTCACGGTTTTGCAAATTGTTTACTTCATTTTGATAGTTATCGTGATATGTTTTTTCACCGGTAGCTGCACAAGCCCGTGCCTGCTCGGTTAAATATCCGGATGCGTCGAGAAATTGCTGTGCAGCCGCTGTCAGCTCTACCTCATTGCTGTACATTTCCATGGCGCGATTGTTCATAGATGCCGACAGCAAGAAAGCTATTATCAAAATGATAACCAATACAATGGTTCCCAGATTGAGCGCGGTTAATAATGTTGATTGTTTCACTGCCTTTTTCATGCTATTTTTGCCCCCTTGGACTGAAATTGTAAAACAGGATGTGCATATTGCATGTTCTTCAACCTTTCCCCTCCTTTGACCCTACCCAACAAAGAGACACTCTCTACACTGCCTATTGAAAAAGACCCCTTTTATGGCCAATGCGTTTGCAAATACGGAAAAAAACAGAATGCCCCTCTATCTTTTCCAGCATATTCCTTATAAACGCATCATCTGGATCGTCTGACCGTTTTGCACAAATCTCTTGCTTCCAGTATACCCCATCCTTGTCAAAATGACAATGCCTTTCCACTCAATTTGTATTGATTATCTTCCCCTTGCTCCATTGAAAAACAAGGGCGCATGATGGTGCAATAAGCTTAACTGGAAATGCGTATAAAAAATAAATATTTTAAACAACATTCAGCAGCTATCTTGACGGTTTACTCTACATATCGTATGATAAGGACAGCAATTTTCAATTTAATATCAATGGGGGATAAAATATGAAAAAACGATTATTGGCAGCTTTGCTGACGGCTGCACTGGCAGCAGGAACACTGCCTGCGGCGGGCGCAGCGGTGGACAGCAGCGACGCAAGCGCGTACCTCAAAGCAATGGACAATATGCCAAACGCCAGCTCCTATCTAGTAGACTTTGACGGCGACGGGTCGGACGAGTTGGTGCTGGTGTGGGGCAAGGATGAGCCAGTTGCAAAGTACGAGGTCTGGCGTGGCAGCGCACGGCTTGGGCAGAGCGATGGAGGCCCCAGCGGAACCTTGTCTCTCGCTGAAAAGGACGGTCGGGTCTATCTGACAGATTATACGCCGATCGGCGGTGATGAAATCATTGAGTGCTTCACCATAAATGCCGGAACATGGACGTTAACAGACAAACTCGTCAGCGGCTGGTCTGAAGGACTGGAGCAGTATTCCTGTCAACACAACGGAAGCGACATCAGCCGGGAGGAATTTGAAAATCTGTGGAATGCATTTCGCAAAACCACGTCACTTGAAACAGAAGGCCATTCGGTGCGCAGCGAGCTTCTCGCCGCATTGGGTACGGGTGTGGACGGCTTCCCCGATGTACTGTCCACCCTGTCTGCCAGTGAACGGAACACGTTGTTTGAAAGCTTTCTCCCTCCGTTTTCTGGATATGACGCAGATTATCGCATCATCAGCGATCAAAAACTGCTTCAAATGATAAATGATGCGTGGTACGATCATAATATCTCGTTTGATGCACTGGATCAACTTTCTTGGATAGACCTACCCAATTTTGACAGAGCCATCACAAAAAGCGACGCGGACAAGTTGACGACTAAGTTATTTGGCCGAACGCTTGATTTTTCCAAATTCCAGCGTTCTACACTGCCAGATCCGGAAGATATAAATAACTTCTGCTATGTCTATCAAAATATGCTGTGCTTCCACGCTTATTTCGGCATGGGCGGTTTCCCGGGAACGATTCAGTACATTCCGCAGCACCTGTATGATCTGGGTAACGGTTACTTTGCAGCCAGCATGATGGATGAATGGCGCTATGATGACGGCACTCTGGATGAAAGCAATCTGTTTTACAGTGTGATCAAAAAGAATACCGATGGCTCTTACCGTTTCATCCGAACATATCCCGCAAACTACACGCCCACAGAAGCGGAACTCGCCGCCTTTGTCGCGCCGAGCAGCTGGGCACAGGCTGAAATTGATGCGGCGGATGCTGCGGGTCTGATCCCCGAACTGAACGGCGACCCCGGCTGGCAGGATAATATCACCCGTCTGCAATTTGCACAGCTGGCGGTTCGTCTGGCCGAGAAGGCAACGGACAAAACGCTGCCCGCCGCATCTAGCTCGACCTTCACCGATTGCACGGATACGGATGTGCTGAAAGCGTATGCCGCAGGCATTGTCAACGGCACTTCGGATACCACTTTCTCCCCCGACAGCAAGCTGACCCGTGAGCAGCTTGCCACTATGCTGTGGCGTGCAGCAGCGTATATTCAGGAGCAGACCGGTGAGCAGGTACTGACCGCAAGCAGTTCGCTTACGGGTTACACCGATGCGAACCAAGTTTCAGCATACGCCAAGGAAGCGGTCGCTTCTCTGGCCCAGCACGGCATTATGAAAGGCACCAGCGCAACCAAATTAGCTCCGCAGGAAAACTGCTCGGTCGAGCAAAGCGTCCTGCTGACATACCGCATGATGCAGAAACTTTCCTGATGGAAATATAAGAAAAGGAGGATATAAAAGATTCGGCAGCAAAATCCCTAAACTGCAACACAAATGAGGAGGATGTAAATGAAAAACGGCACATTCAAAAAAGCAGCTGTCAGCGCGGCATTAGCGGCTGCGGTATTGATTGTCCCGGCAGGCGCGCACTATATGGCTCTGGATGGTATCACCATCATGCCCAACGAAGAGACACAGAAATTCTGGGAGACCTGGAAGTATCCCTTGGACGAGCAGGGAATTTATGAAGATTCCGCTGACGGGTGTAGCTTCTGTCCGGAACTGAACGACGGTTTGCTGCTGATTCAGGACACCGTCTCCCCCACGGAGGAGTATGTCACCTGGGACAACTATGTGGACAAGAACGGCCAGCTGCACGACCTGAACAAAGGACGCTATCAGACAATGTATTCTTTTTCCGGAGGGCTTGCATCGGTCAAAAGCGTCAATTCGGAAAAACAAAATTATATGTATAACGTCGGCTATGTGGACACCAAGGGCAATGAAGTCATCCCATGCAATGATGACTGGTGCAGTTTCCAGTATGATTCCTTATGGTATCAGGGCGCCTTTAAAAACGGCAAGACCGTTGTGCTAAGAGAGCCTTACAGAGATCCCGGCCCGGCGCCTTCTGTATCCGTAGAAGATCCGTACACTTGCAACTATGAGAGTGCCTATCCCGAAAAGTGGTATGGCGTGGAATACGCCTACATTGATACCAAAGGCAATCTGCTCACCGACTGGAAGCTGACGCAGGATATTGATACGGTGATTTCCCTGCCGCTTTACGATCAGGACGGCATTTCCCTCTATCAGCGAGTGCATGGCATCGATCAGAATGCTCCGGAAGTTCCTGTTGAACCGGAAGAACCGGAAGTGGAAACTACCTATGGTCAATCCACTGCAACCTTTAAGGGCTATACCATTGACAAAAACCATGTGGGACGGCTTCTGATTGATGTGACCAATAACGGGAAGGCACCTGATGAAGGTGACTTATTCTATCTGACATACTGCAAATTCATCGAATCCACCGACATCATCGATGCCGGATCTTATGTCCCTTACAATAATATTCTGAAAATCCATTACGAGGTTGAAGCCGGAGAAACAAAAACGCTGTCTCTTGCCGTCTCCTTCCTTGCCAGCGACGATCAAGAACTGACTGATGACCAAATCGCAGCGGGCTGGTACACACATGAGAACATCGAGTCCTCCCGTGTTGTGCTGGCGCAGGCTGAAACCCCGGCAGAAGCCGAAGACCTGACAACATTTTTCAAAGCCGCACACGACTACGGCGAGATGGGGCTAACGTATGAGCCCGATGCGGACGGTGTTGTTATCCTTGCAGCCCCCATGCCAACCATTCAGCGGGCACAGTATCTCGATCAGAAACTGTCCGCCTTTACCAGCCAGTTTTAATAAAGAAAGAGGGAAAAGCACATGAAAAAACTGATTTGTATGCTTTTAAGCCTGAGCCTGTTATGTGCGCCTGCACTGGCGCTCAAGGGCGAAGTTGCTAATCCAGATGATCTGCCGTACATTCCGAGCGATGGCGACCCGAGCAGCTGGGCAGTGTCGGAAGTGGAAAAAGCTGCTGCCGCCGGCCTGATTCCCAAGCTGACCGGAAACCCGGCTTACACCGATGCCATCACCCGTGAGCAGTTCGCTGAACTGGTGGTGCAGAGCGTGGAAGTCATGCTGGATCGAGAACTGGATGCTGCACCGAGCGGCATGTTCAGCGACAGCTCCAATCCGTCTGTACTAAAAGCTTCGCAGACCGGCATTGTCAACGGTGTAGGCGAAGGAAAATTTGAGCCGAAAACCACGACCAACCGCGAGCAGATCGCAACGATGATTTTCCGCGCTATCCGGTATGTGGAAAAAGATACCGGCAAGGTAGTTGCACCGAATGCCGGCTCTCTTGAGGGCTTTACCGATAAAGACTCTGTTTCCTCTTGGGCAACCGAGGGCGTCGGTACGCTGGCTGCTAACAGCATCATGAACGGCACCTCTGCAACCGAATTGTCTCCTGCGGAAGCCTGCACGGTGGAGCAGAGCATTCTGCTTTGCTATCGTTTGTATGAGAAATTCCAGAGTGCGCAATAAGGTTTCCATCCTATCCACCACTACTACATCCACAAGAGCAAATATCCGCACTGATATTTCCGCACAAAGCAAAAACGCTGCCGAAAGGCAGCGTTTTTTGATATGGAGAATCAGGATATGGTTTTGTTTCAGAAGAGCTTTGCTCAAAATGCAGAACTGTGATCCGATTCGCTTAGTAATACATTCTTGGCAGGATGAAGCTCTGCTCCCCGTGAGCCTCGTCTGTGAGCGTCCCTGCCGCGAACGTGATCACGACATCACCGTTTTCATTGATCTCGAACGGCAAATTCGCATCAATGGTCACATAATCCGTAACAGGAGCCTGCTCCACGATCGGGTAATATTGCACCTCCGGCGTTTTATCCATCCGGTTTTCCATATTCATCGTGATCGTTTCTGCGATGAAGTCAATATAGTCCTCACCCAGCAAGTCCTCCAACGTCAGTTCCTCAACCTGCTCAGTTGTCCCCTCGGTTTGATCCTGCTCCACCTGCGTTTCAGCAGGCAACGGCTTTTTTGTGGTTCCCTCCACCACTGCACTCGCTTTGCAGCCGACCAGCGCAAACACGCATATGCAAATCAGAAGTTCCAGTACCAGCGCATTTCTCTTTTTCATGATGCATACCTCCTTCAAATGATAGGTAGTGTCAAATACTACCTGTTTTTTTGTTTCAAAATATAATAAAAACCTTGA
>JAHZFK010000069.1 GCA_019421385.1 Clostridiales bacterium
AATAAGCTGGTGGGGCAGAAGGTTGCCATCGTTTCCAGCAAACCGCAAACCACGCGCACGCGCATCACCGGTGTGCTCAGCCGCGGGGACACGCAGTATGTCTTTCTGGACACGCCCGGCCTGCACAAACCGCGCTCCCGTTTGGGTGACTACATGTACAAGGTAGTGACCGATACCGTGTCCGAGGTCGATGTGGCGGCGCTGGTCGTCGAGCCGATCGCTAATATCGGCCCGGCGGAGGAAAGTTTGATCGCACAGATCAAGCAGCATCATATGCCGTCCATTCTGGTCATCAACAAGATCGACACGGTCAAAAAGGAAGAACTGCTTGCGGTGATTGCAACTTATGCGCAGGCGCATGAGTTTGACGCGGTCGTGCCGGTTTCGGCGCGCACGGGCGAGGGGCTGAATGATTTCCTCAGCGAAGTGGACAAGTACGCGCTCGAGGGGCCGCAGCTATTCCCGGACGATATGGTGTCCGATCAGCCAGAGCGGCAGCTGGTGGCTGAGATCGTGCGCGAAAAGATGCTGCGTCTCTTGGATCGTGAAGTGCCGCACGGTGTCGCGGTTGGTATTGAGCGTTGGCATGAACGCGAGGACGGATTGATCGAGATCAACGCGGTCATCTACTGTGAGAAAAACAGCCACAAGGGCATCATCATTGGCAAGCAGGGCGCGATGCTCAAAGAAACCGGCCGACAGGCGCGCGCAGATATTGAGCGTATGCTGGATGCGAAGGTGTTCCTTGAACTTTGGGTCAAGGTCAAGGAAGGCTGGCGCAATAATCAGTATCAGATGCGCAACTTCGGCTACGAGGATCAGTAAATGGCAGAGGTCAGGCTGCGAGCGCTTATTTTGCGCGAAGTGGATTTCGGTGATTTTGACCGCTATCTGACGGTGCTGACCGAATACGGCCGCAAAAGCGAAATTCTGTACAAAAACGCGCGGCGGGGCAAAAAACAGAACCCCGCCGCGCGGCAGTTTTGTTATTCTGAGCTGATCCTGTCTGAACGGGGCGGGAAATACGCGCTGCGCGACGCGGATTTGGTGCATTCGTTTTTCTCGCTCGCGGAGGATATCGAACGATATGCGCTCGCGTGCTATCTGGCTGAATTGGCTGGCGCAGTGACCGGGCCGGATGAGGACAGTCCAGCGGTATGCCGCTTGTTGCTGCACGCACTGTATGCGCTGGAGGGGAAAAGACGCGATCCCGCGCTGGTGAAAGCAGCGTTTGAGTGGCGTGTGCTCGCGGAAAGCGGCTATGCGCCTGATTTGGCGGGCTGCGGCGTCTGCGGGCAGCCGATCACGCAGCCGCCCGTGTGTTTTTCGGTGCGGGCGGGCACGGCGGCGGATGATAAGTGCGCCGCGCGTGTCGGCGGGTACGAGCAGCTGGCGGACGGCACGCTGCGCGCGATATTGCATGCACTTTCGACCGAACCGCAAAAGACATATGCCTTTGCGCTGTCCGGCGCGGCAAGAGAGCAATTCTGTAGGCTCGCTGAGCAGTATGTGCAGTATCACCTCGGTCGTGGGTTCGACAGCTTGCAGTTCTACAAATCTGTATTATAATACTTTGTATTTTGGGAGTTTGTGATGAATCGTTTAGGCGAAAAATCCTTAAAAACACTGGAATATTATGAAATCCTTGAGCGGCTGGCCGCGCAGGCTGCGTCGGACGCAGCCAAGGCGAAATGCCGTGCGCTGCGGCCACTCGATGACCATGAACAGGCGCAGGTCTGGATGGATCAGACGACGGATGCGAAAAACCGTATGATCCGGCACGGCAGTCCGTCGTTCGGTGGCATCCGTGAGGTAGGGGCGATTCTGCTGCGCGCTGACCGCGGCGGTACGCTGAATCCGCGCGAGTTGCTCGATGTGGCCAGCCTGCTGCAAACCGCGCGCCGCGCATTGGTATATGATGCGGAGCAAGAGGAAAAGACGGCGCTGACGCCGATTTTCGGTCTGCTGTCCGGCAACCGTGCGCTGGAGGAAGCAATCACGACCGCAATCGTGTCCGAGGAGGAGATTGCGGACGGAGCCTCTCCGGAACTACTGTCCATTCGCCGTGAACTGCGGCGCATTTCGGGCAAGGTACGCGAGACGCTCAACCGCCTGATTGCAGGCGAGCGATCGAAATACTTGCAGGAAACCATCATCACCCAGCGAAACGGGCGCTTTGTTGTGCCGGTCAAGGCTGAACATCGCGGCGATATTCCGGGTTTGGTGCATGATACCTCATCCACCGGCGCGACCGTATTTGTCGAGCCGCAGCAGGTGGTTGAAATCAACAACCAGATCAAGGTGCTCGAGGGCCGCGAGGAAGCCGAGATCGAGCGTATTCTTGCTGAATTATCGAGCGAGGTCGCAAACTATAAAAATGCGATCGAGCAGGACTTTGATGCGCTGGTGTCGCTTGACTTTGTGTTCGCGCGGGCAAAGCTGTCGTTTGAGATGAATGCGGCTCCGCCGGTACTTGCGGAGGGGAATGGTCGCTGCCGCTTGCTGCGCGCGCGTCATCCGCTGCTGGATAAGGACAAGGCGGTGCCGATCGATATCGCAATCGGCGGTGAGTATGATACGTTGGTCATCACTGGCCCGAATACGGGCGGTAAAACCGTATCGCTCAAGACGCTTGGCTTGCTGTCACTCATGGCGGCCTCCGGTCTGCATATTCCAGCGAATGAACAATCTGAAATTGCACTGTTTGAGCATGTTTACGCCGATATTGGCGATGAACAGAGCATCGAGCAGTCGCTGTCTACGTTCTCCGCGCACATGAAAACCATTGTGTCGATCATGGATTGCTGCGGACAGGGAGATTTGGTGCTGTTTGACGAGTTGGGCGCGGGTACCGACCCGGTTGAGGGTGCGGCGCTTGCGGTCGCGGTCATCGGCTACGCGCGTCAGATGGGCGCATGTGTGGCGGCGACGACGCATTACGCAGAGCTGAAAACCTTTGCGCTCACGACCGATGGTGTAGAGAACGCTTCGTGTGAGTTTAACGTGCAGTCCTTGCAGCCGACCTATCGCCTGCTGACCGGCATCCCGGGCAAATCCAATGCGTTTGCGATTGCTGCGCGGCTGGGATTGCAGCCCACCATCATCGAGCGGGCAAAGGAGCAGGTTTCGACCGAGGATGCGCGTTTCGAGGACGTGCTGGCGGAACTCGAACGCGAGCGCCGTCGGGTCGAGCAGATGCGGGATGAGGCGGCAAAGATGCGTTCGGCGGCGCAGTCCGAGCGGGACAAGATGCGCGCGGAGCGCGATGCAGCAGAAGAACGCGCGGATAAAATGCTCGAAAGCGCACGCAGTCAGGCTGACCGCATCCTGAAAGATGCGCGCATGACTGCTGAGACCGTCTTTGACGAGCTCGAGGACATGAAGAAAAAGGCGCAGAAGAAAAATGCCGATCAGAACCTCGCTGCGGCGAAGGCAGCACTGCGTGGCGTTATCACACAGACCGAGAACGAACAGCGCCGCGGCGTGCAGAAGCGTGTGGTTGAGGCGGATGAGCAGCGCCCGGTCAAAAAGGGCGATCGCGTGCGACTGCTGAACGTTGGCGGTGTGCTGGCCGATGTGCTTGCACCTGCGGATAAGAGCGGCAACGTTCAGGTGCAGGCGGGGCCGATGAAAATGACGGTCAAGGAGAATGAGTTGCGGCTGGTTGAGCAGCCGAAAGCAGCGAAAAAGCCCGCATCACAGCCACGCCGTAGTGCACCCGCGCGCGAACTCAACCTGCGCTCGGCTGATAGCGAGGTCGATGTGCGTGGTATGAGCGCGGAGGAAGCGCTCTTCGAAGTGGATAATTTCCTGTCCCGTGCCATTATGGCGGGGCTGTCGTCGGTGACGGTCATTCATGGCAAGGGAACTGGTGTGCTGAGAAACGCAGTGCAGCAGCATTTGCGCAGCAATAAGCGTGTCAAAAGCGTGCGCAGCGGTGTGTACGGTGAAGGTGAGCAGGGCGTGACTATCGTGGAGCTGCGCTGAAACCGGTTTCGGCAGATGGGATAAATTTTACGCATTTTTTTGCGAAAAACCGTCATACAGGGCAAAATGCCTTATATCTTCGCACAATGCAGGAAAAAATTCATCAAAAACGCAAAAGCGCCGGGCGCAAAAGAGGCTTGACGAAATCGACAAAAGAGGATAGACTATATATAACGGATTTGAAGAAATAGGAGCGATGCAGATTATGTATTCGAAAGAGGTACAGGTTACCAATCAGGTAGGCTTATATGCCCGTCCCGCTACGTTTTTTATTCAGAAGGCCAATGAGTTCAAGTCGACGATCCTGGTAGAGAAGGAAGAGCGCCGCGTTAACGCGAAGAGCTTGCTCGGCATTCTGTCCCTGGGCATCACCAAGGGCACTACCATCAACCTGATCGCGGACGGCCCGGACGAGGAAGAGGCTGTTTCTGCTCTGGTTGAGCTGATTACGTCTAATTTTACCGACTAAGTTATCGCATCCTGAGGAAAAGCGCCGAATTGATCGGCGCTTTTTTTATCGGAGCGTTCGCTGCAAAAAGGAGGCGGTTCGCCGTGACAAGAGAACAACTCAAGGAGCGTGTGCGCCGTCTGCCGATGCAGCCGGGCGTGTATCTGCACAAGGACAAAACCGGCAAGGTGATTTATGTCGGTAAGGCGAAGCTGCTGCGCAACCGCGTGTCCAACTATTTTCAGCCGCCTGAGCGCCTGAACGCAAAAACCAGGCAACTTGTCAGTCATATTGACGATTTTGACATCATTGTGACGGAAAGCGAGTTTGAAGCACTTGTGCTGGAAAACTCGATGATCAAAAAGTACAAGCCCAAGTATAACATTCTGTTGAAGGACGATAAGGGCTATCCTTATATCCGGCTTAATACCGATGCGCCCTATCCGGCGTTTACGGTTGTTTCCCGTCCGGCACGCGATGGGGCGCGTTATTTCGGCCCCTATCCGGGCCGTGTGGCGGCACGACGGGCAATTGATACGATCAGCGAAGCGCTGCTGCTCAAGACCTGTGCGCGTGTGTTCCCGCGAGATATCGGAAAGGAACGGCCGTGCCTGAACCAGCATCTCGGGCGCTGTTGTGCGCCGTGCACAGGAAAGGTCAGCCCGGAGGAATATCATGCGCTGATCAATCAGGCGATTGCGCTGTTTGAAGGCAATGCAAAGCAGCTGGAAAAAGAACTGACCGGGAAGATGAACGAAGCGGCGGAAGAATTGCAGTTTGAGCGTGCAGCGATGCTGCGTGACCGGTTGCGCGCTGTGCAAAAACTTGGTACGCGGCAGCATGTGGTCGCGGGCGCGTTCGCGGAACTGGATATCATTGCATTTGTGCAGGGACAGACACGGGCGTGTGTGTGCGTGCTGCATTATGCGGGCGGCGCCTTGCAGGACAAAGAATATACGCTGTTCCACCTGGCGGGAAGCGATCCTGCCGAGGTGCTTTCCTCGTTCGTTAAGCAGTACTATGCGCAGCGCGGCGCAGTGCCCAAAACCGTGCTGCTGTCGCATGAAATTGAGGAGCAGGACGCGGTTGGGGAGTATTTGTCCTCGATTGCGGAGCGCAAGGTCGAGCTGGCTGTGCCGCAGCGCGGTGAGCGGCGTGTGCTGACTAGACTTGCGGAAAAGAACGCACGCGAAGAGATAGAACGGCGCGAAAAACAGTCCGAAAGACGGCATAAATCGCTCGAACTGCTGCAAAATGTGACCGGTATGTTGGCGCTGCCGCTGCGGTTGGAAGCGTATGATATCTCTAACTTTGCCGGGCAGGACACGGTCGGTTCGATGGTTGTATTTGTAGAAGGACAGCCGAAAAAGAGTGCCTATCGAAAGTTTAAGATCGCCTGTGCGGCCAATGGACAGGATGACTATGCTTCGATGCGGGAAATGCTGACGCGCCGCGTACAGCGCTATGTGGATGGCGACGAGAAGTTTGCGCCTTTGCCCAATGCGTTCCTGATCGACGGTGGCTTGGGGCATGTCCGCATATGCAAAGAGGTGCTCGATTCGTTTGGTCTGCAAACGCCGTGTTTTGGTATGGTGAAGGATGATAAGCACCGCACCCGTGCTTTGGTCGCGCCGGATGGACGCGAGTTCGGTATCTCAGCGACGCCTGCGTTGTTCGCGCTGATCGGACGGATTCAGGAGGAAGTGCACCGGTTTGCCATTGAGTATAACCGTAAACTGGGCGGTAAAAAGGTGCGCGGTTCTACGCTGGACAAGATCCCCGGCGTGGGGGACAAGCGCCGTGCGGAGCTGCTGCGCCATTTTGGCAGCATCGAAAGCATCCGAAAGGCGAGCGAACAGGAGTTGGCGCGTATTTTGCCGCGCAATGCGGCGCAGGCGGTGTTTGACTATTTCCACAAGGAGGACTGAGCAATGCGTGTGGTATCCGGTACAGCACGGGGGTGCAGATTGCAGCCTGTGCCTGGGATGAATACCCGGCCGACGACGGATCGCGTCAAGGAAAATGTGTTCAATCTGATTCAGGATCACGTGCGCGGCGCGCGGGTGCTCGATCTGTTTGCCGGTACGGGACAGCTCGGCATCGAAGCGCTTTCGCGCGGCGCACAGCACTGCGATTTTGTGGAGCACAACAAAACGGCATACAATATCGTGTGTAAAAATACAGAAACGGCGCGGGTATCCGATCGCGCCGGACTACACCGCACAGAGTCGGATGCGTTCCTTTCCCATGCGAAAAAACAGGGTTATGACCTGATTTTTCTCGATCCTCCGTACGGCGGTAGGATTTTGGAAAATGCGCTTTCGAGCATAGAAACGTTTGACATTCTGTCTGCGGATGGTATAATAATATGCGAAAGTGCAGTAGAGGATCGGTTCACGCATGGGTTTGAGACCATTCGTGAGCGCCGCTATGGAGCAACAATGATTACCGTTCTGCGTCGGTGGGACGGCGGAACGGATGAAGAACATGAGAACTGCGATTTATCCGGGCAGCTTTGACCCGGTCACTTTAGGTCATCTGGATATTATACGCCGCGCTTCGGTTATGTTTGACCGACTGATCGTTGCGGTGATGCATAACCAGAACAAAAAGCCGATGTTTTCGGTGGAGGAGCGGATGGAATTCCTCCGGCGGACAACGGATGAGCTGCCGAATGTGGAGGTTGCATCCTTCGGCGGCCTGCTTGCAGATTATGCTAAACAGCAGGGAGCCTGCGCGGTGGTCAAAGGTCTGCGCGCGGTTTCGGATTTTGAATATGAGTTCCAGATGGCGCTGGCGAATCGGAAGCTGAATCCGGAATTGGATACGGTGTTCCTGATGACGAGCGCGGAATATATGTACCTGTCGTCTTCCGTGGTGAAGGACATTGCGGTACATGGCGGCAGTGTCGCCGGCTTTGTCCCGGACGGGATTATGCAGGATATTGTGCGCCGCACAAGAAAGGAAGGCTAAACGATGGCAACTTTGGACGAACTGATCAACAGCATGTACGATATGGTGCAGGACGCAAAGGGCATTCCGCTGGCGGGCGAGAAATGCATCATTGAACGTGACCATCTGCTCGATCTGCTCGATGAGCTGCGTGCGACGCTGCCGAATGATTTGCAAGTCGCGCAGGATATCGTAGCCAAGCGCAGCGAGATGCTGGCTTCCGGAAAGCGTGAGGCGGAGGCGATTCGCCGTCAGGCAGAAGAGGACGCCCGTCAGATGGTTTCGGAGACCGAAATCGTGGTGGCGGCCCGCCGCAAGGCCAAGGAAGTGCAGGGGAACGCGGAAATTCAGGCGCGTGAACTGCGCCGCGTGGCCAATGAGTATTGTGAGGACACTCTGAAACGTACAGAAGAGGCGGTGGCGCTTTCCTTGGAGGAAGTGCGCAAGGCGCGTCAGCGTTTTAAGAGTATTGCCAAGTGATAAAATGAAAAAAACAGCTGCCAAATAGGCAGCTGTTTCAGCCTGTCGAGAAACCCGGCATACGCGTCAAGCATAAGCCGGGTTTCTGGC
>JAHZFK010000007.1:0-21075 GCA_019421385.1 Clostridiales bacterium
TTATTGATGTGCAGCTTACCGATACGGCCGCAGCCTACTACGCCGATTTTCAAAATGCCCATTTCAAATCTCTCCTTTTACATAAGGTGATTTTATTATAGACCACTTGAACAGGTGCATCAAGAGCGTGGCAGGAATTTCGGCGCACCGCCCAATTTTGAAAAGCATGATTGGTGAAAAATGGCGGCGCAAAACCGTTGTGAAGCGTGCAAAAAGGCTGTGCATTGTGCGTAAAACAAAAAAGCACGGCAGAGAGGGTTTTGCAGGGAAAGTATGCAAAATGCACAGAATCGCTTGTACCATGCAAGGTACTGTGCTAAAATAACTGTATATTGCAGACTACCCGCTGCAACAGCACAGGTAAAGGGGAATTGGCGGATGAAGGTAACTGCACAGTGGATAGCGGAGCAATGCGGCGTTTCGCGCGGCACGGTGGACCGGGTGGTAAACGGGCGCCCGAATGTTGCACCGGAAGTGCGTGAGCGCGTGCAGAAAATGATCAATGAATACGGCTATAAAACACCGGCGCAGCGTCAGGCGGCGCGGGTGGGACGGGGCGCTTACCGGATCGGCGTGATTTTGCCGAGCTGGGATGCGTTTTTTATTCGCCGAATGCGGGAGGGTATCCGCGTGGCGGTGCATAACAGGGGCCTCAATGACGTAAACGTATTGGTGGAAGAACTCAAGAACCGCTCACATCGTTCGTACTTTGAGGCGATAGAGCGGTTGGAAACACGGGGGATCGACGGCCTGATCCTGACCGCGCCGGATACGCTGGCCATGTGTGAGGAGATCGATCGGCTGGTGACCGCGGGCATTCAGGTGGTCACCTGTGATTCGGATGTGCGGCAAAGCCGCCGCCTGTACCATATCGGACAGGATATGGTCAAATCCGGACGGGTGGCCGCGGGACTGCTTGCGCCGTACATATCGGGCGCAGAGGTTCTGGTGGTGACGGGCAACCGTGAGTTTACCGCACACGGTTTGCGCGTGCGCGGCTTTTTGGATCGCATCCATGAGATTTTCGGCGGTAATGTGAATGCGCATGTGATCGAAAGTGTGGAGCAGTACGAGCTGACCTACGACGGTGTTTTACAAAATCTGCGGCAAAATCCGCGGCTGCGCGGTATTTATATGGCAAATGAGTCCGTGCGCGGCTGTATGGATGCGCTGGAGCGCGCCAAGCCGGCGCGCCGTGTGCATGTGGTCTGCCATGACCTGACGCCACATGCGCGGCAGTATCTGGAGGCGGGGCGGCTGGATTTCATCATAGATCAGGACTTTTCTGCGCAGACGACGCGGGCGATCGAGGTACTGGCCCATACCCTGCGCACGGGGGAGATGCCGCGGCAGCAGATTGAATATATCCATACGAGCATTATCACGCGCGAATTGCTCTGAACAGCGGGAGGAGACGAGTACATAACAGATGAAACGGATACGAACAGGGGTGTTGGCCGGGGCGCTCTGCGTGCTGACGGTTATTCCGGCTGGGGCAGTGAGCCCGCTGGATGTGGCCGGTGCCGGTATATGGGCGACGGTTTCCGTGACGCAGGATGCGCTGGGACGGGATGGCGTCAATGCCGCGCCGCCAGTGCAGGATGCGCAGTCGATCAGCTTTGCGGGGCTGGAAAAAACCGTCCGGGCGAACAACCAGACCATTCAGGGCTTTCAGAAAACATTGGCCGGTATTCAAAACACCAATCTGGACGGGCAGTTTTTGATGCAGGAAATGCAGTATCAAGCACAGTACAAGCAGTATGAGGCGGAGTACAATGCTTATAATGACTTTATCAAGGCACTGGGGCAGTCACAGGACGCAGCGATACAGGCGCAGATCGAAATGGCGACCAAACTGCGCAATTTGGCGGCAGCCGGAATGAATGCCATGAAGCAGACGATTGACGGGCTGGATGAAGCGCAGGAAGACGCGGAAGAACAGCTCGAAGAAACCTATGCTACCACGAAAAAACAACTGGATAATACGGCAAACCAAATCGTTGTTGGTGCGCAGAGCGCGTATATCGGTATCATCACCACGCAGGAGGGCATCGCAACGCTCGACCGCAATCTGGCGGCGCTCGATCGACAGATCGCAGTGGTGGAAAAGCAGGTGGAGCTGGGCATGGCATCCCAGCTGACGCTGGATAACCTGCGCCAGACGCGCCGCACGGCTGCGGCGCAGCGTGAAACGCTGACGCTGATGCAGACAACGACAGAAAACCAGCTGTCGCTGCTGTGTGGCAACACGGCTGCAACCACGGTCAAGCCGACCACGCTGCCGACGGTCACAGCCAAGCAGTTGGCGGATATGAACTATGAAGCGGATCTCAAGGAGGCAATGACCAACAGCTATTCCATCTGGTCCGCGGAAGATGCGGCGCGCAAAGCTTCCAATGAGTACGAGGAGGATACGACCTCCACGGTGGATGCCTATGAGGCGGCAAAGCTCAATCTGGAATATGCCAAGGAGAGCGCGGAAAATACCTTCCGGCAGATTTATCTGGATGTGCAGGACAAAAAACGTCTGCTGGACGAAGCCAAAGCTGCATATGATACGGAGAAGAAGAATTTCGATGTGGATGCGCTGCAATATGAGCGCGGCATGATCTCGCAGCTCGATTACCTGACGGCAAAGGATGATCTGGCCGCCAAGCAGGATGCGGTAAACACGGCCGAGCATGACCTGTTTACGGCATACAATACCTATGATTGGGCCAAGCGGGGCTACATGGCAGGCGGCGCGGCATGACGGCAAACCGGGAAAGCGAGCGACGGAGGACACAGATGAAAAGCAAACGTATTTTGGCTGCTGTAATGGCGGCGGCGCTGCTGCTGGGCGCAGGCTGCGGAAAAGAACAGGAGCAGACGGAAGAGACACCGACCGGCACGGCGGTGGAAGTGATGACGGTGGCGTCCGGCCCGATGAACGCGGAATATTCGGTCACGGGCAAGGTGGTGGCGGTCAATGAGGTGCAGGTGTTCCCGCTTTTGGCGGGACAGGTGCTGACCCTGCCGGTCAAGGAGGGCGACAAGGTCACGAAGGGGCAGACGCTCTTTACCGTGGACACTTCGACGGTCACCTCGACGATGGGCGCATTGCAGGAGTCTTACAACGCGACAAAAGCTGCGACCGACGGCGCGATTTCTTCCGCGCAGCTCGGCGTAGAGCAGGCGCAGATCGGTGTGGATCAGGCACAGCAGGCGCTGGACAACACCAAGGCGCTGTATGAAGTCGGCGCGGCAGCCGCACAGGATGTAACGCGCGCGGAGCAGGCGGTTGAGCAGGCACGGGGCGCGCTGCAGCAGGCGCAGGCAGGCGTGTCGCAGGCACAGGCGCAGCAGACGGCTTCTCTTGCGCAGATTCAGGCATCCATGGATCAGATCACCACACAGGCAGCGCTCGGTACGGTCAAAGCGCCCTGCGCGGGCACGGTGACAGCGGTCAATGTGGTGCGCGGGGGCATGGCTTCGTCTGCGCAGCCCGGTGTGGTCATCGCGGAGGACGGCAAGGTAGAGGTCACCGCTTCGGTGGCGGAGGACGTATTCACCAATATTCATGCAGGCGATAGCGCGGGTATTCTGATTTCGGTGCTGTCGGATGACATGATGCAGGGCACGATCGGTTCGCTGCCTGCTGCTGCCAATGCCCAGACCAATCTGTATGATATTCCGGTTTCTTTGCCTGCGGACGCTGCGCCGCCGATTGGCGCGTTTGCTACCGTCACCTTCTACACGGCCCGCCGCAGTGATGCGCTGTCTGTGCCGACCGAGGCGATCCTGACCGGAACAGGCGATGAACGGTATGTGTTTGTGGTCGATGATTTCGGCGAGGGCGACACCGCCACACGCGTGGTGGTGAAAACCGGTCTGGTCAGCAAGACGGATACCGAAATCCTGTCCGGCCTTGCCGAGGGCGACCGCGTGGTGGTCAAGGGGCAGTCCTATCTGTCGGACGGCGCGATGGTGCGCGTAGTGTCCGGCGAGGACGATGCATCCGGCGATGATACCGCGGCGGGCGTCACCGACGGCAGCGCGGACACCGCAGCGGACGGGGAGGGCTGACACCCCTATGAGAATCGCGGAAAACTGTATCAAGCACAACGTTATGACCATTTTGGCGTACATATTGGTCGTTGTGTTTGGCTTTTATTGCTTTCAATCGCTGCCGCTGGCGCTCATGCCGGATATGGAACTTCCGGTGGCAATCGTATATTCGACCTATTCGGGCGCCGGTCCGGAGGATATCGAGCAGCAGGTGACAAGACCGCTTGAGTCCGCCTGTGCGGGTCTGGCGGGCTTGGAAACGCTCAGCTCGACCTCGGCGGAAAACATGTCTATGGTCATCGTACAGTTTGCCTACGGCACTGATCTGGATGAGGCCATGACTGACATGCGTGACAAGGTCGATCAGGCCAAAGCCATGCTGCCGGAGGATGCGTCCGACCCGACCGTTATGTCGATCGACATTGATTCGATGCCGGTTATCATGGTGGCGCTGCGCGGCAGTGATCTGGCAAGCCTGCAATCGCTGGCGGAAGAGGAGATCGCGCCCGCGCTCGAACGTCTGGACGGTGTGGCATCGGTGGATATTTCGGGCGGTTATGAAAACGAGGTCGCGGTCAAAACCGATGCGGCGCGCCTGAAGGGTTATAACCTGACGGTCAGCTCGGTGGCGCAGCAGCTGGGCGCGGATAATATGGCCGTGCCGGGCGGTGAGCTGGACAGCGGTTCGCAGACCCTGTCCGTGCGCACGGACGGCGAATATCAGTCGATCGACGACGTGAAAAACGCGCTGATTGCGCTGCCGGCGGGCGGTACGGTGCGCTTAAATCAAATCGCGGACGTTTCCTTGCAGCCCAAGGACCGCGATGCGCTGGCTAAGGTCAACGGCGAGGAATGCCTGATGTTGTCGGTCAACAAGCAGTCCGGTTCGAACACGGTCGAAATTGCTAACCGCGCCAAGGCGCAGCTTGACACGCTGACCGCCAATAACGGTGCGCTGGAGTGGGATCTGGTCATGGACCAGTCTGACTACATCAACATGACCGTGGACAACGCCATGAGCAATATCTGGATGGGCGTGCTGTTTGCGGCAATCGTGCTGTTGGTGTTCCTGCGCGACTTCGGCGCGACGCTGGCGATTTCCATCGCGATGCCCTGCTGCATTCTGTTCACTTTCCTGCTGATGTTCGCGTTGGATATCACGCTCAACATCATGTCGCTGGGCGGCATTGCGCTGGGTGTCGGCATGATCGTGGATAACTCAATCGTGGTGCTGGAAAACGTGTTCCATTATCGGGCAGACGGCTATGACCGCTGGGAGTCCTGTGTCAAGGGCACGCATGAGGTTGTGCTCTCGGTCACGGCGTCCACGCTGACTACCATTGCCGTGTTCCTGCCGATCGGTCTGTCCGGCGGCTTGACCGGTATGATGTTTAAGGAATTCTGTATCACGATCGTAGCACTGCTATCCTCGTCACTGCTGATTTCGCTGACGCTTGTGCCGCTTTTGTGCTATATCCTGCTCGATCGCGGCGGCGTGCACCGTCTGTCGACCGCGGCGCCGGGTCTGCGCGAGCAAGTTATCGCGGATAAGCCCGCGATTCGGCTGTATAAAAAGATTCTCAAGCTGTTTATCACGCGCCGCTGGATCGGCATTGCGGTGACCGCCTGCATTTGTGTGGTTTCCATCATCAGCATTGTGGCGGCAGGCGCGGAGCTGATTCCAGAGATGGATCAGGGTCAGGTGGATATTTCGGTTGGCATGCCCAGCGGCTCCACAATGGAGGAAACCGCCGCGATTCAGGATCGCATTGTTATGATCGCGGAGCAGACCGTGCCCGAAATCGACTTGATCTATTACAGCACGGGCAGCTCGACTTCCATCATGTCCAGTGCGTCTGGGGCGAGTGTGACCATTATGCTTAAGCCGGTCGAGGAGCGCGACCGCTCGGCCTCACAGGTCGCCGCGCAGCTGCGCCGCGATTTAGCGGATATCGCGGGCTGTGAGATCACGGTGTCGGACGCCGGCATGATGGTGATGGACAGCGGCTCGGATATCAGCGTGCAGCTGTCCGGCAAGGATTACGATACGCTTGCGGAAACGGCAGCCGATCTGGCGCGCAAAATTGAGGCGCTGCCGGATGCGATCAATGTCGAGTCCTCGGCGGGCGACCAAGTGCCGCGTGTGGCGATCAAGGTCAACCGTGAAAATGCGTCCCGCTTTGGCCTGACAGCCGCTACCATCGGTACGATGGTGCGCGGGGAGCTGACCGGCTCGGTGGCGACCACGCTGCGCATGGGCGGCGACGAATACGATGTGACGATTTCGGGCGACGAGACGCTCACGCAGGATATGGATGCGCTCAAATCCTTGCAGTTGCCCGCGCCGACCGGCGGTACGGTGCCGCTGTCCATGGTGGCGGATGCGTATACTGAGCTGTCGCCGCAGTCGATCTCGCGCATCAACCAGTATGCGACGGTCACCATCACGGGTGAGACCGAGTCGGGCGACAGTGTAAAGATCATGCAGCAGGTCAATGATCTGGTTGCAAACTATCCGATGCCTGAAGGCGTGGAGGTCGAAAACGGCGATACGTCCGCTTCCAGTATCGAGGAAACGACCCAGTCGCTGATGACCGCGCTGATGGTGGCGATTTTGCTGGTCTATTTTATTCTGGCCAGCCAGTTCAACTCGTTTATGCTGCCGGTAGCGATCATGCTGATCCTGCCGATCGGCCTGCTTGGCTCTCTGCTGATGCTGTGGCCGACCGGAAACAAGGTGTCCATGGTGGCGCTGCTGGCGGTCATCATTCTGGCCGGTACGGTGGTCAACTCGTCGATCGTTCTGATTGACTATATTTTGCAGCGCCGTGAGCGGGGCGAGGATAAGCAGACTGCCATTCTCAACGCCTGCCCGCGCCGCGTGCGGCCGGTGCTGATGACCGCGCTGACAACCATTCTTGGCCTAGTGCCGATGGTGTTCTCGGGCGGCGAGGGTTCGGAAATGATGAAGCCGATGGGCGTGGTGATGATGACCGGCATGGTGATCTCCACAGTGGCGACGCTGTTTATCACACCGGTGTATTATTCGCTGACCGACGGCTTGGCCGAACGTGTCAAAAATCGCTTTCATCGCCCGAAAAAAGAACGGCATTGGCTCAAAAAGCTGAAAAAGGGCGGGGAATGACGGAAATTTCGCATAACTGACCGTTGCAATTTTGCGCCGGATACGGTATGATTAAGGCGGCATCGCAGGAAGCGGTGCCGCCTGATTTATTGAGGAAGAGAAGATAGAGGGAGGCGGGCAGGATGAAACGATCGGTTGCCATGGTGGTGCTCGGCACCCTGCTTTTATCCGGATGCACACAGCAGACCGATGTGATGGAGCCGACGGCGGAGGAGACAGCAAAGGTCAATCCGCAAACACAGGCATTGGAGGCGGCGACACAGGCGGGACTGCTCAGTGAGGATACGGCAGTTGGCCTGAGTGAGCAGGAGGCGCTGCAGCAGGTTGCCGGCGGCATAGACGAGACCGAATATACGGTGGAGGCAACGGAGGAGACGCTTTCCGTCGGCGCGGATGCGGCGTCGGCGCGCGAATACTATGTGTTTGTGGTCAGCGATAGCACGGGACGGACAGTCGGCAAGGTGGCAGTCGACAGGGAGACCGGCGAGAAGTACAGCTACCTTGGAGACGGCGTGCTGGATGACTATTCCACTTTCCCGCTGTATGATGCAGAGGCGGAGCAGCACAAGGGATGGCCGGGCAGCTATGTCAGCTCGGCAGGCAGGACGCTGACGATTACGCAGGAGCAGGAAAGCGAGATCGTGTATTGCTTTTCCGACGGTACGGAGGGCACGGCTGCGGTCAACGGCGAGACAGCCAAGTCTGCGGATGAGCAAATGAATTTCCTGCTGGCGGATGGGATCGTGACCGTCGCCGGCGGTGGCCTGACCGGGAATTATACTGCAGTTGCGGACGACGATCTCACAGAAGAAAAGGACGCTGCACAGACCGAAACCGAATAAGACAAATGAAAAGCCGCGGGACGCTTGTCCTGCGGCTTTTCTGTTTGTTTGCAGTTTATTCGACTTCGCTTTCGCCCAGCAGTTCGAGCACATCGACCGGTGTGCCTGCGCGGGCAGTTTCCACATGCAGATGCGGGCCAAGCGCTGCTTCCGCGTCCATGGTTTCTGCGACTGTGCCGATCGCTTCGCCTGCGGCAACGGCCTGTCCCTCTGCCACGCGCACATCGGTCACGCCGCAGTAGGTCGAGGTCAGGTCCGCGTCATGCGAGACCGTGACACAGGTGCCGTACAGCCCATCCTCGACGACCTTTTGCACAGTGCCGTCGGTCAGCGACATTACGGTTTCGCCGGCTTCGGCGGCAAAGTCTGTGCCGGTGTGCACGCGCCAGTCACCGAAAGTCGGCTGGAACAGCAGCTCGTCACCGGAAAACGGTGTGATGACTGCGCCGGAAACCGGACGCACATAAACCGGAGCGGATACCGTTTCCACAGGTGCGGGCGCGGGTTCCTCGGTTTCGGCGGCGGTGTCTTCGGCTTCTTCATTGTCCTCGGGCTGTGCTTCCTCGTCCTCCTCCGTCGGATTTGCCTCGTCGGTCTCGCCGGTGTCCTCGGACAGCACCGGCGTGTCCTCGGTCAGGTCGGGCGGCGTCTCAGCGGGTGTGACGATGGGCAGGCTGGCCTGCGTTTCATCCTCGGCGGGTGCGGTCGCGTCCGACCAGAGCACCCATGCGGATGCCGCGATGATGAGGGCACAGACGGTCAGAATGGTGTAGAAGCCGCGGGTCGAAAGAACTGCGGTATGTTTGGAATTGTATTGTTTCATATCCCTTTACCTCCGTTTTCACCAGTATGACCGCGGAGGAAAGGGTTTATACATGGCCAAGCTCAGTATCCGGATAATAATGCAATAAAATTTCTGTATAATCGGAATTCTGTTCGGCCATGTACTTTGCGCCGTACTGCGACAGGCCGACGCCGTGGCCGTATCCGATGGTGTGGAACGTGATGCTGTCATCTGTGGTGGTGATCGTGAAGTTAGTCGATTGCAGGCCGAAGAGTTCACGCACAGCGGTACCTTCCACGGTGACACCGCCGAGCTTGACCGTGATGATACCGCCTGCATCCGAACGGACGGAGGCCTTGAACCAGTCATTGGGCGGGCCGGATACATCCGCGGAGGGGAATGCTTCGGCCACTTTTGCGCGAAAATCGTCTGCGGAAACGGTGACCGCCGCTTCGTAGCCACTGTATGCCGTGCCGCCGGGGCTGACCACGCTTTGCAGATAGGGGACATCCTCGCCCCATACGTCGCGCGCGGCTTCGGTGCGTGGCCCGCTGACACAGTGGAATACCGCTGCAATCGGCGCGCTGTCATAGGTCAGGATCTCACCCTCCGTGTCCTGCACGGCCTGCTGTACGCGCGACAGGTCGCTGCCGGATGCGGTTTCCACCGCGATATCGCGGTAGGCGGCGCAGTGATGGTAGTCGTCACAGACATCCGCGTCGGGATGTGCGGTGGGGCGGCCCGAGGCCATTTTATAGACCGCATAAGTACGCGCAGCGACCGCCTGTGCACGGATCGCGTCAAGCGGGAAGTCGTTGGGGATCTCCGCCGCCACCACACCAGCAACATAGTCCTCCAGCGGCAGCGTGGTGGGCTTGTTGTCGATCAAAATCGTGACGGTGGAGTAATCGCCTGTCAGAGCGGTTTCCGTTGCGGTCGGTGCGGAAGCGGGAGCGGTTGCGCCGGGTTCCGGCTCGCTGTCATATAGCAAAAGTGCGGGCGTCAGATATAACGCCATCACAAGCCCGCATCCGGTGAGCAGCAGTTTACGCATGTCCGAAGCCTCCTCTCTCCGATAGTATATGCGGGTTCAAAAATTGATAGCACACCAAATGTAGGCGGATGTTGACAATGCTTCCAATATATTGTATTATAGAAAACAAGGAATACGAACAAATGTTCGGAATGAATAAGGAGGCAGACTATGCAGCTGCAAGAAATGGCAAGGGAGTACCGGTCCAACACAGCGCTTCTGGAGCTGCGACTGAAGCAATTGCAAACGGCGCGGCGCCATGCGAGCCAGAATGAGGTGCGATACCGCCTGAAGCGGCGGATCAACTGTTTGCAGGCGATGATCAACGAAAACCGCAAAACGGCTTTTGTGCTGGAACACTACTATGACAAGGGAGGAAATGCGCATGAAAACAGGAAGGCTGTCTGAGCAGGCGGCGGCTTACGCGGCGTATGAGCACTATATTGCGGAACTGGGCGAGGACAACAGCGCCTTTCGCGCGAAATTTCGCGAAGCATTTTTTGATGCGCTGCAGGAGCAGCTGACCGCGCGGCAATATGAAGTGCTGTGGATGAGCGAAGTCGAAGGGCTTTCGGGCAAGGAGATTGCTTGCAGATTGGGCATCAGCCAATCGGCGGTGTCACGTCATCTGTCGCGTGGCAAAAGACGGCTGCGTATCCTGCTGGCTTATAATCTGGAGCTGCGGAACAATGCGTTTGCATGAAAACGATTGTTTTGCAACGCGGCATGAAAAACAGTATGCGCTGGGCGGGCATAAAAAAACGCCTTCGGCGGCAAAATGCTCCGAAGGCGCAGCGGCAGACAAAAAAGAACGCGACATCAGGCCGCGCTATTGCACCGCCCCGTCGCGTGTCTTTAGCAGTAAATAAAAACGGCTTCAAGCGAATGTTGTTCAGCTGTCCACCGAGGATGGTAGAATTATAGCACTGACGGCATTCTTGGGACAAGGTAAAAAATCGACAAAATCCTGTTTACAATTTGTTCATAATTGTACAATTCGACAGAATGCCTAAAGAAAAGTGCAAAAAAGCGGCGAAGTAAATAAAAAGTAAGAAATTACTTTACAAATTCGTATAAGCATGGTATCATATATTGTACTTTCGCCCCGTGCTTAGCTGCCGGAATTCCGGGCATGTCCCTACCGTGCCCATTTCACCAGCCGCAGCCCAGCCTGCGGGTAAGTAAAAAATATATTTTGAAAGGTGAAACACAACATGATCCGTAAGGAAGAAAAGACTGCTGTTATCGAGGCAAACCGCACGCACGCAACCGACACCGGTTCTCCGGAGGTTCAGGTAGCGATCCTGACCGCGCGCATTCAGGAGCTGACCGAGCACCTGAAGGTTCACAAGAAGGACAACCACTCCCGCCGCGGCCTGCTCAAGATGGTTGGTCAGCGCCGTTCCATGCTGGCTTACCTGCAGAAGAAGGACATCAACCGCTATCGTGCGCTGATTGCCAAGCTCGGCATCCGTAAGTAAGAAGAACAAGCAAATAGGGGAGCAGTCTGCTCCCCTGTTTCTGTTTTCAAAAGGAAGGCGGCAAAACCGCTTTTTAGCAGTTGAAGCAGAGCCGGAGCCCGGTTTTCCGTGTTTGCTTCAAGTGCTAAAAAAGGGATGCGCCGCCCTCCGCAACACAAAAAAGGAGGAACAAACATGGCAAACATCAACCACTTTGACTTCAAAAACTACCGCGTTTTTGAAACCGAGATCGCCGGCCGCAAGCTGACGGTCGAAACCGGCAAGATGGCGCAGCTGGCTAACGGCTCGTGCCTGGTGCGCTACGGCGACACCGCTGTGCTGGTCACCGCGACTGCATCCGCTAAGCCGCGCGACGGCATTGACTTTTTCCCGCTCTCGGTTGACTTTGAGGAGCGTCTGTACGCAGTAGGCCGCATCCCGGGCAGCTTTATGCGCCGTGAGGGCCGTCCGAGCGAGAAGGCTATCCTCGCTTCCCGCCAGATCGACCGCCCGATGCGTCCGCTGTTCCCGAAGGATCTGCGCAACGACGTGTCCATCGTGTGCACCGTGCTGGAAAACGATTATGACAACTCTCCTGAGGTGGTCGGCCTGCTGGGTGCGTCCATCGCGGTTTCGATTTCCGATATCCCGTTTGATTATGTGGTTGCAGGCTGCCAGGTTGGCATCGTAGACGGCAAGACCGTCATCAATCCGACTTCCGAGCAGCGCAAGGTGTCCGAGATGGACGTTACCCTGTGCGCGACCAAGGACAAGATCGTTATGATCGAGGCGGGCGCAAACGAAGTGCCTGAGGATGATATGTTCAACGCACTGATGGAAGCGCATGAGGAGCTGAAGAAGATCTGTGCGTTCATTCAGAGCATCAAGGACGAGATCGGCAAGCCGAAGTTCGAGTACGAGCATCACGACATCGACCACGACCTGTTCGATAAGCTCGAGGCAGAGTGCAACGACAAGTTTGAGGTTGCCATGGACACCGACGATAAGACCGTCCGTGACGCAGGCGTGCGTGAGATCGTCGACGCATTTGAAGCAACCCTTTCCGACGAATACAAGGAAGAGCATGGCGCGAACCTCGCCGAGTGCGTGGACAAGCTGCAGAAGAAGATCGTGCGCCGCTGGCTGGCAAACGGCAAGCGCGTTGACGGCCGCGGCATGGAAGAAGTCCGTCCGCTGGCGGCTGAGGTGCATGTGCTGCCGCGCGTTCACGGTTCCGGTATGTTCACCCGCGGCCAGACCCAGGTGCTGACGCTCTGCACGCTGGGCACGCTGGGCGATGCGCAGGAGCTGGATACCATCTTTGAAGAAACCGAAAAGCGCTATATCCACCACTACAACTTCCCGTCCTTCTCGGTCGGCGAAACCCGCCCGTCCCGCAGCCCCGGCCGTCGTGAGATCGGTCATGGTGCGCTCGCGGAGCGCGCACTGCTGCCGGTCATCCCGCCGGTCAGCGAGTTCCCGTATGCACTGCGTCTGGTTTCCGAGGTCATTTCCTCCAACGGTTCGACCTCGCAGGGTTCGGTCTGCGGTTCGACCCTTGCGCTGATGGATGCCGGCGTGCCGATCAAGGCACCGGTTGCAGGCATTTCCTGTGGTCTGATCACCGACGGCGGTCAGGAGACCACCTTCACCGATATTCAGGGTGTCGAGGACTTCTACGGCGACATGGACTTCAAGGTTGCCGGTACTAAGAAGGGCATCACGGCGATTCAGGTTGACATTAAGGTCGACGGCCTGACCCCGAACATCATCAAGCAGGCATTTGAGAAGTGCCGCGTGGCACGTTACGGCATTCTGGATGAGATCATGCTCAAGGCAATTCCGGAGTCCCGTGCGGACGTATCCGAGTGGGCGCCCAAGATGACCACCATGCACATCCATCCGGATAAGATCCGTGAGGTCATCGGCAAGGGCGGCAGTGTGATCCAGAACATCGTGGCGGAGTCCGGCGCAAAGGTCGATATCGAGGACGACGGCACGGTTACCATCGCGGCGGTCAAGGCTTCCGATGCAGAGAAGGCGCGCAAGATGATCGAAGCGATCGTCAAGGAGCCGGAGCCGGGCGAAATCTACTACGGCAAGGTTGTGCGCCTGATGAACTTCGGCGCGTTCGTCAACCTGCTGCCGGGTAAGGACGGCATGGTGCACATCTCCAAGATGGCGGATCACCGCATCGAGAAGGTAGAGGATGCTGTCAAAGAAGGCGACATGGTCTGGGTCAAGGTCATGGAGATCGACGACAAGGGCCGCGTGAACCTGTCCATGAAGGACGTCAAGGAAGAAGAGAAGGTCAAGTAAATTTGGCTTAGGAGTATAAAAGGCTGTCAGCATTAGCTGACAGCCTTTTATACTCGTTTATGAAAGTTCGCAGTTGGCGAAGCCGTAGCGGCCGCTGCTGTTATCGCCTTCGTAGACGATTTTGAGCTGTAAAGCATGGTGAAGAGGAATATCAAAATGCGTAACCATATCTTCCGCATCCATTTCAATTACTTGGGAGAGATCGCCGTCAAGATATATCTCAAATTTGGCGTCAACCATAGAAGCCCCGTCCAAATGGCCGATATCACAGCTTAAGGTTTCGTAGTTGCCATTTAGATTAAACAGTGCATAACCAGTACCCCATTCACCGATGGTAAAACCATGGGTATACGTTGTACCTGCCAGAGAGAAAGAAGCTGGCGTGTAAACATATTTCTTCTCATACGGTGGGCATACATCCATCAGCCAATTTCTGCTGTTCGGTGCGTCTCCCAGATACACGGTTTTACTCTCGCCATCCCATGTTACCTGCTTGCCAATGGCATCACCTACCGCACGTACGGGCAGGTAGGTGGTTCCGTTATAAATGAATGGCTCGACTCTGGTGCCATTAGCATCTTTAGGCGTGACTTCCATACCGTCTACCACAAGTTTGATATTGTCGTACTGCACAGTAATTGTGCGGTACACGGTGTTTGCTGCAAGTGCAGTGCCGCCGCATAACGTAACACACAGTACCAAAGCGAATAGCCGTTTCCCAATTTGTAGCTTCATGAATAACCCTCCAGTGAAATGAATGTGATTTACAAGATGTATCTGATATGGAACACCTTGTAAATATTGTAATGCATTGGTTGGATGAGGTCAACATTATTGGTGAAATTGTATTGAGATAACTTGCGTTGTACGACTTTCCTATTTGCCCGCGTGTGCGGTGTGTGTTATAATAAAAAACAATCCCATTTTGGAAAGGAAATGAACCGATGGCCCAGACTTCCGTATCGCTGCCCGAGGGCGAGCTGCGTGTCGCGCCCTGCGGCATGCTGGATAAGTTGATCGCCACTGCGGACGGCGACGCGGCGCTGCTGTATCTGTATGTGCTGCGGTATGGCCGCGCGGATGAGACAGCTGCGATGCGCGCGCTGCACTTATCCAAGGAGCGGTACGAGCGCGCGGCGTTCACATTCAACGGCTTGGTTACGCCTGCCGCACCGACGCAGGTGGACAAGCCCTCGGATACGCCGCAGTATACAGCGGATGAGCTGCGCCGTGCGCGGCTGGACGATCATAAATTTGCCGGTGTATGTGCTACGGCAGAGGGTGTACTCGGCCGCACACTGACGGAAGCACAGCTGCGTTGTCTGCTGACCGCATATGACCATCTCGGCCTGTCGGCAGAGGCGATCATCGAGCTGCTCAGTTATCTTAAGGGCGAAAAAGGTGTGGTGCGGCTGGCAGATATCCGGCGGGAAGCCTATCTGTGGGCGGATATGGGTGTGGTAACCGCGCAACAGGCGCAGCAGTATTTGGCGCACAAGGTCAACGAAAAACCGCTGAGCGAGGCGGTTTACAAAGCGCTCGGCGCAGACCCGGCGCAGCCTGCGCCCAAGGAACAGCGCGTGTGCCGCTTTGCGCTTGCGCATGGGTTCCCGCCTGAGGCAATTGAGCTGGCTGTCCGGCGCACGGACAAGCAGCAAGGACACAAGAGTCTGGATTACACGCTCGGTATTTTGCGCCGTTGGGATGAAGCAGGCGTACATACGGTCAGCGAGATCACTGCACTCGAACCGGAGACGCGGGCGGCGGTCGGGCAGACCGCGGCGCAGCCGACCGATCCCGGCACGTTGGCCGCGTGGGAACAGGACTGGGCGGCGCGTGTGCGCAGCCATCGCCGCAAAACGGAGGAATAAGCCATGGGATATGACAGAAAACTATTGGCGGCGGCGCGGCGTGAGCTGGAGCGTGAGCGCACAGCGCGCAGCGAAGCGTTTGAGGAACGGCGGCGCGAGGTGTATGCGCGTGAGCCGCGCATCCGCGCGATCGACCGCACGCTGTCGCAGACGGCAGCAAGCGTGCTGCGCGCGGCACTCAATACAGGCGGCGATCCGGCTGAAGCCATTGAACAGCTGCGCGGGCAGAATCTGGCGCTGCAGAAAGAGCGCGCCGAACTGCTGCGCGGCATGGGGTTGGATTCCGACTATTTGACCGAAAAACCGATGTGCGAAAAGTGCGGCGATACAGGTTATGCGGGTAGCGCGACCTGCGAATGCGTCAAGACGCGGTACGCTGCGCTGCTGCGTGAGCAATTGTCTGCGGTACTGCCCATCCGCGACCAGAATTTTGCGCATTTTCGCATGGACTACTATTCCACCCGACCGGATGCACGGCTGGGGCTGTCTCCGCGACAGAATATGGAATACAATCTGGACGAGTGCAAAGCATATGCCGAACAATTTGGAGCGCATTCGCCCAATCTGCTGCTGTATGGTTCGACCGGATTGGGGAAGACCTTTTTATCCTCCTGTGTGGCGGAAGCGGTGGCCGCGCGCGGCTTTTCGGTGGCATACGACACGGCGATCAATATTGTCGCGGCATATGAGACCATCAAATTCGGCAATGGCGACGGCGAAGCCGCAGCCGAACGCGCCGCGCGGTACGAGCGTGCTGACCTGCTGATCATCGACGATATGGGCACGGAAATGGGCACAGCGTTTACGGTGTCTGCGCTATATAATCTTATCAATAACCGCCTGATGGCGGGGCGGCCGATGATCGTCAACACCAACCTGCCGCCCGAAGCACTGGCGGAAAAATATTCGCCTGCCGTGGCGTCCCGTTTGCTGGGCGAGTTCGTGTCGCTGCGCTTTTTCGGGGACGATATCCGGCTGATGAAAAAACAAAAGAAATTGTAAACAATTCTTTCACAGCGCGTTCAAAATTTATTCACATATTCCCCGGCAGAATGGGGTATACTAAGCATGTCGATAAGGGAAGCCGCAATCCCAAATCGACAGCCTACCGATCTTTTATTTCTCTTTTACCCCCCTTTATTTTGTGAAATGAGTGAAAAGCCCCCGGTTCCATTTCCCCCATGGGCCGGGGGTTTTTCCCGCCTTTGGGACGGTTCGCGGCATGTCATAAACCTTTCAAACTCTGTTCAAAAGCTGTTCACACTTTTCCCTCCGGGGTGCAGTATACTATGATTGTCGGAAGGGAAAGACACCAGCCCAACCGATACCCCTTTTTTACATCATAATGTTTTCTTTCTTTCACCTTTTCTTTTATCCTCTTTTTCATTTTGCATTGGCGTGCGCCCTGTTTTCCATTTCCCCCTTTTGGAAAACAGGGCGTTTCCCATGTCCGCAGGAAATCCATAGGAAACAATTCTTTCACAGCATATTTATAATCTGTTCACACTTTTTCCGGCAGGATGGGGTATACTAAGCATGTCGATGAGGGAAGCCGCAATCCCAAATCGACAGCCTACCGATCTTTTATTTCTCTTTTACCCCCCTTTTTCAAATCTGTGTAGTGAATGGGCAAAGCGCCGTCGTCTCGTTTCCCCCGATGAGACGGCGGCGCTTTCCTGTTGTGCGGCGGCCGGATTGCCCCTTGCGCAAGAGAATACAATGCGGTATACTAAAAATCAGGCAAGAAAAGATATGTTAGGAGTTGTTGTAGTATGGGTTGCTCGCATAACTGCGAATCCTGCTCTGCGGGCTGCGGCGGCGAAAAGAGCCTGAAGGTCGCGGCAAATCCCGCGGCTTCGGTCAAAAAGGTGATCGGCATTGTGTCCGGTAAGGGCGGCGTGGGCAAAAGCCTGCTGACTTCGATGCTGGCTGTCGGCATGACGCGCCAGGGCTATACCTGCGGCATTCTGGATGCAGATATCACCGGCCCGTCCATCCCCAAGACCTTCGGCGTGCATGATAAGCTGGAAGGCTGCGAGGAAGGCATTCTGCCCGCGCGCAGCGAGGGCGGCGTGCAGATGGTTTCGATCAATCTGGTGCTGCCGAACGAGGATGACCCGGTCATCTACCGCGGACCGATCATCGCGGAGACGGTCAAGCAGTTCTGGTCGGATGTGGTGTGGGACGACGTGGATTTTCTGTTCGTCGATATGCCGCCCGGCACGGGCGATGTGCCGCTGACCGTGTTCCAGTCCCTGCCGGTGGACGGCATTCTGGTCGTTACCTCGCCGCAGGATCTGGTTAGCATGATCGTGGGCAAAGCGGTCAAGATGGCGAAAATGATGAATATTCCGCTGCTCGGCGTGGTGGAAAACTACAGCTATCTGGAATGCCCGGACTGCGGCAAGCACATTGCGGTCTTTGGCGAAAGCCATGTCGATGAGGTGGCAGCGGAGTACGGACTGCCTGTGCTGGCCAAGCTGCCGATCGACCCGAAGCTGGCTGCGGCAGTGGATGCCGGCAAAATCGAGGACGCGAAGCTTCCGGATGCGCTCAAGGATGCGCTCAAGACGGTGGAGGGCCTTCGATGAACATCGGCGTGGCATATGACGGCGGGCAGATCGCGGGTAATCTGGGCGAGTGCCGCTCGTTTTTGATCGTCAGCGCGGAGGGGCAGACCCCAACGGGCAAGCGGCTGGCCTCGGTGGAGGGAACCAGCACGACCGATCTGCTCAAGCTGGCGAGTATGGAAAAAGTGGACGTGCTTATCTGCGGCTCGCTCGGCCTTGCCATGCGCAACGCGCTGGAGATGATCGGCGTACTGCTTGTGCCGGGCTGTGAAGGCTCGGCGGAGGAAGCGGTCGCAAAATTCCTCGTGGGCGAAAAGCAGGGTGATCCGGCGCTGCTTGAGATCGGACGGGAGGAAGACCCGGACGATCCGATGGCATGTATGCACGACTGCGCCAAGTGCGCGGGTTGTGGCCCGATTGAAATTTTGCGGCAGATCCCGCAGGAACAGGAAGAGAACTGAACAATTGAACGGGGCATCCGATGCGGATGCCCTTTTTCATTGGGGGGATGAAACCATTCGGCATTTCGGGAGGAAAAATGAGGAAGTTAGTTTATCGGTATCTGTGGTTCACCATCGGCGTGATCATTAACGCATTCGGCGTGGCGATCATCACCAAGGCGGCGCTCGGCACCTCGCCTATTGCGAGCGTGCCGTATGTGCTCAGCCTGCGGTTTGCGCCCTCGCTTGGGCAGTTTACCTTTGTGTTCAACCTGCTGTTCATTGCGGTGCAGGTGGTGCAGCGCGGACGGAGGTTTCCGCCGATTCAGTTTTTGCAGATCGTGGTCAATCTGGTGTTTAGCGCGTTTATCGACGTCGGCATGAAAGCACTGTGATGGTTTGAACCCACCTTCCTGCCGGTCAAGCTGGCGGCGCTGGTGCTGGGATGCGCGGTTCTGGGCTTCGGTATCAGCGTGGAGGTTGCGCCGGATGCGCTGCTCGTGCCGGGCGAGGGCATTGTGGGCGCGATCACGGAGCGGACGGGCAAGCGCTTTGGTTCGGCCAAGATCGTGTTCGATGTGACGCTGGTGGCCATTGCACTTCTTCTGTCCTTTTGCTTTTTCCACGGCATCAACGGGCTTGGCTTGGGTACGGTGGTTTCCGCGCTGATCGTGGGCCGGTTTGTCAATCTGTTCAACGCCCATTTGCCGCTCATCCCGCGCATCCGTATGCTGCGCGCGGTGGCGGTACCCGAGGACGTGGATGCAGCCGCAGAGGAAAAAATGGCCGATGTGGAAGGGCGTGCCTGAGCAGGCGAAGAGGTCTGTACAGGAAACGATATACAAAGTAGCCAAGGGCTGTCCGCTGCGAGCGGACAGCCCTTTTGTCAGCAAACGGCGAAAATACTCTTACGATGCAAGGAAATTTATCGAAAAATGCTGATGCTTTTTACACAGGGGTGTTGTATAATAAATCTATAACCGAAAACGGGGCGTCGCAGCCCCACGGAAACGGAAGGATTTTCTGCGATGGATAAGATTACCGCCGCCTTGGTTGGCGGCCTGTTTGACGAAGGCGGGTTTTCCGCCTATGCGCGTCCGGTCTTGTTCGGTACGGCAGGCGATACGGTGCGGGGCGAATTGCCCGAAGCCGTGGATGTATGCTTTTTTGTGCACGACGATCGGGAGCCTGCACTGGCGGGCGCAGAGAGCATTGCACTGACGGAGGGCAACCGCTTTGCGGCGCTCAGCAGCCTGCCGGAAAGTGAGCAGGTGCTGGTGGTTGCCGCACCGTTTGTGCTTGCGGAGGACGACGCGCTGACCCATCTGATCGAGACGCATGTGACGACCGGCTACGGCGTGAGCGTACTGGTGGCCGAGCAGCAGGGCTTCGACGCGGAAGGCCAGCCCATCCCGCGCGACGCGCATTGCCTTGCCGCAATGTTCACCTATGAGATGCTGCAAAAGGCGCTGGCGGCGGGCGGCGATACGCTGGACGCGCTGGTGGAGGCGGCAATCGCCGCAGGCGCGCAGAAGGGCGTCGCCGTGACCAACGAGATCGTCGAGATCTGCGACGGCGGTTCGGCTTATATCGCGTTCCGCGCGATGGTAAACCGCGTCAACTTCACGCTGATCGAAAAAGGCGTGCAGATTTTTGATCCGGCGAACACCTATATTGCGCCGGATGCTCAGATCGAAGCAGGCGCGACCATCCTGCCCGGCTGCCATATCCGTCCGGGTTGCAAGGTAGGCGCGGGCGCGGTCATCGGCCCGAACTCCATTCTGGAAAAAGCGGAGATCGGTGCGGGAACAACAGTCAACAATTCGCAGGTGTATGAGTCCAGCATCGGCGCGCACACTACGGTTGGGCCGTTTGCTTATGTCCGCCCGCAGTGCGTGGTGGGCGACGGCTGCCGCATCGGTGACTTCGTCGAGCTGAAGAAGTCCACCATCGGCAACGGCACCAAGGTATCCCACCTGACCTATATTGGCGACGCAACGGTTGGCGAGCGCGTCAATTTCGGCTGCGGCACGGTTGTGGTCAACTACGATGGGTATCATAAGTATCAGACCGTCATCGGGGACGATTGCTTCATCGGCTGCAACACCAATCTGGTGTCGCCTGTTACGCTGGGCGACCGCGCGTTCACCGCGGCGGGTGCTACTGTGACCAAGGATGTTCCGGCAGGCGCGCTGGCGGTAGCCCGTGCGCGGCAGACCACGCTTGAGGGCTGGAATGACCGCCGCCGCGCGGCACATGAAAAAGAGCAAAATAAAAAGTAAACATAGAAAAAACGGGATAAATTCTATCATTATGACGGAGGCTTACCAATGATTTCTCACGGAAAAAATATCAAAATTTTCTCCGGCAACTCTCACCCCGCACTGGCAATGCAGATTGCGTCCGCGCTCGGCCTGTCCATCGGTAAAGCGGCGATTTCCACCTTCGCGGACGGCGAAATCTCGGTTTCGATTTCCGAGTCCGTGCGCGGTTCGGACGTGTTCCTGGTACAGTCCACCTGCGGCCCGGTCAACAACAATCTGATGGAGCTGCTCATCATGATC
>JAHZFK010000007.1:21085-24178 GCA_019421385.1 Clostridiales bacterium
CTCCTGCAAGCGTGCGTCTGCCGGCCGTATCACGGCGGTTATCCCTTATTTCGGCTATGCGCGTCAGGACCGCAAGAGCAAGGCGCGCGACCCGATCTCGGCCAAGCTGGTCGCAAACCTCATCACCGCGGCGGGTGCAGACCGTGTGCTGACCATGGACCTTCATGCGGCGCAGATTCAGGGCTTTTTCGACATCCCGGTGGACAACATGCTCGGCTCTTCTGTGCTGATCCCGTATATTGCGGGCAAGTTCGGCGTGGGCACGGACGATACGGTCATCGTCTCTCCCGACCTTGGCTCGGTCACCCGTGCGCGTAAGTTCACCGAAAAGCTGGACATGCCGCTTGCCATCATCGACAAGCGCCGCCCGAAGGCGAATGTATCCGAGGTTATGAACATCATCGGTAACGTCGAGGGCAAAAAGTGCATCCTCGTGGACGACCTGATCGACACGGCGGGCACGCTGGTGCACGCGGCGGATGCGCTGGTCGAAAAGGGCGGCGCAACCGAGGTTTATGCTTGCGCGACCCACGGCGTGCTGTCCGGTCCGGCGATCGAGCGCATTGAGAACAGCCCGATCAAGGAACTGGCGATTCTGGATACCATCCCGCTGCCGAGCGAAAAGAAGCTGGACAAAATCAAGCTGCTGTCGGTAGCGCCGGTGCTCACCGAAGCGATTGCGCGTATTTACGAGGAAACTTCGGTTTCCACGCTGTTTGACTGAAACGGATGATTTGAAAATTTGGGGGCGGACAACAGGTGTTTGTCCGCCCCTTTGCTCTATCCGGCGGCGCTGCCGGACAGAGAGAAACCAAAGAAAAGCGAGGAACAGGCATGAAACTTCTCACGATAGGCGATGTGGTCGGCGAGGCCGGTATCGACACCCTACATGCGCTGCTGCGCCGTGTCAAACGCGCGCACGGCGTGGATTTTGTGATCGTTAACGGCGAAAATGCTGCCGGGCGCGGCATTACGCCCAAACAGGCGGACGATATTTTTGCCGCGGGCGCGGATGTGGTGACATTGGGCAACCATGCGTTTTCCAAACAGCAGATCGCCGCTTATCTGGATGGGCGGCAGGATATCCTGCGCCCTGCCAACCTTGCCCCGCAAAGTCCGGGACAGGGCTGGGGGATTTACGACGGCCCGCAAGGGCTGCGGCTGCTGGTGATGAACCTGATTGGTCGGTGCGACATGCATTATGGGCCGGATAACCCGTTTCTGTGCGCGGATAAGATTCTGCGCGAAGCGGAAGGGAAATATGATATCGCGCTGGCGGAGATCCACGCGAATGCGACCAGCGAAAAGCTTGCGATGGGGTACTATCTCGACGGCCGCTGTGCCGCTGTCTGGGGCACGCACACTCATGTGCAGACCGCGGACGAGCGCATCAACCCCAAAGGCTCGGGGTATATCACCGATCTGGGCATGACCGGCCCGATCGTGTCCGTGCTGGGCGTGCGGGTGGAGCAGTCGATCGCCATGTTCCGTGGTGACCTGACCGAGTATTTCAAGACCGCGCCGGGTGACTGTGCGCTGTCTGGTGCGGTGTTTGAACTCGCACGGGATGGAAAATGCACTTCGGTTACCCGCGTGTGGGAGCGCTGCGCGCAGCCGTAACGACGGCAAAAACTTTCTTTCAGAAAGGAGGGGCGGTGCATGATTGCGATTTTTCTGGCCCCGGTTTATATCCTGCTGAACGCGTATCTGGCGCATTGGGTGCTGCGCTGGACAGGTGCGTGCCATCGGCTCTGCGGCACAAGGGCATTTCGCGTGGCGTTTATCGTGGTGTATGCGCTCGTCGCGTCTGCACCGCTGACTGGTTTTTTGCTCCAGTCGCCGTATGTGCTGCGGAAATTCCTGCGGCAGGTCGGAAATTACTGGTTCGGCTGGATGCTGTATCTCGTGCTTGCGGTTTTGATCGTCGAAGTGGCGCTGTTTGTGATACGTCGCGTGCGGGGCAAGGATTTCGAGCAGATGCAGCAGGTACGGCGCGTGCAGGGCGGTGTGGCGCTTGCATTGGTGTGTGCGGTCAGCTTTTACGGTATGGTGCATGGCAAACAGCTGTATGTGACCGAGTATGACGTAACGCTGCAGGGTGCGGGCGAGGATATGACGGTCGCGCTGCTGGCTGACCTGCATCTGGGTTACAGCACCGAACCCGTGTATATCGAGCGGGCAGTGCGGGAAATCAACCAAAGACAGCCTGATTTGATCGTGATTGCGGGCGACATATTCGATAACGAATATGAGGCGATTCCCCAGCCGGACCGGATTGCGGCAGCGCTTGCGTCGCTCGACAGTACATACGGCGTTTACGCTTGCTGGGGGAACCATGATTTATCCGAGCCGATCTTGGCGGGCTTTACATGGGATATAGCGGACGAGAACAAAGATGATCCGCGTATGACGGAATTTTTGGAGGCAGCGGGTGTAACACTATTGGATGATCGCGCGGTGACGCTGGAAAACGGTGTGCAGCTGGTCGGGCGGCGTGACCCGGCGCGCAGCAGCAAATTGGCGGAGCAACGGCTCAGTCCGGCGCAGTTGCTCGAGCCGCTGGATCAGCAGCAGCCGATTTTTGTGATCGACCATCAGCCGAAGGAGTTGGAAACGCTCGCGCAGGCGGGCGCAGACCTCGATCTGTCAGGACATACACATGATGGGCAGCTATTCCCTGGCAACCTGCTCATGCGTCTGCTGTGGGATAACGCCTGTGGCTGCGAACAGATCGGGGATATGGTTTCGGTCGTGACCAGCGGCCTTGGCGTCTGGGGGCCGGATATGCGCGTCGGTACGCGCAGCGAGGTAGTCTGCATTACCGTGCATTTTTCAAAATAATGCACGGCGGACAAGCGTCCGTGTGGGAAAAACAGCGAAAAGCAACGGGGAGTTTTGTACATTTTGCAAGAAGTTGTATAATAACTTGCAAAAATGCGAAAATTTGTTGACGGGACACCCGGTTTTGCAGTATGCTATAAATGAACAACAATTGGCCTGATTGCATCAATGATGATGAGGCCTTGCAGCAGGCACACCGATAGGCGGCTTTGGGAAGGGCGCTGGCGGTGTGAAAGGAGGAAACAAACAGAT
>JAHZFK010000007.1:24188-29710 GCA_019421385.1 Clostridiales bacterium
CGTTGCTCAACAAATTCACTTTCACGGACGAGCTGAAGGATGTGCTCGAAAACTGTAAAAGCGTGTCGGTTCCGACCAGCAAGGCGGAGTTGTACGACATGGTGTTCGGCCCGGATCATGCCGATGTATATGACGTCGTGTTCGACGTGCCCGGCAAAGGTCCGGTCAAGGAAGCGGACGTAACACGATGCAAGAACGGCGCGTCGGTCAACTTCGTGGAGGATTATATGCGCCGCCGCGAGCCGGACTGTATGCGCATCGCGGACGATAAGCCGACGGATAAAAAGCGTTTTGCCGATGTTTACGGTTATCCCTTTGCCGATCTGCGCCGCGAGACCATGGAATGGTTCAAGACGCAGGAGCTGATTCTGATGCCCTTTAATTCGGGCGGCAATATTTATGGCTATGGCTCTATGCTCGTCTGCCCCAAGCAGTGCGCGTTCTTCGCATTTGCACTGGCGCACCTGCAGGGCTTTGTCAACGCAGAGGAGAGCGAGGGCTACAAGCCGCGCGCGATCGTTTACGTTGCACCGCCGTTCCGTCACACCCACTTCGAGGGCAAGCAGGTTGTCGTGCACAACCGTCTGGACGACTGCCATGAGGTATTCTCTTACAACCTCTATCCCGGCCCGTCCGCAAAGAAGGGCGTTTACTCGGTTCTGCTGGATATCGGCGAGCAGGAAGATTGGATCACCTGCCATACGTCCTGCGGCCGTCTGGTAACGCCGTATGAAAACGAAATGGTCATCATGCACGAGGGTGCGTCCGGCGGCGGCAAGAGCGAAATGCTGCAGGACATTGCGCGCGAGCCGGACGGTCGCGTGCTGCTCTCGAAGAATACGGTCACCGGCGAGGAGACCTACCTCAACATGGGCGCAACCTGCTCGATCGAGCCGGTGTGCGACGATATGGCGACCTGCTATCCACAGCTGCAGAACAAATCCGGTAAGCTGGTGCTGGTCGATGGTGAGGACGGCTGGTTCCTGCGCATGGACGGCGTAACGCACTACGGCTGCGATCCGGTATATGAGCGCATCTGCACCGAGCCGAAGGAGCCGCTCTGCTTCTTCAACATGGAAGGCCACCCGGGTGCAACGCTGCTGATTTGGGAGCATACGCTCGATTCCAACGGCAAGCCCTGCTCCAACCCGCGCGCGATCGTGCCGCGCTGGGATGTGCCGCACATCGTCAAGGAGCCGGTGGAGGTTGACGTGCGTTCGTTCGGCGTTCGTATGCCTCCCTCGACCCGCGAGAACCCGAACTACGGCATCATGGGCATGATGCACATTATCCCGCCCGCACTGGCATGGCTGTGGCGTCTGGTAGCGCCGCGCGGCTTTAACAACCCCTCGATCGTCACCGGCAATGAGCTCAAGAGCGAGGGCGTTGGTTCGTACTGGCCGTTTGCGACCGGTCAGCGCGTCAAGCAAGCAAACCTGCTGCTCGAGCAGATCATGAACAGCCCGAATACCCGCTATGTGCTCATCCCGAACCAGCACATCGGTGTGTATAAGGTCGGCTTTGCGGCTGAGTGGATCTCCCGCGAGTATCTGGCACGCCACGGCGGCGCGAAGATCCGCCGCGAGCATCTCGAGCCGGCTCGCTGCCCGCTGCTCGGCTACGCGATGAAGGATATGACCATCGACGGTCAGCGCATCCGCTCCAAGTATCTGCGCGTCGATACGCAGGATCGCGTCGGCACGGACGGTTACGATGCAGGCGCGAAGATCCTGACTGACTTCTTCCGCAAGGAACTGGCGAAGTTCGATACGCCTGAGCTGGATCCGCGCGGCAAGCAGATCATCGACTGCTTCATGAACGGCGGCTCGCTCGCAGACTTTGAAGCGATCACCCCGACTAATCTGTAATCCTTCGATTGAACGGAAACAAAAACCGCTCCCAGTGGGAGCGGTTTTTTTGTTGCATTATGGGGCGGGAATAATGTCCTGCACGGTCAAGGTGTTGCCCTCGACCGAAAAGCGCACCTCGCAGCCCGCAAACGGGAAACCGTAAACGCGGCCCGGCTCATGCTGGTAGCCTGGGCGCGGGTCCTGCGCAAGAATGGCAAGCAGCGCGTCGCGCCGTCCCGCGGGTAGGCGGTCAAGCAGGTCATCCGCGCAGCAAACTTGCAGTACACCCTCGCGGTTTTGCAGCGCAAAGCCGCCTGTGGCATCCGGATGCGCGTCGGTGTAGGCCAGATAAGGCTTGATGTCGAAAATCGGCGTACCGTCCATCAGGTCGGCGCCCGAAACATGCAGCACCGGTCCGTCCGGCGTGTGCAGTTCCACCCGATCGAGCCGCACAGAGGAAAGTCCGATCGCGTTGGGGCGGAAGGGGGAGCGCGTGGCGAACACGCCCATGCGGCGGTTGCCGCCCAGCTTGGGCGGGCGCACGGTGGGCGACCATCCATCTCGCACAGCTCCGGAGAACTGCCAGATCAGCCAGAGGTGGGAAAACCCCTCGATGCCGCGCAGTGCGTCCGCGTTGCGGTATTCCGGCTCGAATACAATGCGCGCAGGCGCGTCAGCCAGCCCGCTTTGCCGTGGGATGCCGAATTTGGTGGGGAAATCGCTGCGGATGCGCGCGATGATATGTGTGGGAACGGTTTGGGACATAAACGATCTTCCTTTGCCATTGATGTGTCCAGTATAGCATGTCTGCGCGGGACGCGCAATTCTTCCCGCTTTTACAGATTGTTAATGCATTCATCGCGGAAAAGCGGTATAATGAAAACATACTGATGAGAAAGCAGGGGTAAACTGTGGCAAAAAAGATACTCATCGTCGAAGACGAAGCAAATATTCGCGAGCTGCTGCGCTTGTATCTGGAGCGCGAGGGCTATGCGGTGATCGAAGCGGCAAACGGCGTGGAGGGCATCAAGCTGTGGAAGTCCGAAAAGCCGGATATGCTGCTGCTGGATGTGATGATGCCGGTGATGGACGGCTGGGCGGTCTGCAAGGAGATCCGCGCGGAAAGCGATGTGCCGATCATCATGCTGACGGCCAAGGGCGAGACTGCCGACCGTGTTTCCGGTCTGGAAATGGGCGCGGATGACTATATCGTCAAGCCGCTTGAGATGCCGGAGGTCATTGCGCGCGTGCGCGCGGTGTTCCGCCGCATGGCGCCGGATGACGCGCCTGAGAAGCTGACATTTGACAATCTGGTGATCGACAAGCAGGCGTATGATCTGGTCATCAAGGGCAAGCGCGTGGACGCGCCGCCCAAGGAGATCGAGCTGCTGTACTATCTCGCTTCCAGCCCGAACCGTGTGTTCACACGCGCGCAGTTGTTGGACGATGTGTGGGGGTTTGATTATTTCGGCGATACCCGCACGGTAGACGTACATGTCAAGCGCCTGCGCGAAAAGCTGGAGGGCGTTTCGGATAAATGGGAGGTCAAAACCGTTTGGGGTGTCGGCTATAAGTTCGAGACCAAGGAGTAAACCATGGGCAGGCGCAGCTTTTTTTTCAAAAACTATGTCACGCATATGCTGCTGATCGTGTGTGCATTTGCAATAGCGGGTGGCGTGTTTTATTACCAGATGGGCAACTATGCGCTGCAAACCAAGCAGACCGAACTGCGAACGACTGTACAGAGCCTGGCGGAGCAGACCCGGCTGATGCTGGGCACGGATTCCGAAGTGATTCGGGAAATCTATATGCTGTCGATCAGCACGGTGGCGAAAGAGGATGCCATCACGGTCTATGTGACCGACCGGGACGGCGTGATCCAGATGATTGCCGGGCCGGACGGCGAAGCGGCAAAGGTGTCGGGCTGGATGGTCCCGCAGGAAGTGACCGCGCAGATCCGCAAGACGGGCAGCTATGCCGAGGTCGGCCAGCTGGGCGTATTGGGCGACCGATCCAGTTACACGGTGGGCACAAGTGTGCAGGGTGACAACGGCGAGGTCAGCGCGATGGTCTTTGTCTATACGCAGGACGCGACCGCCGCAGGGGTGGTGCGCCACTCCACGCAGACGCTGGTGCTCATTCTGCTGATTACACTCGCGGTGGCACTGGTGCTGTCCTTTATTTTGTCGCAGCACATGACGCGGCCGCTCAAGGTGATCGCAGCGGCGGCAAAGGAGTTTGCCTCGGGCAATTTCGATGTGCGCGTGCCGGAGGACAATCACTGCTATGAGATCGACGAGCTGGCGGTGTCCTTCAACAACATGGCGCGTGACCTCGATCAGCTGGAGGAGTTGACGCGCGGCTTCATTTCCAATGTCAGCCACGAATTCAAAACCCCGATGACGACGATCGGCGGCTTTGTCGATGGCATGATCGACGGTACTATTCCGGTCGAGCAGCGCGATAAATATCTGCGCATCATTGCGGAGGAAACGCGCCGCTTGTCCCGCATGGTCAACCGCATGTTGGACGCTGCCAAGATACAGTCGGGCGAACTGATCCTCAACCCGGCTCCGTTTGACTTCTCCGAGATGACCAGCCAGATCATCCTGTCCTTTGAGCAGAAAATCGAGAAAAAGCATCTCGAGGTCGAGTGCGATCTGGACGACCGCTTGATGGTCATGGGCGACCGCGACCATCTGTACCGCGCGGTGTATAATCTGGTGGATAATGCGGTGAAATTCATCAATGAAGGTGGCTGTTTGTGCCTGCGGGCGCATCCGGAGAATGGCTTCTGCGCGTTTTCCATCACAAACACCGGCATCGGTATTTCGCCGGAGGATCTGCCGCATGTGTTCGGCAGGTTTTACAAGGCCGACCGCTCGCGGTCGATGGATAAAACCGGCGCGGGACTTGGCCTGTATATCGTCAAGAATATCATCAATCTGCACGGCGGTGAAATTTCCGTGCGGTCGGATGGCGGCGAGACGGAATTCTCCTTTACGCTGCCGCTGGCGCCCCAGCAGTTGCCCGGCAACGCGAAAAACCCCCAGAAATAAACAGCAGACCGTCCGTTTGCCGCATATCACATGCGGAGAAATGGGCGGTTTGTCCGCGCTTGTTCAAAAAATATTCATATTGTTTTCAACAAACCGCCACAATGGCGGGTTAGAATGAAATCACAAAATCGATAGGGAGGTCAGAACAATGGATGACTTTAACAATAAAAATACCAATATGACGCCGGAACCGCGCGGCGATGAGCATATCGAGCCGCAGCAGCCCAACATGGAGCAGCCGGCAGCAGAATCGCAGTATACCGAACCGCGCACACCGTATCAGACCCCAGTGCAGCATCCGGAATATCATCAGGCGGCGCAGCAGCCGTATGGCGGCGCACCGTATGCACAGGACCCGATGGGAGCGGGGCAACAGCCGCCGCAGCCCCCGAAAAAGAAAAAGCATGGCAAGGCAATTGCACTGGGCCTTGGCGGTGTTGCAGCGGCGTGCCTGCTGTTTGCAGGCGGCGCGCTGATCGGGCATATGGTGAACACGGGCGACGGCAGCGCAGTGACAGCAAACGCGCAGGCAGGTGATCTGCCTACCGTGCAGCTGAATGAGACGCCGGACCTCGATCCGGATAATTATGATGTGGTCAACGGTCTAGCGGGC
>JAHZFK010000007.1:29720-83358 GCA_019421385.1 Clostridiales bacterium
GAAATCTACAAAAAGGTCAGCCCGTCTATCGTTTCGGTCATTTCGACCACCGCGAGCGGGACGGGTTCCGGCTCGGGCGTTATCATGAGTGAGGACGGCTACATCATCACCAACAACCATGTGGTCGAGGATGCCCAGAGCGTGACCGTGCAGCTGAGCGACGGCAAGCAGTACGATGCCACGATCATCGGCACGGATGAGCAGACCGATCTGGCAGTGCTCAAAGTCGAGCCGGAAGAGAAACTGACCGCTGCGGAATTCGGTGACTCGGATGAGCTGCAGCCCGGCGAATATGCCTATGCCATTGGCTCGCCCGGCGGCGTACAGTTTGCCAACACGATCACCGGCGGCCGCATTTCCGCCATCAACCGTGACGTGACCATCAACGACCGCGTCATGACCCTGATCCAGACCGACGCTTCCATCAACCCCGGTAACTCGGGCGGCGCGCTGATCAACAAGTATGGTCAGGTGGTCGGCATTACCTCCGCGAAGCTGTCCAGCAGCGGCTTTGGCGAGGCTTCGGTCGAGGGCATGGGCTTTGCCATCCCGATCAATACGGTAAAGGAAGTTGTTGACGAGCTGATTGCCAACGGCTATGTGGCAGGCCGCCCGTCCATCGGCATTACGGGCAGCAACGTGGAGTCTGCCGACGGCAGCATCGCGGGTGTTCAGGTTTACTCGATTGACTCTCGCGCCAAGGCAGCAAGCGAAGGCTTGCAGGTGGGCGATATCATCACCGCAGTCAATGGCACCCCGACCCCGACAATGGATGATATCAACGCGATCAAGGAAGATATGAAGGCGGGCGACAAGCTGACGCTGACGGTCTACCGTATTTCGACCGGCAAGATGGTCAACCTGACCGTGACGCTGACCGACGCGCACGATCTGGAGGGCGAAGACCCGGCAGCGGAAAGCGAGCAGAACAGCCAGAACAGCCAGTACGGTAACGGCGGTTCGCAGTATCAGAATCCGTTCTCGTACTTCGGTTGGTAAAATGACTTCGGTTGAACCATGTATCAAAAGCCCGGCTGAGCCGGGCTTTTGACAAAAAAGAACCGCCACTTGGCGGTTCTTTTTTTGTTATATATGCAGTTTGTGTGCGGCTAGTTATTTTTCGTATTTTTCCGCCATCTGCTGACTGATGAACTGGCGCGCGGTGCGCGGAGAACGTCCGTTGCGGCGAAGCGCGAACCGTTCCGCGAGCAGGTGCAGCTGATCTTCCGGCAGAGCAAGGCCGCTTTCCGCGGCAAGCTGGTCGACGATGTACAGATATTCGTCCTTGTCCGGCACAGAGAAGGTGATTTCCAGACCGAACCGGTCGGACAGCGAGGTGACCGTCTCCAGACTGTCGCGCACGCGGACTTCGTCACCCTCGCGGTCGGCAAAACTCTCGCGAATAAGGTGACGGCGGTTGCTGGTTGCATAAATGACCAGATTAGCGGGTTTGCCTGCCAGTCCGCCCTCGATAAACGCCTTGAGCGCGGCAAAGTTATCGTCCTCGCGGCTGAAGCTGAGGTCATCCAGAAAGACAATGAATCGGAACGGCGAACGCAGCGTCTCTGCGAAAATTTTCGGGAAGCAGGTGATGTGCCGCGGCGACATTTCAATGATCTTGAGGCCACGCTCGGCATATTCATTGACCACAGCCTTGACGGTCGAGGATTTACCCGTGCCCTTGTCGCCATACAGCAGGATGTTGTTGGCCTCACGTCCGTCGAGGAATGCGCGGGTGTTTTTCAGGATCTGCTGCTTTTGGCGCTCGTAGCCGGGTAGGTCGCGTAGACGGATGGAATCCGGATGCACGATCGGTGCAATCGTGCCGTCGTCCTGTACGGCAAAGGCAGAGGATTGTGCAAAAAAACCGTAGCCTTGTGCGCAGTAGTAGCTGGCCAGTGCCGCGCCGTCCCGGAAGGGAAGCGGAGACGAAGCAGGGAAGTCCGGCAGCGTCAGCAAGGCGGGCGCGTTGTACCGTCCCGCGGCGGCGGCCTTGAGCGCTGCGCCGTCAATGGCGAGCAGCGCGTTCAGCGTTTCGATATCGAGCGTTGCCGCATCGAGCAGCGCGGACGCAGGGGCGGCAAGCGTGTCGGTCAGGGTATTTACATCATAGTGGACAGCGTCGAGCAGCGCCTGCGATGCATCGCCGCAGGCATATTGCACGGCGCACAGTGCGCCGTAGGCATCGGCAAAGCATTCTGCGTTTGCGCTATCCAGAAAGCCCAGCGTCTCCAAATAGGCATGTACCAGCGGATGCTGCTGCAGGCCGCGCAGCGCGGAAAGCGCGCGCAGACGCAGGGAAAGGGCGGAAAGTTCCATGGCTGTTCCCTCCAGGGATGAATTTTTGTGCAGCATCAGCATAGCACACTTCAGCACGCTTTTCAACATAGCATGACAATAGTCTATGTTGGAGGGAGAGTCAGCAATGAGCCAATATGCTCTTTTGATATGCCGCAGTCAGACCGAAGCGGTCGGTCTGCGGCGCCATTTGGGACAGATGGGAGTGCCGGGAGAGATCGTGCGTCCGCCGCGACATGCGCGCACGGATTCCTGTGGCTGGGCGGTGCGCGTCGGTGCGCAGCAGTCGGAGGAAGCGCTTCGCCGGCTGCGGCAGCTGGGTATCTCGCCTTGCCGTGTCATACCGGACGAGGGGGCGAGCGTATGATCTATTTGGATAACGCAGCGACCACGCTGCATAAGCCGCGCGCGGTGGATGAAGCGATGCGCCGCGCGATGCACGCGGCGGCTGGTTATGCGCGCGGCGGCTATGCGGCCGCGATGCGCGCAGGGGAAACCGTATACGCCTGTCGGGAGCAGGCAGCGGCGCTCTTCGGCGTGCAGGATCCGGCGCGCGTGGTGTTCACGATGAACGCCACGCACGCGCTCAATCTGGCGATCCATGCGCTGGCACAGCTGGAAACGCGCGTCGTGGTCAGCGGCTATGAGCACAATGCGGTCATGCGGCCGCTTGTGCTGCGCGGCATCGAGCCGGTCGTGCTGGATACACCGCTGTGGGACGGGGAGGCGATGGTGCAGCGGGCAAAGCAGGCGCTGGAAGATGGGGCGGAGCTGTTTATCCTCAACCATGTGTCCAACGTGTTCGGCTTTGCCACGCCGTTTGAGCAAATCGCAGACCTGCTGGATGCGGCGGGTGTGCCGCTGATTCTGGATGCATCGCAGTCCGCAGGCATCATCGAGATCGACGTGCGGCGGCATCCGTGTTTGGCGGCGGTCTGTATGCCGGGACACAAGGGGCTGTACGGCCCGCAGGGTACGGGCATCCTGCTTGCGCTCGACGACCGGATCACGGCGCATCCGCTGCTCGCGGGCGGCACAGGCAGCCGCTCGGAGGAAATGCAGCAGCCGGACTTCCTGCCGGACGCGCTGGAAAGCGGCACGCCGAATGTGCCGGGCATTGCAGGGTTGGCCGCTGGACTGGCATTTGTGCGGTCGGTTGGCCCCGCTAACATTCTGGCGCACGAACAGCATTTGCTGCGCGAATTTGTCCGCGCATTGGAGCAGGAAAAGCGCATTGAGTGCTTTTCCCATCCCGATCAAACCGGGGTTGTGTCCGTGCGCGTGCACGGCGCGGCCTGCGAGGCGGTGGCGGAAATGCTTGCGCGGCAGGGGGTTGCCGTGCGTGCGGGCCTGCACTGCGCGCCGTTGGCACACCGCACCGCAGGCACGGAAGAAAGCGGCACGATCCGCTTTTCGCTCTCGTTTTACTCGACGGCGCACCAGCTGGAACACGCCGCCGAGCTGCTCTGCCAAACCGTAAAAAATCTGTGAATACGCTATACAGGGGACGGGATTTGTGGTAGTATAAATAAGGAAAAAATCTGCCTTTCGCGCAAAGAAAGGCCGTGAATTTACAGGACAGGTGGCTTTATGGAGGCTTTTCAAAACATTTTCATTCCGCCCCTTCAGAATTTCGACCTGCTTTCGTCGCTTAAAAGCGGAATTGCATCTTTGCAGACCGCGGGGCTGACGGACGTGGTCGATATTCTGATTGTAGCCTACATCATCTACCGCATGATGAAGCTGCTCAAGGATACCAGCGCGGCACGGCTGGCCAAGGGCATCCTTGTGTTGGCGCTGGTGATGCTGCTGGCAAGCTGGTTTGGGCTGACGTCGATTTCCTATATCCTGCGCATGGCAGTGTACTATGCGCCGTTCGTGCTGGTTATCATTTTCCAGCCGGAGCTGCGCCGTCTGCTCGAGCAGCTGGGCAAGGGCAACCTGAGCCGGTTGCTGGTGCCGTCGGATGACCCGGATGAGATCGAAGCGGCGATCAACGCAACGGTTTCGGCCTGCGCGGATATGTCCAAGACCAAAACCGGTGTGCTGATCGTGTTCGAGCGGAAGGAGCGCTTGGGAGAGATCGCCGCGACCGGCACGCAGCTGGACGCCGACCCGTCACCCGAGCTGCTCAAAAACATCTTTTTCAAAAATAGTCCGCTGCATGACGGCGCGCTGATTATACGCGCGGGTAAAATCTATGCAGCCGGCTGTGTGCTGCCGCTTTCGGGCAGCCAGACTCTGTCGCGTGATTTGGGCACGCGGCACCGTGCTGCGGTCGGCATGAGCGAATCGTCCGACAGCGTGCTGGTCGTCGTGTCCGAGGAAACGGGCGCGATCTCTGTCGCCATCGGCGGTATGCTCAAGCGGCATCTGTCGCCTGAAGTGCTCAAGAAAGTGCTCGAAGCTGAATTGTTGGAGCCGGAAAAACCGGATAAGCGCCGCATTTCTTCCCTTCGGAACATCTGGAAGAGAGGTGCGGGCAAATGAAGCAGTTTACGAAAAAGCATGATATCTGGCTGCGTCTGCTGTCGCTTTTGCTCGCGTTCGTTTTGTGGATCGTCGTGCGCGATATTGAAAACCCGAGCAAGCAGACCATCATCCGCGATGTGGAGGTCAAGCTGAGCGGTGCGGAGCAGCTGATGGACAATTACGGCCTTTCCGTGATCGAATATACCACGGCGATCGACGTGGAGGTTGAAGGCCCGAATAACGAGATCACCGACAGCACGTTCCGCAAGAAGGTCAGCGCAACCGTTGACGTTTCGGATATTACGGACGGCGCTGGTGAATACGCGCTGACGCCGCAGATCACCACCGGCAGCTATAATGTCGATTCGGTGCGCACCGAGCCGGCGACGGTTCGTGTGCTGGTGGATAAGGTGACGAGTATCAGCGTTCCGGTTCGTGTGGAAACAACGGGAACCGTGGCGGATGGCAGCCGTGCGGGCACACCCGAGCCGACCACGACCAAGGAGGTCACGATTTCCGGACCGGAAGCGGAATTGCAGGAAGTGGCTTATGCATACGGCACGATCGACGTGACCGGCAAGTCCTCCACCTTCACCGGGGAGTGCAGCATCGCGCTGTATAACGACGCGGGCGAGCCGATCACCGGCACGCATGTGACGAGCCAGACCGATACGATCACGGTGCGTGTGCCGATCTATCCGGTGGAAAGTGTGCCGCTGACGGTTTCCTTGACCGACGGCGAGACGCTCAAGGAGGAACAGGTGGATGTCAGTATCAATCCGCCGTCTATCACGCTCATCGGCGATCAGAAGACACTGGCCGGTATCACGGAGATCAACCTCGGCACCATCGCTTTGGATGATGCACGCACCGGCGTTCCGGTGGAAATGGAGATCCCGCTGCCGGAGGGTGTGCGGCTGGACAGCGGCCAGCCATCGACCGCAGAGGTGACGATCAGTGTCAAGGAGCAGGAGAACGTCTCCACCCGTAAGGTGCAGGTGACCAAATTCGTGCCGACCGACACCGCACAGGAGGAGACCCCATATTCGGTCAGCGTTCTGACCGAGTCGGTCGAGATAGAACTGCGCGGCAGCGAAAACGCGCTGGAGCAGGTGGACGTGAACAGTTTGTCAATTGGGTTGACCTTTGATTCGGTATCGCTTGGTTTGGGTACACATAAAGTTAAGGGTCAGGTGGCTGCCACTGGACTGCCTGCCGGCGTAACGCTGGTCGGCAGTGATGTGGAGGTCGAAATCGAAATCACCGGGCCGGGAGGCGAGGAGACGGTAACGCCGCCCGATGCATCCGATCCGGCACAGGACGGACAGACCGGGGATAGCGGTGCTGCGTCACCGCAGGAAGGCGGGGACGGCGCATGAGTTTGATGGTGAGCAACATCCGCCTGCCGTTTGACGTGCCGGAAGAACAGGCGCTGACGGAGGCGCGGCAGCTGACCGGTCTGGTGTCTGATGATGTGCAGGCGGCAGTGTACCGCGTCAGCATCGACGCGCGGCGCGATAAAATCTTTCGCGTCTATTCTGTGCGGCTGGATGCGCCCGTGGACGAAAAGGCATTTGCAGAAAAACTGCAAATGCCCTTCGTGCGTTATAAACCTGATGAAAAAATCGCAGCGCCCTGCGGCAGCAAGCGGCTGGAGCATCGTCCGGTCGTGGTCGGATTGGGGCCTGCGGGTCTGTTTGCCGCGTACACGTTGGCAAGACACGGCTATGCGCCGCTTGTTTTGGAGCGCGGCGGCGATCTGGACGCGCGCGACCGTGAAGTGCAGGCCTTTTGGAACGGCGGCACGCTGGACACCGAGAGCAACATCCAGTTTGGCGAAGGTGGCGCGGGCGCATATTCGGACGGCAAGCTGACCACGCGTATTGGCGACCCGCTGTGCGACACGGTGCTGGAAACGCTGGCGGCGCACGGCGCACCGTCGGATATCATCAAAAAGGCAAAGCCCCATGTGGGAACGGATATTCTGAAAAATGTGGTGCGCGCCATGCGGCGTGAGATCATCCGAAACGGCGGCGAAGTGAGGTTTGGCACGCAATTGACCGGCGTTTCGGTCAAAAACGGCGTGCTGCGCGGCGTGCAGGCGGACGGTGACGAGATCGCTTGCGAGCGGATGGTGCTGGCAATCGGCCATTCGGCGCGCGATACCTTTGATGCGCTGCATCAAAATGGGGTATACTTTGAGCCGAAGGCGTTTTCGGTCGGCGTGCGCATCGAGCATCTGCAAAGTGAGATCGACCGCGCGCTGTACGGCAAATATGCGGGGCATCCGCTGCTGCCTCCTGCGGAATACAACCTGTCCCGCCGCGAGGGCGGACGAGCCTGCTATTCGTTCTGCATGTGCCCGGGCGGCGTAGTTGTCGCAGCGCAGAGCGAGGAAAACACGGTCGTGACCAACGGCATGAGCTATCATGCGCGTGACGGCAAAAACGCCAATGCCGCGCTGGCAGTGTCGGTGGACCCAAAGGACTTTGATGACGGAACGCCGTTCGGCGGTGTGGCTTTGCAGCGACAGATCGAACGCGCGGCGTTCGCGCAGACCGGTTCGTACCGTGCGCCCTGTCAGCGTGTGGGCGATTTTCTGGCGGGGCGGCCGAGCACGCGCGCCGGTGCGGTGCAACCGAGCTACCCGCTGGGCGTGCATTTCGGGGAAGCGGCGGCGTGTCTGCCGGATTTTGCGCAGAACATGCTGCGGGACAGCCTGCCGTATTTCGGTCGAAAAATCCGCGGCTTTGATGCAGCCGATGCACTGCTGACTGGGCCGGAGACCCGCACTTCTTCTCCCGTGCGCATGAAGCGCGGAGAAGATTTGTTCGGCCTGGGCTGCCAAGGTGTGATTCCCTGTGGCGAGGGTGCGGGCTATGCGGGCGGCATCATGTCCGCGGCGGTGGACGGCATCCGAGCCGCGCACCGCATTATGGAGGAATACGCGCCGCTTGCGTGATGCGCGGTGCAAGAGGCAATACAAAGAAATGGAGCGATTCAATTGACCCAGCAAGGAACCATTAAAAAGATACTGCCCGGCGGCATGGCGGAAATTGAAGTGACCCGCCGTTCGGCTTGCGGGCATGACTGCGCGAAATGCGGCGGCTGCGGCGGACTGGAGACGCAGACACTGTATGTTACCGCGCGCAACCGCGCGGAGGCGCAGGTGGGCGAGCGCGTGCTGATCGAGGGCGAAACCGGACAGGTGCTCGGTTATGCAGGACTGGCGTATCTGCTGCCGGTGGTGCTGTTTTTCATTGGTTACGGCGCGGGTAGCGCGCTGCAAAAGGGCGCGGGTGTATCGGCGTTATGTGGTGGCGTGTTGTTTGCCGCAGGCATCGTGGCGGCGATCCTTTTCAGCCGCGAGATGAAGCGCAAGAACAGCGTGCCGTTTGAAATCACAAAAAAGCTCTGAATTTTTTGTGAATTTTTACTGATTTTGTGCCGTTTGCCCTTGTGCTATTGGAAAAAGTTCGGTACAATAGGTTGAATACGCAAGGCCGTGTGACAACACGGCGGGAAAGGGTTGTGAAATGTTTGGCTTTATCCGTCCGGTGAAGCCCGAGCTGCGGGTCAAAGAAGCGGACCGGTTCCAGCAGGTTTACTGTGGGCTGTGTCATACCATCCGCGCACGCTATGGCCGGTTTTATACCCTGTTCCTGAGTTATGACATGACGTTTTTCGCACTTGTGATGGGCTGCGGCGAGGAGCAAACCGCGCCGCCGTGTCGCAAACGGTGCGACGCTCATCCGGTGACGCGCCGTCCGTGTGCCGCGCCGGATGAGGCGCTGGAGCTGGCGGCGGATGTGAGCGTGCTGCTCACCTATCACAAATTCCGCGACAGTCTGGCCGATGAAAAAGGACCGAAACGCGCATTGGCGTGGCTGCTGTGCCGCCTGGGACGGCGCGGCTACGAACGCGCGCGGGCGCGTCTGCCCGAGGCGGACCGCGAAATGGTGCAGTCGCTTGACGATTTGCAGCAGCTGGAGCGGGAACAATGCGATTCGATGGACCGCGCGGCGGACGCTTCCGCACGGCTTACTGCGGCGGCTGTGCCGCATACCGGAGACGCGCGCGAGCGCGTGCTGCGGCAGATGTTTTACCACGTCGGACGGTGGATCTATTTGCTGGATGCCGCACAGGACGTGGCGGAAGATCTGGAACAGGACAATTACAATCCGGTGGTGCTGCGCTATGGGCTGCACACGCCGGACCTGACAGAGATAAGACAACCGCTTGAGCGCACGCTGGAGCGGTCACTCGCCGATATCTGCATGGCATATGACCTGCTGGATATGGGGCGGGACGCGGACCTGATCCGCAATATTATTTTTCTGGGTATGCCGCTGGTGACGAAACAGGTGCTGGACGGGACGTACCAAACGAACGGAGGATGGGGCAAACATGGATCCCTATAAGGTGCTCGGCGTTACGCCGCAGACAAGCGACGACGACGTCAAACGCGCTTACCGCGAGCTGGCGCGAAAGTATCATCCAGACAACTATATCAACAATCCGCTTGCCGATCTGGCGGAGGCCCGCATGAAGGAAATCAATGAGGCCTACGACATGATTATGAACGAGCGCGCGGGCAAAACCTCGTCCGGCGCATCCGGCGGACAGCAGTACAGCGGCGGGCAGCAGTATGGCGGCAGCCAGCAGCAGCGCGCCTATTCGGGCGCAAATGCCTCGCTGTATAGTCAGGTGCGGCAGGCGATCAATCAGGGCAATCTGGGCATGGCGGAGGCGCTCCTGCAGCGTGCAAGCGGCCGCGATGCCGAGTGGTTCTACCTGATGGGCACGGTCTATTACCGCAAGGGCTGGTATGACGAGGCCGTACGCGCTTACACGCAGGCCTGTCAGATGGATCCGTCCAACATGGAATACCGCACGGCGCTCAACAACCTGAATATGTCGGGCGGCTACGGCGGCTATCGGCCCATGCAGGAGGCCAGCCTGTGCGACTTCTGCGTGCAGCTTGCGGTCTGCAACTGCTGCTTGAATGCTTGCTGCAATGCGGGATGCTGATATGAATACGAAGGAGATTGCGCGCGGCGGTCTGCTGGCCGCAGCCGCCGTGGCGCTGCTGTATATAGGCGGGACGGTCACCTATATTGGCCCGGCAGCTTGTCTGGTTGCGGGTGTGACCTCTGCGGTGCCGCTTTTGCGGCGCGCGCGGCTGAAAACCGCGGTGACGCTGTATCTGGCGGTATCCATTCTATCTGCGCTGCTGGTGCCGCGCAAGATTGAGGTGGCGGCCTATATCCTGTTTTGCGGCTTGTATCCGATCGTGAAATTCTGCGTGGAATGCTATGCGCCGCGTCAGGTTCAGATGGGAATCAAGCTGGCCTATTTTAATGTTTCACTTGTGATAGCCGGTGTGCTGGCGGTGTTTGTCTTTTTGCCGCAGTTCGCTCTGACCGGCTTGTTTCGGGTTGCGGCGGCTTGGTTTGTCGCCAATATCACATTTGGCATCTATGATGTGGCGTTGTCACGGCTGATCGCATTGCTGCGCAGAAGCCTGCCGCCCGATTGAAAAGGGGAAAAGCAATATGAAAAGTATGACCGGCTACGGCCGTGCGAAAGAGGAACGGGACGGCAAGACCATCACGGTTGAGCTGCGCGCCGTCAATCACCGCTATCTGGATTGCACGGTGAAAGCGCCGCGGCAGTACGGTTTTTTGGATGACGCGGTCAAAAAGGCTGCGGCTGCCCGCATTGCGCGCGGCAAGGTGGAGGTTTTCGTCGGCGTGGAGGTCGAGGAAGGCGGCGACGTTGCCGTTACGGTCAACCACCAGCTGGCAAAGCGCTGTCTGGAAGCATTGCACGACCTGAGCGAGACCTACGGCCTGCGCGACGATGTAACCGTTACGACGCTGTCCAAGCTGCCGGATGTGCTCGGTTCGGAGCGCATCGAGCAGGATGCCGAAGCCATGACCCGAGACGTGCTTGCGGTGTTCGACAAGGCGTGCGACGGGTTCGACCAGATGCGTCTGCGCGAGGGCGAAAAGCTTGCCGAGGATGTGCGCGGTCGCTGCGCGGCGATCGAGCGCATGGTCGGTGAGGTCGAGACGCGCTCGCCCGAGCGGGTCAAGGAGTACCGCGAAAAGCTGCTCGCCCGTATGCAGGAGGTGCTCGCGGATACCAGCATCGATGAGACGCGCATCCTGACCGAAGCGGCCATCTATGCAGATAAGACTGCGGTGGACGAGGAAACGGTGCGTCTGCGCAGCCATTTGCATCAGATGGACGGTATGCTGCAAGAAACGCAGCCGATCGGTCGTAAGCTGGATTTTCTGGTGCAGGAGATGAACCGAGAGGCCAATACCATCGGTTCCAAGGCGAATGATGTGGCAATGGCGCGCATCGTGGTGGATATCAAGAGCGAGATCGAAAAGATCCGCGAGCAGATTCAGAATATCGAGTAATATAAGCATTTGATTTGTTCGGAAGCGTGTTTCCGAACGAGACGAAATGAGAGGGGGCGGCACAGGTGAAACTCATCAACATCGGGTTTGGCAATATGGTGGCCTCATCGCGGCTGATCGCAATCGTCAGCCCGGAGTCCGCGCCGGTCAAGCGCACCGTGCAGGAGGCGCGTGACCGCGGCATGGTGATCGACGGCACCTATGGCCGCCGCACCCGCGCGGTACTGATTATGGACAGCGACCATGTGGTGCTGAGTGCTTTGCAGCCGGAAACAGTGGCGGCACGTTTTGCCGGCGATGCGGAGGAAGGAGAGAGCGAAGATGGGTAAAGGAACCTTATATGTATTCACCGGGCCGTCGGGCGCAGGCAAGGGAACGCTGCTCTCGCGCTTGCAGGAGCAGGACGACCGCCTGTTTTATTCGATTTCCGCGACCACACGTGCGCCGCGTCCGGGGGAGACCGACGGCGTGCAGTATTATTTCCTCTCCAAGGCGGAATTTGAGGAGAAAATCGCACAACATGCGTTTTTGGAGTATGCATGTTATGTGGAGAACTATTATGGCACACTCGAAGCGCCGGTCAACGAAAAGTTGGAGCAGGGCTTTGACGTGGTGTTGGAGATCGAAGTGCAGGGCGCCATGCAGGTGCATGAAAAGCGTCCGGACGCGGTGATGGTGTTCATCGCGCCGCCGTCGTTTGAAGAGCTGGCCGCGCGGCTGCGCGGACGTGGCACCGAGGACGAGGAAAAGGTGCTCAAACGGCTGGAAACCGCCAAAGAAGAGCTCAAACAGCAGGATCGGTTTGATTATGTGATCGTCAACGACGAGCTGGACCGGGCGGTGGAAGAACTGAGGGACATTCTGGCAAAGCGCCGTACATAACGGCGCGGTTCTTTTCATAAATAATACAAAGGGTAATATAAGGAGATTGGATTACTATGCTGAAACCTTCGATGCAGGAACTGATGAAACGTGTGGGCAACCGCTATCTGCTGGTCAATCTGGCGGCACAGCGCGCCCGCGACATTGCCGATCAGGCTGAGGAAACCGGCGAGCAGCTGTCGGATAAGGCGGTAAAGCTGGCGCTCGATGAGATTGCGGCAGGCACGATCGTGTATCGTCCCGGCCCGCGCACCGAGCCTGTGATCGTGCAGAACAATGCGATTGCAGCGGCGATGGTCGATGTGGATGATTCTCTTGATTTGGATGAGGAGGACGACGCTGCATCCGACGAGGACGTTGTCGACGAGCAGGAAGAGGAAGACCATCGTCTCGATGAGTTCGACGATCACGAGCTGGACGACGGCGACATTCCCGAGGAGGATCGCTGAGCCATGCATCTGGCTGGGAAAACCGTGGTGCTGTGCGTGACGGGCGGCATTGCGGCTTATAAAGCTGCCGACCTGACCAGCAAGCTGCGGCAGACGGGGGCAAACGTGCGCGTGCTGATGACCGAATCGGCCACGCAGTTCATTTCACCTATCACGTTCGAAACTTTGTCGGGATATCGCACGGTGGTGGACACTTTCGACCGCAATTTCGCGTGGGAGGTCGAGCATATTTCGCTGGCGAAAGCCGCGGATGTGTTTGTCATCGCGCCCGCAACGGCGAACATCATTGCCAAAGCGGCGCACGGCATTGCAGACGATATGGTGTCAACAACGCTCTTGGCCACCAAAGCTCCTGTCGTGATCGCGCCCGCAATGAACACCGGTATGTACGACAATCCGGTGACGCAGCAAAACCTAAACACCTTGCGCGAGCGGGGTTTTCATATCATCGATCCGGCGGCGGGACACCTCGCCTGCGGAGATTCGGGACGCGGCAAGCTGCCGGACACGCCGACGCTTCTGCACGGCATCGAGCAGGCGCTCACACAGCAGGACCTGAAAGGCCTGCGCGTGCTGGTGACCGCCGGTCCGACCCAGGAGGCGCTCGATCCGGTGCGTTTCCTGTCCAACCACTCGACGGGTAAAATGGGATACGCTATCGCGGCGCGCGCAGCCATGCGCGGCGCTACGGTGACGCTGGTCTCCGGCCCGACTGCGCTGGCAACACCCATTGGGGTCGAGCGCGTGGATATCGTTTCGGCGCGCGATATGCATGATGCGGTGATTTCCCGCGCAGAGTCGCAGGATATCATCATCAAGGCCGCCGCAGTGGGCGATTATCGTCCCGCGCAGACGGCGGACGAAAAAATGAAAAAGAGCGACGACGATTTAAGCGTCGCGTTGGTGCGCAATCCGGATATTCTGGCTGAACTCGGACAGAACAAGCGTCCGGGACAGCAGCTTTGCGGCTTTGCGATGGAGACGCAGAACCTTTTGGAAAACGCGGCCGATAAGCTGCGCCGCAAAAACTGTGATATGCTGGTGGCAAACTCGCTGCGCGACAAGGGCGCGGGCTTTGGCACGGATACCAACGCCGTCACGCTGCTGTTTGCGGACGGGACGCGCGAGACCCCGCCGCTCATGCCCAAGGAGGACGTGGCGGACGTCATTTTCGATCGCCTGCTGGCAATGCGGGCAAACTAAACTGGAAAGAGAAAGGAGTATAGCGGTTGACGGAGCAAATTTGTGCGGTTGCCGTGGATGCGGCGACCTACGCCATCGACAAGCTGTACTCCTACCGTGTGCCGGACGAGCTGCGGGAACAGGTGCTGATCGGCACCCGTGTTCTCGTGCCGTTCGGCTTTGGCAATAAACGGGCGGAAGCGGTCGTACTCGCGTTCCGTGAGGACGCGGGCGGGATGAAGCTCAAGCCGATTATTGAGGTGCTGGACGACACGCCCATTCTGACCGCGCCGCAGCTTAAACTCGCCGCATGGATGCGGGAGCGGCTGTACTGCACGTTTTTCGACTGTGTGCGCGTCATGCTGCCCGCGGGATTGTGGTTCAAGCGCAACGAGACATATACATTGGCGTCCGATGCCGATCTTGCCGCATTGCGGCAGCGGGATGGGGACACAGGGCGTGTGATGCAGCTGTTCGACCAGCCGGGACAGACGCTTGCCGTGTCCGATATCCGGCAGCGGCTGGGCGGCAAAAGCGTCACCCGTGTGCTGGACATGCTGACGGGCGAGGGCGTGCTGCTGTACCACAGCAACACCGTGCAGAAATCGGGCGACAAGACCGAAAAAATGCTCGCGCTCGATATGGAAGCGGGCGAGGCGATAGCGCGCATCGGCCGCCGCAGTCCGGCGCGGCTGGATGTGGTTTCCGTCCTCGCGGACGGCGGCTGGATGAGTCAGAAAGAGCTGGTCTACATGACCGGCGTGACCGATGCGGCGCTGCGCGATATGGTCAAAAAGGGTATGCTGCGCGCACGGCAGGAGGAACGCCTGCGCACACCGGATTTTTCCGAGGTGCCGCCCGCGCCGCCTCCGGTACTCAGTGCGCAGCAGCAACAGGCGTATGACGGCCTTGCTGCATTGATGGACGAGGACGCACCGCGCGCGGCGCTGCTGTTCGGCGTGACCGGCAGCGGCAAAACGCAGGTGTATCTGAGGCTGATCGCACACGCACTCGAGCAAGGCAAAAGCGCAATTGTCCTTGTGCCCGAGATCGGGCTGACGCCGCAGGTGATGCGGCAATTCGCCGCACAGTTTGGCGATGCGGTCGCTGTGTTGCATTCTGCGCTGTCGGCCGGGGAACGGTATGACAGCTTTAAGAAGATCAAATCAGGCCGCGCGCGCGTCGTGATCGGCACGCGTTCGGCAGTGTTTGCGCCGGTCGAGCGCCTTGGGGTGCTCATCCTCGATGAGGAGCAGGACGGCGCATATAAATCCGAGCAGTCCCCGCGCTATCATGCGCGCGACGTGGCGAAATACCGCGCTGCCCATGAAGGCGCGCTGCTCGTACTTGGCTCTGCGACTCCGTCGGTCGAGACCTATTACGGGGCAAAGCAGGGCAAATATCCGGTGTTTTCGCTCACCGAGCGGTTTATGGGCACCAGTTTACCCGAAGTGCAGATCGCAGACCTGCGCGGACAGGCGCGTGAAGGACGCAGCGGCGTGATTGGCCAGCAGCTGGAAAGCGAGCTGATCGATACGCTGAACCGTGGCAAACAGGCGATTTTGTTCCTCAACCGGCGCGGCAACAGCCGCGTGATCGGCTGCGCGCTGTGCGGCTGGGTGCCGGAATGCCCGTCGTGCTCCACCAGTATGACTTATCACTCGGCTTCCGGTCGCGCGATGTGCCACTATTGCGGCGCGTCAGTCAAAATCACAGGCACCTGCCCGGTCTGCGGTGGGGCGAGCCTGTTTACAGAAACGCCGGGCACGCAGAAGGTCGAACAGGAACTGCACGAGAAATTTCCGTCCGCGTGCGTGCTGCGCATGGACGCGGATACCATGACCACCAAGGGCGCGCACGAAAAGCTGCTGACGCAGTTTGCCAAAGGCGGCGCAGATATCCTGCTGGGCACGCAGATGGTGACCAAGGGGTTGGATTTTGAGAATGTCACGCTCGTCGGCGTGCTGGACGCAGATCAGAGCCTGTATGCGCAGGACTACCGCGCGCGCGAGCGCACGTTTTCGCTCATCACGCAGGTGGTAGGGCGCGCGGGGCGGCGGTTTGACACGGGCAAGGCGGTCATCCAGACCTACAGCCCGACGCATCCGGTCATTCTGACCGCTGCGCGGCAGGATTACGAAGCGTTTTACGAGCGCGAGATGGAGACGCGGCAAGCGCTGCAATGCCCGCCGGTCTGCGATTTGACCGTGCTGACTGCGGTGGGTGAGGTCGAGCAGCAGGTGCTGGCAAGCCTGATTTCTCTCAAAACCCGCCTGCAAAGCCTGATGGAAGGACAGTATGCGGACGTGAAAGCGCCCGTGCTTGGCCCGGCGGCGGCACAGGTGGTCAAAGTGATGGGGCGTTACCGCTACCATTTGACCATGCGCGCGCAAAACACGGCGCGCTGGCGCGCATTGGTGGCCGGAGTCATGCGTGAGTTTTTGCGGGACAGCAAAAACCGCGGCGTGACCGTGTTTGCGGACGAAAATCCTGACCTATAAGGCGCGGAGGAAACGATATGCAGCAACAATTTACCATTCGGCGGGCGGCGGCAGAGGACGCGGCTGCGCTGCTGGAAATATATCAGCCGTACATAACGGATACGGTCATCACGTTTGAATACGATGTGCCGACGACAGCAGAATTTGCCGCGCGCATCACGGACACGCTTGTGGATTTCCCGTATCTTGTCTGTGAGCGGAACGGAAAACCGGTCGGATATGCGTATGCGCATCATATCCGTGAGCGCGCGGCGTACGATTGGGCGGTTGAACTGTCGATTTATCTTGCGCCTGCCGCACAAGGGCAGGGCGTGGGTACAGCGATGTATCAGTGTTTGATCGACTTGCTTGAGATGCAGAACATACGCATTTTGTACGGCTGCGTCACGCTGCCGAACGAAAAAAGCCACCATCTGCACGAAAAACTGGGCTTTGTGCTTACGGGTGTATGGCATGGCTCGGGCTGGAAGTTTGCACGGTGGCATGACGTGGGATGGTTTGAAAAGCGTCTGGGCGGGGATGGGCCGGCGCAGCCGGTCGTGCCGTTTCCGGCGCTTGACGAAGAGAAAATACAGGAATGTTTGTGCCGGTATACGGCAATGCTGAATGATGGAGGACTGAACTGACATGGCACTTCGTAAAATTCTGACAGAGGGCGACGAGCAGCTGCTCAAGCACAGCCGCAAGGTGGAAAAATTCGACGCACGTCTGCACACGCTGCTCGACGATATGCGCGAGACGCTGGAAAATTCGGGCGGCGTTGGCCTTGCTGCGCCGCAGGTCGGCGTGCTGCGCCGCGTGGTCGTGTTGCTGGACGTCAACACCGAGCCGGAGGAGATGGTCGAACTGGTCAATCCCGAGGTGATCGAGATGCGCGGTGCGGAGCGCGTGGTGGAGGGCTGTCTGTCTGTGCCGGGCGTATATGGCTACGTTACCCGCCCGACTTGGGCGAAGATCCGCGCGCAGGACCGTGACGGCAACTGGTTTGAGCGCGAGGGCGAGGGTATTGTCGCGCAGTGCTTCTGCCATGAGACCGAGCACTTGGATGGGCACTTGTTCACCGAAAAGGTGGAGGAATACGTCGATCCGGAGGATTTGCAGCAGGACGATGAGGGCGACGCGGAATGAGGATCGTATTCATGGGCACGCCGGATTTCGCCGTGCCGAACTTGCAGGCGCTGATCGACGCTGGGCATGAGGTGTGTGCGGTTTACACCCAGCCCGACAAGCCGCAGGGCCGCAAGCAGATTTTGACCCCGCCGCCGGTGAAAACGCTGGCGCAGGAGCATAACATTCCGGTTTATCAGCCGCAGACACTCAAAAATGAGGACGAACAGGCGCAGCTGCGTGCCCTCGCACCTGAGGTCATTATCGTTGTGGCGTATGGCAAGCTGCTGCCGGGGGCGGTATTGGACATTCCGCCGCGCGGGTGCATCAACGTGCACGGTTCGCTGCTGCCGCGCTGGCGCGGCGCCGCACCCATCCAGTGGGCGGTGATCGCGGGCGATAAAAAGGCAGGCGTGACGACCATGCAGATGGCCGAGGGGCTGGACACGGGCGATATGCTGCTCACCTATGAAACCGAAGTCGGCGCACGGGAGACCGCAGGCGAGCTGTTTGACCGGCTCGCGCTGGCGGGTGCGGAACTTCTGGTGCGCACCATCGCCCAACTGGACAGCATCACGCCGACCCCGCAGGACGACAGCCAAAGCTGCTATGCGCACATGCTGGATAAGCAGATGGCGGTGATCGACTGGACAAAGTCCGCGCACGAGATCGACTGCCTGATCCGCGGGCTGAATCCATGGCCGGTGGCGCTGACCACGCTGGACGGCGCGCGGCTGAAGGTTTATGCGGCGCAGCCGGTGGACGGAAAAGGCAAACCGGGCGAGGTGCTGGTGAGCGACGCGAAAAAGGGGCTGATTGTGGCGTGCGGCGCGGGGGCGCTTGCACTCGAAGAGATTCAACTGGTCGGCGGCAAACGCATGAAGAGCGCGGATTTCCTGCGCGGCCATGCGGTGGAGAAAGCAACCGTTTTGGGTGAATCAAAGGAGTAAATTATGCCTTATTTTGGTTATTACGGCATTGATATGTATTATATCGTGCTGGTCATTCCGTGTATCATTCTGGCGTTCTGGGCGCAGACCAAGGTCAAAAGCACCTTCAACCAGTATTCGCAGGTCTTGAACCGCCGCGGCATGAGCGGAGCGCAGGCGGCCGAGGCGGTGCTGCGGGCGAACGGCGTAAACGGCGTGCGCATTGAGCGTGTGTCCGGCCGCTTGACCGATCATTTCGACCCGCGCTCGAACGTCATCCGTCTGTCGGACGCAGTGTATGACTCGACCTCGGTCGCGTCGGTCGGCGTGGCTGCGCACGAGGCGGGACACGCGGTGCAGCATGCGGTCGGCTATTTCCCGATCCGCCTGCGCTCGGCCATCATTCCGCTGACGCAGTTCGGCTCGATGGCGGCATTTCCGCTCATTCTGGCGGGTATTTTCCTCAATTCCGAGGCGTTTATCAACATCGGCATCCTTGCGTTTGCGCTGTCGACTCTGTTCCAGCTGGTGACGCTGCCGGTCGAGTTGGATGCGTCGCGTCGTGCGCTGGCGGCCATCCGCGAACGCAATTTGCTCTATGAAGACGAATATCCGATGGCGAAAAAGACGCTGACCGCCGCCGCGATGACCTATGTGGCCGCGCTGGCGGTATCGCTCGCGCAGCTTTTGCGACTGCTGCTGATTTTTGGAGGACGGAGACGCGATGACTGACAAACGCCCGCGCACGGCGCGCGAAGCCGCAGCCTTTGCGCTGTTTGCGATGCAAGAAGACAGCGCGTGGTCGGACGGCGCGCTGCACCAGTGCCTTTCTCGCGCGGCGCTCGACGGGCGGGACGCGGCGTTGGCTTCCCGGCTGGTATATGGCACGGTGCAGAATGAAACGCTGCTCGACTGGTATCTGCGGCATTTTTCCAGCGTGCGGCTCAAAAAAATCGCACCGCGCGTGCGCATTTGCCTGCGCATGGGGCTGTACCAGCTGATTTTGATGGATAAAATCCCGCCGCACGCTGCGGTTGCGGAGACGGTGGAGCTGGTGCGGCGGTACTGCCGCGCAGAAGGGCGTACGGTTTCGTTTGCCAACGCCGTGCTGCGCCACGCAGCAGATGCGGTACAGAACGGCAGTCTGCCCGTGCTTAATTGTCCGGATAAGGAAAGCTACTATGCGCTGCGGTACAGCCATCCCGAATGGCTGGTGCGGCTGTGGTCGGAGCAGTTCGGGCGCAAAATGGCCGAGCAGCTTTGTCAGGCGGACAACGCGGACACCCCGGTGTCCGTGCGGGTCAATCTGCTGAAAACAACACCCGAGGCCGCCCGCGCCGCGCTCGAAAGCGCGGGTATGACCGTGCAGGTGCATCCGGCATTCGACGATATTCTGCTTTGCACCGGCGGGGACGCGGCGGCAACGCCCGCATTTCAGGCGGGAGAGATCACTGTGCAGGATGCGGCAAGTGCGCTCGCGGCTGCGGTGGCCGACCCCAAACCGGGCGACACAGTGCTCGACTGCTGCGCCGCGCCCGGCGGAAAGAGCTTTGCCATGGCGGGACGTATGCAGGGACGCGGCACCGTAACCTCGTGCGACATTTACGAACATAAGCTGACGCGCATCCGTGAGGGTGCGCAGCGGCTGGGGCTTCCCGACATCCAGACCGTTTTGCAGGACGCTTCCGCGCTGCGGGAGCAATGGAAAGGCACGGCGGACGTGGTGCTGTGCGACGTGCCCTGCTCGGGACTGGGCATCATCCGCAAAAAGCCGGAGATTCGATATAAAGATCCCGCAGAGCTGGAAAATCTGCCCGCCTTGCAGGCGAAGATCCTGCAAAACTGCGCGCAATATGTCAAAGACGGCGGCACGCTGGTTTATTCGACCTGTACGATTTTGCAGTGCGAGAATGAGGACGTGGTGCGCACGTTTCTGGCAGCGAATCCGTCGTTTGAAGCTGTGCCGTGGGAGCACAAGGTATGCGGCGTGCGCGAGGATGGCATGGTGACGCTCCTGCCGCCTGTACATCAGACCGATGGCTTTTTTATCGCTAAACTAAGGAAGAAGAATACATGACAGAGATCAAGTCCCTGACAATCGAAGAACTGAAAGCGGAACTCGCCCAGATGGGCGAAAAGCCGTTCCGCGCGGGACAGATCTTCAAATGGCTCCACCAAGGGGTAGAGTCCTTTGAAGAGATGTCCAATCTGTCCAAAGACTTGCGCGCGCGGCTGGCCGAGCGTTTTGTGCTGACCGTGCCGCAGGTGGCGCGCAAACAGGTGAGCAAAGTCGACGGCACGGTGAAATACCTGTGGCGGCTGCGGGACGGTGACTGCGTCGAGTCAGTGCTGATGCATTATGAGCACGGTGTGTCGGTATGTGTGTCCACGCAAGTGGGTTGCCGGATGGGGTGCAAATTCTGCGCATCCGGCTTAAACGGCCTGAAACGCCATCTTTCCGCGGGTGAAATCCTCGACGAAGTGCTGTTCATGCAGAAGGACAGCGGAGAGATGGTGTCCAATATTGTGCTGATGGGCACGGGCGAGCCGCTCGACAACTACGACAACGTGCTGAGATTCCTGCATCTGGTCAGCTGTCCGGAGGGTGTGAACATCGGCCAGCGGCATATTTCCTTGTCAACAAGCGGAATTGCTGATAAAATAGAGAAGTTAGCGGGAGAAAAATTGCAGATCACTCTTTCGGTGTCGCTTCATGCGCCGGATGATGAGACGCGCTCGTCCATCATGCCGGTCAACGATGCCTATCCGGTCGAGCGGCTGATGCGTGCCTGCCGGTACTATTTTGATACCACCGGACGGCGCATTTCCTATGAGTACATGATGGCGCGCGATAAGACCGATCGCCCGTGGCAGGCGGAAAAGCTGGCTTCGCTCTTGCGCGGTAGACCAGCACACGTCAACCTTATTCCGCTCAACGAGGTGGCGGAAAGCCCGCTGCGGCCTTCGCGGCCGGAGGCGGTGCGCCGCTTTCAGCAGGCGCTGGAAAAGCGCGGCGTGACTGCGACCGTGCGCCGGCGGCTCGGCCCGGATATTGATGCGGCCTGCGGCCAGCTGCGCCGCCGGGAGCTGCAAAAACAGCAGAATTAAGGCCGGTTTCACCAAAACCGGATACCCGAATGGGAGATATCATCCTTACAAGACACTGGAGGTGTTCCTATGGAATGGTTTGGCTTGACGGACAGAGGCCGTGTGCGCCCGACCAATCAGGATATCTATCAAATCGAAGTGCGGGAGGATAACGATACCGCACTGCTCGTCGTGTGTGACGGTATGGGCGGGGCAAACGCGGGCAATGTAGCCAGCCGTTTTGCCGCGCAGTCGTTTGTGGAGTATGCGCGCGGTATGCTGGACCGTGAACTGGATGCCGCAAAGCGGCAGGCATTGCTGACGCATGCGCTCGTGCAGGCCAACGACACGGTGTTTTCGCTTGCCGGACGGCAGCCCGAATTCCGCGGTATGGGCACAACACTGGTCGCAGCGCTGATACAGGGCGATCAGGTGACCGTGCTGAATGTCGGGGACAGCCGCGCCTACTTATTCGATGGCACACGCCTGCACCAGCTGACTGAGGACCATTCCTATGTGGAGGAGATGCGCCGACAGGGCCGCATCACCGAGGCGGATGCCCGCACCCATCCGCAAAAGAACCTCATCACCCGCGCGGTCGGCGTGGAGCCGGACGTAGACGGCGATCTGTTTGAAGCACGGCTCGCGCCGGGCGAAATGCTGCTGCTGTGTTCGGACGGCCTGACCGGCATGGTCGAGGACGAAAAAATCGGGCAGACACTGAAAGATGCCAAAACGCTCGCACTGGCGGGCGATGCGCTGCTGACCCTCGCGCTGGAGGGCGGCGGCCGCGATAATATCACGGTTGCGCTGTTCACCCGCGGCGCGGAAGAGGAGGCGTAACCCCCTATGGACAAATATATCGGCAAACTGCTCGGCGGCCGGTATGAGATCATCGACGTGGTCGGCGTGGGCGGCATGGCGGTCGTTTATCGCGCGCGCTGCCATGTGCTCAACCGCTATGTCGCCGTGAAGATTCTCAAGGACGAATATGCCAAGGACCCGGATATCCGCAAGCGGTTCTCGATCGAGTCGCAGGCGGTCGCCAAGCTCAGCCATCACAATATTGTGTCGGTATACGATGTCGGCAGCGAGAACGGCACGGACTATATTGTCATGGAACTGATCGAGGGTATCACCCTCAAGGAATATTTGCAGAAAAAGGGCCATTTGAACTGGCAGGAGGCCGTGTTCTTTGCGGAACAGATCTGCCGCGCGCTCATCCACGCGCATTCCCGCGGCATCATCCATCAGGATATCAAGCCGCAGAATGTCATCATCTTGCGCGACGGCACCGCCAAGCTGACCGACTTCGGCATCGCGTCCTTTGCCACCACGCAGGAGACCCGCGTGGTGCAGGAGGCCATCGGCTCGGTGCATTATATCTCGCCCGAGCAGGCGAAAGGCTCCAAAATCGACTACCGCACGGACATTTACTCGTTGGGCGTCGTGATGTACGAAATGCTCACGGGCAAGCTGCCGTTTGAGGGTGAAACTGCCTTGCAGGTCGTGATGCAGCACCTCAATGCCGTGCCGCTTGCGCCGAGTGAACTCATGCCCGGCATCCCCAAGGGGCTGGATGAGGTAGTCATGCATGCTATGTGCGCCAACATCGGCAAGCGCTATGCCTCGGCGGAAGCGCTGTATGCGGATTTGGAGCAGCTCAAGAACGATGCACATGCGCGTTTTGGTTATGCCTATACGGATGACGAGACGGGCGAGACGCAGGTCATTGGCCGCGACGTGCAGCGGGCTGCGCGGCGCACAGCTGCGCAGGAGCAGGCGGCACACGCGGCGGCGCAGCGGCGCGAGACAGCCACGGCGGTACGGGAGCCGGAGGGCTTCTTTGACCGCTTGGCCGAGCGGCCGGGACTGGCTGCGGGCATTGCCGTGGCGGTCGTGGCGGTGATCGCGTTGGTGGTGGTCGGCTTGTTGATGGCAACGGGCGGCAGCGGCGAGGAAAAACTGACGGTACCGTCGCTAGTCGGACAGACGATCGACGACGTGATGGCCGATGCCAGCTATACCTCTCAGTTTACGATCGAAGAAGCTGCCGAGCGAAAGGAATCCAACCGGCCGGTCGGTGAGATCTTGGAGCAGGACCCCGAACCGGGCACGAAAGTCACTAAGGGTACGATCATTACGCTGACCGTTTCCGCGGGCGGCGATAATGTCAGCGACGCCTATAAAATCATTGATTTCAAGGGCCGCACGCTGGAATATGCGCAGGCCATGCTGGACGAGCATGACGTCAGCTACCAGACGAAAGAGGAATACAGCGACGAGGTCGAATCCGGCAAGATCACCCGCACCGATCCAGCGGCGGGACAGGAGCTGGAAAAGGGCGCGACGCTGACCATTTATATCAGCAAGGGCAAGGAGGATAAGAAGGCCTCGGTGCCCGACCTGTACGGTCTGTCGCAGAGTGCAGCAGAGAAGGCGCTGACGGATAAGGGACTGGTGCTCGGCTCGGTCGATCAGGTGGAAAGCTCCGCTTCGGTCGGTACAGTCGTGTGGCAGTCGGTGAGCAAGGGAACCGAGGTCAGCGAGGGCACGGCAGTCAACATTCAGATATCCAAGGGTAAGAGTGAGCAGCCAACCACACCGGACACTTCGGATGAGGATAAGCAGCCGGAGACCGGCGGCGAGAGCGGAGGCAGCGGTGGAAACAGCGGCGGCGATACGCAGGAGCCGACCACGCCCACTACCGGCTCGGCGACCATCCCGGTAGCGCTGCCGGACAATACGGATATCGCGCATGTGGTCATCTCGGTCGATGGCGTAGTGCAGTACGACGAGACGCATGAGACCAGTCTGGGCAGCATCTCTGTGCCGCTGACCAGCACGCCCGGACAGCATGAGGTTACGGTCAGCGTGGATGGTGTATCCAGTTCGCAGACCTATACGTTCAGCTGATGGAAGGGGCGAAAGCTTGATCGAAGGGATCATTCTAAAGGGCATCGGCGGGTTCTACTATGTGGACACCGCCGAGGGCCTGATCGAGTGCAAGGCGCGCGGACGTTTTCGGAAAACCGTTGGCAAGCCCATTGTGGGCGACCGCGTGACACTCGAAATCCAGCCGGAGGACGGCACGGGCTATCTGCTCGACATTGCACCGCGCAAAAACAGTCTGGTGCGGCCCGCGGTGGCCAACCTTGACCTGCTGGTGGCGGTTGCATCGGCAGCGCCGCCTGTGACCGATCCGTTCCTGATCGACAAGGTGACCGCCATTGCGGTGCACAAGGAGATCGGCGCGCTGGTGGTCATCAACAAGACGGACGAAAACGCGGGTGACGCGCTGTTTGAGGCCTATCAGAAAAGCGGTATTGACGTGCTGCGCGTCAGTGCACTGACCGGAGAGGGCATTGATGAACTCAAAGCCCGCCTGCGTGGCCGCGTGGCGGCGTTTTCGGGCAACTCTGGCGTGGGAAAGTCGAGCGTACTCAACCGCATCGACCCGCAGTTCGGCGCGGCGGTGGGTGCGATCTCTGATCGCATCGGCCGCGGTAAGCACACGACGCGCCACGTTGAGCTGCATCCGATCGAGGGCGGCGGCTACATCGCGGATACGCCGGGCTTTTCCTCATTTGAGACCGAGCAGATGGATCTGGTGCTTGCGGAGGATCTGCAATATGCGTTCCCCGAGTTCGCGCCCTATCTGGGACAGTGTAAGTTTACTGGCTGCGCGCACGTCAAGGAAAAGGGCTGTGCGGTGCTGGCAGCGGTTGAGACGGGAGAAATTGCCCGCAGCCGCCATGAAAGCTATGTCAAGCTGTATGATAGCGTAAAGGATTTGAAGCAATGGGAGATTTCCAAGGGCGGCACGCGCTGATTTTTGCGGCCGCACCCGAAACCGAATACGGCTACATCCGCGCGTTCCTGGACGAGCATCCGGACGCGTTGATTGCTTGCGCGGACGGCGGTCTGCGCCATGCGCGTGCGCTTGGGCTGCATCCGGATTTCATGATTTCGGATTGCGATTCCATGCCCGAGGTCGAGGGGACAGAGATCATCCGTCTGAAGCCGGAAAAGGATGACACGGATACGCAGGGCTGCCTGCGTGAGGTGTTTCGCCGCGGCTGCACCGAGGCAACGCTCGTCTGCGCGACCGGCGGGCGCATCGACCATATGCTGGCGAACCTGTCGCTTCTGGAAGAGGCGCACGATCTGGGCGGATATCTGACCGTACTCGACCGGCAAAACCGCATCGTTTTGCATGAGGGCGGCTGCCGGAAATTCAAAATGCCGGCGGCATATCGCTATTTCTCCATCGTGCCGCTTGATGCTGTCCTGCACGGCGTGACGATCGAAAATGCAAAATACCCGCTGCGTGATGCAACAGTCACGCGTGCGGGTATGGTCACGATCTCCAATGAGGCTGCGGAAAATGCGACTGTTACGGTCGAAATCCGGGACGGGCGTGCGCTCGTCGTCTTTTCGCGCGATCTGACCACCGCTTTGTGAAATATCCACACCAAAACCGCCCCAAATCGGCGGTTTTTCTATTCTTCTGTTTTGCAGTTTTGCAGGCGCAGACTTGCAAAAATAAACCAGCAGGCATATAATAAAACCATAGAGAGACGAAAAGGGAGTGCTGAGCAGTGGCATTGAAACCGATTTCCAGAATCGCAGCGGGGGTACAGGCATCGACAACGCTTGTCATTGACTCGCTGTTCAAGCAGATGAAGGCCGAGGGCAAGGACGTAGTCGGCTTTGGCGCGGGCGAGCCGGATTTCCCGACCCCCGAGCACATCAAGCAGGCAGGCATTGAGGCAATCGAGAACAACCTGACCCGCTATACGCCGGCCGCAGGCCTGATGGAGCTGCGTGAGGCCGCGTGCTATCGTCTGAAAACCGATTTCGGCCTGGAGTATGAGCCGAAGCAGATCGTTGTGGCTTCGGGTGCAAAGCACTCGGTCTATATTGCACTGATGACGCTGTGCAATCCGGGCGATGAGGTCGTCATCGCCGCGCCCTACTGGGTCAGCTATTCGGAAATGGTGCAGCAGGCGGGCGCGGTGCCGGTGATCGTCGCAGCTGAAGAGGAACAGGACTTTAAGATCTCAGCTGCCCAGCTGAACGCCGCAATCACGGACAAAACCAAGGTGTTCATGCTCAACTCGCCCTGCAATCCGACCGGTATGGTGTATACACGCGAGGAATTGGAAGCGATCGCAGAGGTTTGCTGCCGCCATAACATCTATGTCATCGCGGATGAGATCTACTGCAATCTGGTGTATGATGACATTGAGTTTGTGTCGTTTGCCTCGCTGAATGACGATGTCAAGAACCGCACCATCATCGTCAACGGTGTGTCCAAGAGCTATGCCATGACCGGCTGGCGCATCGGTTACGGCGCGTCCAACCCGGAGCTTGCCAAGGTGATGAGCAATTACCTGAGCCACTCGACTTCTGCACCCTCCACGATCTCGCAGCATGCGGCGATCGTGGCACTCAAGGGGCCGCAGGAGGATATGCAGGTGATGAAGCAGGCGTTCGAGGCACGCCGCGACCATCTGGTTGAACGCATGAACCGCATTGAGGGCGTTTCCTGCATCAAGCCGCAGGGCGCGTTCTATGTTATGATGAACATGAAGAACTTCCTCGGCAAGCAGATGTACGGCAAGACCATCGAGAGTGCGGAGGACTTCGCGCAGCTGTTCCTCGAAAAGGGCTTGGTTGCGACCGTACCGTGCACCGCGTTTGCCGCGCCGGGCTTTGTACGCTGGAGCTACGCGACTTCGCTGGCTGAGATCGACAAGGGGCTTGATCGGCTGGAGGAGTTCATCAAGAACGCATAAAATGGGGTATAGAAAAAAGACGGGCAGAGCCCGTCTTTTTTGTTGTGTATTTGTGTTTAAAATGCGCCGAGCTGCAGCAGCGGCAATAGCAGCCGGTATTCGGTGAAATCTCCGCAGGTATGTACTTGCTTGAGCTGAAAGCCAAAGTGCAGGTACATCGGCACGTTTGCGCGTGAAAGTGTTTCGAGTGCAACCGCAGGATAACCCTGTGAAACAGCATACTCGATCGCGCCTTCCAGCAGGTCGCGGGCAACGCCCGTGCCGCGATAGGGCTTATCGACCGCAAACTGCGCAATATAATAGGGGCGGCCGCAGTAGCGCCGGTACCATCGGGTACTATGTGCGTTCATCACCGGACGGCTGTTGCGCATGATCTGGGTCAGCAGCGGGCGCGGGATGGCGTTCAGCTCTTTGCCATGCCGCAAGGCATAGAAAAACTGCCCGATCGGGCCAAAATGGGAAAGACGGCGCGGGTCAGCGCCGACCAGTGCGCCTGCAAGCGTACCGTCCGGTGCGTCGCACACGAATACGTCGCCATGCGAGAAAAAATATCCCTGCCCAAGACCGAGCACAGTCGGACCGATTTTCCGAGCGGTTTCCGGGTCGATGCCGGAAAATTGCTGCTGCAATTCAGCCTGATCGTAAAATTGGTCAAACATCAGCGCGGCCAGCGCCGCACGTTCTTCGCGCTTTGCTCTGCGCATGTCGTATCCCTCCCGTTTGCTTGTTATCCTGATGATAGCACGGCCTTTGCCCGCCCGTCAAGCGGCAGGGCACGGCAGCGTGTCAAATACACGGGTCAGGGCGGGCAATTCTTTGTTTATTGTTACAATATATGCGCGAAACAGGGCGATTTGGCTTGAAATAAACCGTATGGAGTGTTAAACTAAACAAGATGTATAATTGTCTGCCCGTTTGCTGTTGCAATCAAAAAAAGACAGAGTTGAAAGGACGACTGACATGAATAACGTGTATGAAAGCCCGCTGTCCTCGCGCTATGCTTCGGAAGAGATGCTGTATGTGTTCTCCTCGGATATGAAGTTCTCTACCTGGCGCCGCCTGTGGGTGTCGCTTGCCAAGGCGGAAATGGCGCTCGGTCTGCCCATCACGCAGGAGCAGGTCGATGAGATGGAGGCCCACCTGACCGACATTGACTACGATACCGCGCGCGCCCGAGAGAAGGAAGTCCGCCATGACGTCATGGCGCATGTGTACACCTTCGGCAAGGCAGCGCCGAAGGCGGCAGGTATCATCCATCTGGGGGCAACGAGTGCGTATGTCGGCGATAACACCGATATCATCCAGATCCGCGAGGGTTTGCTGCTGGTGCGCAAAAAACTCGCGGTTGTGCTGGATAAGCTGGCGCACTTTGCGGATGAGCACAAGGAGCAGCCGACGCTTGGCTTTACGCATTTCCAGCCCGCGCAGCTGACGACCGTCGGCAAGCGCGCAACGCTTTGGATGAACGAATTGCTGATGGATTTGAACGAAGTCGAGTACCGCATCGAAAACCTGCGCATGCTCGGCTCGAAGGGCACGACCGGCACGCAGGCGTCCTTTATGGAGTTGTTCGATGGTGACGAAGCCAAGGTCAAGGAGCTGGAAAAGCGCATTGCGGATGATTTCGGTTTTGCAGGCGTGGTTCCGGTGTCCGGCCAGACCTATTCGCGCAAGATCGATGCGCAGACGCTCGCAACTCTCGCCGGTATCGCTGAGTCCGCGTCCAAGTTTGCCACCGACCTGCGTCTGCTCCAGCACCTCAAGGAGATCGAGGAGCCGTTTGAAAAGCATCAGATCGGCTCGTCCGCGATGCCGTACAAGCGCAACCCGATGCGTTCCGAGCGTATCTGCGCGCTGGCACGTTACGTCATCTGCGACAGCCTGAACCCAGCGTTCACTTCCGCGACCCAGTGGTTCGAGCGCACGCTCGACGATTCGGCCAACAAGCGTATCTCCGTGCCGGAGGCGTTCCTTGCGGTGGATGCGATCCTCAATATCATGATCAACGTCGTATCCGGTCTGGTGGTTTATCCGAAGGTGATCCGTGCGCGTGTGATGAACGAGCTGCCCTTCATGGCGACCGAGAACATCATGATGGATGCGGTCAAGCGCGGCGGCAACCGACAGGAACTGCATGAGCGCATCCGCGAACACTCGATGGCGGCAGGCAAGCGGATTAAGGAAGAGGGACTGGATAACGACCTGATCGACCGCATCGCAGCCGACCCGATGTTCGGCATGACGCGCGAGCAGATTTTGGAGCATCTGGACCCGGCGGCATACATCGGCCGCTGCCCGTCGCAGGTGGACGAGTTCATCAGCGAGTGTGTCCGTCCGGCGATCGCACCCTATCTGGAGGGAGAAGAGGTCACAGTGGAGATCAACCTGTAAGCGTGCGGCACCAAGGTTGACTTTTAAGTGGTTTCGCAGTATACTACTTTAGCTGTGTAAGAAAACGAAGGAGGCAGAAACATTGAAGAAAAGTGTGATTTCCTTCATTGCGGTGATCCTGCTGATCATTTTCCTGGGCGTTACCGCAGTGACAGGTGTGTATATTCCGGGGGGCTGGACCATGCCGTTCCGGGATACGGCGGCATCGGATACCGCTGATACCGCGGATACGACAGAGGATGGGGCCGCAGCGGATCAAACATTGACCGATAGCACCACCGAGGAAACGGGAGAGACGACGGAGGAGACGACGCCGGTTTCTCTCAAGGCGATCATCCCGAGCGTGATGGATACCGAAAACGGCATCCGTCTGGGTCTTGATCTGGTCGGCGGTTCGCGCATTGTTTATGAGGCGCAGATTCCGGAAGGCTACGATATGTCCAATCTGGCCAATGATATGAACTCGGTGCAGAAGGTCATTCGTCAGCGCCTGACCGATAAGGGCTTTACCGAAGCGACTGTTACCCTGACCGGTGACAACCGCGTGACGGTCGAGATCCCGCAGATCACCAATCCGGAAGAGGCGGTACAGACGCTCGGCACGACCGCGCAGCTGCTCTTTATGGACGCGGACGGTAAGGAATGGCTGACTGGCGAGGATATTGCCAAGGCTTCTTACGGCTATGGCCGTCCGACTGGTACCGAAGTGGCGGATATCCACTATGTACAGGTACAGTTCACCAGCGAGGGTCGTCAGAAGTTCGCTGAGGCTACCGCGTCGGTGGCAGCCCGTTCGACCGAAAACGGCGGCGACGGCACGAACCAGTTGTTTATCGTCATGGATGACCAGATCATCTCCTATCCGTCGGTCAGCCAGACGATCGACAATGACAGCTGTGTGATTTCCGGCAGCTTTACGCGCGAGAGCGCGCAGGAACTGGCTGACCTGATCAACGCTGGTCAGATTCCGTTCTCTCTGACGCAGGTGGAGCTGCGTTCGGTTGGCCCGCAGCTGGGCGCGGACGCGATGCGTACTTCGCTCATCGCAGGTGCAATCGGTGTTCTGCTGGTTTGCCTGTTCATGCTGATCGTTTACCGCATCCCGGGTCTGGTTGCATGTCTTGCACTGGGCTTCTATATCGTCATTGAAGCGCTGATCTTCAGCCTCATCCGTGTGAACCTGTCTCTGCCGGGTATCGCGGGTATTATCTTGTCCATTGGTATGGCGGTTGACGCTAACGTCGTTATCTTCGAGCGCATCAAGGAAGAGCTGCGCGCGGGCAAGACAGTCAAGAGCGCGATCGAATCGGGCTTTAAGCGCGCGTTCACCGCAATTCTGGACTCCAACGTAACCACACTGATTGCAGCGGCGGTTCTGTTCTTCCTTGGCACGGGTACGATCGTCGGCTTTGCGACCACGCTCGGTATCGGCGTTATCGTTTCCATGTTCACGGCGCTGACCGTGACCCACTTCCTGCTCAACCGCATGGTGGATTTCCGCATCCGCAGCCCCAAGGCGTATGGCTTAAACGATCACGCGCTGCGTCCGCGCTTTGCGATTTTGAAGAACTTCAAGATCTTCGGCGGCATCTCGATCCTGCTGGTTCTGACCGGTTTGGTTTCGCTCATCCTGCTGCCGTTTGGCCAGAACTTCTTCAACCTGAGCATTGACTTTGCAGGCGGCACCGAGATGGAGTTTGCCATGCACCAGACGGTTGACCAGAACCTCCAGACCGAGGTTGGCAACCTGTTTGAAGAAGTGACCGGCATGGAGGCTTCCTCCGTCACTTCCTCGGGCGATAACAATGAAAACGTGCTGATCCGTTCGACCTCGATCGACTCGGAGAAGCGCGAGGCCGTCATCCAAAAGATGACCGAGACCTATAATCTGACTGAGAATGATATCTACAACAACAACGACGTTTCCGCGTCGGTTGGCTCTGACCTGCAGCGCGCTGCATTCCTGTGCGCAATCGTTGCGATCGTGCTGATGCTGATTTATATCACCATCCGTTTCGAGCTGACCAGTGGTCTGGCGGCGGTCATCTGCTTGGTACACGACCTGTTGATCATGCTGTCTGTTTATGTCTGGCTGCAAATTCCGCTGGACACCAACTTCATCGCCGCAGCGTTGACCATCTTCGGTTATTCGATCAACGCGTCGATCATCATATTCGACCGCGTGCGTGAAAACCTGCGCACGGCGCGCAAGGAGCCGTTTGAGGCGGTGGCAGAGCGCAGCGTATGGCAGACCATGGGCCGTACGATCAATACCTCGCTGACCACGCTGTTCACGGTTGGTATGATCTTTATTCTGGGCGTGCCGTCGCTCAAGCAGTTTACGCTGCCGCTGATCGTCGGTATTCTGGCGGGCGCTTGGTCGTCTGTCATGCTGTCTACCAGCTTGTGGGGCTTCTTCCGCAAGAAGTTCCGCAAAAAGCGCGTCTGATTATGATACAAAAAGGCCGGGCAATATGCCCGGCCTTTTGACGATTTATCTGCTGGCACAGAACAGGAGAGTTGTTGGAAACGGCGCAAGCCGAGTAGATGCTGTCCGCTGCAGCAAAAGAAAGGAGAACTGCTATGCGCATCGGAATGTCAACCGCGTGTTTTTATCCACAGCCGCTGGAAGAGGCTCTGCCGATCATTGCAGGGCTTGGCGTGCGTGCAATTGAGATATTTTTCAATACAGAAAGCGAGTTTCAGCCCCGGTTTTATGAGTCGCTTGGCGCGCAGGTACGCAGCTTGGGGCTGGATGTGGTATCTGTACATCCATATACTTCGCTGATGGAGGGAATGCTGCTGTTTTCCGACTATGCGCGCCGCACCGAGGATGGACTGATGCAGTATCAGCGGTATTTCGAGTGTGCGGCGGCACTGGGGGCGAGGTTTTTGACCTTTCATGGCGAGCGCAGCATGGGGCAGCAGGACGATCTGGCGCGATGGGAGCGAAAGTGTGCGGTCTACCGGCGGCTGTGTGAGATCGGCGCGGCTTGTGGGATCACGCTAGCGCAGGAGAACGTGGCATGGTGCCGCTCGCGCGATCCGGCATTTGTACATGCGCTGTATCGTGATGTGCCGGAGTTGCGGTATACGCTGGATGTCAAGCAGGCATACCGGTCAGGACAAAGTTGGCAAGCGTTTCTGGACGCAATGGGGGAACGGCTGGTCAACGTACACATCAACGACTTTTCCGCCGAGCAAAGCTGCCTGATGCCCGGTGAAGGCACGATGGATTATGCGGATTTCTTCTCGCGGCTGCGCGCGAAAGGGTATGATGGTCATACCATCATTGAGGTATACCGAACCAACTTTGATGCACCGGAGGAGCTCGGCGATGCGGTGCGCACGCTGAGCCGGTTTGCTTCGTTGTAAAGCGGGAAAAGTAGGCCGCAGATTTAGGTGTGCTGATTGACTTTATACCACAAGCGGTGGTATAATAGGGGAAAATACAGAACAGTATACTGGTTTGCAAGGGGGAAACGCAATGAAATGTCCGTTTTGCGGGTTTGACGACAGCAAGGTAGTCGATTCCCGACCGACTGATGAGGGAACGAGCATCCGCCGTCGCAGAGAATGTCTCAAATGTTTCAAGCGTTTTACCACCTATGAGACCGTGGAGCGGATGCCGCTGATGCTGGTCAAGCGCGACGGCACGCGGCAGGCCTATGACCGCCAAAAGCTGCTGGGTGGACTGATGAAGGCGTGTGAAAAGCGCCCGGTTTCGCTCATTCAATTGGAGCAAATCGTGGACAATGTGGAGCAGCGCGTTTTTGGCTCTCTGGAAACTGAGGTATCCAGTAAGGTAATTGGGGAGCTGGTGATGGAGCAGCTGCGTAAGGTCGATGAGGTAGCGTATGTCCGCTTTGCGTCTGTCTATCGGCAGTTTAAGGATATCAATACTTTTATGGAGGAGCTGAATACACTGCTCAAGGATAAGTGAATGTGTTAACATCCCTTTGCTTTTTTTTCTGGAGCGTTATGCGCTTGAAATCCGGAATGACTTGATCGAATTCTGACAAACAAAACCGTACTTTTTCTATTGGAAAAAGTACGGTTTTATTTTTGAGATCACTTGTGATCCTTGATCGGCTTTGCTTGGATTTATTTATCTTGAATGCGAGAGGATTATGGTGAATGATTGATGTTGCAACGAAATTTGATGGTGATATCTGTGATATGGATGCGGTTTTCGGGGAAATGCCGATGCTCTAAATAGTCATATAAAAGGCGAAGGGGTAAATTGCCTTGCGTCTGCTCGTCCTGCCCGATGATGAAATCAACGATGCCCTGACGCACCATCTCCATGTTATCCGGCGTTGCGTCGTGTACAATGACATGAATGCGCTCAGCAAGTCCGGTTTGACGGATCGCCTGATAGACTCCGGTACGCCCAGCGGAGGCGATATAAATACCGTGTAAATCGGAGTCGGATTGAATGGCGCGAAGTGTGATGCGTTTGGCAAGTTCTTCGTCCAGAAACGTGTATTCCGGCTGCATGATTCTGATATTGGGATAATTCTTTTGCATTTCCTCAAGAAAGCCGGTCAGACGCTGGGAGTCGCCGTAATGTCCGCTGCGCTGGCCTAAAATGGGCAGGCAGGTGCCGTGCCCCTGCATCACCATGCCCATCAGAGCGGCAGCCGCCTGCCCGGAGGCGATATTGTCAGGGCCGATATATGCAAGGCGGTTTGCATCGGCGATATCGGTGTTGAATGTCACAACAGGGATGCTTTTCTGCTCGGATAGAGTGTTGATTTTGTCGCGAATCAGTGTATTGGCCAGTGGCATCAGCGCAAGCCCGTCGATATGCTCTGTGTTGACCAATTCGTCGATCAAAGCCAACTGGTGCCACACATCCATGTCATCCATTGTGCGGATGACAACGGTTACATGAGGGACGTTTTCTCGCTTTGGGAAATCCTCAAAGGATTGGCACAGCAACTGCACAAATGCGGAACGGGCGGAATGCAGAATAACGCCCAATTTCCATTCTTTTACGGGTTTGGCTGCGCTGCGTATGGGTAAATATCCCATATCGCGGGCGGTATCCCGGATGCGCTGGGCCACTTCTTCGCGCACCCCTTCTTTGTGGTGCAGGGCGCGGTCGACTGTGCCGCGCGAAACGCCGCATTTGTCCGCAATTTGCTGCATAGTCACCATGGTTTGTTCACCTCTGCGTGTGGGATAAACTGATTATATCATACAAAAAACGATTTGGATAGATGGAACAAATGCACGGAGAGGCACGAAGTTGAAACGCTGAAAATCATATAAAATTAGATAAATTATATGATATTGACAATAATGCGGATGATATATTGTATATATTCACGATATAATGCACGGAGAAATGATAGTCGCCGCAAGATATTGTATCGGATAGAAAGACATGCTATCCTGTTCTTGTCAAGTGAAACGTACGTCATCAAGACCGAAATTTTAGCAATCAGAGAGCAAAAAATAGAGAAAATACAGCAAATCATATTGCTGGAACAGAAATAGCGAAAGGAAGTTATGAGCATGAAAATCGGTTTCAACGAAGCAAATGATCGCTTCTGCGAGGATCATTCCGTGATGAAGGATCTGGAGTACTGCGAGAAGTATGGCTTTGATTTTATCGACATTCAGTCCGAATGCCTCAACCGCGATCTCGAAGCAGGTAAGATCACTCTTGAGGAGATGGGCGAGTGGTTCAAGACGCACCGTTTGAAGATGCTCTCCTACAACGCGCTGTGCTTCTTCAATATGAAGCAGACGCAGGAAGAGAAAGATGCGGTTATGGCGGAATTGGATGAGATCATTCGCCGCTGCAATATCCTTGGCTGCAAAATGATCGTAGTCGTTCCCAGCAAGGATATGAAGGAGCGCGGCTTGACCCCGACCCGCAAGGAGATCCGCGAGGACGCGGTTGCAGTGCTGAAAGAAATGGTCAAAAAGTGCGAACCGCACGGCATCAAACTGAGCTTGGAGTTCTGCGGCGAGCCGGCTATGACCATTAACCGCTTTGAGGATGCATATGCCATCGTTGAGGCTGTGGACAGCCAGATGGTAGGCGTCACACTCGACCAGTACCACTTCTACGCAATGGGATCCGGCTGGGATACCCTCGAGAAGGCGGACGGCAAGAAGATTTTTGTATGGCACCTGAATGGCACCGAAGATCTGCCCTGCGGCTGCTACTATAACAACGACGAGAAGCGTATGTGGCCGGACGCGGAGGGCGACTGCCTGCCGCACGCTCGCTATGCGGACACGCTCAAGAAGATCGGGTTTGACGGTGACTGCTGCACGATCGAGATTTTCCGTCCGGAGTACTACCAGATGGAGCAGGAAGAGAATGTTAAGAAGTCTGCCGAGGTAACAAAAGCCCATGTTGCCAAGTACGCGCAGTTTTAAGAATTTGCTGCTGTAATGCATTCGGGTTGCAGAGCAAAAAAGTGTATGGTTCGTGTTTTGATTGCTTTTCAATGATATCAGGAGAGGAGAATTGTTGTGAGTAATTTGAAGAAAATCGGTGCGCTGTTTCTGTCTTCCGCGCTGTTGGCAAGCACGCTGGTCGGTTGTGGAGGAAGCACGGAATCGGGAGAATCCGGTGCAACTGAAGAGGCTTCCGGCGCACACACGATTTCCATTGTGTTCAAGACCACTTCCAATGAGTATACACAATACATGATGGCGGGTGCGGAAGCGGCATCGGAAGAATATGGCGTTACGCTGGATATGAAAGGCGCAACTTCGGAAACTGCGTATGATGAGCAGCAGAACATGATCGAAACCGATTTGAATTCGGGCAAATATGACGCAATGATTATCGCGCCGCTACAGGGCGATATGGTGTCCACCTTGGTAAGCGGAACGGATATGCCGATTTTTGCGATCGATACCGATTTTGAGGCAGCGGAAAAGGTTTCTTTCATTGGTATCGGTCAGGCCGACGCTGCGGCAAGCGGCGGTGAGGCTGCGGTTGCAGCAGCGAAAGCGGCTGGCTGGACGGATATTAAGGCGGCTTATATTGCTGGTGTGCAGGGTGACTCGACGGCAGAAGCGCGCAAGACTGGTTTCCAGGAAGGCATTGAAGCAGCGGGCGGCACTTTCCTCGTCGATGAGATTCAGTATGCGGATGCTGTTGCAGACAAGGCAGCCAACTGCATGGAAGCCATCATGCAGAATCATCCGGAGGGCCTTGCAATTGTTTGCTGCCACAACGATGACTGCGCCATTGCCGCAGCGCGCGCAGCGGAAAATAATCCGGCCTATGCAAATACAATTTTCGTAGGCTTCGACGGCAATATCACCGCAGCAGAGTCCATTTTGGATGGCGGCGAAACCATCACGGTTGCGCAGAGCGGCTATGATCAGGGTTATCGCGCAGTGGAAACTGTTGCAAAGTATCTTGACGGCGAAGAGGTTGAGAGCTTTGTGGATTGCGGCACCCAGGTGATTGACAAGGATTCCGCCCAGGACTATCTGAAGGAACTGGAGGAACAAATGGGCGGTGAATTAGAGTTCTAAACCGAGAAGGGTTTATAGATTTACAATTACAGTATCAAAAGGAGCAATTTATATGTCTGTTTTGAAAATCGGCGTAGTAGGCTGCGGCCGTATCGGTAAGCTGCACATCAATAACCTGATCAACAGCGTACCGGGCGTGCAGGTCGTAGCTGCGGCAGATCCGATGCTGGATAAGTCCGGCGCACGCGAGTGGCTGGCAGAGCGCAAGATCACCAACGTTTCCACCGACTTCATGGACGTTATCAACAATCCTGAGGTAGACGTTGTGTTCGTTTGCTCGTCCACCGACACGCACTGCGACGTTTCCATGGCGGCTGTTAACGCCGGCAAGCATGTATTCTGCGAGAAGCCGATCGACTATGATATCGAGAAGATCAAGAAGCTGCTCGCTCTGGTTGAGGAGAAGGGCGTTAAGTTCCAGGTTGGCTTCAACCGCCGCTTTGACCACAACCACAAGGCAGTTGCTGACGCTGTTAAGGACGGCACGATCGGCGATCCGCACATCGTTATCGTTTCCTCCCGTGACCCGGAGCCGCCCCCGGCATCCTATGTTGCGGTTTCCGGCGGTATCTTCTACGACATGATGATCCACGACTTCGACATGGTGCGCTACGTCACCGGTTCTGAGGCTGTTGAGATCTCCGCTGTCGGCTCCTGCCTGGTCAACCCGAACCTGCAGGAAGAGTCCGGTATCCCGGATGTTGACACCGCTGTCGTCACCATGAAGATGGCAAACGGCTGCATCGCAGTCATCAACAACTCCCGTCAGGCTGTTTACGGCTATGACCAGCGCGTTGAGGCGTTTGGCTCCAAGGGCATGGCTTCCGATGCCAATGACCTGCTGAACACCACCACCGTCATGACCAAGGACGGCGCTCGTTCCGAGAAGCCGCTGTGGTTCTTCCTCGAGCGTTACAATCAGGCGTTCATCGAGCAGGTTGTTGCGTTTGTTGATGCGATCAACAATGACAAGCCGGTTCCGGTTGGCGCGATCGACGGCCTGCGTCCGGTTCTCATGGCTAAGGCTGCGACTGAGTCCTGCCAGCAGGGCGGTAAATGGGTTGCCATTCCCGCAAGCGTCTAATATAGATTCTCCATTCTCACTTTTGATAAACGACCTTATGTGCTTACGGCATATAAGGTCGTTTTAGTTTGTGGAACTGGTCACCAATCATAAGAAAACGCCTTGTTTTCTGTGCTTGCTGGTGCGTGGGAATTGAAATGCAAAGGTGGCATGCATCACATCCGGCGAAAAATGATAATAGGGTTTTTATGGGACGGAATTGCAACGAAACCTTTTGCGAAAAAGCGGGTCTGCAAATAGAAAATGGGGAAAAGTGCCAAAGCGATAGAAAAGGTGTGGTGAAAATCAAGGAGATGGCAGCGCTTGCAGGTGTTTCGGCTGCGACGGCTATAAATTGCATTTGTAAAGTAAGCGTCTGCGTTGTATTCTGTGTTGTTTGGTGCTATACTGATGCCGGACAGATCATCCATCCGCGGAGGAGATGCGGGGAAAAGGCGCTTCAGAAGGGGTTCGCATGCAGAGGAAGCAGTTCATCGGATTATCACAAAATCAAATCAAATTGATCGCTGCGGCGGCGATGGTGCTGGATCATGTGGGCATGGAGTTGTTCCCACAGTGGACGATCCTTCGAATCATTGGCCGACTTGCATTTCCGGTGTTTTCTTATTGCATTTGGGAAGGCAGCCGCCGCACGCATCATCCATGGCAATATTTGCTCCGGATGTTCGGTATGGGGCTGCTGTGTGTAGCGGGCTATTATGCGTATACCCGAACGTTTTATGGCAACATCCTGATTACCTTCTCGCTTTCGCTTTGCGCCTTGTATGCGTTTCAGTATGGGCGGACTTGCTGGACGCAAGGCAAAACGGCAGCGCGGCTCACCGGCTCTTGCGTCATGCTGGGCTGCGTGGGCGGCATTTGGCTGATTTGCCATTGGGTGACCATTGATTACGGCTTTTTGGGCGTGCTGCTGCCGTTGTTTGCGGAGCTGACGGTATGTATCTGGGAGCGGTGTTCCGGTATGGGCTGCAAACAGGAAAGGGTCGGGTTGCTTGGCTTTTCGGTCGGTTTGCTGGCGCTTTCGCTGCAAATCGGCGGTATTCAGATTTTCAGTTTGCTGACCATACCGCTGCTGCTGATATATAACGGGACAAGAGGGGAGAGAAACCTCAAACAGTTCTTTTATTGGTTTTATCCGGTGCATTTGCTGCTCATCGGGCTGGTGAGCATGTGGATTTGAAAGCCTTTGTATTGATGTGTTACAGTAGGTATATGAAAAAGCCCCTCTGCCGCGTGCTGCGGCAGAGGGGCTGCGCTTTTGAGGGGTAAATTTTAGAAAGTAGCCACGACAGCGCCCTTGTAGGTGTCGTCGATGAACTGCTTGACAGCGTCGCTCTGGAGCGCTTCCTTGAGCGCCGTGATCTTGTCGCTGGTCTCGCCGCCGCTGCGGCAGGCAACGACATTGACATAGACCTTAGCGTAATCCGGATTCTCGGTGATGAGCGAATCCTCCTTGGCGTTCAGGTCGGCCTGCAGCGCGTAGTTGCCATTGATAACCGCGAGGTCAACGTCCTCGAGCGAACGCGGCAGCTGCTCGGCAGCGATCTCCTGAATGTCGAGGTTCTTCGGGTTCTCGACGATATCCAGCTTGGTTGCGTCCGAAGTCGGGTCAATACCGTCCTTGAGCTTGATCAGGCCAGCGTCTTGCAGCAGGAGCAGCGCGCGGGTTTCGTTCGAGCCGTCGTTCGGGACAGCCACGGTCGCGCCGTCTGCCAGCTCTTCCAGCGTTGCGGTCTTGCCCGGATAGATGCCGAACGGCTCGTAGTGCATCTCGATCGCAGACACCAGATCGGCGTTGTTTTCCTTGTTGAAGTTGTTCAGATAGGGGATGTGCTGGAAGTAGTTTGCGTCCAGATCGCCGTCCACCAGTGCGGTGTTGGGCTGCACATAATCGGTGAACTCGACAACCTCGAGCGTCCAGCCCTGCTCAGCCAGCACGTCCTTGGCAGCGTTCAGGATTTCCGCGTGCGGTGTGGGGGATGCGCCGACCGTGATGGTCTTGTCATCAGATGCACCGTTCTCAGCGGTCTGCGCGTCGTTACCGCCGCCGCAGGCTGCCAGAGCCGACAGGCACAGAGCGCCAGCCAGCAGTGCTGCAATTTTCTTCTTCATGGGAATCTCTCCTTTTCTACGGGTGTTTTATCAAATTTTTTGATAACAAAGTAAAGGGAATCAGCGGTTGCGCTTGTCCAAATGGCGCGCAAGCCACATGCCGCAGACCTGGAAGATCTGCACAACGATCACGATGATGATAACCGCCACCAGCATGATCTCAAAGTTATAGCGGTTGTAGCCATAGTTGACGGCCACCGTGCCCAGACCGCCGCCGCCGATGAAGCCCGCCATTGCGGAGTAGCCGAGGATGGTGACGATCGAGATCGCGCCGCCCACCATCAGCGAGGGCTTGGCCTCAGGAACCAGCACCTTCCACACGATTTGCCACGGGGTTGCGCCCATGGACTGCGCCGCTTCGATCACGCCGAACGGCACTTCCTTGATGGACGATTCGACCATGCGCGCCACATAGGGGGCGGCTGCGACCGTCAGCGGGACGATCATAGCGGTTGTGCCGATGGCCTTGCCGGCAATCGCACGCGTCATTGGCGTAATCATGACCGCGAGGATGAGGAAGGGAATCGAGCGCAGGATATTGACGATCACGCCCAGCACCGCGTTGAGCGCGGGCATCGGACGGATGCCGCTCTTATCGGTCACGACCAGCAGCAGGCCGAGCGGCAGGCCGATCAGATAGGAAACCGCGGTCGATACGATGACCATATATAAGGTTTCCCACAGGCTTTGTGCCCAAAGTTCAGGTGAAAGCATCCGCGTCGCCCTCCTCTACATGCACATTCTGGGTTTCGAGGTACGCCAGCGCGCGCTTGGCGGCGCGCTCGTCCTCGGGTAATTGCAGGATCATCTGACCATAGGCGCGGCCGTCGATGTCCTTGGTGTCGGCAAACATGATGTTGACCGGCGCTTTGCACTCGAGCACCATGTTCGATACCACCGGCTCAAACGACGAGTTGCCGTCGAACACAATGCGGCAATAGTGCTTGCCGGTAGCGAGCTTGTCGCGCTTGCCATCCGGATAAATGAGCTGCTTTGCCATCGCGGACTGCGGGCGGGTGAACACCTGCTCGACCGGACCGACCTCTGCGATGCGGCTGGAGTCGATGATGGCCACACGCTGACAGATTTCCTCAATGACCGCCATTTCATGCGTGATGACGATAATCGTGATGCCGAGCGTCTTGTTGATTTCTTTGAGCAGCGCAAGGATCGAACGCGTTGTGGTCGGGTCGAGTGCGCTGGTCGCTTCGTCGCACAGCAGGATTTTCGGGTTGCTTGCCAGCGCGCGGGCGATGGCAACGCGCTGCTGCTGTCCGCCGGACAGCTGGGACGGGTAATTGTCCGCGCGGTCTGACAGACTGACGATTTCGAGCAGTTCGCGTGCGCGCTTTTCGGCGTCCGCCTTTTTCATGCCCGCGATTTCGAGCGGGAAGCAGATGTTTTGCAGCGCGGTGCGCTGCTGCAGCAGATTGAACTGCTGGAAGATCATGCCCATCGAGCGGCGCGCTTCGAGCAGCGCCTTTTTGGATAGCGAACCAAGCTCCTGCCCGTCGACCGTGACCGTGCCCTCAGTCGGCGTTTCCAAAAAGTTGATGCAGCGCACGAGCGTCGATTTGCCCGCGCCCGAAAGACCGATGATGCCGAAGATTTCGCCGCGGTAAATGTCAAGGTTCACGCCGTCCAGTGCGGTGACGGTACCGGCCCGCCCGCGAAAGGTTTTGTTTAAGTTTTGAATGCGAACGATGCAATCCTGTTCCAAGTCCATTCCCCCTTTTCAAAATAAAAGCGGAAAGCAGGGTCTGCTTTCCGCTCGTTTTCCATCTGAACCGTGCCATGCCGCATGAAAAGCGGCCCGCTTACAGCTTGCAGCGTCAGCGCTGCATGGCAGAAAAACGAGCAAAACCGCACATCATGCACATGTTCATTCGAATCGACAGCATTGCGGCTTCCTCCTTTTCCTACGGTTTTAATAGAGTTTATTCTCTGTGGTATTAGTGTAGTCCATTGCGGGGGATTTGTCAAGCAATTTCTGTTCTGGCTGCGCAAAAGCGATATCCGGCATTCATTCGGCAGACTGTTTGCCGTGACCGTTGCCGTTGCCTGCACCATAGCCGTGACCATTGCCTTGCCCTGCGCCGTTGCCCTGTCCGTAGCCTTGTCCCATGCCGCTGCCCTGACCGGAACCGTTGCCATTACCGTTGCCCGCGCCGTATCCGTAGCCGCCGGGTGCGGCTTCGGTATCGCCAGAGAGTGCGGCAATGCGGTCGCGTATCTCGCGCATGGTCAGCCCCTGCACATCCTCAGCGGTGACGCTGGGATCGAGTTCTTGCAGCTCGAGGAATGCCTGATATTTGCCGAAGGACAGTCCGGCTTCGTGCGCCTGTTCGATTTCCTCCGTGCTTGCGGCATGGCAATAGATGTTGCCCGCGCCTGCGGCGCAGGTTTCGGCCTGCGCGAGAATGGCATCTGCCTGTCCTTGGTTGTCGCCCGCAACTGCGATGGACAGTATCTCATCCTGTGCGAGGTAATCTTCGACCGTGGGATTTTCCAGCAGGCAGTCCAGCGCATCCGTGTAGCTTAAAAAGCGCACGTCGAGCGTTTCGGCCAGTGCGTCGCCGTCCGCGCCGATGCCCTCAACCGAGATCACCTTGTCGAAGCGGTTGACCGCCAGCTCGACCGATGGGTTGATATCAATGCTGATCGCGCAGGTAGGGGAGAAGTACGCCCAGTAACCGGTCCCGCCGACGACTGCCAATGCAAAGCAGGCGGCTGCCGCCGCAAAGCGGCGCACCATGTGCGGGCGGGCTTTTGCCGCGCCGTAATCACCGGTCTGTCGGGCGAGAAACGCGCGGGTGGACTGTCGAAGCGTTTCATCCGCCGTGACTTTGTCCAGCGCGGTTTTCAGTTCGTCACGCATCGTCGTCCCCTCCCAGCGTCTCCCGCAGCGCCTGTTTGGCGCGGCCGAGCAGTGTATGAATCGTGTTGACGTTCTTTTTGAGGATTTGGCCGATCTGCGGGGCGGTATAACCCTCATAATAATGCAGATAGACCACATCGCGGTACTTGGGCGGCAGCGCAAGCACTGCCTCCAGCACGGTGTGGTCCTCCTGCGTCAGTTCGGCAGGTTGGTCGAGCAGAGTGTCGAGCGAGACCGTGCGGCTGCGGAAAAAGCTTTTGAGCAAATCCCGGCACGCGTTGATCGTCACGCGGATGAACCACGCTTTTTCATGTTCCTCGCTTTCAAATGCAGTGGTGCTGAGCACATATTTCAGGAACACATTCTGAAAGATATCCTCTGTGTCTGCATGGTTCTTCAAATGAATCATGCAGATCCGTCGGACGGTATCCGCATATCGCTCGATCGCCCGATTTGCCTCCTGTTCGCTCCGCATCGTACCAACCTCTTATTGTCCGTCTGTTTGCTTAGCGGTTGCAGCCCCGCCCCTGACCACGGCCGCAGCCTGTGCCATAGTTGTCGCAGACCCCGTCGCCATTGGCGTCGACGAAGTATTGACCGCGGCCGCAGCCCGTACCGTAGTTGTCGCACACGCCGTCGCCGTTGGCATCGACGAAGTATTGACCGCGGCCCGTGCCGTAGTTATCGCATACACCGTCGCCGTTGGCATCGACGAAATTGCGTCCGCAACCGTTACCGTTGCCATAACCTGCGGCGAAAGCGCCCGTTACCGCCATCGAAAGCACCAGAGCTGCGCTGATTGTACCCATTACCATCTTTTTCATATTCAATTCCTCCTATAGATTCTCGTCAGTGGATTTGGCTTGTTGTTTGTGCCTTTCACTATCAATACGACCGGCAAAGGAGAATCCATTCAAAATTCCAAAAAAATTTTTGAAATTTTTTTGGATGGCAAAAGGGAGACGCCGCAGCGCCTCCCTTCGGGATTCCGTTCGGTTTACTGGGTAGCCGCCTGCACGCCTGCCATGTCCTGCACGGCCTTGCAGGTCAGTTCCTTGCTGATCTTGCCGGCAAAACCGGTCAGGGTCTTGCCCGGGCCGACTTCACATGCAGTGGTCAGTCCCGCCGCCATACCGTTTTTCACCAGCTGCGTCCAGCGTACGGGGGAGATCATGTGCTGCTCGAGGTGAGCGGGCAGGTCGGCACAATCGAGCACCTGACCGTCCAGATTGGAGTAAATATTCATCTTCGGGGCGGAGAAGGTGAAATCCGAGACATACGCGCGTAACTCCGCCGCAGCCTTTGCCATCAGCGGGGTGTGGAACGCACCCGATACCGCCAGCGGTACCGCGCGGCGCGCGCCTGCCGCCTTGCAGTTCTCGATCGCTTCGGCCAGCGCTGCCTTTTCGCCCGCGATGACCAGCTGGCCGGGGCAGTTGTAGTTGACCGGCAGCACCACGCCGCTCGTCACAGCCGCGCACGCGGCTTCAATCTTTTCATCATCCAGCCCGAGGATCGCAGCCATGCCGCCGTCGATCGAGTCCGCCGCCTGCTGCATCAGCTTGCCGCGCATCGAGACGATTTTGACGCCATCCGCGAGAGACACCACGCCCGCCGCGGCAAGCGCCGTATATTCGCCCAGCGAGAAGCCCGCTGCTGCCTTAAAGGTCACGCCTGCCTCGGTCAGCGCCGCAAGCGCCGCCATCGAGTGCGTGAAAATCGCGATCTGGCTGTTCTCGGTGCGTGAAAGGGTCTCCTTATCGCTGTCAAAGCAGAGCTTTGCAACGTCCAGTCCCGCACCCTCGCTGGCTTCCTCGAAAACCAGCTTGGCCGCCTGCGAATTTTCGTACAGATCTTTGCCCATGCCCTGAGCCTGCGCGCCTTGGCCGGGGAAAAATGCAAAACCGTATTCCATGTTCCGTTCCTCCAAAATCGCTGCCAAACCTAGGAAAAGGTTGACATTTTCGTGTCCTTTTATTATAATAGTCAAGGATTACTTTGTCAATCAAACTATTGTCGCTTTTCCACGCTTTGGGAGAGCGATTTGAACTTTTGGGGAGTGTGGAAGTCATCAACAGCCAACTGATCGGCACGGGTTCGTGCATTCCGGATTTTGTACTCACCAATGCGATGCTGGAGACCATGGTGGACACCAGCGACGAATGGATCGTCAAGCGCACGGGTGTCAGGGAACGGCGTATTGCAAAAAATACCCATACATGGGAGCTTGCGCTCGGCGCGGCGCAGAACGCGCTGGCGGACGCCGGCATCTCGGCGGAAGAGCTGGACCTGATTTTGGTCAGCACCTGCACGCCGGACACCAACACCCCGAACACCGCAAGCGTTTTGCAGGACAAGCTGGGCGCGCGGCAGGTGGGTGCGATCGACATCAACAACGCCTGTGCGGGTTTTGTTTCCGCAACCGATATCGCGGACAGCTTCATCAAGTGCGGCAAGGCCAAGACCGTGCTGGTCGTTTCGGCAGAGACGCTGCACCGCATCACGGATTATACCGACCGCTCGACCTGCATCCTGTTCGGAGACGGCGCGGCGGCGGCGGTTTACCGCGCAACCGAGGATCAGAACATCGGCATCCAGTCCACCTTCATCGCGGCGGACGGCTCGGGCGCAGAGTATCTGCACATGGAGGCGCTGCCGGTGGAGGACCCGTTTGCGGAGGATCGCACGGTCGATCCCAAGGCGCGTTTCCTCAAGATGCAGGGCGCGGCGGTCGTGCGCTTTACCGCACATGCCGTACCGCTGGCGATCGATACCGCCTTGCAGCGCGCGGGCGTGTCGGCGGACGAGATCGACTGGGTCGTGCCGCATCAGGCCAACCTGCGCATCCTCGATGTAATTGCCAAGCGCTATCATCTGCCCAAGGAAAAGGTTTATGTCAATATGGACCGCTACGGCAACACTTCGTCCGCATCTGTACCGATTTGTCTGGACGAAATGCGGAAAAACGGCCTGCTCAAAGCAGGGCAGACCATTGTATGCACTGGGTTCGGCGGCGGCCTGACCTACGGTGCGTTTGTACTGAAACTGTAAAGGAGAGAGTTCAATGAAAACCAAGATCACAGAATTGCTCGGCATCGAGTATCCGGTTGTGCAGGGCGCAATGGCGTGGGTTGCAGAGCATCATCTTGCGGCGGCAGTTTCCAAAGCCGGCGGCCTGGGCATCATTGCGGGCGGCGCGGCTCCGGTGGACGTCATCCGTGAGGAGATCCACAAGGCGCGTGCGATCACGGATAAGCCGCTTGGCTTGAACATCATGCTGCTCTCTCCGAATGCAGACGACCTCGCGCAGCTGGCGATCGACGAAAAGATCGAGGTGCTGACCACGGGCGCGGGCAATCCGGGCAAGTATATGGCAAGCTGGAAGGACGCGGGCATCAAGGTCATGCCGGTTGTCGCGTCGGTGGCGCTTGCCAAGCGCATGGAGCGCGCAGGCGCGGACGCGGTCATCGCGGAAGGCATGGAGGGCGGCGGCCACATCGGTGAGCTGACCACTATGCCGCTGGTGCCGCAGGTGGTGGACGCGCTGAGCATCCCGGTCGTGGCTGCCGGCGGCATCGCAGACGGCCGCGGCATGGCGGCGGCGCTCCTGCTGGGCGCCGAGGGCGTGCAGTGCGGCACCGTATTTCTCGCGTCTGACGAGTGCTTCATTTCGGAGAAGTATAAGGAGCTGGTGCTCAAGGCGACCGATATTTCGACCGTCGTCACCGGTCGTCCGTCCGGCCATCCGGTGCGCTCGCTCAAGACCCCGATGGCACGCAAATGCCTTGAACTGGAGAAGCTCAACACAGAAAAATCGCTCGAAGAACTGGAAGCTGCGACCGCAGGCTCGCTGCGCAAGGCAGTGCAGGACGGCAACTACGAGGAAGGTACCTTCATGTCCGGCCAGATCGCGGGTATGCTCAAGGAGCTGCGTCCGTGCGCGGATATCGTCCGCGGCATGACGGAAGAGGCTGAAACGCTGTTGAAAAACGCGTACAAGCGTTTTGAATAAGGAGAAACACCATGGGAATTGCAATCGTTACCGGCGGCTCGCGCGGCATTGGCGCGGCCATTTCGGAAAAGCTGGCCGCAGATGGCCATGATATTGTCATCAACTGCGCTTCCTCGGTCGAAAAGGCGGAGGCAGTCGCGGAAAAGTGCCGGGCGCACGGCGTCAAAGCCATGGTCAAGCAGTGGAACGTGGCAGATTATGCCGCCTGCGAGGCTGCGGTCAAGGAGATCAAGGAAGAATGGGGCGTGCCGGATATTCTGGTCAACAACGCCGGCATCACGCGCGACGGCCTGCTCGTGCGCATGAAGCCCGACCAGTTCGACGCGGTTATCTCGACCAACCTTGGCGGTGTGTTCAATATGACGCAGATCGTTGGCGCAATGATGATGCGCGCCAAGAAGGGCGCGATCATCAGCCTGTCAAGTGTGGTCGGCATTTCGGGCAACGCCGGTCAGGCGAACTACGCCGCTTCCAAGGCAGGCGTCATTGGTCTGACCAAGTCGGCGGCCAAGGAACTCGGCGCGCGCGGCGTGCGTGTCAACGCAGTCGCACCGGGCTTTATCGAAAGCGATATGACCGATGTGCTGCCCGAGGAAGTCAAGAAGAATATGCTTGGACAAATCGCGATGAAGCGCTGCGGCAAGCCGGAGGAAATCGCAAATATTGTGTCTTTCCTCGCGTCGGACGCGGCAAGCTATGTCACCGGTCAGGTCATTGTGGCCGACGGCGGCATGATTTGACACTTGTATGGTTGCGGCAAGGGAAGGCCGCAGGGAGTATGAGGGAAAAGGAGATGCTTTGATGGAACGAGTAGTCATCACCGGTATGGGCGCAATCACGCCGGTCGGCAATGACGTAGCCACTTTCTGGGAATCGCTCAAAACCGGTAAGTGCGGCGTCGGACCGATCACCAAGTTTGACGTATCCGATTATAAAGTAAAGCTGGCCGCAGAGGTCAAGGACTTTGACGTAACCCAGTATGTAGATAAGCGCGAGGCGCGCCGCATGGATGTCAACTGCCATTTTGCGCTGGCAGCAGCGCAGCAGGCGATTGACCAGGCTGGCCTGAAAGAAGGCAATTTTGATCCTTACCGCACGGGCGTGATCTACGGTTCTGGCGTGGGCGGTCTGCAGATCGCAGAGCAGGAGATCCCGAAGCTGAATGAAAAAGGCCCGGGTCGTGTATCTCCGCTGTGCATCCCTGAGATGATCGCCAACATGGCGGCTGCGTATATTTCGATGCGCTTCGGCTTCAAGGGCGAGAATTTCTGTCCGGTATCCGCCTGCGCGACGGGCAACCATGCCATTGGCGAGGCGATGCGAGCCATCCGCCACGGTTATCAGGACGTTGTGGTCTGCGGCGGCACGGAAAACGGCATCATCCCGATTTCGATGGCGGGCTTCCAGAATATGAAGGCCGTGCATACGGGCGACGATCCGACCTGTGCGTCCATTCCGTTTGATGCGCGCCGCTCCGGCTTCGTTATGGGCGAGGGCGCAGGCTGTCTCGTGCTCGAGAGCCTGTCTCATGCTGAAAAGCGCGGCGCGACCATTCTGGCCGAGGTTGCGGGTTATGGTGCTTCGGGTGACGCCTATCACATCACCAGCCCCTCGCCGGACGGTGAAGCAGCGGCACATGCCATTCTGGGCGCGATCACGGACGCGGGACTGACCCCGGCGGATGTGGATTATATCAACGCGCACGGCACGTCCACGCCGCTGAACGAAAAGTATGAAACTATCGCCATCAAGAAGGCGTTCGGTGATGCAGCATATAAGGTCCAGGTTTCCTCGACCAAGTCGATGACCGGCCACCTGCTCGGCGGCGCAGCCGCAGTTGAGGCGATTGCCTGCGTCATGGCGATCCGCGAGGGCATCGTCCCGCCGACGATCGGCTATCAGGAGGCCGATCCCGAGTGCGATCTGGACATTACGCCCAACAAGGCAGTCGAGATGCCGGTCAATGTGGCGATCTCCAACTCGCTGGGCTTTGGCGGACACAATGCCTGCATCCTGATTAAGAAGGTGTAAGTTATGGATATCAAGGAACTCAAGGATGTCGCCGTCGAGCTGATGGACGCGCTGAAAAACCGCGGTCTGGGCGAGGTCGAGCTGGAGCTGGACGACGTAAAGATCAAGATCAAGTCTGCGCCTCCCGCACCGGTCGTTCCGGTGGCGGCGGCTCCCGCTGCTGCACCTGCTGCAGCGGCTGCGGCACCGGCCGCGCAGGGCGAAGCGGCTCCCGCTGCTGCCGCGGCGGAGGAGCTGCCCGCAGGCACGCCGGTCAAGAGCCCGCTGGTGGGCACGTTCTATTCCTCTCCCGCGCCGGACGCACCGCCGTTTGTGCTGGTCGGCCAGAAGGTCAAGGAGGGCGACACGCTGTTCATCATCGAGGCGATGAAGACCATGAACGAGATCAAGGCGCCGTGCGACGGCACGGTCGTGCGCATTCTGGCACAGCCGGGTGACATGGTCGAGTATAACCAGACGGTTGTTATCATTGAATGAGGGTAGGGGGCTTTTCAAAGCCCCCTCTCTTGAATAAAAAAGCATCAGATTGATAAAATCGCTTGCGCTGGATGAGAAAGAGGTATAAGATATATGCTGAATAAAGAACAGATCATGGAGATCCTGCCGCATCGTCCGCCCATGTTGCTGGTGGACGAAATCCTCGAAATGGATGAGGAGCATGCGGTCGGTACGCTGCATCTGACGGGCGATGAGTTCTTCTTCCAAGGCCACTTCCCCGGCAATCCGATCATGCCTGCGGTATTCCGTCTGGAGGCGCTGGCACAGGTCGGCGGCGTGGCGCTGCTGTCGATTCCGGAGTTTCGCGGCAAGACCGCGGTGTACACCGGCATCGACAAGGCCAAGTTCCGCGCGATGGCAAAGCCGGGCGATACGCTGCGGCTGGAAGTCAAGTTCGTAAAGCGCCGCGGCCCGATGGCGGTAGCCGAGGGCGTTGCCTGGGTGGGCGACCAGAAGGCTGCCGAGGCGGAGATCAAGTGCATGGTCATCATGGACTGAGGCGGGGAAAGACATGTTTCAAAAGGTACTCATTGCGAACCGCGGTGAAATAGCGGTCCGCATCATTCAGGCGTGCCGCGATCTGGGTGTGATATCGGTTGCCGTGTATTCCGAGGCCGACCGCGAAGCGCTTCATGCGCAGATCGCGGACGAAGCGGTGTGCATCGGTCCGGCCCGTGCGGCGGACAGCTATCTGAATATGGATAACATTATCTCGGCGGCGCTCGCGTCGGGCTGCCAGGCGATTCACCCGGGCTTTGGTTTCTTATCGGAGAACCCGGACTTTGCCGAGCGCACGACGCAGGCCGGTCTAGCCTTTATCGGGCCGACCGCCGCGACCATCCGTCTGATGGGCGATAAGTCCGAGGCAAAGCGCAACGCGATCGCGGCGGGCGTGCCGGTCGCGCTGGGCACGGACGGCCCGCTGCGTGACTTTGACGAAGCGCTGTCCGAGGCGGAGCGCATCGGTTATCCGGTGATGCTCAAGGCGGCGTCCGGCGGTGGCGGCAAGGGCATTCGCGTGGCGCAGGACGTGCGCGGTCTCAAGGACGCTTACGACAGCGCTGCGGCGGAAGCGGTCGCAAACTTTGGCGACGGCCGTCTGTACATGGAAAAATACATTCACAATCCGCGCCATATCGAGGTGCAGATTTTGGGCGACAGCTTCGGCAATGTGGTGCATCTGTTCGAGCGCGAGTGCTCGGTGCAGCGCCGCCACCAGAAGCTGATCGAGGAAAGTCCGTCGGCGTTTGTCACGCCTGAGCTGCGTGCCAGAATGACCAAGGCGGCGGTCGATCTGGCCAAGCGCGTGGGTTACCGCAACGCAGGCACGATCGAATTTCTGGTCGACAGCGACCGCAATTTCTATTTCTGCGAGATGAACACCCGCATTCAGGTCGAGCATCCGGTCACCGAGCAGGTGACGGGCGTGGACCTTGTGTGCGAGCAGATTCGTGTGGCGGCGGGAGAGCCACTGTCCTTCACGCAGGACGATTTGTCGCTGCGCGGACATGCGATCGAGTGCCGCATCAATGCGGAGGATCCGTCGCGCGACTTCGCGCCCTGTCCGGGCACGCTCGTGGCAATGCACCTGCCGGGCGGGCCGGGTGTGCGCATGGATACCGCAGCGTATCAGGGCTATAAAATTCCGCCGTTCTATGATTCCATGATCGGCAAGCTGATTGTCTACGGCGCGGATCGGCAGCAGGCGATTGCCCGTATGCGCCGTGCGCTGGCAGAGACGCTGTTTGAGGGCGTTGTCACCGGCACGGATTATCAGATGCACATTCTGCGTTCCAAGGCGTTTGAGGACGCGGAATTCCATGTCAATTCGATTGCAAACGGAGATTTTGAGCAATAAAAGAAGGGGGGAAGCACCATGCTGCTCGATTTGTTCCAGAAAACGCGGGAAACCTCGATGGAGATGAAACCGCAGGAGGAAACGGGCGTTAAGGTGGTCAAGTGCAAAGGCTGCGGCGCGGAGCTGAAAGCCTATGCGTACGGTAAAAACCTGTATGTGTGCCCGCATTGCGGCCGGTATGGACGGCTGCTGGCGCGCACGCGCATCCGTCAGATCGCGGATAAGGACAGCTTTGTGGAGCTGTATGCCGATCTCGCGCCTGCCGACCCGATCGACTTTCCGGGTTACGCCGAAAAGGCGGCGCAGCTGGCTGAGAAGGTCGGTATGCCGGATGCGGTCAAGACCGGCGTGTGCCGCATTGGCGGGGTGGAGACCTGCATCGGCGTGATGGACAGTCATTTCATGATGGCGTCCATGGGCTCGGTTGTGGGTGAAAAATTGACCCGCCTGTTTGAATACGCAACCGAAAAGAGCCTGCCTGTGGTGCTGTTCACCTGTTCGGGCGGTGCGCGCATGCAGGAGGGGATGTTCTCCCTGCTGCAAATGGCCAAGGTTTCGGCGGCGGCGCGCCGGCATTCGGACGCCGGCCTGCTGTATATCACCGTGCTGACCGACCCGACGACCGGCGGCGTGACTGCGTCGTTTGCCATGCTGGGCGATATCATCCTTGCCGAGCCGCGCACGACCATCGGCTTTGCCGGACGCCGTGTCATCGAAGGCACGATTGGCGAGACGCTGCCGGATGATTTTCAGTCGTCCGAGTTCTTGCTTTCGCACGGCTTCTGTGATAAAATAGTTCCGCGTAACAAGCTTAAGGGCACGCTCGAGACGCTTCTGAAGCTCCATCGGCAGCCCAAACCCAAGAAACGGCAGGTGTGGCACTATGGCGAATAAACCTGCAAGTGAAAAAATGCGCATCATCCATGACCCCAAGCGCCCGCAGATCGAGGATTATATCAGCGAGCTGTTCACCGACTTTGTCGAGCTGCACGGCGACCGCTATTTTGGCGAAGATCATGCGATCTGTGCGGGCGTGGCAATGTTCAACGGTATGCCGGTGACGATCATCGGTCACCGCAAGGGCAAGACGACCGAGGAGAAAATGGCCGCCAATTTCGGCATGGCCAATCCCGAGGGTTACCGCAAGGCGCTGCGCCTTGCGCATCAGGCCGAAAAATTTCATCGTCCCGTCATCAATCTGGTCGATACGACCGGCGCGTTTCCGGGTGTAGGCGCGGAGGAACGCGGACAGGGTGAAGCAATTGCCCGCAGCCTGTATGAGTTCATCGAGCTGCGCACGCCGGTGATTTCTATTATCACAGGCGAAGGCGGCTCAGGCGGCGCATTGGCGCTGGCTGTGGCCGACCGCGTGCTGATGCTGGAAAACGCGCTGTATTCGGTCATTTCGCCGCGCGGCTGTGCGTCCATCCTGTGGAAGGACCCGTCGCGTGAAGCCGAAGCTGCGGATACTCTGCGTATCACCGCGCAGGATCTGTATAACTTCGGCATGATCGAGGGCATTGTACCCGAGGGACAGACGAATGCACAGCTTATCCGCAATGTGGGCCGCGCGCTGCGCGATCAGCTCGCAGAGCTGGCAGCTGAGCCGGATATGGATACGATGCTGCAAAAACGGTATGAAAAGTTCCGTAAGATCGGGATTTTCAGACAAATAAATCAAGAACAGAATGAAGGAGTGTAATTCCCATGTTTGAAAAGGTATGCGAGATTCTGGCTGACAAGTTCGACGCCGACGCTTCCACCATGACCATGGATACCAAGGTAAAGGAAGACCTGAACGCGGACTCTCTGGACGTTGTTGAGCTGATGATGGACCTCGAAGAGAACTTCGGCGTAACCATCTCTGACGAAGAGGCGACCCAGATGAGCACCATCGGCGACATCGTCAAGTACATCGAGGAGCATCAGGACTGATTCTTGCAAGATGGCAAAATGAAAGCTTCGGAACCATAGGTTCCGAAGCTTTTTTATATGCGCGGTCGGAAAATTTTACCGAATTTTTGTTGCAAAGCAGTATGCCGTCTGGTATCATAAACAAATCAAAGGAGTCCTGCAAATAAAAGTCAATATCTGAAATGAAAAAAGTCCCGCAAGATTTG
>JAHZFK010000070.1 GCA_019421385.1 Clostridiales bacterium
GCCACCTTGCCAAGGTGGAGGTAGCGAGTTCGAGCCTCGTCAGCCGCTCCAAAAATAAAACGCCTGTCATAGACAGGCGTTTTATTTTTGGTAATGGATACAAGGCTCGAAAGGGCGTTAAACAAAACAGCCCAGTGGGCTGTTTTGTAGCCCGTGTGATTAGGCCGACTGCCCCAGTCGGCCGGAGCCTCACAAAATCCGACCTCGACGGGCGGATTTTGTGTCCTGCGGCAGTCATCTGTTTTGCTTTCCTCTCCTTCCCGCTTGCTTACACATACACCCTATGGTATACTCTTTTCATACGAAACAGAGAGGTTTTCAATATGCTGCATGAATTTTCCCGCGAAGAACTGCTGCTCGGCGCAGATGCGCTGCAAAAGCTGGCTTCCTCGCATGTCGCGGTGTTCGGCATCGGCGGCGTAGGCTCGTTCGCGTGCGAGGCCTTGGCCCGCGCGGGTATCGGAGAACTGACTCTGATCGACAACGACACAGTTTCGCTGACCAACCGCAACCGCCAGCTGATCGCACTTGCTTCGACCACCGGACAAGCCAAGGTAGACGTCATGCGCGAACGCATTGCCGACATCAATCCGCGCTGCACCGTACACGCGCTGCAACAGTTTTATACCCCGGACAGTACGCTCGATCTGACGCAGTTTGACTATGTGATCGATGCCATTGATACCGTTACCGCAAAGCTACACTTGATCAGCGAATGCGACCGTCTGAGCGTGCCGCTCATCTGCTCGATGGGCACGGGCAACAAACTTGACCCCACCCGTTTCGAGGTCGCGGATATTTATAAAACCTCGGTCTGCCCGCTCGCACGCGTCATCCGTCTGGAATGCAAAAAGCGCCGCATCCGCCGTCTCAAGGTGGTTTACTCCAAGGAAGAACCGCGCACGCCCCTGCCCTCGGACGAGCAAAAAGGCACCGCGGGCCGTGCTGTGCCTGGCAGCGTATCTTTTGTGCCGCCGGTTGCCGGTATGATCCTCGCAGGAGAGGTCATCAAAGCATTAACTGCCGACACACAGCCCTGAGCGTGCACCTTGCTATTTGTCTACTTCCGTGATATGATAAAGCCAGAATTCACAAGAAAAGGTGTTCAAATGGAATATATCACCCACTCGCCCGAGGAAACCGAAGCCTTGGGCGCAGAATATGCCGCGTCGTTACGGCCGGGCGACGTGGTCGCCTTCTCCGGCGATCTCGGCGCAGGCAAAACCGCGTTTACCCGCGGCGTGCTGCGCGGCCTTGGCTATCAGGGACGGGTCACCAGCCCAACCTTTGCCATTGCCAACGAATACGATACGCCCGGCGGTCGTGTGGCGCATTTTGACCTGTACCGCATTCTGGACAGCGAGGCGCTGTTTGAAATCGGCTTTGAGGAATATCTGGACGGCAGCCGCATCGTTTTGATCGAATGGAGCGAAAACGCGGCGGATATCCTGCCGTCGCAATACAAGACTGTTCACATTGCGTATGGTGATGCACCAGATGACCGACGCGTCACCACTGGGGAGGTGTGCGCATGAAAATCCTTGCACTGGAATCCTCCGCCGTCAGCGCCTCAGTCGCGCTGACCGAGGACGAAAAACTGATCGCACAGTCTTTTCAAAACTGCGGCCTAACCCATTCGCGCACTTTGCTGCCGATGGCCGAAAGTCTGCTGCAAAACTGCGGTATCACACTGGACGAAGTCGATGCCATTGCCGTTGCACACGGGCCGGGTTCGTTCACCGGTGTGCGTATCGGTGTAGCGACGGTCAAGGGACTGGCGCTTGGTGCGGACAAGCCGTGCATCGGGGTATCTACGCTCGAAGCGATGGCATACGGTGCGCATGCGCTCCCGGGTCGCCTGTGCTGCGTGATGGACGCGCGCGCAGGACAAGTTTATAATGCACTTTTCACCATCGAAAACAACCAGCCCAAACGCTTGTGCGAGGACCGTGCTGTCAAACTGACCGACCTTGCGGAAGAAATCAGCGATACAGCGTATTTTCTGGTTGGAGACGGAGCCGAACTATGTTATAATACCCTTAGGGAAAAATGTACCGGCCTGCGTCTCGCACCGCCCGAGCTGCGTTATCCCACCGGCTACGGTGTTGCTGCCGCTGCCCTGCCGTTATTACAGGCAGGTAAAACCTGCTCCCCCCAAGAGCTGGACGCCTTTTACCTGCGCCGTCCGCAGGCCGAACGCGAACGTATGAAACGGCTTTCCGGCGATGCATCGAATCTACATTAAAGGAGAAAAACGACTATGGCTACCGTTCACGAAATGGATCACCCGCTGATCAAGCATAAGCTCAGCCTGATGCGCGATAAAACTACCGGCGTAAAGGAGTTCCGCGAAGCGACCCGCGAAATCGCCATGCTGATGTGCTACGAGGCGACGCGCGATCTGCCCCTCAAGGAGATCACCATTGAAACCCCGCTGGCAGAAGCACGCGTGCATGTCATCTCCGGCAAAAAGATTGCGCTTGTCCCCATCCTGCGCGCCGGTCTCGGCATGGTGGAAGGAATGCTGGAAATGATCCCGGCCGCTAAGATCGGCCACATGGGTATGTACCGCAATCCGGACACGATGCAGCCGATCGAATATTACTGCAAGCTGCCGAACGATATCGAGGACCGCGACGTACTGCTGCTCGACCCGATGCTGGCGACCGGCGGCTCGGCAATCGCTGCCATCGACGGTCTCAAGCGCCGCGGCGTGAAGCACATCAAGCTGATGAACCTGATCGCAGCGCCGGAAGGCATTGAAGCCGTTCAGAAATCCCACCCGGATGTGGAGATTTTCGTCGCTGCTATTGACAAAAAGCTCAATGACCACGGCTATATCGTACCCGGTTTGGGCGATGCCGGCGACCGTATCTTCGGCACCAAGTAAACCAATTTGTATCAAAAACGGTGCGGCGTCACGCTGCACCGTTTTTACAGGAGCAATCTAATGGAATTACAGCATTACGAAATGGAATCCGCGCGCCTGCGTTTTCGCCGCCTGCGGGCGGACGATTTTTCCCTTGTCGCCCCGATTTTACAGGATGCGGAAACCATGTACGCATGGGAGCACGGCTTTTCCTACGAAGAAGTGGTCGACTGGATCGCAGACATGCTGCGCCGCTATCACGAAGATGGATGCGGATATTTTGCCGGTCTGGATCGGGAAACCGGTGAACTGATTGCATTGGCCGGACCGCTCACAGAATGTCTCGACGCGGAGACCACCGCAATCGGGATCGGCTATATTGTGCGGCGGGATTTATGGGGACAAGGCTACGGAGTGGAATGTGCCCGTGCATCACTTACCTTTGCGTTTGAAAAACTGGATGTGCCGCGTGCGCTTGCCTTGATCCGTCCGGACAATATCGCGTCCCTGCATGTTGCAGCAGCCTGCGGCATGAAGCCAATCGGACAACTCACCAAGCATTATCGAGGAAAAGATTTGCCGCATGTTGTGTGCGCAGTCGATCGTGCCGCGTTTTTTGCCAAACCAGACGAAGAACCCAGCCAGACAGACGAAACCGATGAAACTGCGGAGTAATCCGTCTTTCGATCAAAAAACAGCAGCCGATACCTCATCGGCTGCTGTTTTGCATTTATAGGATTGAACCAGTTCCGTCGTCTGCCTGCTTGCAGATCGAACGGATCACCACGGTATAGCTGTCCCCGTCCTCGGTGGTCACCGAAACACGGTCTCCCTGCTTTTTTCCCAGCACCGCTTTGCCCAGCGGCGCTTCGCGGCTGATGCGTCCCTGCAGCGGATCGCAGCGTACCGTTGTGACCACCTGTATCGTCTCGGTTTCCTCGTCTTCCTCGAAATACAACTCTACCTTGTCGAACAAGCCAACTTCATCTGCCGCGGCTTTATCCTCAATCACGCGCGCCGACTTGATCATGCGCTCCAGATACCGGATACGGCTGCGATTGCGGTTCTGCGCCTGCTTGGCTGCTTTATATTCGAAATTTTCGCTCAGGTCACCGAATGCCCGCGTACGCTTGACCTCCTCGATCAGCTCAGGCATCAATTCCAGCTTCCGATGATCGAGCTCTTTCTGCATCATCGCAATATCCTGTGCGGTCAATTCATCATGCATATGATATTCCACCTCTCTTTTGCATCGCAAAACAGGAAAAAAGGCCGCTCTGCAGCAGCCTTTCCGTTTCTGCTTACCTTATCGGTACTGCTCTGCCCACACGGGCGCATTTGCCGCCAGCGAAGCAGGTACATCCAGCACACGCTGGTTTGCGCTGCCCCGGAAACGCAATTCCAAATTGCGCTCTGCCTCGATAAACGGTCCATCCACTAACAAATCCAGCTGCCCCAGCAGCTTTTTCACAAACGGATCGGGCAGCTCCAGCAGCTGCTCAAATGTATAGCCGGAATACGCCATCAGGTGCTTTCCTTTTGCCTTGAGCTCCACCGCCAATTGATAGAGCGGCTGCGGCTGGCAAAACGGCTCACCACCCGAAAAGGTCACACCCTTGACCAACGGATTGCGGCACATATCGCGCAGCAGTGTGTCCAAGTCCATCTCTTTACCGCCTGCAAAATCATGCGTTTGCGGGTTGTGGCAGCCGGGACAATGGTGCGGGCAGCCCTGTGTGAACAGCGTATAGCGGAAGCCGGGGCCATCCACAATGGACTCCCCGACTGTACCCGCAATGCGTATGGTGCCTTCCATCACGCAGTATGCTCCTCTTCCATCGAGCAGCAGGACACCGTGTGCTTGACGCGGTCATGCTCCTCTGCGCGCTTGGCGTTATTGAAGCGATCCAGCGTGCCAACCAGATAACCCGTAATACGGCGGATGCGCTCAAAGCCCACGCCTTCCCCAATCAACTGCTCCTGCATTTCCTTTTTCTCCATGATGCTAACGCTTCCTTTCTTAATCCTTAACAACCTGCAATGTATTGGGCAGACGGTCGGCTTCCTCTGCGGGATCGCCGTGATAGCCCAGCGTCATACTGTTCAAATGCTTATAAAGTCCCAGCTTTTGCAGCTTGGAGAGCGGCACGCCTTCACCCTCATGCCGTCCGCAGCGCGGACAGGTTTCTCCGATGATACCGGTGTAGCCACAAACCGGATCGCGGTCGATCGGATGGTTGATCGCACCATAACCGATACCGGCCTCCTTCATCGCACGGACGACTGCCTCAAACGCTTCCAGATTCTGCGTCGGGTCACCGTCCAGCTCAATATAGCTGATATGTCCGCCATTGGTCAGTTCATGATACGGTGCTTCGCGCACGATTTTGTCAAACGCAGAGATTGGATAATATACCGGAACATGGAAAGAGTTGGTATAGTAATCCCGGTCGGTCACACCTTCGATAAGGCCATATTTCTCGCGGTCGATCTTGACAAAGCGGCCGGACAAGCCTTCCGCCGGGGTCGCAATCAGCGAGAAGTTCAGGCCGTATTTCTCACTCGCCTGATCCATACGCTCCCGCATATGCCCCACGATCTCCAAGCCGAGGTTCTGCGCTTCTTCGCTTTCACCGTGATGCTTGCCAATCAGCGCCTTGAGCGTTTCCGCAAGACCGATAAAGCCCAGCGTCAGCGTGCCGTGCTTGAGCACATCACCCACCGGATCATCCGGGCCGAGCTTATCCGAATCGATCCAGACGCCCTCGCCCATCAGGAACGGATAATTGCGCACCTTCTTGGCCGACTGAATGCGGAATCGCGCCAACAGCTGGTCAATGACCAGATCAATCTTACGATCCAAATCCTCAAAGAACCAATCCAAATCGCCATGGCTGCGAATGGCAATACGCGGCAAATTGATCGAGGTAAACGACAGGTTGCCGCGGCCGTTCACAATTTCACGGGTCGGGTCAAAGTGGTTGCCAATGACGCGCGTGCGGCATCCCATGTAGGCACATTCGGTTTCCGGATGCCCTGGCTTGTAATACTGCTTATTGAACGGAGCATCCAGGAAAGAGAAGTTCGGGAACATACGCTTGGCCGATACACGGCAGGCCAGTTTGAACAAATCGTAGTTCGGCTCCCCTTCGTTATAGTTGACGCCCTCTTTGACCTTGAAAATATGAATCGGGAAGATCGGCGTTTCTCCGTTGCCCAAGCCGGCCTCGGTCGCGAGCAGCAGCTGCTCGATCGCCAACCGCCCTTCGGGCGAGGTATCCGTGCCGTAGTTGAGCGAGGAGAATGGAATCTGTGCACCTGCACGCGAATGCATGGTGTTCAGGTTATGTACCAACGCCTCCATCGCCTGATACGCGCTCTTGCGCGTTTCCTTGTCCGCATACTTACGGGCAAAGCGCATACATTTCTGTACCGCCTGCTCGTCCAGTGTTTCACTGAGCGCCGCTGCCATCGCCTCATCATACCCATTGTCGCCGGCAAGGCAAGCCCATTTTCCGGTCTGCTGCTCAATACGCTCGGTCAGCGCCTGCGCATCGACTTCGTTATTCTCATCCGCACCGAACACCTCAAGCGCTTTGGCCAGATTGGCGCGGAACAGCATGCGGAAGGTCTTTCGGATGCCGGGAGCCATCGAATAATCGAAATTCGGCACCGACTGGCCTCCGTGCTGATCGTTCTGATTGGACTGGATGGCAATGCAAGCCAGTGCCGCATACGAACGAATGTCATTCGGCTCTCGCAGGAAACCATGTCCGGTGGAAAAACCACCATCAAACAGCTTGAGCAAGTCGATCTGGCAGCAGGTCGTCGTCAGCGTGAGAAAATCCAAATCATGAATATGGATATCCCCTTCCCGGTGCGCCGTAGCATGCGCCGGATCGAGGATAAACATTTCGTAAAACTGCTTTGCACCCTCTGAGCCATACTTGAGCATAGTGCCCATGGCTGTATCGCCGTCAATGTTTGCGTTTTCGCGTTTTACGTCGTTTTCCAGTGAAGACTGAAAGGTCAGATCCTCGTAGACTTTCATCAGCCTAGTGTTCATTTCACGCGCACGGGTACGCTCGTTGCGATACAGAATATACTTCTTTGCCGTGCGGGCATGTCCGCTTTCGATCAAAACCTTTTCTACTGTATCTTGTATCTGCTCCACCGTGGGGATCTGCTCTCCCACATCGGCTTCGAGCATCTTTTCCACTTGCTCAGCCAGACCGCGCGCCATCTCGAAATCCTGCCCACCGGAAGCTTGCGCCGCCCGGAAAATCGCACTGGCAATCTTTTCAATCTCAAAGGGGGCCTTTCGTCCGTCGCGTTTGAGAATCTGCTGAATCATAAATCCGTTTCCCTCTCTCATACAAAAACCGCCTTGCGGCAATCACAAAATTTCGTAGATTGTTCTGCATTTTCGCACCATATCTTGTGCCTATGCTATATATTTTACCGCTCCTGCAACGGCCTGTCAAGGGGAAACGGGCTTTTTGGAAGAATTGTAGGAATCGAAATATTTTTCTTGTTGCTTTCTCTGAAATTTTGTTTTTTTCTACTGTGGACAATGTGGAAAAGGCCTTGTGGATAACAGATTGCCTGTGGAAAAGCCTGTGTCTATCCTGTTGACATCTGTGGAAAATCTATTTTTCTATTTTTTTGCAGCAACACAAGATATAGTGTAGTTGAGATTTCGCTTCTTGTGTGCTACGCAGCCAGAAATAAGAAAGAAGACCGCAGCAATGCTGCGATCCTTTTCCCTCCAGAAACAGAAAAGCAGCAACCGAAGTTGCTGCTTTCGAGATGTGCG
>JAHZFK010000071.1 GCA_019421385.1 Clostridiales bacterium
CACCCCACTTGTTTTTCAGTATACCATACTGTCTAACAAATAGGGTGCAGTTCAGAACGGGTGGCTTTTTACATCGGATAAGCAGCAGGCAACAAAAAAACAGCCGATGAAAATCGGCTGTTTTCTCTTATGCCACTGACTGGAACTGGCTGGGGACTTGCTCCCCCTGCTGCTGATACAGCTGCGCGGCTTTTTCCTGCCGCGTCGTGGTGCGGGTCGTGCCGCCGGAGACGTAAACCCTGCCGCATTCCGGACAGATTGCGGTGTGGATCGTGACCGACTGGCTGACCACTTCCCGTCCTTCCTGCTGCGCCTTGGACTGCTCACGGCTTACATGCTCCTGCTCATGACTGCGCACAGCGGAAGCTGCCGCCTCAGGTGCAATATTGGTGGGCGTTTTATACGAAACGCCGGGATCATCCGAGCCATCCTGATATTTGCGCTCCTTACAGGTCTGGCACTCGCTTTCCGCCATGACCTCCTGCGCGGATTTGGCTTCCGACGCGGCCTGTCCCTCCGGCGCTGCCGCATTCCCGGATGCGTTCTGTACGTTCTCATCGGCGTACTGGATGCGTCCGCGGACAGCCCACTCGACCGGGTCGACGCCTTCTCTCTGAAACGGGAGTTGGGGGCTCTCCTGCTCCGATGCGGCCTGCGTGTTGTCCGGCTGCATCGATGCCACTGCCGGCACGGGAGAAACCGCTGTGGTCTGCGCAGGGGTAATACCATTGACCGGCTCCATGCTGCGCGCGCTAGCCGCCCGATCCAGATACGCAGACGAATATGTGCTGCCACCCCATTCTGCTGCATTGAAACCAAACATGTTTCTCACCCTCCCTACGCTTTATTTCTTGATATTATCAGTTTACCGCATTTTCCTATCATTCTCAAGAAAAATCTGCGCACAAAGGGAAAATCATCATCTATCCGATCCATCCATGAGACGCGTCCGATCACGCCTTGCCGAACCGAAACCAAAACCGCGGCCCGGCAGGTGTGTTTTCCGCACCGTAGGTGTAACCATGCAAATCGAACACGGTTTTGGCAATCGACAACCCCAGTCCGTCGCCCTGCTTGCTTCGCGCGGGCTCTGCCTGATAGTACGGCTCCCACAGACGCGGCAGCGCGGCAGACGGGATGGCCTCACCTGTGTTGACAACTGCGCACACGCCGTGCTCAATGCGCACCGTGATGCTGCCATCCGGCGGGGTGTGCTGCACCGCATTCTCGAGCAATGCGTCGAGCGCACGGGTAAGCAGCGCGCGGTCGGCCTTGGCCTCATCTGGTCCATCCACCACAACCGACGTATGCAGACAGCTGTCCGGCGGGACGGCGGCATCCAGCCGCTCACGCACCAGGGCGGAGAGAGACACCTGCTCGCGCCGTAGGGCTTTCGCGCCAGCCTCCAACCGAGACAGTTCAAGCATACGCCGCACGCTGCCATCCATGCGCTGTGCCTGCTGCTGGATGACATCCAGATAATGCGCGCGCTTATCCTGCGCCATATCATTTGATAACAACTCTGCGGTCGCGGACAGTACAGACAGCGGCGTTTTGAGTTCGTGCGCAAGCGCAGCGGTTGTGTCGCGGCGCGCCTGCTCGACGCGCGCTTGCTTGCGCCACACGCGCAGCAGGGCGTAGGCAAGGATGGCGGAGAACAATACTGCCAGCAAAAAGCTAAAGCCATAGACTGGCAGCAATACCGGCAAGCATGCCTTGAGCGGATAGGCTTCTGCCGCATAAGCAACGGTTACCAGGCGCTCCACTGCATACGGACAATACCGCACCTCCCTTGTGTACATTTGTACCAGCCACGGCGTGCAAACCGTCCGATCCTCTCCGCCTTCTTTCCCTGCTTCTACCCATTCACGCAACGCAAGACGGCGTTCGGAGGCCAGCGATTTTGCCAACTCTGCAATAGAGTAATCCACAGGTCCCGGCGTTGTCATACCGCACCAGCTAAGCTCCGCAACCCGCAATCCTGCCATCTGTTCCTCATCATATCGGCATTCCAAAACAGTCGGCTCTCCGTCTGCCACCCACTCGGTGCCCGTATCTCTGCGTGGCTGTAAAATCAGCTGCTTGGGATAGGCGATATCTCCATCCACCCATACCACTATGGTCAATTCCGGTGGAACAATATCCCCACCAATCACAGTGGACTGTAAAACCAACTCAATCGCTTCCGCTGTCTGTCCGGTCATGTCAATATAAATGTTCGCATCATTCCAATCCCCGGTCTCGGTAGCACGAATCCAGTACCGGTTGCTTTGCAATACCTTGCCGTTTACATCTGTGATCGCTGTTTCTGTGATGCGCACCGCAGGCGGTTCTTCGTCCGGTATATTGCGCATATCCGACAGAAATGCCTGTTTTCTCAAATCCGCCCGGATTTCTTCCGGTGGAATGGGTGTTCCGTCCTCTTGTATCTTATTCTCATCGTCAAGCACCACGTCCATCTGCTCATTAAAGAAATATTCCTTATGTTCTTCGATATTGTACAACATGGACTGTGCTTTCTGCCATCCCAGCAGCAGAGTAAACCCAGTCATCACGACCATCCAGAACGCCAGAAACCCTGCGCCCACGCGCCAAAAGAAGCTCCAGAAATTCCTATGCTTGCTTTTCATCTCCATCCACCTCCAGTTTATAGCCCTGCTTGACCACGGTTTTGATGCAGCCCGCGTGCACGCCGAGCACTTTCCGCAGCTTTTTGATATGGCTGTCCACGACGCGGTCCGTGCCGTCAAAATCCCAGCCCCATGCGAGATTGAGCAACTCGTTGCGCGTCAGCACGCGGTTTTTGCGCTCCATCAGTGCCCGCAGCAATGCAAATTCTTTAGGCGGCAGCGCGACCGGCTGTCCGCCCACCGTCAACATACCGCGCGCGGGATCAAGAACAAGCGCACCCGCTATCAGCATGTCCCCCTGTGTCAATCCCTTGGCGCGCCGCAAAAGCGCCTGTGCCTTGGCATACAGCACCGCCAAAGAAAACGGCTTCACGACATAGTCGTCCGCGCCAAGGCCGTAGCCGTGCAGCTTGTCCTGTTCATCCTCGCGTGCGGTCACAAACAGGATGGGCACATCACCCTGCCGCCGTGCCGCGCGGCATAGTGCAAAGCCATCCGTCCCCGGCAGCATCACGTCAAGCAGCAGCAGATCGAACGCGCGCTGCTCAATCATGGCAAGTGCGGTGTCGCCGTCCGCAGCCGTCTCCACCTTCCATGTGCCGCCGCTCTTTTCCGTCAGATAGTCGGCAACTACCTCTCGCATCGCCACTTCATCTTCTGCCAGTAAAATGGTAAAGCCCACATTGCATCCCCCCTCTGTGCTTTCAGTATACCATGCGCATATGCCCTTTTGATGACGTGCCAACCGCTTTCCGAAAATTTCCTAGACGGCCTCTAAAATTTTTGCAAAAGAAAATGAAAAAATATGTTGACAAAATCCCCATTCATTGTTATACTGTTTAAGCGTCAGAAAAACCCGCGGGTGTAGTTCAATGGTAGAATGTCAGCCTTCCAAGCTGAACACGTGGGTTCGATTCCCATCACCCGCTCCACTTCTTTCAGGCGTCGGGTTGCCGGAATTGATATGCGCCAGTAGCTCAGCCGGATAGAGCAACTGCCTTCTAAGCAGTAGGCCGGGGGTTCGAATCCCTCCTGGCGTGCCAACTTTCCGCTGGCGAAACAGAATATGGTGGGTATAGCTCAGTTGGTTAGAGCATCGGATTGTGGTTCCGAGGGTCGAGGGTTCGAGTCCCTTTACCCACCCCATATGACCCTATGACGCGCTGCCTCACGCAGCGCGTTATGCTTAGGGTACGGCCTGTCTTTTTGATTCAACGGATACAGGGGCGTCGCCAAGCGGTAAGGCATCGGCCTTTGACGCCGACATTCGCTGGTTCGAATCCAGCCGTCCCTGCCACTTTTTTATCCGATCCGGCATTCCTCACGCATCAATATGACCCAGTAGCTCAGTCGGCAGAGCACCTGCCTTTTAAGCAGGGTGTCCGGGGTTCGAATCCCCGCTGGGTCACCAAAGCAAACCCGTCACGAAAGTGACGGGTTTGCTTTATTTCTCTTTCTTTTCAGTATTTAAAAAACCAAACAGTTCATATTTTGTATAAATTATTTTAATAAATTTAACGCAGAACAGCAAAGAAGAACGAAAACATTAAAAATAGCGTGTTGCAAATTCGTTGCAAATTCTCTATTGACTTCGTTCTTTTCTAAAAGAGCAGCTACACCGAATGTGATTACAAATACAACAATAGAAATCCATATTGCCCACTCTTGCTCTTTCATTTACAAGCCCTTCTTTTTACGGTTGTATCTATTATAACACCCCCTCTACTTTTTCACATGTTTCATCTTGCATTATAAGCATAGAGAAGGCCCCGACCTTCCGGCCGGGGCTTTTCTGTGTCCAAATTGAACACCGTTATTTGCTCTCTGCTACCTCCGCGCGACGCGCAACAATCGCCGCCTGCAGCGCCTCATGGCGCATGTTGACGTCGTTCGGATTGTCCGCTGTGCCGCCGTTGATAGCGCCGCTGTCGAGCATCTCGCGCACGTCCTGCTGCCAATAGCTCGGCACGTCGTCGATGGTCTTGTACAACGGGTTGACCTTATTGTACATTGCTTCAAATTCTGCCTGTGTCATACTATCTGCTCCCTTCTCCAGCTCTGCCGGTTGATCGTCCGGATCTTCCTCCGGCTCGTCATAGGCCAGGCCCAGCGTGTCGAGGATACCCTTGGCGTAAGCCACGCCGAACGCCTGCTGTTCAGCCAGCGTATCGGCCTGCGCGGCGTCGGCCTTGGTGTCTACGAACACACCCTCGCAGATGACCGCCGGTGCGACCGTCTCGCGGATGAACGCATAATAATCGCCGTTGCTTCCCTGTCTCGTCTTGACGCCGCGACTGTTCTGGCCGATTGCCTTGACGTGCTTTTCGATGTTCTGCGCAAGCGTCTTGCCTGTGCCGCCGTGGATTGTGTGGAACACCTCGAAGCCGTCGCCACCGCCGCTGTTATTGTGAATATCTACGGCCAGATCGGGCGCGTAGGCGTTGCACTCCGCGATCTCCTGACTGACCGTGTCGTTCTCGTCCTTGGTGCGGCTCATCTTAACGTCAACGCCGTAAGCCGTTAGGAAATCGCGGCAAGCGGTCGCCATCGTGAGGTTGACATCCTTCTCAACCAAATACCCGACTGCGCCGGGGTCGCTGCCGCCGTGGCCTACGCCAATAAATACCTTTTTCTTGCCCATAGGTTGCTCCTCCTTGTTCTTCTTTCTCATACATACTACGCTGCACACTGGCCTGCCGTCCGTGCCCTCCTTCTCGGGGGCGAATAAGTAGCCGTCCTCCACGCGGTACATGCCGGTGCTACCGCCCGCGTCCTGCACCAGCAGCAGCTCAATCGTGTACCGTCCAGCGGCATAACGCGCCACCTGCTCCTCAGTACAGCCGTCCGAGGACTGCACAACGATGATGCGACCGTCCACGAGCGCGCCGATCATGTTGCGGCTGCGATAGGTGGACTTGTCCAGCCCGGACAGCACCACGCCATCCCGCACGGCGACCTTCACGCCCGCAACCACATTTCCGGGGCTGACCGTCAGGCGTTCCGCTGTGCCGCCATAGCCGCAGTCCACGTCCTTCGCGCGTAGGTACTGCAAAGTGCGTCCCTTGATGACGCCGTACTGGTCGCTGCCGCTCCCAGTCATGTTGAACAGGCAGAGGTTATACACCACGTCGGCCTGCTCCTCTGCCGCCCACTGTTTGAGCGTCTTGGCGGGCTTGCTGGCCGCGCTATAAGGCGCAGCCGCAAACCAGATGTCATACTCTTTGGGGTCGTAAATGTCGCAACGAATGCTGCTCATGTCTGCACCTCACTTTTCCAGCGGCTTTTCGTAGGTCATGGCGCGGTCAGAGTCGGTCAGGCCGCTGGTCGTCGGGTCAATGAAAACGCCCAGCACTGCCAGCGCCATCGTGACTAGCTGCACCGGATTATTGAGAACGGATTTAATTCCCTCCCATACAGCCGGCCAGCTGGTGAACGACTGCGGGTCTACGCCAATCGCGGTGATCGCCACCGATGCGACGCTGACCCAAAACCACGGGTTTCTGAATCTTACCGGAATGTTTACCTTCATTGTACTTCCTCCTTATAAAAAATCTCGTTTTTCCAGCCGCTCAGCATAAACGCGCTTGATATTTGCAACCGCGTGGACTGCTCTGTTATTTTGATAGTCCGGGTGCGCACGGCAAAACGCCTCATACCCATCTATCTCGGCGAGGATTTCGATAAATTCCTCGCGCGTGTGCGGGATATCCCGCAGCAGCTCATTGTTGAACCGCAAAATCTTTGCGCGGTGCATGTCCGCGTCGCGCTCGTCATCAAGCCTAATGTGGTCATCCAGCCGCCGCCGCGTGTCCTTTTGCATCCGGCTGATGTCGTCGAGCCGCACAATGACGTCTCGGTTGATGACGCTGCCGAGTGCCCGCGCAATCGCCGACCACGGATTGACCTTGATGGGGGCAATCTCAATCATCGACAGCACCAGAAAAAGCAGGCCGCTCCCGCTGGCGAATAGTTCAAGGATACTCATACTTCCTCCTATGTACCGAGAGAGACAACGGCCTCCCCTCCTTTCTCACTTCCGCGCCCCGTGAGGGCGCTTTTTTACATCCTTTGGTCAACCCGGCAAAAGATCACCTCCCGCGCCGGTGCGCGAGCCTCGCCGCCAGCCGGTGCAGGGCGTTCTCCAGCCACACAGCTGCCGCGCTGAGGAAAAACCACGCGACCGCGAACTGCAAGCACACCTGCCCCCAGAGATTGAACGGCATGTCGGAATAGTCCCACACATTCCAGCCAAGCCATCGGTTGACCACCAGCCCCACCATCAGCTCGAGCACGGTCACGATCATTGCTCCCTCCAGCATTTGCAGCCACAGCGGTGGGTGATCCTGCCACTCGTCCAGCAGGCCGATCAGGGCGAAGCACACCCCGCCCAAAACGCCCATGCTCCAATGGGTGTACCCGCGCCAAAGGGTTTCGATACCCATGTAAGTAACGCCGCCGATGACGGCGAGCACGCTATGCAGCAGCACCGACGCTGCCGTAGTCGATCTCGATTGCATCCAGTTCCTCCTTGCTCTGCGCCATATAGATGGCTTCCTTGACAGACTCTTGATATCTAAGATATGGATAAACATACGCGGCAATGGCCAACGACAATGCCGTATATTCTTTAAGCGTAAAGGTATGACAGCTTTTTTTCTGCGTGTGCCACTCCAGCACGGCGGGCTGATTGGCTGATAGGGTGACTTTTTGGCGCGCCTGCCGCCCTGCTCGACGATGGCTTTTGCAATTTTATAGTCGTATGCCATGCGTCCTCCTTATCCCCAAGGTGTGCAAAACCCTGTGATTTCCGAATAGTACCGCGTCATGGCGCGCACGCTGTCCGAGCAGTTGCCCTCGATGGTCTGCACGCTCG
>JAHZFK010000072.1 GCA_019421385.1 Clostridiales bacterium
TCCATACATGCGCCGCCGCGACAGTCAAACACGTTCCGCCCGCGATCAGCAGCAGGTCGTCCAGATACAGCCAAAGCAGGATTTTCAGTTGTTTCAGCATAGGCTCCAATCCTCCGCTTGTACTTTTTCGTTGATGCTGGGGCCAGCGTCCAGCTTGCTCGTTGCAAAAGCGATGATCCAGCTGACCGTGATGTCGATACGGCCGCGGCTGCGCTTCTTGTTCGGGTGGATGTTCTCGTTGCTGTCCGTGTCGCACCGGACGTTTGCAAAGCATTGACGCGCGGCCGTGTTGTGGACGTGCAGCATCTCATGCGTGCGGATCAGGTGCTCCATCTCCTTCATGGGCGGGCTAATGCTTTTCATGCCCTGCGGGATTTCCACGATCTGCGCGGATTTACCCGCCCCCGTGATCAGCGACGCCAAACGCTGGGTGATAGTGGTGGAAAGCCACGGGTCAAAGCCGATGATACGCAAATCATAGGTCTCCACGGCCTGCATGATGGTGTCGATCACGTCCTCGTAGTCGATCACGTCCCCCGGACAGCCGCGGATGAAGCCAGCGCGAATCCAGTCCCGGTAGGGCGCATGGTCGGCGCGCTCGCGCGCTTCGATGTCGTCCAGCGGTATCCAGCCCGTAAACAGCGCGACCCACTTGTCCAGCCCGTCCTGCGGCGGGAACAACAGCGTGAAGGCGGTAAGGTCGGTACTTTTCGACAGGTCGCCGCCGCCGAAACACTTTTTGCCGCGCAAGAGGTTCACCGCTTCGCGCCAGTCCTTGCAGCCCTCCGGATTCCACTGCGTCTTGTCGTAGATCGTGACCGGAATCCAGCCGACCGTATGGGTGGCGATCCACTGATTGAGCCGCAGCCAGCGGAACAGCCGCTCGGCGGCCTCGCTGCGTTTGGCCTCCTGCGCTTCCGCGCGGATGGTCGAGAGCTTTACCGTCTTGCCGATGGACGGGTTGCAGCGTTTCCACAACTCTTCGTCGTAGATGTTGATGCTCTTGAGTTCGTCCTCGTCCTCGATGAGACCAAGGCCGTAAATGATCGGCAGCCAGCGTGGGTCGTCCAGATCGCCCTCGCGGGCGCAGCCATTGCGGCAGCGCAGAATCGACAGCGCCTTTTCGTGGACTTCCCAGCCGATGGATTTGCGGTCGGGGTCGTCGCCCGCCGTCGTCAGCACAATCCAGACCGGCATCTCGCGCGCGTCGCCCGCGCCGAACGTCATGACGTCCCACAGGTCGCGGTTTGGCTGCGCGTGCAACTCGTCAAAGATGACGCAGGATGGCTTGTAGCCGTGCTTGGAATAGGCTTCGCTCGACAAAACCTTGAGTTTCGAGCCACTGACTGTGTCGTAAATGGTCTTGGTGCTGTCCACGATGCGGCTGCGCTTCATCAGCGCGGGTGAGTGCTCGACCATCCACTTGGCGGCCGAATACACAATGCCCGCGTTGTCGCGGTCTGCCGCGACGACGTACACCTCGCCGTTTACCTCGCCGTCCGCGTACAGGTGGTAGACCGCCAGCGCGGCGGCAAGCTCGGATTTGCCGTTTTTCTTGGCAATTTCGAGGTAGAGGTACTGGTACCGTCGGATGTACCGCCCCGCGGGGTCAGCCTCGTCTCCCTCGGCCTCTACCATCTGGCCGTAGAACTCGGTGACGGCGTCGCGCTGCCAGTCCATCAGTCGGAACGGCGCGCCATTCGAGCAGGTCAGGTATTCGATAAATTCACAGACAAACGACGCCGCCTCGGCGTCAAACATCGGCGCACCTCCTTTTGCTTTGGCGGTCGGTGTTCAATTTGGACACCGCTTTGCGCATCTCGAGATGCGGGCACTCTCGCACCTGCTCTACCCGACGCATGGTGCTTTCGCACACGCCGAACTTGTTGAGCATCGGGCAGAACAGGCTGCACATGATTTGCTTGCTCATGCTTTACGCCGCCTTTCCGCCCGCTCGCGCAGCATCTGGGTCATCGGGTCGACCTCTGCCGGGTCTTCCGGCGGTTTTGGCACGACCAGACGGCAGCGGCTTGTAATACTGAGCCCGAGCGCTTGCGCGCAGGCGTGACACTGGCTGAAATACATATTCGCAGACTTGCCCCAGCCAAGGCTTTCCGACATATCACCCGCAGCCAATGCGTGGTTTGCCTGTGCCTGACTTTTGAGCCATGCCGCCCGCGCGATCAGGTAGCGCGCCAGCATGTCATAGTCGAGCGCACAAAAGATATGTAATGCGCCGAGCTGCTTTGCAATTTGTCTAAACTCGTCCCGCATGCTATCCGGAAGATAGGACGGCGGCAGAATCCGTTTTGGAAGTTCGGTCACGATTTCGGTGTTTACGCGCTCCTCGATCTCCGCATTGGTGCGGTGTCCCTTCATGCGCTTGCGTGCTGATCGGATATCTACCGTCCCATCAGCCTCGCGCGGCAATGGTTTTTTTGCCGGCATGTCCTCACCTCATTTCAGTCCGTCAATGATTTTCTGTTCCCGTTCCGATAACTGCCAAACATAGGCCGAGACTTGCTCGGCTGCGGCTTGTTCGGCTGCGATTTGCTCGACCGCGGCCCGTTCAGCGGCGGCACGTCTGTCGGAAGCGTGATGCCCAAGCAGGACACCGCAGCCATAGATGGCTTTACCTTGCTGTTTCTGCATATCCAGTGCACGGATATGCACGCACTCTGTCGGACTGATTTCCAGCCCTGTGCCATGAACAGCCAGCCAACCCAGCCGCGCCGACGTGGCGACCTCCATCGGGTAGGTATAGGAGGGCAGCTCAGCTACCTTGCCTGCCTCAAGCTGAGCTTGGTAGCTTGCCTGCTCAACGATGGTATGCAGATCCGGCGCGACCACAATCTTCATTTGGTCCATGCTGGTCAGAAAAGAGGTGCGCACGACCGCCCCATTTTCGTAAACCACCTCCGCTTGCGCAATTACAGCACATACACCGTCTCGGTTTGAGGTATTCAGCACGGTTAACGCGGGTGAAAACAGAAAAAACGGAATTTTCTTCTCGAGATAAAAGTCCACGATCTCAGCCAGGATTGAAAACGGGGGATTGTCGATTACGACGCATCCGGTCGGGTACTGCATCGCAGCATAATCGCCGCCCGGATAAAATGGCCGGACGATCGGTCGGCCTTCCAGACCATAGCGCGCCACGACCCAGTCCCGAACCGCGTCATAGACCGGCTTAGGGGTATAGCAGTCGTCCGTGGTCTTTTTCGTCTTGAACTTATCTACAAAGCTCTGATACTCCTCGTCCTCCTCGGCAGCCTTTGCTGCGCGCATTCCATCTGCAAATGCCTTATCTGCATCGGATGAAGACGCAGCCATATCCAGAGCGGCCGAATCAAAGCCGATTAACTCTAAGTCAAGTCCGCTGGTCTGAATTTCGCCCAATTCGACGGCCAGCATATCATTATCCCAACCACTCATTTCAGCAAGCCGATTATCTGCCAGAATATAGGCCCGTCGTTGAGCATCGCTCAGATGATCGATCAGTACACACGGAACCTCATTCATCCCCTCCGCCTCGGCAGCCAGCAAGCGGCCATGACCTGCAATGACATTACCCGCCCGATCGATCAGGATTGGATTGATAAACCCGAACTCATGGATGCTGGCACGCAGCTGTCGAATCTGGGCAGTGCTATGCGTCCGAGCATTACGAGCGTATGGGATAAGCTCCGAAACTGGGCGCTTCTCCATCTGCTCCGACATAAACCAAGCAGGCTGCACCGCCTGCGGAAGCTCCTCAGGGCCAACCGGGCCGGGGCTGTATGGTTGTGGCATTGCGAATCCTCCTCCTATTGGGAAAAAATCTTACGCGCATAGGGGCCTGCGGTCTTACGCCCCCTACCCAGAAACTTTCTTGGGGTGGGGGGAGGTTCGGGAAATCCACGGATTTCCCGCCAAAGTCCGCGCGCATCCTGCCCGCGCTGCGCCTGTCCGAGCGTCCAGCCGATCAGCGCTTTCGACGCCGTGCTTTTGCCCGGCTTTCCGCGATGGTTTTGGCGCTATGGCACGAATGGCACAGGCTTTGCAGATTGTCTGGGTCGATAAACTTCGACCAGTCGCCGTCATGCGGCACGACATGGTCAACGTCGGTGGCATACACCCGCAGGCCATGCCGGGCACAGTCCCGGCAGAACGGCTCGCGTGCCAGCTGCTGCGGCCGAAGCTCGTCCGTCCAGATGCGCAAGCTGTACCAACGGCGGTACGACTGGCTCTTTTCGCTGCGCCGCGCCGATTCCGGCGGGCGGTGCTTGTCGCAGTAGCCACTCCGCACCAGCGTCGTGCAGCCCGGATGCAGACACGGCCGCAGGGGTTTACTTGCCATAGCGCCGCATGACCTCCAGTGCCGCCGCCGAGCTGGCGATGATTTTGTTGATCGCCACAATCCGCTCGGTAAGCTGGTGGCGCACCTCGAAGTGCGGCTCGTACTTGCGCAGTTCAAGCAACTCGAGACGGCGCGACCGCAGCGCATCGAGGTTTCCCTCGTACTCCGGTATCATCTCGGCAATGGTTTTCATGGCGTGCCCTCCTTTCGGGCAAAAGAAAAAGCCGACCGACCACACCCACACTTGGGTTTGGTCAATCGGCACTTGGCACTTTGGCACTTGGCACTGGTGGAATATTCACGTATAACTGGCGCTTACAAGCTTTGCATCGTTGCGGCAGATTGTGCGCCGTGGTGTCCGGTTCAACCGGGAAAAGTTTCTTGCCACAATACGGGCAGCAGTACCAACCGTTCTTAATCATTGGCAGCTCCTTATCTTTTAGTATACGCGGTTTTTCGATTTTGTCGAGGTGGTTTTGGCTTTTTCTCCATGCCCCTGTGATATGTTGCAGAGCATTCCAAGCCAGCAACTACGCGCGCGTGCGCGTAGCTTTTAGAGGTTGTTCGCTTGGGCAGCAGATACTTGACGAACCGGCAAGACGCGCATTCATTTCGGCCGCCGCCCTCATCGAGCAGCTGCGCGCCGGGCGGTGCGTCCACAGTCGCGCCATCGTCCACCCATTCATAGGTGACGGTTGGGCGCTCGAGGTTGCGCGAACCGACAAACTGCTTTTTGCCGTTGAGCGACGCTTCCCGCCGCTCTTTGGTCAGGTAACCCGCCCAGCCGTCATACCCGCGCTCGCGGATGTAATTCAGCTGGATATCATCACCCCAGACCCACAAGGACTTGAACAATTCAAGGTCACCGCCGACGGCGTTCATAATTAAATGTACATGCGGCCGGTGGTCGCCGTGCCGCCCTTCGAGGACATAGATGTACTTGAGTTCCGGCAAGCCGCGCGCTTTTCTGTAGGCGCGCAGCTGGGCGAACACCTTGCCGAGCCGCCTCCGAGTCACGTCCGCACTCGCCGGAAGATCTTCGTCGCAGTAGGTCGCGGTGAGCACCAAGTCCTCCGGCTCGAAGTTCGTGGCCATGAGTAGCTCGAGCTTGCGTTGCGCGGTATTGCAGTGCGTCCGCGCGACCTGCTCGGCAGTCACCTCGCGAATGCGCTTGCGCTCCTGCGGCGTCGCGTTTGGCCGTGGTACTGTGTACGCGATGTCCCACACCAAACGCCCCGCGCGAATGGTTTTTCGTCGTTTCATTGTCCCTCCTTGGTTTTCAGTCGGGTTTATGGTAAAATATTCATATCAAATTGAAAGGGTGATGAGCATATGACGAATACTAATGACCAAATCGTATACCACTATTGTAGTTTAGAAGTGTTCAAGAGTATTATAGAAAACGAATGCTTGTGGCTGTGTGATGTGCAGAAAAGCAATGATTCTCAAGAGCGAATCTACTTTGAGAAAATCATGCTGGAGCAAATTGAGCTTTGCATTGAAAGTGCTTTAGAAAAACACTATCTTGATATTGCGCAGATATTTCAAAGCATCAAGGATGCTATTCTGAGCCCTTCATCATTGCGCAAGCCGATCTATTCTTGTTCTTTTTCCTATAATGGCGATCAACTCGGTCAATGGCGCGGCTATGCAGACGATGGTCGTGGTGTCGCTATCGGATTTGATGCAACCGCTTTTCAAAAATACTTGCCGGAAGAAAATTTCCGTGCTGTTGTGTACAAATATGATGAAGCCACGCAGCGATGTGCTGATATTGTTGAGCAAGCAATAAACATTTATTCTGCTTGGAAGGAAAAGGCGAACAGAGCGGTTTCCACAGATGTATTTAAAAATTACGTTTTATATCCGATGGTATTGGAAGGAGTTTTTTACAAGTCACATTTTTTTCATGAAGAGAATGAGTGTCGATTGGTGACAGCCGATCCCGTAGGTGATTATAGCGAAAGCATCAGTTGCTTTGAAGCAGAAAATTACTCTTTTTCCTATACCATCCCATACCTTACTCCCTCTGACACGCAAAATCTTCAGCTTTCAGAAAAAAAATTTCGCGTATCAAAGCGTGGACTATCTGGTTATTATGAATTATCATTTTCAAACATAAAAAATGATATTATCAAATCCATTATCCTTGGGCCGAAGTGCCCCACCAATGAACAAGAAATTACACAGTTCTTGCAATTCAACAGATACTCCGATAAGATTAACGTCAAATGCTCTGAAGGAACCTACTGCTAAGGCTCTGCCGTGCGCAACTGCGCACGGCTTTTCTTTGCCCTCCCGCGGATGATTTTTCAGAATATCCGCAGATTTCGGATTTGTCAAGGATTTTCGCCGTCAAGGTCATTTTTTGCCGGTTTCTCAACCCGCTCGAACTCGATCACCCACACCCACGGGTTAGCCTCCCAGCCACAGGTGGCGCGGTCAGCCGATTTGATGGTGTTATCCCAAGCAATGCAAAACCACGACGGGCCACTCGGCAAAGGTTCCCCTGTTGTTGCACTGTATGCCCACTCTTTGCAACCCTCTGCATCAATTTGGTCGGGCGTAATATCCTGCAGCCGCTCGACCCGAACGCCGGTCACCCGCAGGAAGATGCGAGCGGCCTTGCGAGGCATGTATATAGACGGATACCATCTGGAGAAATTTTCTCCGGAACTATGGTGCAAGTCACTGTCATCCGCTTTATATGCATAGTATGGGACACCATACGCGGTTTCAAGCTCTGCCCATGTTTCACGCACATGTAACACATCACCGGGCTGATATGGCGGTGTAATATGATACGGCTCATATCCTACCCAAGTATAAAACATCGAGCTTTTGCCGGTATACATAGCATCTACTGGCAAGGGAATGCGCTTACCGTTGCCATCTCGGCAGTACACCAGCCGCCGTGTCACGCTTTTCCGCCCGGCCAGCAACGCACGCACCATGTCGGTGTTCATCAGAATCGGTTTGCTCATTTTTTGCAGTCCTTTCTTCCCTCCGGCGGCAACTCATCCGACCACCATCTCACATCTACCGTCATCAAGCCATCATCAGGGAACTCCGGCAGATACCAACCGCCCGCACGATAGACATAGGCGGCATAATTGCCCCGGTTGTATTTACTATGACTTAATGTCAGCA
>JAHZFK010000073.1:0-4177 GCA_019421385.1 Clostridiales bacterium
TGAGCGCTTTACGCAGAGCATGAATATGGTCCATTCCCTCTCACCTCCTCATATCTTTTTGTCGAATACATATCAGTATCTTCGATATCAGTATATATCGGCATTCCTGATATGTCAACAAAAATCTTTCTTTCCCCGATATCTATTTTCCTGATATAGATATTTATGATATTCTAAGAGCGAGGTGTAGCCATGAACAGGATTAAAAAACTTCGCTCGGAAGCAGGCCTACTGCAAGCTGATCTTGCAAAAAAGCTCAAAATTCGACAAAATACAGTGTCAAACTGGGAGACCGGACGGCACGAGCCAGATCAAGACGCATTGCGCGAAATGTCTAAACTGTTCGGTGTTTCAATTGACTACATTCTCGGCAACACCGATATAAAAAACCCGCTCACATCCGAAGATATAAGCGGGTTAACGGAAAAGCAGATTAAGATTTTGGAAATGATGGACAAACTTCCTGAGCAGGATCAGGATGAGATAATCCAGCAGGCCGAGTACCGAATTTGGCTAAAACAGCAGAAAGAATCTGGCCCGTGATTTCCACGTCTGATTGAATCAGCAGTTCTTTCATTCGCTTTTGTCTTTCTGTCATCCTAACCCCTCCCAAAATCGAACAAGTGTTTGTGTTTTCAATAATACACCACATCTTGGATTTTGGCAAGGGCAAATCAATATATTGCATATCATTCACAAAATACCGGTGTTCAAATTGAACACCATTTGGGAGATGACATCATGTTTGAAAGCATCCGTGAACTCTTCTCTGCCAAAAAAGCACTTGCAGAAAAACAAGCCGAACTGGCGCAGCTAAACGCTGAACTATCTGCACAGACAGAAAAACTTCATACTTTAGAGGCCGAACAGCAGCAGAAAGCAACTCTTATCGAGCAAAAAGATGAAGAAATAGCAAAGCGCGATCAAACCATCGCAGAAATTCAGCAACAGGCCAAGGCCGAGCAGGAAAAAATTATCGCCGACTACGCCGACGCCACGGCTGCAGCCAAGCAAGCAACAGAGGAAGCCCAAGCGCAGCAGGCTTCACTGGAAAAGCGAATCGCTGGCCAGAAGGTCAAGTTGGAATCAATCCGCACATTACATAAAGCAATCAAGGTCTCAATTGATCGTTATGACTTAGATCATCTGCCGGAACAACTTAATCTTACAGAAGCGCAAATCTCGCAACTTAATGAGATCCTGCCCACTGTTGAACTGCCTCTTCGCTCCAATGATGTTCGCGATCTGCGTGCGCTCAACAAAGAGAATAACAAGCGGATTGATGAAATCCTTGCCCGCTATGAAAAGAGATACACGACAAAGCAAAACCGCGCGATTTATCAACTGATGGTTCTTGCGCTGCGCGCTGAACTGCAAAATATCCTCCACAGCATCAAATTCTCTCAACTGGATAAATGCCTTTCCAGTCTGGATGAAATGACTGCAAAATTCCTGAAAATTGCGTCAGACGGTAATCAAGCGATTGCTCCTACCCTGAATAACTTCATCTCTGAAATCCACGAATTGTTCAAAAGCTGCATTCAAGTTGAATATGAATACTTTATCCGAAAGGAAAAAGAACGTGCTGAACAGCAGGCTTTGCGTGAACAGATGCGTCAGGAAGCCGAAGAGCGAAAAATGCTTGAACAGCAGCAGCGTCAGGTAGAGAAAGAAGAAAGCAAATACAACACTGAAATCGAAAAAGTTCAGTCACAACTTGCGGCGCTATCTGCGGACGATGAAAAAGCCAAAGCATTGGAAGCGAAAATTGCAGAATTGCAGGCACAGCTTGCTGCTGTCGCACAAAAGAAAGAAGAAATTATATCCAGACAGAACGGCAAGGCAGGCTACGTCTATGTTATCAGTAATCTGGGGTCTTTTGGCGAAAACACATTCAAGGTCGGCATGACACGACGGCTCGATCCTATGGATCGTGTACGCGAACTCGGTGACGCCTCTGTCCCATTCTCTTTCGATGTTCACAGCTTTATCTTTTCTGATGATGCAGTCGGACTGGAATCCGAGCTGCACCGTCGCTTAGACAGCAAACGAAAGAATAAAGTGAATCTTCGCAAAGAATTTTTCGATGTCTCGCTCGATGAATTGGAACAGCTTGTACAAGAGATTAACCCAGCCGCCGAATTTAACCGCACGATGCTGGCTACCGAATATCGACAGTCTCAACAAATGTAATACCCCCGCAGATCACAACCGAACACTGTTTTGTTGTGGTCTGCATTTTTACACCCGCTCAAACCGAACAAATGTTCCTTTTTTGGAGGTTTTTGCAATGGCAACAGCAAAAAAATTACCATCAGGCAACTACCGCGTACTGGTCTATACCGGCAAAGATGCCTCCGGCAAGCGGCAATACAAATCCTTTACTGATCCGGACAAACGCACTGCGGAGTTTCTGGCCAGCGAATACCTCACCCGTAAACGCAAAGGCGGCACTACTGCGGAGCTGACGCTTGCGCAGGCCATTGAGCAGTACATTGACTCCAAGGAGCATGTGCTCTCCCCCACGACTGTACAGGCCTATCGGTCGATTGCCAAGCACCGGTTTGGGGCGCTGCAAAAGCTGTCGCTTGCTGCGCTGGATTCAGCCGCCGTGCAAAGCGCGATCAACCGCGAAGCGGTAGAATGCTCGGCTAAGACAGTCGCCAACGCCTACGGCCTGATTTCAGCCGCGTGCGCTATGTTTGCGCCCGACCTTCGACTGCGCGTCACGCTGCCCGCCAAAAAGCGGCAGCTGCGTACCCTGCCCACACCCGAGCAGGTGATCCGTGCCGTGCAGGGCACATCGGTCGAGCTGCCCGCCCTGCTGGCGCTCTGGCTGTCGCTTCGCATGAGCGAGGTGCGCGGCCTGCGCTATGGCGACATCAGCGGCGACATTCTGACGATTCGGCGCACGGTGCTGCATGTCGGCGATCATGAGGAAGTGCGTGAGCAGACGAAGACGTACACCAGCACGCGACGGCTGCGCCTGCCGCCCTATCTGCGGCAGCTGATCGGCAAGGGCAAACCGGACGAACCAATCATCAAGGAAAGCGGCGCGGTGATCTATAACCGCTTTGTCGCAGCAATCGCCGCGGCCGGGCTGCCTCACATGCGCTTTCACGACTTGCGACATCTGAACGCTTCGGTCATGTTGCAGCTGGGCGTGCCGGACAAGTACGCTATGGAGCGCGGCGGCTGGTCAACCAATGCCGTGCTGCAAACCGTCTATCAGCATACCTTTTCGGACAAACGCAAGGCCGTTGATGACCAAATTGACCGCTATTTTGAAGCATTATGCAACACGAAATGCAACACAGATACCGAAAACGCCTGATATTCTGCGTCCTCTGCACAGGTTCGACTCCCATCATCCGCTCCAAACAAAAACCCCCGAAATATCGGGGGTTTTTCATTTTCTCCAGATATGGTGCGGGGTTTAACGGTTGCGCACATACCGTGGTGTTGCAACAATGAACCTCAGAAATACAATGAAAAACCGCATGATGCAACACGAAAATGCAACACGATATAAGGCGTGTTGCATCACCTTAACCTAGCCCCTACTTGCATTCCGCCAAGATCGCCATTGCGCAGCTAGTCGGTGATAATGCTAAAACAGATGACGCGATACAGATTGGAGTTCCATGTTGCTTGATTTGGAATTATCTTCTATAATGTTCTTACAAAACCATGCGAGGAGGAATTCCGATGAGTGGCCATTCATCATTCTATACGCCGGAAACAAAAAAGCAAGCCCCCATCTTCACACAGACCAACAGAATGGATGAGCAAAATCAGCAAACCATGCCGCCTTCCATTACATATGACCCGTTTTTCGGCTTTAAGGAAAAAAAGCGGGACAGGCCCATTACACTTGTCACGCAAGACGGGGCTAACTGCGGCTGCTTTGCCGCAGGCATGGCAGTTGCCTCTTTAATGCGCGCACCAGGGAATATGTCTCAATCCACGCCTGATGATACAAAAAAATATGCATTTACAGTTGCCAAGGTAATTGAGTACATCGCAATTCGTGACGGATTATCTGCCGTCGGCGAAATGTTTGATGCTAACTCGCTGGTAGCGGCCATCAATACGGTTTTGCAAACTGGAAAAGATTTGCCCACTGGAAAAGCTGGAAAGTATATGGCCAAAGCGGCACAGTTTCATACACCGGAAC
>JAHZFK010000073.1:4187-7175 GCA_019421385.1 Clostridiales bacterium
CTGACCCGTGCCAGTGCCATGGGTGTGCGCGTGCTGATCCCCTATTACTCCCAGAATGAAGCACCTGCACTTATGCCAGGCGGAACTCCGGTTCCAGCAGAACAGATGTCCAATGCGCATTGGGGTGTCATGTCGCGCTATCCGATTGGTTCAAGCCGTGGCCCATCGTCCAATTCAACTGCATCCACACCGAAACTTGCACCTGACTCTCGCGTATACCTGTATGAAGGGCATGAAACAGCCATCGGGAGCAGATGTACAATAGATCAGGTCGCACGATCGAACCACTGTTTGGGAGATGCCATGGACTGGAACTCCTATCTCAACACTCTCTCCTGGATTAAACAGTCGGAAGCCATTACAGCACTGCAAAAGCGAACCCAAGGCAACCCCGCTTCTTTCACAGAAGCAACAGACGTGCGCTGGCTGAACAGTGATAACGACTACAATCCTAATCAACACCTACTTGAGACGGTCAATTTGCGCGGCCAAGTTATCCTAATCGGGAAGAAAGCCGACGCTTCCGCACAGGCATCGCAAACCGCTCCGGCAGGTGGATCGAAATAAGACAAGCCCCAGTCTTCCGACTGGGGCTTTCCCGTGTCCAAATTGAACACCGTTATTTCATTGCGGCCGCGAGCTTGATGACCAGATCCGTGCCGTACTCATACGCCAGCAGGTACTGCATGGTTTCGGCGGCGAGACCAGCTGTGCGCTGCACCTTGGCGATTGCCGCCTGCACCTCTTCGTCGGTCTCAACCGCATCGTCCGGCTCGTCCTCCGGCTCGTCGTAAGCCAGACCCAACGTATCAAGAATGCCCTTCGCGTACGCGACGCCGAACGCCTGCTGCTCGGCCAGGGTGTCAGCCTGCGCAGCGTCCGCCTTGGTGTCGACGAACACGCCCTCGCAAATCACTGCCGGCGCGACCGTCTCACGGATGAACGCGTAATAGTCGCCGCTCGTGCCCTGACGGGTTTTCACGCCGCGGCTGTTCTGACCGATCGCCTTGACGTGCTTCTCGATGTTCTCCGCAAGCGTCTTGCCCGTACCGCCGTGGATCGTGTGGAACACCTCGAAACCGTCGCCGCCGCCCGAATTATTGTGAATATCCACGGCCAGATCAGGCGCGTAGGCGTTGCACTCCGCGATCTCCTGACTGACCGTGTCGTTCTCGTCCTTGGTGCGGGACATTTTCACATCCACGCCGTGCGCCGTCAGAAAGTTGCTGCACGCGGTCGCCATCGTGAGGTTGACATCCTTCTCGACCAGATAACCGACTGCGCCGGGATCGCTGCCGCCGTGACCTACACCGATAAATACCTTTTTCTTACCCATAGGATTGTCCTCCTTATTCTTCTTTCTCATACATACTACGCTGCACACCGGTCTGCCGTCCGCGCCCTCCTTCTCCGGGGCGAACAGATAGCCGTCCGAAACGCGGTACATGCCGGTGCTGCCGCCCGCGTCCTGCACCAGCAGCAGATCGACTGTATACCGCCCGGCAGCGTAGCGTGCCACCTGCTCCTCGGTGCAGCCGTCCGAGGACTGCACGACGATAACCCTGCCGTCTGCTAACTCACCGATCATGTTGCGGCTGCGGTAGGTGGACTTGTCCAGCCCGGACAGCACCACGCCATCGCGCACAGCCACTTTCACGCCCGCGACCACGTTGCCCGCGCTAACGGTCAGATGCTCCGCCGTGCCGCCGTAGCCGCAGTCCACGTTCTTGGCCTTGAGGTATTGCAGCGTGCGCCCCTTAATCACGCCGTATTTATCGCTGCCCGAGCCGGTCATGTTGAACAGGCAGAGGTTGTACACCACGTCGGCTTGCTCCTCCGCTGCCCATGTTTTCAGCGTCTTGGCGGGCTTGCTGGCCGCGCCATAAGGTGCAGCCGCAAACCAGATGTCATATTCCTTGGGGTCGTAAATATCGCATCGAATGCTGCTCATACTTTCTCCTTCCCGGGGCAAACAAAACGCCCCGCCTTGACTTTGGCGGGGCGCGTGGTATAATATCTTATACAAGGGGCGCTGTCGGCAGACGGCTGACCCTAAGATTTGACTACAAAGTAGCCGCTATCTCTTGGTCGGAGGGGCGGCTACTTTGCATATATGACGAAAATATGTAGCAAAACTGCTGCACATATGAAAATTCTAATGAATTTCATGTCCATATGCACCACCTCCTTTTTACAGGAGAGTGGTCAACCGCCCGCCGCTGGGAACGACAGCGCCCGACATATTATACCATCGCGCGCCGCGCTGTGTCAATTTGCCGCCTTTTGGCGGCTTTTTTCATCTTTATTTTCCTGTTTGCGCATTGACTTCGGGCAGACCCGCAATGCTGGTCAGCAACGACACGATTCCCGCCAGCGCTGCGCCGGAAAACACCATCGCCCAGTTCACCTCGCCCATCGCAGCCGCCGCGCCGATGACACCGATCGCGGACTGCGCCACGGTCTTGACCGCGCGCACACCCGCCGCCTTGATCCACAGCTTAGTCTTTTCGCTCAGCTTTTTCATTTTGTCGTCCTCCTTACAAAAAATCGTGTTTTTGCAGCCGCTCGTCATAAACACGGTTGATATTTGCAACCGCATGGACGGCTCTGTTATTTTGGTAGTCCGGGTGCGTGCGGCAAAACGCCTCGTACCCGTCTATTTCGGCGAGGATTTCGATAAACTCCTCGCGTGTGTGCGGGATATTGCGCAGCAGCTCATTGTTGAATCGCAGAATCTTCGCGCGGTGCATGTCGGCGTCGCGTTCATCATCCACCTTGATGTGGTCATCCAGCCGTCGCTGCGTGTCGCGCTGCATCTGGCTGATGTCGTCGAGCCGGGCGAGCACATCGCGGTTGAACATTCTGCCGAACCACCGCGCAGCCGCCGACCATGGGTTCACCTTGATCGGCGCGATCTCGACCAGCGACAGCGTCAGAAAAAGCAGGCCGCTCCCGCTGGCGAATAGTTCAAGGATACTCATACTTCCT
>JAHZFK010000074.1 GCA_019421385.1 Clostridiales bacterium
GGGCCAATCTCAGCACCTATTTCAAGTACCCCCAGGAGGTGCGCAGGCTGATCTACACCACCAACGTCATTGAGGGGTTTAACCGCCAGTTACGCAAGGTAACCAAGGCCAAATCGGTGTTTCCAACTGATGATAGCCTGCTTAAAATGCTGTATCTGGCTATGATGGATATTACGAAAAAATGGACCGGACGGCGGCAGGACTGGAGCCTGATCCGCGCCCAGATGGCCATCAACTTTGCCGAGCGGTATGCCCGAGTAACACCGCCGGGGTCTGATGTCAAGGGCAAGACGAACGGCTCCGCCGCCCTTGACATCCGCCGCCCTTGACATCCGCTCCCCCTCCCCCCGTCGGCGTTATGTTGTTGAAAAGGCAGCAGCCGGATTTTCCCGGCTACCGCCCTGAATAAATTTTGCTCTATTCGCACCTCGAATGGTGTTTACACGGAATTTGGGATTGCCCCCTTGCTGCTTCTTCCGTTTTTTCTTGCTTGCAAGCAAAAAACTGCCATGGCCTGAACTTCGGGGCTGGTTTTTCTACAGGATGAAGTAATATGATTTTTCTGTGTCGCTTTCTTACTATTCTGCCGATGATTGACGCGTCACCTGCGCTTTTGGCGGTTGTATGGCCTGCCAGTTTTTCATGTCCATAGGGCAGGGAAAATATGTTGTCTATCTTGATTTTTTTATATCCGCTTCTTCAAGCAGTATCAATGCCTTACCGCAGGGGTGCCGCGTTGGATGCAGCCCTATGTGCGATGGCCGGAACAAATGGTCGCATGTGCTGGCTGAAAATTTGCAGATATTTCTCATGCGGTTATCCGCAGGAAATTCGTCAAGTCTATCGCGTTACGTTTCGTCGATAAGATCCCACACAGCGCGGCCATTGCTGGCGATAACCTGACGGTACCAGTCAAAGGATTTTTTGCGGTAGCGCTTGAGCGTGCCGCTGCCGTCGTCGTTTTTATCCACATAAACAAGACCATACCGTTTACGCATTTCGCCAGTGGTGAACGAAACCGGATCAATGCAGCCCCAGACCGTATATCCGATCAGGTCGACGCCGTCGATCTCAACCGCCTTCATCATCTCCTGAATATGCGCTTTCAGATAGTCGATGCGGTAGGGATCATCGACCTGTCCGTTTTCCAACTCGTCATAAGCACCCAGACCATTTTCCACGATAAACAGTGGGCAACGGTAACGATCCTGTAATTCAACGAGGAAATAGCGCAGCCCCTTGGCGTCGATCGTCCAGCCCCAGTCGCTGGCTTTGAGGTAGGGGTTGTCAACGGTATTGGTTCCGGCAGCATTCAAATCGCCGGTGCGTGCGACCGTTTCATCGGCGGTAACTACACAGGTATAGTAATAGCTGAAGCCCACAAATTGCACTTTGCCTTTGGCGATCCAATCCAGATCCTCCTGTGTGATGTCCAGCTGATAGTTCTGCCGCTGCCAATACTGGCGGATATAAGCCGGATAGTAGCCCCATACCTGTACATCGGAGAAAAAGTATTGCTTACGGTTTTGACGCTGTGCTTCCAGAATATCGTCAGGATTGCAGGAAAGGGGGTAATGCGGCTGCGCGGCAATCATACAACCAATTTGCAGCGTAGAATCGAGCTGCGCGGCATAATCGACCACCATCGCGCTGGCGACAAACTGGTAATGCGCTGCCTGATAAACAACTTCCTCGCGGTTATCCGCAGGCGTAAAGCGGATGCCCGAATTGGTGAAAGCATAGATCGGATTGTCTACCAAAATCTGATTATTGATTTCGTTGAAGGTCATCCAGTATTTGACCTTGGTGTGATATCTCTGCAAGCAGGTAAAGGCAAAACGTGTGAAAAATTCGATACATTTACGGCTGCGCCAACCACCGTATTGTTCGATCAGGTGATAGGGCATCTCGAAATGGGAAAGCGTGATCACAGGCTGGATGCCCTTGGACAGCATATAGTCGAACAATTCGTCATAAAAGGCCAATCCATTTTCGTTTGGCTGCTGCTCATCACCGTTGGGGTAAATACGCGTCCATGCAATAGATGTGCGCAGGCAGCGGAAGCCCATTTCGGCAAACAGGTCAATATCCTCTCGGAAATGATGATAGAAGTCAATCGCTTCGTGGTTGGGGTAATATTTACCCGGCACGATGCCTGCCGTGATTTCACGCGGGATATCCCGCGTGCCTGCGGTCATCACATCGGCCGCACTGACACCTTTGCCGCCTTCACGGTAGGCGCCTTCGACCTGATGGGCAGCAATGGCACCGCCCCATAAAAAGTCTTTTCTCATGCGTTTGCTTTTACCTCCAGCATAGCCTGTCCGACTGCGATGTCTTCGCCATGCGTCGGCAGGCAGGTTACAGAATACTGGTCGGCATTGGTGACCAGTACCGGTGTGGTGAGCGGGTATCCCGCTTGCCGAACCTGTTCCACGTCACATTCCAGCAGCAGCTGTCCCTTTTTAACCGTATCGCCGTCCTTGACGTGTACGATGAAATATTTGCCCTTGAGTTCGACGGTGTTCAGGCCAACGTGGATAAGCAGTTCCGCGCCGTTATCACACTGCATGCCGATGGCATGACCCGTCGGAAATACCATGGAGATCTGACCATCGGCCGGTGCGTAGATTTTGCCGTCCGTCGGCAGAATTGCCGCACCCTGACCGACTGCGCTTTGTGCAAACGCCTTATCCTCGACTTGCTCGAGTGCGGTCACCGTACCGTTTGCCGGTGCAGCAATGGTCGTCGGCTGCGTAGTTTTGGAAGTGGACTGCGTCTGTGGCAGCGTCGCTTCGCCAGACGCTTGGAAGTCTGCGCTATCCTCTGCTGGGATGCCCCAGAAATAGGTCAGCAGCAGGCCGGTCGCCAACGCGGCGGCACAGCCAATGAGGAAGGGAACAAACGGCGAGTACGTCATCATGGCAACCGAGAACAGGTTGTGGAATACATAGGCGTTCATCGTAACATGGAACAGACCATTGATCGCGCCGCCAACACCGCCTGCAATAGCGACAATCGCCATCAGCCGCTTATAGCGCATAACAATACCGTACAGGATCGGCTCGGTGACACCAGCGAGGAAACCGGTCAGGATGGTGGGGCCGGCGATTTCACGAATCTTAGAGCCTTTGCGGCCCTTGAGGTAAGCGCCGATAGCAATGCCGATTTCCGCGTATACACAGCAGACTGCCGCACCTTCGAGCACGTCGCCACCGAACTGGCTCAGGTTCTGCAGGGTAATCGGTGTGAAACCCCAGTGTAGGTCGAGGATGGTCAGGAACGGATAGGTGGCACCCAGTACCAAACCAGCCAGCAGATTGCTGAAATCAAACAGCATAGCGATGAAGCTCGATACCAGATTGCCAATGGTGGTGCCGAACGGGCCGAACACCAGAATAGCCATCGGGACGAGCACCAGCAAACAGATCATTGGCACAAGGAACATTTGCAGCTCCTGCTTGACGATTTTGCGAAGCTGCTTGTCCAGAAACGCATAGACAAATGAGATAATGAAAATCGGGAATACGGTAGTGGCATAGTCTACCGGCACGACGCTGATGCCGAGGAAGTTGACGCCCTCCTGTCCGATCAGGCCGGTAAACGACGGTTCGAGCAGCGCCGCGCCGATCGCACCGCCGACGTACATATTGCCGCCAAATTGCTTGGAAAGCGTAATGCCCAGAAAAATCGGCATGAAATAGAATACAGAGTTGCCAGCGGCCGAGAGGATCGCATACGTCGAGGTGGCATCCGACAGTAGGCCAAACTCCACCAGTACCATCAACAGCGCCTTGATCATGCCCGCGCCGGCAAGCAATGGGATCAGCGGGGAGAACGCGCCTGAAATGACTTTCAGCAGGGAAATCTTTTGCTTGCCCTCATTGGATTTTTTGTTCTCATCCAGATTGAGCAGCTGCATGAGCGCCGCGAAATACTCGGTCACTTTGGGGCCGATAACGATCTGATATTGTCCACCGCTGATGACCACCGACAACACATAGGGTTTCTCTTCAATCTCTTTTTTCTGTGCCAGACTTTCGTCCTTCAGCTCAAACCGCAGACGGGTCGCACAATGCACCAGCTGGTTGACGTTTTCCTTGCCGCCTACCAGCGCCAACAATTCTTTTGCTTCTTTTTCCAGCATGGTTAATCTCCTTTTCTTTTTTACCCAGCCGGCCTTTTTCTCTTAAGAGCTCTCTTAATTTGCATTATAGCGGTTTTTGGCGGTTTGGAAAGGGGTTTTATGCACAAAGCAACAGCGTTACACTTTTCCATCCGCTGGAAGCAGAAAGAGTGTAACGCTGTAAACTGGTTTTCATTATTCGGAAAAAAGTTCACCGTGTCGCTGGTATAGCTGTAATGCGCGGTCATAGTTATTGCGCAGAAGAATGGAAACAAGTAAATCGAGAATATAGGATACGGAGGTGTGGAACATCGCATCCCCAAGTTGGATGACATTTTCTTTGTACGCGCACAGCAGCACGGCGTCCGCATATTTTGCAATGGCCGCATGCGGGTTACCTGTGATGCAAATGATAAAATGGTCTTTTTGATGCAAATTGGCAAGTGCACGGCACAAATGCGCGTCCATGCCCATGCGCGAAATAGCGATGATAATCGAGTGCTCAACGTAATATTCGTACAGCAATGTTTTGTCCACTGCGGAATAAACATTGGAACTGACACCCGCTTGAATAGAATTATGTGACGCATATTCGCCGATTGCCCGGTTGGCATCGAAACCGAAAAAATCAATGACATTATATTTTTTAAATGCCATCTGTATTTTTTCAAGCGTTTCGGCGGACAGCATTTCTTTGGTTTCAAACAGGCTTTTTTCATGCAGGGAAGAAATTTTGTTGATCAACGACAGGATATGCTCTTTTCTTTCCACCTCTACGCGCTCAAATTGACTTTCTTTAAGATCGGTTAGCAAGTGCAGCTTGAAATCCTGAAAGCCGTCGTAGCCAATTTTTTTAACGAACCGCACAATAACGGTCGCACTGGTGAAGGTTTCACTCGCCAGCTCACGCGTGGTCATTTTCAGCACGGCTTCACAATTGCGTAGGATATAGTCGGCAATCTCACACTCCCGCTCGGTAAAATGGTCTTTGCGTTCCAATTTCTGCAGCAGTTTAATGCAGGCTACTCCTCCTGATCGTTGCTTTACTTTTATTATATCGGTAAGCCGCACTTCTGGCAAGAGCACGTTTTCTTACTATAAATATGTCACCCATAGATTGCAGAAGAAAAATTCTTTCTTTGTGTATCAGCTTAGTCTTTTTCTTTGTCTGCGTGATTTGACAGCGGTATCACCCGCAGTTCTGTCTCCGGATCGCTGATATACAGTTCCTCGCATTCTCGTTGTGCTTCGATCAACGTGTTGATCGCCTGTTCGGTCGCACGGAACAGCGTCAAATACATTTCTTTGTAATCCGGCATAAAATCACCTCTTAGTTTGGGTTAGAACAATTTGTTCAAAAAGTCAATAGAACAAATTGTTCTGTCCTATACTGCAATTGGTGATGAATGATGGAGCGTTATCAGCGAATTCGGGATTTACGGGAAGACCGCGATCTCACACAGGCGCAGGTAGGTGTAGCAATTGGTGTGCCGCAGCGGACGTATGCGTATTACGAAAGTGGACAGCGTATGATACCACCACATGTTTTATGCGCTCTGGCAGATTTCTACGATGTGAGCGTTGATTATCTGCTTGGACGCACCACTAAACGCAAATAAATAGATATGACAAAGCGGTACGGAACATTCCGTACCGCTTTGTTATTTCGTTTGTAACAAGCACACCCCGACCCGTGCTTTTTTCGGCAGCATATCCCGCTCTCGCAGCACGCGCAGCACCGGCTGCTGAAAATCCCACGCTATGATACGCACCGGTGCTTCCGGGTCAGGCTCCCGCGCGAGATATTCCAGCAGCTCCATCCATTGCCCATGAAGCAGAGATAATGTGATGCCTGTCTTTTCTTTCTCTTGTTCTTCCATCTGTGCAATGCTAGTGAGCCAGTCCTTCCGATCAAAGTGCTGCACAAAGACCTGTGCCGACCCATCCAGCGGAAATAAAATCGCATTGTCCTCCCATGTGATATGGAAGTTCAGCCTCATGTGCCGCAGCGCACGGGGGTCTTTTTTCAGCGCCCAGAGCGAGTATTCCAGAATGTCCGCGATCGCTTCGGGCGTTTCGACGAGGATCACCTTTTCGAATGACATCATTGCCCCAGCCAGCCGCACGGCCGCGTTTTTCTCGCCGTTGGGATTGAGCCGCTGGTTGCCGTTCCCGAAGTGGTACACCGGATGGATGAACCGCTCCTCGTCATAGATGCAGCCGACAAACCGGGAATATTTCAGGCTGTCTGTGCTGCGGACAGCTTTCCGCTCCTGTTTGCGCTTGATCTGTAAGGATGTCTGGTATTTGCGCCTGCAAAGCAGGACGAAGAACAGCCACGCCTCGTTGATGCGGCTGAGCCGCACCGCCTTTTCGATGTTGTGCGTGCCCGTCGGCTTGCCCCAGATGAAAGCGTTCGACTTCCGCCGGTCTTTTTGCAGCACCCGGCAATAGGCTTCAAACCCGGCGTCTGTAACAAAATAGCTCTTGTGCTCCGGCGCCTTGACAACCTCCAGATACCCCGCGCGGCATAGCTTCTGAAACGCATCCCGTGTGCGCGCATAGTTGCTTCCCAGCAATTTGAGCGCATGGTATGGAAGCTGCCCGCAGACAACACTGACTTGCAGCAGGAGCCATGCGGCGCTGTTTCTACATATCCGCATTGTACCCTGCTCCCAGATCGAAAACCGGGATTTTGCCGGGCCGGATGCAGATCACAGTCT
>JAHZFK010000075.1:0-2090 GCA_019421385.1 Clostridiales bacterium
GGTCGTGCTGAAACTGCGCGACGCCCAGGGCATCGCCTCGGTGCAAGTCAATGACACCAAAGACGATACTTATACGCTGGGCACTTCGTCCTACACGCCGGATGTGAGCCTGCTGCATGAGGGTGAGAACAAGATCATAGTCAGCGACACCACCGGCAAGCAGAGCGAGTTTACCTTTACGTATGAATTCCCCGCGGATTACACCAAGGTGGAGGAAGCCCTGGGCAAAGTCCCGGCCGATCTTAGCGGCTATACCACCGAAAGCGTCCAGGCGCTGCAGCTGGCCCTGGCAGCGGTGCAGTACGGCTACGGCCATACCGGGCAGGACGAAGTGGACGCCATGGCGCAGGCCGTTCTGGATGCCATCGCCGGTCTGAAGCCGGTCAGCACCGGGTCTTCCGGCGACCGGCAGGGTACGACCGACAATAGCAACACCGGCAGCAACAATGACAGCAGTAACGGCACCAACAACAAAGTCAGCCAGACGGCCGCCGCCCCGGCGCAGGCCTCAGCTCCTGCCGCCCAAGAAGCCATGACGGTGGTGCCTCAGACGGCGGACACTGCGGAACCGGCACTGTGGATAGCGCTGGCGCTCTTGTCGCTAGGTGGCCTGGCCGGCCTAACAGTGTTGTACCGTCGCAAGCAGTAATAAATCTCTACGAAAAGAATTTAACCTATATATAGGAGAGACCAACGACCCAAGTGGGTAGCTGGTCTCTCCTCATTTATAGCTTTTGCGGAAATATACATATATAAAGAATAGTTTTGCTGAGAGTATCGAGATAGAAGTGCCTATAAGAAATGTTTGGTGTTTCTAGCTGAAAAAAGTATTAAGCCCCCCTGAACTCAGAATCTCATATCATATAAAAGAAAACTGCATCCTGTTGATTCACAGCAAGGGGGATATCCCTTGTTTTATTGAAACAACTGGATGCAGTGCTTTTATGGATTGAGTTGATTTGTGTGACTTTTATTTTTCAGCTTTTTCTTGATCGCGCAGCATGGTTTCCTCAATAGCTCGTCCGATAAAACCATTTACACTTTCGCCGGTTTTTTGAACATGTGCCTGAATGACTTCTTTCTGTCCTTTTTTTACACGAACGCGTATATCCTCATAGCTTTTCTTGTTGTAACGCTCTTTTACTTCTACTGATGTTTTTCCCATTGTTTATCCTCCCTATAATTACTGAATCTATTATACATAATTTGACGAGGTGGTACCACTATGCAGAATGCACAAAAAGGACATGGTGGTACCAGTTTTTTTCTTGCAATGCGTCAATTGGCATGGTGGTACCAGTATGATATAATATAAACGTAGACAAGAGAAAAGAGATTCCCCATAAAGAAAAGGGAAGGTCGCCAAAAAACTGCATACCTGATTGAAAACTCTGACACTTGCTTCTATGAAATAGGGAGGTCGCCTGATGATGGTTTTTATTGTATATCGGAATAATATTGCGCTGCATCTTGACCGTATGTTTGGCCTATGCCCGCAGTATGCCGTCAGGTAAAAAACTGGCTTCCGCATTCCGAATACAAAGATTAATTAAAGATGAGAAAGGACAATTCTTATGATTTTACTTTTTATGGGAACTCACATTGCCCGGCATTTAGACCGTCTGCACTGCCGTGACCCGCGGTATGCCGTAAGATAAAATCAAGCAAGGGAACAACCTTAGGGAAGGAAGGAAAACAACGTTATGAATTTCCAAAATCGTAAAGTAATGCCATACATAGCGATTTGCAGGCATCTGAATCGACTGTATACACGGACACTGAATTTTGCCTCAAGGTAGCATTTTGAAATCGAAAGACGAAAATCAAAATATATACCATATAAGTAATCACAACAAATACCTAACATGTAAAGGAATGGTTTTACTATGGACAATATGAAAGAATATCAAGAAAAAACTCAGATGGAGTCGGCGCAGGGGCCGGAAACTCACCAAATCGCTGTTGGAATCACACCTCGGATGTTCAGTGGGTTGGCCAAACAGAATCTGAACTGCGCACAATCCATTCGGGAACTGGTTGATAACGCTATCGCTGCACGGCTTGCCGATATGAAAGCAATCGTCTGGATT
>JAHZFK010000075.1:2100-5771 GCA_019421385.1 Clostridiales bacterium
AAATTATATCTGGCTGGTCATCGCAGATTGGGGCGTGGGTATGGACCTTGCAGGATTAGAAAATGCGCTTCAGCTGGGAAGTATTCCTACTGGTGAGGACCGATTGAATGAACACGGCTTCGGCATTGATAATGCGTTGGCAAGCCTGGCCAGCGCTGGAAGCTGGACCTTGTATACCCATAAACAGACCGGGAAATATTGGAAGGTCAGTGGCCCCTTGAAAACCGTTATGACGGTACGTGAGGTGGCCGATATTGAACTGCCTGAGGGCTGCTTCCTGCAGTGGAACAATCCGTCGACTGTATATGTGCTTCGCGTTCCACTGACGATGATGCAGACGCTCCAAAATCGTGGCGGAAAGTGTACCGATATTGTTACACTGCGGAGTTGGCTGGTGGAGCATCTTGGCGTGGCCTATCGTGGGTATCTGGACTTGGACCCCGAGACAATGGAGCCGGATGCAAAGATTATTGTGGCGGCGGGGAAAGATTATATTGCCGTTCCACCCATCCATGTACCAATGCAGGTGGTGGAGACCCAACGGTTCAAGGTAGAACTGGGCGGTCAGGTTGTGCCCGTAGAATACAAATATGGTGTGCTGGATTTGGACCGCCGTGACCATCTGGTTCATGGGAAAAAGGCCAAATACTATTACCAGGAAAATATCAAGACGCAGGGTATAGATATTCGCCTGGGCAAACGTGTGATTGCAACCGGACAGCTGGAACAGATTTGGCAGACCGAGTCCGGACACCCGCTGACACGGCACAATCGATTCAATGACTTTGTGGGGGAGATTCTAATCCCGGAGCTGCCTCGTGGTGTGCTGAGTACACTTAACAACAAAAGCGGTATTGATCCGCAGGACCAGGATTGGCAAAAGTTGTTCGCGGCAATCAGTGATTTTGAGCCGTTGGCGAATGCACAGGCGGATGGAGAGCGGGCACTCCAGAAAAAGTGGATGGATATGCTCAAGGCTGTCAATCCGGACCACATTATAACCGATGAAGTATCGGTGTGGCCGACGGGAGCTCATATCGATGTGCTGGATATGGTGAATGACGGTCCGATGATGATTTACGAACTGAAAACCAAGAAAGGGGAACCTTTGAATCTGTATCAGATGGTCATGTACTGGGATGGTTTGGTTCATTGTGGAAATCAACCTACAGAGGCAACCTTGATTGTGCCCAGCTATTCATCGGATTTGGCACAGATGGCACAGCAAATCAACGAAAGTCACACACCGCCGCGTTTTCCTGATGGAAGTGCCAGCAAACCCTATTGTTTGAAAATCGCTACTTTTGCAGATAAGCATTTGGAGTAAGAAATTATGAAGCTACACTTTTTGATGTTTTTGTGGAGTGGGCGAAGGTGTTCAGCCCTTTAAAAAAACTCAGCAAAGACGACGTTTTGATAACAGTTGAAAAATCCCGGCAGGCGGGCTTTTTATAGCGTGGAGTCTGCCATGTTACATGAGTTTTATGAATATCCGCATTTTGTGGATCCACACTACCCGCCGGGATTTTTCATTATTCACCTTTCCTAATACAACAGAATAGGAGAAATCATACCGATGGGTGTCTATATTTATCTTTCTATTTCAAAATCCGTTACAAAAGATGAATGGGGTAAGGCCTACGAGAAAACCTTGAAACTGGTAGAGGCCTTCCCTTTAGTAGAAATTCGAAAAACGAAAGTGCAGGGGATGCCGCTACTTTGCCTGGTAAAAAGCCGGGAACAGTGGAATAGTTATGGATGGAACCAGGAGCACAAGTGGCAGGGCTGGCGGGTAGCGGGGGATTCTGTGACCCTGCGTACTGCTGAGACATACAGTTTGCCCCGAAATTTAGTAGAGGAAAAACAGTTTGACAAGGAAGCAGGAGATGCTGCTTTTACAGAAGCCTGCAGTATGCTTTTCCGGGAAAAGGAGAGCGGCAAGGTGTATCACCTTTGGGGTGCAAAGACGCAGGGGGAACCTTACCATATCTATCTGCTGGCGATTGCGTGCCTTTTGGAGGCTTGTCTTGGTAGCAAAGCTTACGTATCTGGTGATATAACGCCGGGGCAATGCCGGAAGGCAAGCCGGCTTGCCAGTACATATCTGCCAGAACCCGTTCCCGTTTTGGATTCCTGCGATATGAAGCGCTGGTATACCCGCATACAGCGGTGGCCTATCTCGGACGTGAAGAAGCTGCACGCTTTTGAAGCTATGTACCTAGGGGAAAAGGGTGCCGCTTTTGGAGCATTCCTGCGCCAAAACTTTCCAGAGGAGGTCTGTCGTGAATATTGGAAAGCGCGGTTCCAAAAGTCGCCACCGGATACTTATAATTTTGCAAAGGTAGTACAGGAATACCTTGCCTGGGGATTTGACCTGAAAGAGCTTTGTGACCTTATATCGTTCGATGACCATGGTGAAACGCCTTCCGCTTATGAAAAGTTGATAAACGCGGTGCTGGATACAGGGGGCTATCGCCCGGACCAGAAAAGCAACGTGTGTGCCCCGATAGACCTTGATGCAGAAGAACCCTACGGTATAGAGGCTGTGTTTGCCCAAATCTTTGCGGGAGACCATACCAAAGAGGTGGATCGCTATATACCGATGGATCAGATCCGTGCTCAGCTTGCCGCCGGAATGCGGGGCCGATGTGATGTAGACGGGCTTATCGAGAAGTACCAGCAGAAAACAGTGCATAACGGCTCCAGTCGGGCAGAAAATGAGGTACAACGCATTATCCGCGAGGAAATGGAGAACCGGCAAGAAGACATTGAGCGATATGATATTACACAGAGCAAAGAACTTCCGTGGTATCACGCAGGTGACCGTATTCATCCTCGAGTTTTGCAACTGCTGAAAACTCTGCGATGGCACTACGAGACCTTGGCAAAAGAGGACCTGTTTGCCGAACTTATGAAACACCCGGCGGGAGATCGTTGCCGGTGGCTGGCAAATAACAACCGCAATGTTGAGATGCGGGATGTGGATTGGGAAAAAATATTTACCGACATAAAAAGCACACCGGGGTCTTTCGCTCGGTACTACCCTATGGCACGCCTCCATTTGAATGCTTATGAATTAGCCGTTGTCGTCCGCAGCCTGATGCTGAACGATGGCCTGTATGCATTCTTCCAGTCGCTGGCCCCCGAATGTGAACAGTGAGATAAGACCGGTTGGCCTTTGAAAATTCAATCTTGTAGTGAATTGGTAAACTATGTGCAACAGGAATGGTGGGTAAGACGCCACAATTCTTAGGCAGAATAACACCTTTGCCCACAGAAAAACCGCCGTACAGGTTTTACCCATACGGCGGCAGACGGTTTATTTGCCGAACAAGTCGCTGTGCGACCCGGTGCGGGCCAGTGTTAGCACCAGCACATCATCCTCGATACGGTAAATGAGCAGCCAGTCCGGGAGAATGTGGCATTCCCGATGCCCCACCCAATCGCCGGACAAATCGTGATCGCGGTTTTTATCCGGCAGCGGTTCGCCCATCGACAGCAGCGCCACGACCTGTTCCAGCAATTCTATTTTCAGGCCGCGCTTGATTGCCCGCTTGTAGTCCTTTTTGAAAGTGGTCGTGTACTTGACGGTGTACTTTGTTTTCCTCATTTTTTTAGGTCGGCAAACAACTCGTCAAGGTCATTGTAGCCCTTTACAGACGGGTCTTTTG
>JAHZFK010000076.1:0-1929 GCA_019421385.1 Clostridiales bacterium
TTCTTTCCGATTCGGCGGCCTCTCACCGAAGCAGCTCGATTAGTATACTACACCAGTCCGACCTTTGTCAACACTTTTTTCTAATTTTTTTGCTTTTTCCCTATTCCCCCATATACTGCATTTGAATGCATACTGATTTCATGCTATAATGCAGCCATTATATGCTGTCACCACCAAATGCTTTTTGTGTTGTTGGTTGGTGGTTTCTGCACTAATACTTTTCCCGCTTTGGAGGATTCTATGCTTCGACGCCTATTATTTACCGCTGTGAGCATTGCTGCCTTGACCTATTCGGCATCCGCAGCCAATGCACTTCCTGCCGCTTCCGGCGGACAGACGCTTTATGTCAGCACCTCGCTATCGGATGCGGTAGGCAAACCTGCCGATCCCACTATATATAATATAGATGGAAATACTTATTTTAAGCTGCGTGATCTTGGACGCCTATTAGACTTTGGCGTCACATATGACAGGGCCACGAACGCCGTCCATATTGACCCCGATGCCGCCTATGTCCCTGCTTCCGGCGAAAGCAGTACCATTCAGAACACCGCCACCGCACCGGCATCTGCTGTTGTCACACGCCAAACGCTTTACTTAAACGGCTCCCTGATTTCACCTACCGTATATAATATTAAGGGGAATAACTATATTGGTTTGCGCGCACTGGGGCAGCTTGTTGATTTCGGTGTTTCCTATAACTACGACAACCGACGCATCACCGCCTATGCCGCTTATCCTTATGCAGAGGAAGCCTCCTGGTCTGCTGCAATGAACGATTTAGCAAACAACCTGCGTGTTCTGCCAACCTCTTCGTTTTCCGATACAGCAAACCGATACGCTTCTGTCATAACCGGCGAAACAAACGCCGATTGGCCTGATTTGATCAGCCAGCTCCGCGCGGTCAAGGGCGCTCCCCTATATGCTTCGTCCGGCAATGCACTGTACCGCAGCAATCTTTACTGGGCGGACAGGCTCACCGCCGCTTTGACAAACACTAGTCCAGCAGCAACACCGCAATATTCCGGCAGTCTTGCTGCGCTTGCTGATGCCAATCTATTCGATAACCCCGATAAGAACATGCTGCAAGCCGACTTTCAAACCATGTCAACCGCCTATCTCGGTGCTAAGCCCACATCACTCAGCAGTGTTACAGTTTCCAACGGATATTCACGCGATGCACGCAGTCGGGCTTCCCTGACTGATGCCTATACGCTGACCGATGGCGCAACAGCATCCGATTACACCGCAGCCAAGCGCTATTTCTCTTCTGATATGGCCAAGCTTTCCTCCCTGCATTCCGACGAGGAACGCGTTGCGTATATCTACAAGCTGCTGCAACGCGAATTCCGCACTGGCAGCAGCGGCTCTTGGGTCAAGGCCTACAACAAAAACGGCAGCGTCAGCACACGTTCGCTGGCAGCAGCAGCCGACTGGATGTTTTCGGAAGCCGGTATCCCATCGTTTTTGGCGCGCAGCTGGTCCACGGCTTGGAATGTTGTCTATGTCAATGGACAATGGGCCGTTTTTGATTTCACCAAGGGCAGCACGCTTCGCTCGCTCGATGAGTACCGCTTGATCGACCTGAACCCCGGTTCCACCCTGCTGTTGACGCAGGTCATGCGCCCCGGTGCTGACTATTATAATCTCCGCACCGCAACCGTCGATAAATATTTCACCTATACCAATATTTCCGGCACTGCACAGGCTACCGCGAAACAAATGCAGACCTATATTAAAAAAGTCAATCCCAACGTACCGCAGTCGGTCATTGATATGATCCCCCACTATCTGTCCGAAGGAAAGGCGGAAGGCATCCGCGGTGATATCGCTTTTGCGCAGTCCTGTTTGGAAACAGGCAACTTCACGTTTAAGGACAGCGCCGTCAAGCTGGAGCAAAACAATTTCTGCGGACTGGGCGTACTGGAT
>JAHZFK010000076.1:1939-5128 GCA_019421385.1 Clostridiales bacterium
GGTATGCTGGGCGCGTCCTTTGATACACCACAGCTCGGCATCCGCGCACAGATCCAACATCTCAAGGCATATGCCAACAAATCCCCGCTAAATAATCCGGTGATCGACCCGCGTTTTTCGCTGGTCAAACGCGGTGCCGCTCCCACGGTGCAGTATCTTGGCATACAGGAAAACCCGCAAGGATACGGCTGGGCAGCCGGTGCGGATTACGGTGTAAAAATCCTCAATATTCTGGAGAATATTCTGGCTTGCTGATGGGCATACTACAGCAGAGGTGAATCTACATGAATCGGTACCATAACCTGACCGAAATGCTGGCCACCAACCGTTCCGCACACGCCTACTTTTCCCAGCTGCCGGCCCACGTCCGCCGTATGATCATTGAACGCGGCGACTGCGTCCACTCTCAAGCAGAGCTGCAAGGCTACGCCGAACAGTTGATGCATCAGAACGATTGAAAAAAGTGCTGCCGAACAAACGGCAGCACTTTTTCATTTTTCTATCTAAGCGCAACCATCCATCGCTTACTGTCAAACAATATTCAGCGCTTCCCGCAATACATGCAGACTGGCCAAATGCCCATCCAGCATGGACAATGTCAGATCCTCCATTTCCAGAGAGATTTCGTCGTCATATCCCGACATGCGCACAACCGAGAAAAATTCCTTCCACCACTTAGCATCATGTCCTGCGCCAACAGCAACATAGTTCCATGCGCGCTTTGCAAATGCGTCGATCGGTTTGGTATCAAGCATTCCGTTCGGCTGCCAATAGCGACGCTCCGGCCGAGAGTCCTTGCCATGCACATGATAGATTGCACCATGCTCTCCCAGCACGCGCGCCGCTTCGATCGGATCGCCGCCCATCCAGAACAAATGCGAGGGGTCCAGATTCATGCCAACCATCGGCCCCACCGCCTCACGCAGCCGCAGACAGGTTTCCGGATTATATACCAGCTGCATTCCATGGTTTTCCAGCGCAATTTTCTCAATACCGCAGTCTGCTGCCATCTTGACGATTTCTTTCCATGCCGGAATCGCAACTTCGTCCCACTGATACGCCAAAATTTCCTGTGTCTCCGGTGGCCATGAGGTGGTGATCCAAACTGGCGTTTTATCCCCTTTGCAGCCAGCCGGCAGACCGCTCATCATGACGATTTTCTTCACGCCCAGCATCTGCGCCAGCGCAAAGGTCTTTTTCGTCACATCCATCTCCCGTTCATAGGCCAGCGGATTGCCCGAACAGTTGAGCGCGCACAGCTCCAATCCTCTGGCACGCATTGCATCATACCACCGCTCCCGCGCCGCCTGATCACGCACCAGCAAATCCAAATCGCAGTGCGGGGCCCCTGACCAATTCCCCGTTCCGATTTCAATTGCTGCGATACGTTGCTCGACGCAAAAGTCCAGCATTTGCTCATAAGGCATATCCAACGTACAGGTCTTGATTGCCAGCTTCATGCGGTATTCCTTCCCTCACCATAGATTTGCTGTAATTTTACCACACTGTAACCTGCACCCGCAAGAGATATCTCCAAAATATGCCCAAATCAGACATACTTTTCCCCGGATTTCCTCATGAAATTTACCCACAAAGGTATTTTTTGCACAATGCACAGTCCGCGTTTTCCTTTTGTAAATCCATTCTTTGTGAACCTGCACAAACCCACCCGTAACCAACTCGCTATTACCGACAAAAATCACAACAAACACTTGTCAAAGTACCACAGATGCATTAAAATATTACCAGAACGTTGGAGCGTTCCAGTGTCCTGCAATATGGCGGGGCAACACGACGAGCAGTGAGCAAGCGCTGGCTTGTTGCATAGGATCATTTCCTTTGCAGCCGGGATTTCCCGACCGGCATTTGTTCCCTGCGCAAAAAAAGGAGAGAGGTTTTATCATGAAGAAGAGACTACTGGCAATGTTACTCGCAGGCGCTATGTGTGCAAGCCTTGCAGCTTGTGGCGGCACCACCACCGGCGGCGACACCTCCGGCGACACCACTGGTGAGTCCGGCGGCGAAGGCTACTCCATCGACGTCATCCTGAAGACCACGGCTTCCGAGTACTGGGGCTACGTTAAGGCTGGCGCTGAAGCGTACATGGCTGACAACCCGAACGTAAAGGTTGAGGTTAAGGGCGCTTCTTCCGAGACCGCTTACGACGAGCAGCAGAACATGATCGAGACCGACCTGAACTCCGGCTCGTATGACGCTTTCGTTATCGCTCCGCTGCAGGCTGATCTGGTTACCACGCTGATCGCTGGTAAGGAAGCTCCGATCATCGCAGTTGACACCGACATCGACGCTCCGGAAGTCAAGACCTTCGTTGGCACCAGCAACGAGGACGCTGCGGCGCTCGGCGGTCAGGAAGCTGTTAAGGGTGCTCAGGAAGCTGGCTGGGAGAAGATCGAAGCAATCGCAATTTCCGGCGTACAGGGCGACGGCACTGCTAACGCTCGTGTAACCGGTTACCAGAAGGGCATCGAAGAAGCCGGCGGTACTTTCCTGGCTGAAGAGATCCAGTACGCTGACGGCGTAGCCGACAAGGCTGCTACCTGCATGGAAGCAATCATGCAGAACCACCCGGAAGGCGTTGCAATCATCGTTTGCCACAACGACGACTCCGCTATGGCAGCTGCCCGTGCTGCTAAGGGCAACGCAGCATATGCCAACACCATCTTTGTTGGCTTCGACGGCATCCAGACTGCCTGCAACGCAATTCTGGCTGACGAAATGACCATGTCCGTTGCACAGGAAGCGTACAAGATGGGCTACATGGCAGTTGAAGCTGCTGTTGATTCGCTCAACGGCGAAGAGCTCGAAGAGTTCATCCCCTCTGGTGCTTCTGTTGTTACCAAGGACAATGCACAGCAGCGTCTGGACGATCTGAAGAGCTATCTGGGCGAGTAATAAACCAGCCGCTCTTGTAGAGGTAAGTTTTAAGTAAAAGGGAGGAACCCCTGCAGGATTGAATAATCGGTGCAGGGGTTCTTTCCAGCTACTGACCCCCACCCGCGAGACTGAGACAAAGTATCATACATGCCCTGACATGACTTTGTCCGATAACTGTACCGAGACCAGTTCCCTTATGTCCCGCACTTCATCTCGGAGAAGAAAAGGTGATATGCAAATGAGTGAATACGTAGTAGAGCTGAAAAACGCGACCAAGCGTTTTCCGGGCGTAGT
>JAHZFK010000077.1 GCA_019421385.1 Clostridiales bacterium
ACACCCGCTTGCCGCGCTCAGCCAGCGCCGCCGCGACCGACAGCGTCGTTGAAGTCTTGCCGACACCGCCTTTCAAATTCACAATGCTGATGGTTTTCATTTGCACTCACTCCCCATATTCCCGGTCGTACTCCTCCGGCGTAATCAGGCGGCAGTCTGCCGGGGTGTACAGCTTATCAAGGCAGACCAGCCGCAACACTTCTTCGATCTTCACCTGCTGCAAAAATGTTTCGTACTCCGCGCCGGTCATTTCCTCGGCGTCCTCGTCGCCCAGCGTCAGGCAGACACCCGCAGGGCACGGTGTGCCGAAATCGTCCTGCCCGAGGCCTTGCACCTCAAGGCAGAGACGAATCTTTTTCATCTTGCTCATATATGTACCTCCATTTCATCACGCAGATGCGTCGGTTTTCTTCTCCATTTTCTTAATCTGGCGGGCGGCGGCAAGCTGCCCGTCCATGTATTCCGCAAAGCCCTGCGTCGAGCCGTCGAACGCGAGCGAAAAGTCGCACAAGCAGCCTTCCTTGTTCTTGAGCACGCGCAGCTTGCGATCATCCATCGGCGAGTCCTCGTCCGGATCGATGTACAGCGCAAGCACCGCGTCCGCGTCCTGCTCGATCTGGCCGGACTCGCGCAGATCAATCAATGAGGGCGTCGCATCGGCGCGATCCTTGCTGGCGCGGCTGAGCTGGCTGAGCGCCACGACAAGGATCTTGTGATCCTGCGCCATGGTATGCAATTCAAGCGAAATGTTGGTCACCTGCTCGGTGCGGTTACGCCCGGCGGCACGAATGAGCTGCAAATAGTCGATGAACACGATCCGGTGCTGCCGCTCCAGCGCGGTGGACAGAATATCCTGCACGCTCCACCCAGACGCGGGAATCAGCTCGAGCCGGCTTTCCGTGATGTCCTTTTTCCACTTGGCAGCGCGCGTCCATTCGTCCTGCGTCATTTCGCGGCGGTTGATATGGCCGAAGTCGATGATGCACTGCCGCGCGACCAGTCGGTTGGTCAGCTTGGCTGTGCTGGTCTCCAGCGAGTAAAAGCCGACCTTGTCTTGCCGCCCCATGTGCGCCGCCATCTGCAAGGCGAGCGCGGTCTTGCCCGCGGACGGTCGACCGGCGACAATGACGAAATCGCCGTAGTCGGAAAACAGCCGATGATCGAGCTTGTCAAAGCCCCAGCTAATGAAGCGGCGTTTCTCGCCCTGCTCGCTGAAAAACTGCACGAGTGCCTGCTCCATCGTTACGACCTGCGTGCGGTTGCGCTCGCTCAGGATTTCGTTTGCCTGTCCGAGCAGCTCGCGCGCCTTATCGCTTGTGCGCACCTCTGCAAGCGCACCGGCGAGCGCCCGCAGCCGGGTGACGCGCGTCTGCTCCTGCATGGCGGATATGTAAGTGCGCCAGCCGAACGATGTCGGGGTGACCTCCATGCACTGCATCAGCAGGTCGTTATACTCCGCGCCGCACACGCCGCGGATTGTGACCGCGTCCACCGGTCGTCCGGCGGCAAACAGCTTGACCGCGGCATTGTACACCGTGCGCAGCTCCGGAATTGTGAAGTCCTCCGGCCGCGTAAGATGCAGCAGTTCACCTGCAATGGATGGATCGACCAGCAGACAGCCGATCACGCTGTACTCAGCATCAAGAGTTGCCTTTAACAATGTTCATACCTCCGTTCCTCTTTGGTCGGCTTGGACGGTTTGGGCGGCGTGGCGTTGCCGCTGTACTTGCCCTCGAGCACCTTGACAATGTTGTTCTCGTCTAGCAGCCAGTCGAAGTCAACACGCCAGCCTGTCTTGTTTTTGCCCCGGCAGAACTCACTCGACTGCGCGATGCGGAATGAGCTTTCCAGCTGCTCAGGCGTGATGCCCTTCTTGAACAGCGCGCGCACACTGCGCTGCCGCTTGTCGGTCAGCCGGATGCAAGGCGGCAGATCAACGCAGATCTGGTTGTACAGCTCCATGGCCTGCCGCGGCGTCAACTTATTTTCCTGCTGTCCGTCCTTATTTGCGTCTTGCTTATTCTTATTTGCCTGTAGTACTATATGTGTCTTATATTGTTCATCTAATGTTTCCCCCGTGGGGGACAGGTTGTCCCCGTGTGGGGACACCGTTTCACCGCTGGGGGACGGGGGTGCGTCCCCGGTGGGGGACACCGTTTCCCCCGTGGGGGACACCGTTTCCCTGAACGGGGAAACGCCTATTTTTTCCGCGATAACCGTGTAAGACAGCGTCGTGTCCTTGGGTCTTTGGAGAGCTTGGCGGTCAGGATCAGACCGGCGTCGCGCAGCCGGTTGACCGTGTTTTCGAGTTCCCGCTTTGTCCACGGGAAAATGCGCGTCAGGCCGCGCAGGCTGTTGTACGACCAGTACCGCCCCTCGTGGTAGTTATGCTCATTGGCCGCGTTTTTCTCGCACCACGTCCAGAGCGCATACAGGAAGATCGCCTCACGGTCACCGCCGATTTTCTCATCCCTTAGCCAGCGGCTCAGTTCGGTGTTCAGGATAAAGTTCACGCATCGCCGCCTCCCTTCTCGGACAGTACGCGTAGCGCATGCGCTATTTCCACGACGCAGGTGAGCAGATTCTCCAGCTCGGCCAGCGCCGCACTGACATCCAGTGTGGGTGATAGGGCGTTCAGATTCGTTTTAGACATGGATGCAGTAAGCACCAATGGAGCAGCATTACTCCTCCTACGGTGCGGCAAATCTCCAGTTCGTATCAAATTCTCGATTTTGTTCCGAACCCGCTTCTCGGTCGTACCAACCGCATCCGCGAGCACAGCATAATCACGCACACCAGCAGCATATAGCTCAAGCAACTTTGCCAACTGCGCTGGCTCCCAGCGCTCAACCCTTTTTCTGCTTGGTTTCGGTGGCGTTGGAATATGGACAGTACGCGGCATATTTTCGATACTCACCGCCGTCCCCTCCGCTCCATCGGCTGGGTGAGCCTGTCCACCAGCATGCCAAGAGCGAGGTAGACGCAGCCCACCCCGAGCATAGCTAATAAAACGTAGATCATTTTGTTTTCCCTTTCCCCCGGCGCGGCCCTCTTGACAGCGCCGGGCTTTTCCGGTATCCTGTAAGTAAGTTCAATTTGTATGCGCTCAGTCGCGGTTGCCGCCGCACTGGGCGCTTTCCTTTTGCGCCGCACAATCCAATTCGAGATATGTCGCCATGATCTCCCGCAGTTCTGCCATAATTGCATCATGCAACGGGCGTTCATCAGACGTGATAACACCATCCTCGTTGATCTCAAGCAACTGATCCAGTCGACCCGTTTTGGCAAACTTGCCAATCAACCGCACCAGACGCATCGTTGCCTGCTCCAGCGGTTTAGACTGCACCTCAGGTAGTACGCCGCCCAAATCACCCGCGGCGATATGCTGGTAGCACAGATACGGAAAATCGTAAAGCTGTGCCATGCGTAAAACCGTGCTATCTGGCGGCCGTCGGCGATCCTGCTCATACGCACCGAGACTCTCAACCGAGATGTCCAGTCGCTCAGCGGCGTTTTCCTGCGTCAAACCTTTCAGCTCGCGCGCAGTTTGATAGATATTTCTGTATTTTGACAAACTGGTTTTCCTCCCTTTTTCATGCTATAATGCACCCATCACTTGAACAGTGACAGCATTTCCTCTGCGGGCATGCCCAACACAGTCGAAATCCGGCGCAGTTCGTTAACCGTCAGATCGCCCGGCTGTTCCAATCGTCGATGCAACAGCTGCCGCGATACCATGATGCGCTTGGCAAGTGCGGTGTGATCCGGCAGCCCAGACAAAACACGATACTTCTCAATATTTGCAACGAATTGCAGGTCACCCTGTTTGCTCAACTTAACTCACCTCCTTTTTCGTTTCATACAGTTCGTCGGTCGTGCAACCGAGGAAGGCGGCAAGCTCAGGCATCACCTGACAGGGCGGGTACACACCCTCCTGCTCCCATCTGACGACCGTCGGCTGAGATACACCAAAGTGCGCCGCAAGCTCAATCTGCTTGATGCCGCGCTCTTCGCGGTATCGCTTGATGGTTCTCATATTTTTCACCCCTTGCTGGCATTTTTCTTTCCCTTATGGTAGAATTTAAGGGAAAGGATGTGTAATAATGTTTCGGCCTGCTGAACAAGACTCAAGCACTAAAATGGTGTCATTTTCCACAATTGGCAGTACCTACAACGGACAGTATCCTAAAATTATGCGGTGTCCGTATTGCAAAACCCATACCGACAGTGGATATACTGACAAGCACTTCTTTCGCCTATCCGACAAATCCACATTTTTTGTTGTTGCGCAGCAATGCACCTGTTGTAATAAACTTTTTGCTGGATTGTATATGATAGAAAATGGCGTCCCTGGCACCTTAGGGTCATATCCAACTGCTACAGAAGTCAATGATGTTGATCCCATACTTGCACAGTGCTCACCACATTTCGCTGAATTATACAAACAGGCAAACGCATGCTATACAAGAGGCTTTTACGATCTGGCCGGAATGGGATTTCGTGCCGCCTTGGAGTGTTTAGTAAAGGACTTTGCAATTAAATACAAAGGTATCTCGCCTGATGAAGCTGCCAAGGCGGGATTGTCTGAAGCGATAAAGAACTATCTTGGAAAAGATGCCCTTATAAACGCTGCCGATGTCGTCCGTTATTTAGGTAACGATTACACCCATTACCAACGCAAATATGAAGACTACGACATAGATACATTGCTCGACTATATGAACGTTCTTTGCTCCTTGCTAATAGTTCAAATCAAAGCGTTGAATCCGCCCTTACGTCGGCCAAGCAGGAATCCGCCAGCAGTTTCCCATCCAGAGACCAGTACTGAGTGATAATTGATGCTGGGTCATCTGCAGTACCTCGTCCCACCAGGGCTTTTGTTTCGATTACGCGGATAACCCGAGCATTGTCCGTACCACGCGGTCTTGCGGTCTGCGCAGCCATCATGTGCGCTCCTTTTTCCAGTTCGTTTTTGAGCGCTTTACGCAGAGCATGAATATGGTCCATTCCCTCTCACCTCCTCATATC
>JAHZFK010000078.1 GCA_019421385.1 Clostridiales bacterium
GGTACTGCGGGATTTTTCCACGGTCAGTGTAACAAATGTTTGACAAACCTACACTGGCCCACCTTCTGGAATTTGGTCATGCGAAGCGAGGTGGTGGCCGTGTCGCCGCGAGGCCTCATATCGCACCAGCGGAAGAAAAAGCGATTGATACACTGGAGCGTGAAATCGAAAAGGCCCTGAAAGGATAACACATGGAGAAGTTAATCGAAATCATGAATAAAATAGGACTTCCCTTTGCCTACGACCACTTTGCAGAGGGAGAAAGCCCAAATCCGCCGTTTATTTGTTATCTTACGCCGAACAGCGTCAACTTCGCGGCAGACGGACAGGTCTACTATAGGATCAACGAAATTCACATCGAACTGTATACCGACTGTAAGGACTTGTCGGCAGAACAGCGTATAGAAGCTGTGCTCGATCAGCATGGCATTTTTTATGAAAAATCCGAGACTTGGATCGAATCGGAGAAGCTTTACGAAGTCCTGTATTCATTTGAAATGGAGGTAAATTAACGATGGCTGAAAAAGCAAATAAGGTGAAATTCAACCTGAAGAATACGCACTATGCGCTCCTTACCATTAGCGAGGATGGCACACCCACCTTCGGAACCCCGGTCCCGATGCCAGGCTCCGTATCGATCTCACTGGATGCAAATGGTGAGCCGGAGAACTTTTACGCGGATGGTGGTGTGTATTACGTTATCAATAATAACTGTGGCTATGACGGAGATCTGGAGCTTGCATTGATTCCGGAGTCCTTCCGCACGGACGTATTGAAGGAAACATTGGATTCCAAGGGAGTGTTGATTGAAAACTCCGAGGTGGAGCTTGCAGCATTTGCGCTCCTGTTCGAGTTTGATGGCGACCAGAAGCATATCCGTCATGTTTTGTATAACTGCTCCGCTTCCCGTCCCGGCATCGAAGGAAAAACGAATGAGGATTCCAAGGAAGTACAGACGGAGAAACTGTCCCTGAAGGCGGTGCCGCTTGCTAATGGTATGGTGAAAGCAAAGACCGGAAATACCACGGATGCTACCACCTATGCTGATTGGTACAAGGCGGTCTATGCGTCTGCGGCAGAGGGCGATGCAGCAACGCAATCTGCATCGAAGCCTGCGAAGACAGTAAAGTGATTGGATTATGAGTATGATTCAGAAGATTGAGATTGACGGAAAGCAGGTACTCTTCAAGGCATCTGCCGCCATTCCGCGTATTTATCGCATCAAGTTCCACCGAGATATCTACAAGGATCTCGATGCGCTGGGAAAGGCTGTCGGAAACGGGGATGAGGGTTCTTCCCATCTCGATATGTTCTCCCTTGAGATGTTTGAGAACATCGCCTACATCATGGCAAAGCATGCAGATCCCACCATCCCGGACAGCCCGGAGGAGTGGCTGGATGAATTCAGCACCTTCTCCATCTACCAGGTGCTGCCGAAGATCATCGAGCTGTGGGGCCTGAATGTCCAGACGGATGTGGAGTCTAAAAAAAACTTCACGCAACTGACCGCCCGATGACCACACCATTGTTTCTGCTTCGCTGCGTACAGCTCGGCATCTCCATCCGGGATCTTGACTTACTCACAATCGGGATGGTGAACGATATGTACGCAGAAAGCGGAAATGATGAGTACAAGGGCTATGCGCAGATCGCTACGCAGAAGGATTTCGATGCATTTTAGCAGAATTTATACGCCTTATATAATGACAATGTGTTGACATTATACGCATATTTGAGTATACTATACTTGAATGGAGGTGTTCTGTATGGCAACAACTACTTTAAATATTCGTACAGACAAGGCAATCAAGGACCAGGCGGAGGAAATCTTCAATGAACTTGGTCTGAATATGACAACTGCTGTAAATATGTTCCTGAGAACCGCTATCCGTGAGCATGGTATTCCTTTTGAATTAAAACTGGAAGTACCAAATGATACTACAGCCGCTGCCATTGAGGAAGGCAGAAAAATGATGAAGGATCCTTCTGCTCCGCGTTATTCCAGTATGGATGCGCTTAAGGCAGCTCTCGACATATGAAATACGACATTCAGTTTACCAATCAGTTTAAAAAGGATTTGAAGCTTGCCAAAAAGCAAAATAAAAATCTTGATAAGCTGTTTGAGGTAATCGATATTCTGGCGAATGGCGGTACGCTGGAAGCAAAATACAGAGATCATGATCTTACAGGCAACTATAAGGGCACGCGTGAGTGTCACATTGAACCAGACTGGTTACTCATTTATGAGATTCAGAACAACGTTTTAGTACTCATGCTTTACAGGCTTGGTACGCACTCAGAACTATTCAAAAAATAGATTTAAAAAACAGAATAGCAATTCAGAAAGCATCTATCAGAAATGGTAGGTGCTTTTCTTATGCCCAAATTCAGGAAAGGAGGAGCCTATGGCGGGAAATAGAATCAAGGGTATTACGGTCGAGATCGGTGGCGATACCACCAAACTACAGACAGCCCTAAAGGGTGTCAATTCAGAAATCAAGAATACGCAGAGTCAGCTAAAGGATGTTGAGAAGCTCTTAAAACTGGATCCAGGCAACACCGAGCTGCTTGCGCAGAAGCAGAAGCTCCTCTCCAGCGCTGTCAATGAAACGAAGGAAAAGCTCGCTACTCTCAAGACTGCTGCAGAGCAGGCAAATCAGGCGCTTGCGAATGGTGACATTTCCAAAGAACAGTATGATGCCCTGCAGAGGGAAATTATCGAAACCGAGCAAGACCTCAAAAAGCTGGAGGAACAGGCAAAGCAATCCGATGCGGCACTGCAGAAGATTGCCGCAAACGGCGAAAAGCTGAAAACGGTCGGAGACAACATTTCTTCTGCCGGGCAGAAGATGCTCCCGGTCACTGCGGCAGTTACAGGTCTTGGAACAGCGGCAGTCACCACAGCGGCAAACTTTGAATCGTCCATGTCGCAGGTGCAGGCCACGATGGGCGTGACGAAGGATGCCATGTCTACGGTGGATGGTCAATCGGTCAATACGATGGATACGCTGTCCGAGCTTGCCAAGAAAATGGGTGCTGAGACAGCTTTCTCCGCAAAGGAATGTGCGGACGCTCTGAATTATCTGGCACTTGCCGGATATGATACCCAGCAGATGTGCGACACTTTGCCTACCGTTCTGAACCTTGCCGCCGCAGGTGATATTGACCTTGCGTCTGCATCGGATATGGTAACAGACGCCATGTCTGCCCTTGGCATGGGCGTGGATGAGTCAACGAAGATGGTCGACCAGATGGCAAAGACCGCTTCGTCCACCAATACCTCGGTAGCACAGCTTGGCGAAGGTATTCTGACCATCGGTGCTACGGCAAAGTCCATCAAGGGCGGCACTGCCGAGCTGAACACTGCACTCGGTATCCTTGCCAACAACGGCATCAAGGGAGCTGAAGGTGGTACACATCTGCGAAATGTGATTCTGTCCTTGCAGAACCCGACCGATAAAGCGGCGGCGCAGATGGATGCCCTTGGAGTCTCCGTTTATGATTCTAACGGAAACATGCGCTCTCTCAACGACATCCTTGGTGACCTCAATAAAAGCATGGACGGCATGACATCGGCGGATAAAGCCAACATCATCGCCACCATTTTCAATAAGACTGACCTTGCATCGGTCAATGCCTTGCTTGCAAACACTGGCGATACCTGGGACAGCCTGCAAAGCTCTATCACCAACAGTGCCGGAACCGCACAGCAGATGGCAGATACACAGTTGGATAACCTGCAGGGGCAGATCACGATTCTGAAATCTGCTCTTGAGGGTCTTGCTATTTCCTTTGGCGAACTGCTGATGCCAGCAATCAAGCAGATTGTTGGATGGGTGCAGACCTTTGTAGACTGGCTGAACGGACTGAGCGATGGAACAAAAAAGACGGTCGTTACGATTGCACTTCTGGTAGCAGCACTCGGCCCCGTTCTTATCGTGATTGGTAAGGTGATATCGGCAGTCGGTACGATTATGACAGTCGTTCCTAAGATTGCCGGGGTAATCAATACAGTAAAGGATGCATTTGCAGCACTTAATACCACAATGCTTGCAAATCCGATCACACTTATTATTGCGGCCATTGCAGCTCTTGTGGCTGCTTTTATTTATCTGTGGAATAACTGTGATGGATTCCGTCAGTTCTGGATTGAACTCTGGGAAAACGTAAAGCAGGTAGCTGTTACGGCATGGACTGCCATTAAGGACTTCTTTTCACAGGTGTGGGAAGCAATTAAGATGATTTTTTCTACCGTATTTGAAGTAATCAAGACGCTTGTAACAACTTACTTCAATCTGTATAAGACGATCATTGAAACTATTTTTAATGTGATTCAGACAGTGATCACAACGGTATGGGAAGCCGTCAAAGGTGTCTTTACCACAGTCTTTGAAGTGATAAAAACACTTGTGATCACCTATTTTAATATCTATCAGACAATCATTCAGACCGTACTGACGATTATACAGACGGTTGTCACGACTGTATGGATGTAGTGGTCAAGCATTTTTGTAACACTTGTGGCTAAAAAATATCACTAATCAGCTATGCTGCCATTCGAGTCTCATATGGTGTCCGGTAACCGTTGAAACTGTG
>JAHZFK010000079.1 GCA_019421385.1 Clostridiales bacterium
TATATCGGCTACTGCCTGATTCCCAGCAACAAGGGTCAGCGCATGATGGTCATTAAAGGCAACGGCGGCGAAGGCAAAAGCCAGATCGGCGCGGTGCTGTCCGCCCTGTTCGGCAGCAACATGAAAGACGGCAGCATCAGTAAAATTTCCGAGAACCGGTTCGCCCGCGCTGATCTGGAACACATTCTGCTGTGTGTCGATGATGATATTCGGATGGAGGCCCTGCGGCAGACCAACTATGTCAAATCCATCGTCACCGCACAGGGTAAAATGGATTTGGAGCGTAAAGGCAAGCAGAGCTATCAGGGATGGATGTGCGCCCGGCTGCTGGCATTCAGCAATGGCGACTTGCAGGCTCTCTTTGACCGCAGCGACGGCTTTTACCGGCGACAGCTGGTGCTGACCACCAAAGAGAAACCTGTTGACCGCGTGGACGATCCCGACCTGGCCGAGAAAATGAAAGCGGAGATTGAGGGTATCTTCCTCTGGGCTTTTGCGGGATTGCAGCGGCTGGTGGCCAACAGCTTCAAGTTCACCGAGAGCCAGCGCACAAGAGAGAACCGGGAGGCCGTCAAGCGGGACAACAACAATGTGTTTGACTTTCTGGAATCCGAGGGCTATATCCGGCTGAAAGCCGATGCGTCTATCAGTTCAAAGGATTGCTACGACATTTACCGGATGTGGTGCGAGGAAAATAGCCTGACTGCACTCAAACGCCGCAGCTTCAGCGATGCGCTGGTGGCAGCCTGCGGCAAGTACAATCTGGAACACTGCAACACGATTACCAATTCGGCAGGACGCCGGGTATGGGGCTTTATGGGGATCGAGGCAGTGGCAAGGCCGCATATAAACGAGTTTACGGACGCTTCACAGTGTACGTACGTACCGGAAGACTGGCGGGATTGATTTCCGCTCTGGTCGCCGGTACGTATGTACACAGCGATTCACCCTGTTACCTCATATATTGCAGAAATGCTTCATGCGATTAAGGTAGCCATGGAGATTTTGTCCGCGGCTAAACAGTCAAGAAAAGTAGTGATTTTGCAGGCATATTTTGAAGCAATCACAAAACAGTGAAATGTTTCCTTCTTATCTGCACACAGTTCACAAAATAGCGGCTCGCGGAACTGCGCACGCACTACGTTGGCTCGCACAGATACCGTCCGAATGGTGAAAATTCCCGCATTTCCGTGAAGTCGAATATTCCGCCGCCAGTCAACGATACGTGGGGAAGCATTTCTATCGCAAAACAGCAACTATAACAATTTTATCATCCTATGAAGCCGGTACGCTGTCCAGTGCAGCCGGTTCTTTTTATGGGCAAGAAAATTTGGAGGATCATCATGAAATTAAATATCCGAAACGAAATCAAGGCGCAGATCATCCGCACTGGTTACACCATGCAGGAAGTCGTTGATCTTCTGCATGACGAATACGGCTGGAGCGACAGCGTATCCAATCTTTCCGGGAAATTGCAGCGGGAATCGCTGCGGTATCGGGAAGCAGTGGAGCTGGCTGATGTGTTGGGATATGACATTGTCTGGCAGAAACGGAGGGGTTGAATATGGAGAAAGCACAGTACGCAATTATGCGATTTGCAAAATACAAGGGGCCTGAAATCAGCAATATCGAGGCTCATAACGAGCGCACAAAGGAAAAGTACGCCAGTAATCCCGATGTGGATACCAGCCGAAGCAAGTACAATTTCCATCTGGTCAAACCGCCCGGTAAGTACCGGGCAGAATCAGAGCGGCAGATTGCTGCCGCCGGATGCCGTACCCGGAAAGACAGTATCCGTATGATCGAGACGCTGTTCACTGCCAGCCCGGAGTTCTTCAAGGGGAAAAAACGGGCGGAGATTCGGGAATTTTTCGAGGAAGCCCTGCACTTTCTGGAACAGCATCAATCCAAAGAGACAATTATATCTGCCGTGGTGCATATGGACGAGAAAACGCCCCATATGCACCTTTGTTTTGTCCCGCTGACGGAGGATGGCAGGCTCAGCGCCAAAGATATTATGGGCAACAAAAAGAAGCTGATCTGGTGGCAGGATGAGTTCTGGAAACACATGGTCAAGAAGTTTCCGGATTTGGAGCGCGGTGAAAGCGCCAGCCTAACCGGGCACGACCATATCCCACCCCGCGTGTTCAAGGAGATGACCCGGCTGACCAAACAGAAGGACAAACTGGGACAGCTGCTCACCGGAATCAATCCTTTCAACGCGAAAAGCCGGGCGGAGGAAATCTGCAAAATTTTGGATACCTATCTTCCCAGTGTGGAGAAGATGGACACGCTGCTGCGGAAATATAGCGTAACCTTTACGAAAACAGCATCCGAAAACAAAAAGCTGAAAACGAAAAATGCCGAACTGGAAGAATCTCTTGCATCGGCGCAGAAGGTCAGCACCCTAAAGCAGATCGAAGACCTCAAGCTGCGGCGCGACTATGACAGTGCCGTGGCGATATTGGAGCAGATACCGCCAGAAGTATTGGAACTCTATAAACACCCGCATAAAAAAGAAAGGGAAACTGCCTATGATCGATGAATGGAGCGGTTTTGCAGACCTGCTGGCCAACTTGATTGAGAAGTACGCTTCGGAGTTGGATGTCGAGAACCTGCCCGCTCCGGCGGTTCCGCTTGAGGATCAGGACAGCGCGGCAGCAGATAAAAAAGAATCTGTTTTCAAGCCGGAAGCAGTTGCAGGCAAAATTGCTGCATGATATAATAGACGTGATATAAGAGTCCAAACAAATTTATGATTGAAAACCGAGGTGAATGCGAATGGAATACTCAAACGATAACCTGTTCGGTTCTGAAATGATGATCTATACAACGGAAGATGGTTTAACCAAAATTGAGACAACCTTTGACGGCGATACCGTCTGGCTTTCTGCTGACCAGATGGCCGAGCTGTTCCAGCGGGATAAATCCACGATTTCAAGGCATATCAAAAACATTTTCACCGAGGGTGAGCTTGTGCGCGATTCAGTTGTTGCAAAATTTGCAACAACTGCTACGGACGGGAAAACCTATCAGGTTGAATACTACAATCTTGATGTGATTATTTCAGTCGGCTATCGTGTAAAGTCCAAACGTGGCACCCAATTTCGCATTTGGGCAACTGGAATTCTGAAAGAGTATATGCGAAAAGGGTTTGCCTTGGATGATGAACGCTTGAAAAATTTGGGTGGCGGTGGATACTTCAAGGAACTGTTGGAGCGCATCCGGGATATCCGCGCCTCAGAGAAAGTATTTTACCGGCAGGTTTTGGAAATCTACGCTACCAGCATCGACTATGATCCCCATGCGGAGATTTCTGTTCAGTTTTTCAGGAAAGTCCAAAACAAAATCCACTATGCCATTCATGGGCAAACAGCGGCTGAGGTCATTTACACGAGAGCGGACGCTGAAAAGGAATTTATGGGACTTACCACATTTGCCGGAAAGCACCCCACGCTAAAAGAGGCTGTAATTGCAAAGAACTATCTGAATGAAAAGGAACTTCGTGCAATGGGTCAGCTTGTCTCCGGGTATCTGGATTTCGCAGAGCGTCAGGCGGAACGAGAACAGGCTATGACCATGAAAGACTGGGCGGAACACTTGGATCGCATTCTTACGATGAGTGGCGAGCAGCTGTTGCAAGGAAACGGGAGTGTGAGCCATAAACAGGCCGTGGAGAAAGCAACCACCGAATACAAAAAATACAAGGCCCGGACGCTTAGTGAAGTGGAAAAGGACTATCTGGATTCCATTAGAATGTTGGAGCATAAAGCGGAGGAATAAAAAGCTATTTATGAAGAAAGATAAGAAGTTGCTTAAGGTATTAGGTTGGCTTATATTAGGTGTGATATTTCTGTTTGCATTGATACCAATTGTAATCAATTTTTTGTTTGAAAGACAAGCTCCAGTAGATATATTAGCTGCAAGGTGGAGTGCAGCGGATGCTCTAAGTTATACGGCTGGTGCATTGGCATTTTTGGGCACTATGTTTTTAGGATGGATTTCTTGGAGTCAAAACAATCAATTACAGCGAATAGAAACCAACAGCTTTATTGCTCAAAATTCTTGTATGGTTTTATTGAAAAGCCTTTCCTTTAAAGGATTGGATCAGAAAGTCGTAAACTTAGATACAGAGCATATAGAACCTATTGTTGTAGAAGATGGCTTAGAAGATTTTAACTACAGCAGTTTTTCATTAACTATGCTGCTCAAGCGTTTGGATAGTTATGCTGCTTTTGTTAGAGTAGAATCATTAACAATGTTCGTAGGAGAACAGGCTATATCAGCATTTGTTTTTGCAAAAGCATATGATGATTGCTATTCTCGAATTGCTATATCAGAAGAAACTGAGTCATTC
>JAHZFK010000008.1:0-563 GCA_019421385.1 Clostridiales bacterium
GCAGTGAAGCGCCGGTACGCAATCTCTATGCCGCCTTCACATGAATGGGTGTGCGTATGCACGCCTGTCCGCATTTTGGTACCGTTACGCGGCGCGAAACGACAAGCCTCCAAGAAAATGCTATCCTGTTTTCACAAACCGGTTTGAACATCAATCATCCACGATTTTTGAAAAGGAGTGTATTTTCATGAAACTTTCCGATCTGATTATCGATCCCGCGAGCTTGGGCAAGCGTTTCTGGCTGGTGGACGTGATTCCGTCGTATGCGTACCAGAACGGGCAGCGCACGGATACGGTCACGGGCTACCGCTACACCGTCGCCCTGCCGGACAAGGGACTGGACAAAATCAACGTGCGCATTGACGGTGCTCAGCAGATGGACGTACCGGCCAGCTTTGTCGAAGTCCGTTTTGCCGAGCTCGAACCGTACCTGTACTGGTCAGGCGGCGAGTATCAGCTGGGCGCGCGTGCCAAAGGCATCTCTGCGGTAAACACTGGCAAGGGCTGACGGTGCAGGGCGCAGGCCGTCAGGGGCGAGGACTTTTCCTTCCGGGGAAAGTCCC
>JAHZFK010000008.1:573-1107 GCA_019421385.1 Clostridiales bacterium
AGTATTACCTTAGGGCATGGTTGTAGCATGTAGCAGCCCATCGAAATCGAAGGTGGTGAACATGGCAAAGAACGAACAGAGCCGCAAATATCTGCTCACGATCAACAACCCGGCAGACTGCGGCCTAACGCATGACAAAATCAAAGCTCTCGTGCAATCGCTGTCCCCCGCCTATTTCTGCATGGCGGACGAGATCGCGTCAACCGGTACGCATCACACGCATGTTTTTCTGTACCGCCCTTCGCCGATGCGCTGGCACACGGTCAAGAATCTGTTCCCGACCGCGCACATTGATAAGGCATACGGAAGCGCGCAGGAAAACCGCGACTATATTCAAAAAGGCGGCAAATGGTCGGATACCGAAAAAGCCGAAACAGTTATATCCGGCAGCTTTGAAGAGTTTGGGCACATGCCGCTGCCGCAGAGCGAGAAAGCCTCCGAAATGACTGCCCTGCTTGAGGACATTGCCGCCGGTAAGACGACTTCACAGATCATCCGTGAAAATCCCAAGCTGGCGTTCCGGGTGAAGGAAAT
>JAHZFK010000008.1:1117-24550 GCA_019421385.1 Clostridiales bacterium
GCTGCTGTCCGAAAAATATGCCGAGCAGAACCGCATGGTGGAAACGCAATATCTTTACGGCGCGACCGGCACCGGCAAAACGAGCGGCATTTATCGGCGGCACGATCCACGCGACATCTACCGCGTGACCAACTATCGAAACGGACGCGGCGTTTCCTTTGACGATTACCACGGGCAGGACGTGATCGTATTTGAGGAATTTGCGTCGCAAATCCCCATCGAAGAAATGCTCAACCTGCTGGATGTTTACCCGCTCATGCTGCCCGCCCGGTACAGCGATAAAGTCGCGTGCTACACCAAGGTGTATATCACCTCTAACCTGCCGCTCAGCCGCCAGTATCAAGCGGTGCAGCAGTATCACCCGGAAACATGGAAAGCCTTTCTGCGCCGCATTCGCACCTTCACCGAGTACCGCGAGAACGGCGCACCAATCACCCGACCCGTCAGCGAGTGGAGGTGGATGCTGGAAGATGGATAACCGAAAACGCAATCTGCTGGAACAGGAAACGCAGCGTAAGTATATGCTGCTTCTGTTTCAAACCGGTCTCAAGGAGATCTGGACAGACCAATACCGTCTGAAAGTGCTGGTGCTCTATCTGCTCACCGCGCTGCTGTTCAGCATCATCCGCCCATGGGATCTTGCGTACAGCGGGCCGGATATTTTCGATGCAGTCAGCCGGATCGCGTTCAGCCTTTGCTTTCCGTTTCTCGTGTTCGGCGGGCTGGCTGTGCTCATTCTATGGGCAGGCACGCCTTCTAAGGCGAGAAGCATCCAGAACAACTTGCAGCGTATCGGGCTGGTCAACCATGCAGGTGAAACACCGTTGCTGGTTGCCATCCAACAGGAGGAATCGGACAATGTGCGCAATCGCATGACCGTTTTCGAGTTTCTGGCATGCGGCGTTCCCAAGTCCGTTTGGGAGGACAAGCGCGCCGATATTGAAACCGCGCTGAATATCCACATTGCGGACATTCGCGAAAGCGACGGCAAGCGCCGCATCCAGCTGTACACGGTTCCCGCCACCGACGAGCTGCCCAAGCTGCTACCGTGGAAAGACACCTATCTGCGGGATGCGTTTCCCGCCTGCAAGCTGGTGCTTGGCGAAAGCCTGCTCGGGCCGGTGACACTCGACCTCAACCTCATCCCTCATGTGCTGCTGGGCGGCGGCACGGGTTCGGGCAAGTCGGTGCTGCTCAAGTTGATGCTGATGCAGTGCCTCAAGCAGCCCAATGTGCAGGTCACGATCGCAGACTTCAAGGGCGGTGTGGACTTCGGCAGCCCATGGCACAAACATCCAAACTGCAAACTGATTCTCGACCGCGAGACGCTGTTACGCTATCTGGATGACGTGACCGAAAAGCTGGAACAGCGCAAGGATGTGCTTGGTAAAGTCGAGCGCCGGGACATCTACGACTACAACCGGCATGAGCCAATCCCCATGGATCGGATCGTGTTCGCAGTAGACGAGGTCGCCGAAATTCTGGACAAGACCGGCCTGACCAAAGAAGAAAAGGAACAGGTTGCCCGCATTGAAAACCGGCTGTCCACCATCGCCCGACAAGGGCGTGCGTTCGGTATTCACCTGTTTCTTTCTACCCAGCGACCGGATGCAAATATCCTGTCCGGACAGATCAAGAACAACATCGGCTACCGCATCTGCGGACGCGCAGATCATGTGCTTTCCTCGATCATTCTGGACAACACGGATGCCAGCGACAAGATTCCGCACGACGCCCAAGGCCGTTTCCTCACAGGTGACGGCATGGTATTTCAAGCCTACTGGTTCGACGACACAAAGGAGATGTTTTGAATGGATAAACTGACCTATAACGCGCCGGAGCTGGCGCTGCTGCTCGGCATTAGCCGCAGCGCGGCCTATAACCTGATGCACCGCGCAGATTTCCCGTCCTTCCGCATCGGCAAACGGTTACTCGTCAAACAGGACAAGCTGACCGAATGGCTGGACGCGCAGGGCAAAACCACCCACGGCTATCAGCCGCCGTACCTGTTCCCAGACAGCGGCTGTTAAGCCGTCACGCTGACAAGCATTGGCACACTGTAAGGCGGGGCTGTTCTGCAATGGGCAGCCCCATTTTTATACCACAATAGCACCTTCCGTGGTATAATGGAAACACCTAAATTGTATGTGCCGGAAAGGAGCATCAAGCAACTATGGCACGCAAAAGTAAAAAACGCGAAGCCGGCAGCGGCACGATATACAAGCGGAAAGACGGCCGCTGGCAGGGGCAATATGTGTCCGGCCGCGATCCTATAACGGGCAAGCTGCTCCGTCATTCCGTCTATGGCAAAACGCAGAAAGAAGTTGCCACCAAGCTGCGTGACGCAACCGCAAACATTGACCGCGGCACCTATCAGGAACCGATCCAGATCACCATTGCGGCCTACGCGCAGGAATACTTCTCGATCTGCGCAGTCAATCTGGCGCACAGCACGCAGGTGACCTATCAAAAGATTCTGGAAAACCATATTCTTCCCGCACTCGGCAAGGTCAAGCTGACCGATCTGACCCACCGTCAGGTGCAGCAGTTTGTCACATCCTTGTCGGTCAAAAAGAAGCTGTCCGCCAAAACCGTCCGCAACATCCACGGCATCCTGCACAACATGCTGGAATCCGCCATCCGCGACGAGCTGCTGCTCCGCAATGTATCCGAGCGCTGCTCGCTGCCGCGTGTGACGCAGCATCAGGTGCGCGCGATCACGACCGCCGAGCTCAGCCAGTTCCTGCGGGCAATCGACGGCAAGCAGTTCCGCAACATTTTCTTTATCGACATTTTCTCCGGCCTGCGCCTGTCCGAAATTCTTGGCCTGCGGTGGGAGGATGTTGATTTCGACCACGATTGCATTTATGTCCGTCAGCAGTTACAGCAGAAGCAAGTCAAGGGCGATTTCGGCTACTTTCTCGCGCCACCCAAGGAAGGCAAGCAGCGCAAGGTGATTCTCGCGCAGAACGCTATGCGGGTCTTGCGGCATCAGCGGGCAAAGCAGAATGAGCAGCAGCTGGCAGCAGGCGCACTTTGGGACAATAGCTTCCATCTGGTGTTCACGAATGATTTTGGACAGCCACTCAACCGCCGCACCGTGTACAAGCACCTCAAGCGCATTCTGCTGGACTGCGGCATGGGCAATTATACCTTCCATTCCCTGCGCCACTCATTCGCGACGATCTCGCTGGAAAATGGCGACGACATCAAGACGGTGCAAACCAATCTCGGCCACTATGCCGCGTCGTTCACGCTGAAGACCTACGCCCACGTCAGCGACCAGATGCAGCGAAACAGCGCAGCGCGGATGGACGCGCTGATCGCATCCCTGCCAGAAGCGCAATAATTTCTGATTGCACTCAGGATTGCACTCAAAAATTTCTTGCTCACGAAAAAGTTATGTTTTTTTGATCAAAATAGCAAAAACCGCACTTTACCTTTCGATAAAGTGCGGTAATCTGGCGGAGAGTCAGGGATTTGAACCCTGGAGACGCTCATCACGCCTACACGATTTCCAATCGTGCGCCTTCGACCACTCAGCCAACTCTCCAGATATTGAATTGTTCCCGCAAAGGACAAGAAATATTATACCCGACAGTTCCCAATCCGTCAAGTGTTTTTTCAATTTTTCTTTTCTTTTTTCTATCAAATTTTTTCTCTTGAAAATACGCCCTGCACCACTGGTGCAGGGCGTATCGTTTTTACTTCTGGAATTGCGACCGCACTTCCATATACTGTATAATTTCCTCAACCACGCCGTCAAAGCCCAGCACACCACTGTTGAGCGACAGGTCATAGTTGCGCGCATCATACCAATCGTGACCCGTATGATGCTTATAGTATTTTGCACGGTATTCGTCGATCTCTGCAATCTTGCGCACGACCTCTTCCTCCGGCAGGGAATCCACTTTCATCGCCTGCTCCAAGCAGAAATCCGCGTCCGCATGAACAAACACACGCACCACATCTGGGCGGCCTTTGAGCACATAGTCTGCGCAACGTCCGATCAGCACACACGATCCCTGATCGGCCAGCTGACGAATGATCTTTGCCTGATAGTCAAACAACGCATCGTCTCGCAGGTATGCCTTAGACGAATCGTTCGGCAGCGGCAGGCTGCCTTTGTAACGGCTCTTCAGTCGGGTAATCAGATCTGGCTTGAGACGCTCGTCCGTGAACAGCACAGCATTGATGCCGCTGTCCTCGGAGGCCATCGTGATGATCTCGCGGTTGTAAAACGGGATATGCAGCCGGTCGGACAGCATTTTGCCAACCGTCTTTCCGCCCGAGCCATACTGACGGGCGATGGTGATAATATACGGCTTCATATGACTTCCCCCTTATTCACCCAGATATGCCTTTTTGATTGCGTCATCGTTCAACAGATCGGACGCTTTGCCGGTTTTGACGATTTTGCCAGTCTCCAGTACATAGGCACGGTCGGAAATCGAAAGCGCCTTCTTTGCGTTCTGTTCGACCAGCAGCACGGTCGTGCCCGCCGCCGAAACCTCCTGAATGATCTTGAACACCTCGCCGACAAACAGCGGAGACAGACCCATAGACGGCTCATCCAGCAGCAAAATGCGCGGTTTTGCCATCAGCGCACGGCCCATTGCCAGCATCTGCTGCTCACCGCCGGACAGCGTACCCGCAGGCTGGTTTTTGCGCTCTTCCAAGCGCGGAAAACGCTTGTAAACCTCTTCCAGAGAGGACTCGACCTCGCTCTTGGGACGGGTATAGGCACCCATCTTGAGGTTTTCGCGCACGGTCAGCCCGGAAAACACACGGCGTCCTTCCGGCACATGGCTCATACCTAGACGAACGATCTCATGTCCGGGCTTTTTCGTGATATCCTTTCCCTCAAATGTCACCGTGCCGCCCTTGGACGGCAGCAGTCCGGTGATCGTGTGCAGGGTCGTGGTCTTGCCTGCGCCGTTCGCACCGATCAGCGCAACGACTTCCCCCTCGTTTACCTCGAAGGAAACATCGCGCAGCGCATGGATCAGACCATAATATACGTTAATGTCCTTGACTTCCAGCATTGCCATAGTTGGTTTCCTCCTTTCTTATTCGCCGAGGTAGGCCGTGACGACCTCCGGATTGCTCAGCACTTCCGCCGGCGTGCCCTCCGCCAGCAAGCGGCCGAAATTGAGCACATACAGATATTCGCAGATACCCGAAACCAGCTTCATATCATGCTCGATCAACAGCACGGTCACGCCGAACTTTTTGCGCACCAGTTCGATCGTCTCCATCAGCTCCTCGGTCTCGTTCGGGTTCATGCCTGCCGCCGGCTCATCGAGCAGCAGCAGCTTGGGATCGGTCGCCAGTGCGCGCGCGATCTCCAGCTTGCGCTGCTTACCATAAGGCAGATTGGCCGCCTTATAATCCACAACGCTTTCCAGACCGAACACTTCCAGCAGCTCCATCGCGCGTCCATCCATTGCGCGCTCCTTCTTGCGATAGGAGCCAAGGTGCAGCAGGCTCTCCGCCAACGTGTAAGTGATCTCATTATGCAGTCCGGTCTTCACATTATCCAGCACGGACAGGTTGGAAAACAAGCGGATATTCTGGAATGTGCGCGCCACACCCATTTTGCAGATGTCGTGCGGCTTTTTGCCGATCAGGTTCTGACCATCCAGACGGATACCGCCGTCCGTCGGGCGGTACACACCGGTCAGCATGTTGAACACGGTCGTTTTGCCCGCGCCGTTCGGTCCGATCAGGCCGACCAGACCGCCCTCTTCGATTTTCATGCTCAGTTCATCGACGGCGCGCAGGCCGCCGAAGGAAATGCCCAGCGAGGTAACTTCCAGCATCGCCATGGTCACGCGCCCTCCTTTTCGTTTTTCTGCATTTTCTCCATCTGCTTCATGCTGCGCTTTTCGAGCAGGCGCGCCTTGAGCGAGGAGTTGTTGAACAGCATCATCGCAATCAGCAGGATCGCGTAAATGAGCATACGATAGGTGTTCACCGCGCGCAGCAGCTCAGGCAGCAGCGTGAGCAAGGTTGCCGCAATGATCGAACCCCAGATGTTGCCCAGACCGCCCAGTACAACGAATACCAGAATCAGAATGGAGGTGTTAAAGTCGAACTTTGCCGCCGTGATGGTCGAATAGTTCATCGCATACAGCGCGCCCGCCATGCCCGCGAACGCCGCGGAAATCACAAACGCCAACAGCTTGTAGTGGGTCGTAGAAATGCCAATGGAATCGGCCGCGATCTTGTTGTCGCGCACCGCCATGATCGCACGACCCGAACGGCTGTTGATCAGATTGAGGATGATAAAAAGCGTAATGAGGATGAGCACAAAACCCGAGGTAAAGCTGGACAGCTTATCAACACCCGATACACCCATCGGGCCGTTGATGATCATTTCGCCGCCGTCCGCCAGCTGGAACTTCTGCTCCAAAATGCTGAAATGCAGGCCGGAGGCGTCCTTGCCGACATACAGCACGTTGATGATGTTCTTGATGATCTCACCAAACGCCAGCGTTACGATCGCCAGATAGTCGCCCTTGAGACGCAGCACCGGAACGCCGACGATCACGCCCGCAATCGCGGCACAGATCGCACCGACAATGATGGCAAGGATCAGGCGCACCACATCGGACGGAACCGCATCCGCCAGACTGGTCGTGACCACAATACCGGAAAACGCACCGACCGACATAAAGCCCGCATGACCGAGCGACAGCTCGCCCAGAATACCAACCGTCAGGTTGAGCGATACCGCCATGATGATATACGCGCAGATCGGCACCAGCAGGCCCTTCATCGAGCTGGAAAGGCTGCCCGTGAGCACCAGCGCCTGCACCACAACGAATGCAACAATGACAATGCCGAAAGACAGCAGCGTATCGCGTCCGCTGCGGGAGGCGGCATACTTTTTCAGTTTGTTCATGTTTTCCGCCCCCTTATACCTTTTCACTCACGCGCTTACCGAGCAGGCCGTCCGGCTTGACCAGCAGCACGATGATCAGCACCGCAAACACGATCGCATCCGAAAGCTGCGTCGAGATATATGCCTTGGCAAAAATCTCGATCACACCCAACAGGATGCCGCCCAGCAGCGCGCCCGGAATCGAGCCGATACCGCCGAATACCGCCGCAGTAAACGCCTTAATACCGGGCATCGAGCCGGTCGTCGGCAGCAGGGTCGGATAAGCCGAGCAGAGCAGCACACCCGCAATCGCGGCAAGGCCGGAACCGATGGCAAAGGTCAGCGAAATCGTCGTGTTGACGTTAATACCCATCAGCTGCGCCGCGCCCTTATCCTCGGACACCGCACGCATCGCCGTGCCCATCTTGGTTTTGCCGGTGAACAGCGTCAGCGCGATCATGATGACAACACATGCCACAATCGTGACGATCGTCACGCGCGTGATGGTCAGCTGTCCGCCAAACAGCTGGATCGGGTCGCCGCCAACCACCGAGGTAAAGCTCTTCGTGCTCGAACCCCAGATAAGCAGCGCCGCATTCTGCAAAAAGTAGGAAACGCCGATGGCTGTAATCAGCACCGCCAGCGACGGCGCCATGCGCAGCGGCTTATAGGCCAAGCGCTCGATAACCACACCCAGCGCCGTGCAGACCACAACCGCCAGCAGCACGCCCGCAATCGGCGGCCAGCCCAGATAGGTCGTGGCACAGAAGCACATATAACCGCCGACCATGATAACATCGCCATGCGCAAAGTTCAGCATTTTTGCAATGCCGTAAACCATCGTGTATCCCAGTGCGATGATTGCGTAAATGCTTCCCAGACTGATGCCGTTGATCAGATGGTTGAGAAAGCTCATGGTTTCATACACCTCAAATCTTTTTCATTTCTCTTATCCGTTTGTGGGATGGGGCGGTGGCTTGGCTGCTTCGGTCAAGCCGTCGCCCCACCCCATAATACCGGCAAACAGGAAAAATAGACAAAGGAGGGCTGTCGCAGAATGCGGCGCCCTCCCTTGCTACTCACTTGCGTCTTGTGTGCGCCGCGCGCACCAATTTCGTTATCCGAGTGAAACCTTGTTTCCCTCAGACCTCATTTTACATGCCGACGTATGCGCCGTTTTCAATAACCATGCCCTTCGGGCTCTTGGAAACCGCACCGGTGGAGTCCCAAGTCATGTTCTCGCCGGTCAGGCCGTTGAAGGTCATAGAGGTGAACTGCTCGATCATCACGTCGCACAGCTCTTCCGCAGACATGTCGGGCGTAGCGCCGGCAGCCTCAAGCGCCTGTGCATATGCGTAAACGCAGTCATATGCGTCTGCTGCGAACTGGTTCGGTACCTCGCCGTACAGCTCCTTGTACTTCTCTACGAAAGCGACGGTCTTTTCATCGGTCGCGTCCGCGTTGAACGGGGTCAGCAGCATAACGCCTTCCGCCAGTGCCAGGTCAAAGTTCTCTACGGTCAGGATACCGTCCATGCCGTCCACGCCGAAGAACTTGGGCGCATAGCCCATCGCATTGGCCTGGGTCAGGATGAGGGATGCCGGGGTGTAGTAGATCGGCAGGAATACCAGATCCGCACCCTTGCTCTTAGCATCATTCAGCTGCACCGAGAAGTCGGTCGCGGAAGCATCGGTGAAGGTGGTGTCGGAAACAACTTCCAGACCCTTGGTCTCAGCCTCTGCAATGAACTTGTCGTGAATGCCGGTGGAGTAAACGTCGTCATTCTTCCAGATGATCGCGATCTTGGTGCCGAGCTTCTGATCTGCGATATATTCCGCGGAAGCGGTACCCTGGTTCGGGTCAGCAAAGCACATCTGGAATACGTTGTCCTTGCCCTCGGTGGTCGCCACAGAGGAAGCAGACGGGGTCAGCGCAAAGATGCGGTCTGCGTTGAGGTCAGTCGAAATTGCCTCACAGGGCTTGGAAGTAACCGAACCCAGCGACAGCTGCATTCCCCAGTCCTTCAGGGTGTTGTATGCGTTGACAGCCTTCTCGGTGTTGTTCTCGTCGTCCTCGAACTTCAGCTCGATCTGGACGCCGCCCTTGGCGTTGATCTCTTCCGCTGCGATCTCCGCACCGCGCTTGACCGCGTTGCCGTAAATCGCTGCGTCACCGGTCAGCGGAGAGGTGCCGCCGATCTTAAATGCATTAGCATCGCCCTGTTCGCTGCCGCCGCCGCAGCCGGCCAGCGTACCAACCAGCATCAAGCCGGCCAGCATCATGCTGAGACTTTTCTTCATGGTAATCTTCTCCTTTACTATAAATCTCCCCCGCCCCGCAGAATTTATTTCTGTAAAGCGTTAGATTATTTTTTATTATACTACGGTTTTGTAAAATCGGCATTGTTTTTTTCGATTTGCATACAATTTCAGGAATACTACTGATTATCATTTGAACAAAATTGCAAAATTTGTGCTTTCTTCCGAAAAACATTTGTCCGTCGTGCAAGGAATCATGCAACCGTTTTCAGTGCCGCGCAGGTTTTTTTGCATCCACCGTCCAGCCCGTCGACTTCCCCGCTACGAAGCGCGCAAAAAACAGACCCGTACTGTGTCCGGGTCTGCCGATGGCTGCCGTCCGGCAGCGTCTTATTCCATCCGCTCGAGCAGGCAGACGCAATGCGCCGCGATGCCCTGCTTTGCCCCCGTAAAGCCGAGCTTTTCCTCGGTCGTTGCCTTGACTGAAACGCGCGATACCTCGCAGCCGAGCGCCCCGGCAATATTCTCGCGCATCTGCATGATGTGCGGCGCGAGCTTGGGCGCCTGCGCCAGCACGGTCGCGTCCAGATTGCCCAACCGATACCCCTCTTCTGCAATCAGGGCCGCGACATGCCGCAGCAGCGCCATGCTGTCCGCGCCCTTATAGCGCGGATCGGTATCCGGAAAGTGCTTGCCGATATCGCCTAACGCCAGCGCACCGAGCAGCGCGTCCATCACTGCATGAACCAGCACGTCGGCATCCGAATGCCCGTCCAGTCCGGTTTCGTGCGGGATATCCACCCCGCCAATGATACATTTGCGGCCTTCCACCAATCGGTGTACATCATATCCATGTCCAATGCGCATGGTCAGTCGTCCTCCCTGTTCAAAAACGCCTCGGCAGCCGGAATGTCCTCAGGCGTGGTGATCTTGATATTTTCGTAGCTGCCGTGCGTGGCGCGCACGGTCTGTCCCAACGCTTCGACCGCCGCACAGTCATCGGTAAACGACCGGTCGTTCCGCTGCGCATCGGTCAGCGCGCGCAGCAATACGTCCCGACGGAATACCTGCGGCGTCTGCACTGCCGCCAGCGTGTCGCGCGGCACATCCGCCACGATGCAGCCGTTCTCAATACGCTTGATGCTGTCCTTGACCGGCACGACCGGCGCCGCCGCACCACATTCGGCCGCCGCGTACACCGCCTCGGTGATGACCGCCTCGCTTACCAGCGGCCGCGCGCCGTCATGTACAGCAACCAGCACGGTATCTTCGGGTGCAGCCGTGATGCCCGCCAATACGGATGCCGTGCGGCTGTCCCCGCCGCGCGTGACCGTGCGCAGCTTGGAAATGCCGAACGAACGCGCCAGATCGGTATAGGGCATAATATCCTGCTCGCGGCAGACCAGCACGATATCGCGCACGACCGCGCATTTTTCAAACGCATTCAGCGTATGCGCCAGCACGGGCGCGCCGGCAAGCGGCAGCAGCAGCTTATTCTCTCCCCCCATGCGGCGCGACGAACCCGCCGCCACGATTACCGCGCACACCGCCGCGGGTGCGGATTTTTTCTTTCTTCTTTCCTGCATATACATACTCCTTTGAAAAAAGGCTTTGCTCTTCCGCAAAGCCTTCTGCATTATGTTCCCAAATGCTGATCAATCACCTGTGCGATCTCCTGCGGACTGCAATCCAGTGCAAAGCACAGCTCAGACTCCAGAATCTGCCGCGCAGAGAGCAGCATTTTTTTCTCCCCCGTGGATAAACCGCGTTCCCTGTCGCGTGCGGCAAGGCTTTTGACCACCTGCGCCACCTCATCCAGATCCCCCGAACGGATGTGCAGCATATTCTCCCGGTAGCGCTGGTTCCAGCCCTTGCTCTCGCTGCTGGCGATATCATCCAGCCGCTGCAAAAACGCCTGCGCCTGCGCACAGGAGCAGACCGGACGCACCCCCAGCTTTTCGCACGCATCAATCGGGATAAACAGCTGTGTATCGTCCAGCGCAAGCCTGAGGGCATAATATGTTGCGGGCACGCCGTCGATCGTGCGCTCGACGATGTCCGCAATCACACCTGCGCCGTGCAATGGATGAACGACCTTCTCGCCGATCTGATACATAATGCCTCCGTTCCAGCAAGCCTCTGTGATCTTTTTTATCTTACATCATATTGACGCTATTGGCAAGATTTTTCGCGCTTTTCACGCCGATCAGTGTACCGATCAGCAGCAGCCAGCAGCCGCCTCCCGCGCGCAGCAGCCAAAGCCCGCAAAACAGCAGACCCCCAGCACTCAGCGCAGCGAGCGCCATCCTTGCGGTTTCCGCGCCGCCCGCGCACAGATGCTCCAGCGCCATCCCGCCGTCAAGCGGCGGCATGGGCAGCAAATTGAACGCACCCAGCAGCACACTCGCGCCTGCCAGCCGGTACCAGCCGCACGTCTGTGCCAGCGCAGTCAGGGCAAAGCTCGCTGCCGGCCCCGCCAGACACACCGCCGCCCGCGCAAAACGCCCCTCCGGCAGCGCACAGTGCAGCACTGCGCCGCAGCAGGTCAGCGTCAGGCGGTACAGCCGTCCGCCGGACAGACGCAGCACCAACAGATGCCCCGCCTCATGTACGGTAGCCGCCAGCAGTACCAGCGGCAGCACGTTTGTCCGGTCTGCGCACCACAGCGCGGCAAGCAACACGACAAACCCATCCCGTACCTCGACCCGGCCGCGCGTCACGCCAGCTCCAGATAATCCGACGGGTCGAGCGCCATGCCGTCCTTCCACAGTTCTAAATGCAGGTGCGGGCCGGTCGTGTTGCCTGTCTGCCCGACAAGCGCAATCTCACCGCCGCATTTCACCTGATCGCCCACGCCTGCCAGAATACTGCTGCAGTGCGCATACAGCGTAGAAAAACCGCTCGCATGGTCGACGATCAGATACTTTCCATAGTCGGATTCCCCCACCTCGCGCACTGTGCCATCGGCAAACGCCACAATCGGCGTCCCCTCATCGGCGGCGATATCCAAGCCGTAATGGAAGGCAGGCTCTCCCGTGGTCGGGCTTAACCGACTGCCAAACCCGGAGGTCAGCGTGCCCTCGGTGGGTAAGACATGCTCAAACGACAGTGCATGAACGGTCTCATCCACCGTGTCCGGAAACAAACTCAGTTCGCGGCCGAGTACATCCTCCGCGCCGCCGGACGAAGCCGCATAAGTGCCTTCCCCTCCGGACTGCTCCCCGAACACCGCATCCGCGTCCTCTCCGCCGAATACAGCGAGCATCTGATCCACACCGGGCGTGCCCGCAAGCACCTGTGCCGCTTTTTCCCGTGCGGCGACTGCCAAAGGCGTATCTGAATATTTAACAATCCCCGCAGCAAGCACCAGCGCCACCACCAGCAACAGACCCTTGCCGCTGCCAGCGCGCTTGCGCACCGGACGTTTTCCTGTCATTCCGCCGCCTCCTTTCACTTGGTATAGCTTATGCAGACACAGGACAGGAATATGCCTCCACGCTTTGCGCATGTTATCAGCCGCTCTGTGAGCGGCATCGGAAAGTCGAGCTTTGCCCGACTTTTCGATACAAACAGAAAAAGAGCTTCGGAAAATCCGAAGCTCTTTGTTCTGCAATAGGCATTCCCAGCCATCGGCTGGCGATGCCGTTTCTTATTTGCGGCTGTATGCCGCAAATAAAGCAATTAGCATACGCCCTGCGCCAGCATTGCGTCGGCAATCTTCTCGAAGCCGCCGATGTTCGCGCCCATGACCAGATTGTCCTTGTGGCCGTACTTCTCAGCCGCAGTGATGCAGGTCTTGAAGATGTTGACCATGATATCGTGCAGACGCTGGTCGACCTCCTCGAAGGTCCAGGACAGACGCAGCGAGTTCTGGCTCATCTCCAGACCGGAGGTTGCAACGCCGCCTGCGTTGGCAGCCTTCGCCGGGCCAAAGAATACGTCGTTTGCCTGGAACGCGGCAACTGCCTCCGGAGTGGACGGCATGTTTGCGCCTTCCGCAACGAACTTGCAGCCGTTTGCGATCAGTGCCTTTGCGTCGTTCTCGTCCAGCTCGTTCTGGGTTGCGCACGGCAGCGCGATATCGCACTTGACGCTCCACGGACGCTGACCCTCGGTGTAGGTGCTGCCCGCAACGCGCTCTGCATACTCCTTGATGCGGCCGCGCTTGACTTCCTTGATATCCTTGACCACATCGAGGTTGATGCCGTTGGGATCGTAGATGAAGCCGTTGGAGTCGGACATGGTGACGACCTTCGCGCCCAACTGGGTCGCCTTCTCGCAAGCGTAGATCGCTACGTTGCCCGAACCGGAGATCGCAACCGTCTTGCCCTCGAACGAAGTGCCCTTATATGCGAGCATTTCCTTCATATAATAGCACAGGCCATAGCCGGTCGCCTGCGTGCGTGCCAGCGAGCCGCCGTAGGACAGGCCCTTGCCGGTCAGAACGCCGGTGAACTCGTTGCGCAGGCGCTTGTACTGGCCGTACATGAAGCCGATCTCACGGCCGCCAACGCCGATGTCGCCCGCCGGTACGTCGGTGAACTGGCCGATGTGCTTGGAAAGCTCGGTGATGAAAGACTGGCAGAAACGCATAACCTCTGCATCCGACTTGCCCTTCGGGTCGAAGTCCGAGCCGCCCTTGCCGCCGCCCATGGGCAGGCTGGTCAAGCTGTTCTTGAAGCACTGCTCGAAGCCGAGGAACTTGATAACCGAAGCGTTAACAGACGGATGGAAACGCAGGCCGCCCTTGTAGGGGCCGATCGCGGAGTTGAACTGTACGCGGAAGCCACGGTTGACCTGTACCTTGCCCTCGTCGTCCACCCACGGAACGCGGAACATGATCATGCGCTCCGGCTCAACGATGCGGTCGATGATACCGTTCTTCTCCAGCTCGGGACGAGCCTCAACGACAGGCTCAAAGCTTTCGAGCACCTCGAGAACCGCCTGCTGAAATTCCGGCTCGTTCGGGTTGCGCTTTTGTACGGTTTCATACACGCGCTTGAGGTAAGAGTTGGTAAGTGCCATTTTGTTTGTCCTCCTTACATTTCTGCCGCAGCCTCTTTCCAATTTTCAGGAAAAAGTGCGGAATCGCTTACATACTCGCGGTAGTGTGTAACTATTATATAGTATTTCGAAACAGAGTGCAATACTTTAGCATGTTAAAAATATATATTTTTTCTTGCAGAAAGGGGATAGAAATTGTGACATTTCGCTGATATAATGAAATAGCAAAAGGAGAATCTTGCAAAATGACGGTTTTTGAAAAAATTTATGCCGTGGTGCGCCGCATTCCGCGCGGCACGGTGGCAACGTATGGACAGGTGGCATTTCTTGCGGGCAACCCGCGCTGGGCGCGGGTGGTCGGCTATGCGCTGCACGCAAACCCTGACCCGGACGGCATCCCCTGCTACCGCGTCGTAACAAAGGACGGACGCACCTCCCCCGCGTTTGCCTTTGGCGGCGCGGACGTGCAGCGCGCCATGCTCGAAGCCGACGGCATCGAGTTCACGCCGGACGGTCGCGTGGATATGCAGAAATATCAATGGGAGGGCTTGTAATCAGATTGGCTTTTCTCCTGCAAGCAGTAAACCTGCACAAAATTCGCCCGGATATTGCCTGCCGCATTGTGATGCGGCAGGCTTTTTTTTGTACATTCTGTGAAGATGGTTGACATTGCCTTTCAAGCGACTATAATGTGTTAGTAAGCTAATAGTAAGGAGGCTAACAAAGTGTGCGACAAGCGAATCGGCACGGAGCTTGGCATGCTCAATAACCTGATCAAGCGGCAGATGGTCTGCACCACCGGCAAATCCGAGCTGGCGAACATCACTGGGATGCAAGCCATGATCCTGTGGTTTTTGATGCAGACCACGGAAGAACGCTTTCAGCGGGATATTGAAACGCACTTCCGCATCCGGCGTTCTACCGCAACCGGTATCCTGAATCTGATGGAAGAGCACGGCCTGCTGCGGCGCGAACCGGTGGAGCAGGACCGGCGGCTCAAGCGTTTGGTGCTGACCGACCGCGCCAAAGCGCTGTATGAGCGCATCCATCAGGCGATGGAGCAGACCGAAGCGCTCATGGAAGGGGGCATTGATCCGGAGGAGCTTGCCGTCTGGTTTCGTGTCTGCGAAAAAATCCGTGCCAATTTAGAAAACTATCAACGAAAAGCTTCGGAGGGACAAGGATGATTAAGAGGCTGTTAAAGAGCGTGCGTGAGTTCAAAAAGGAAGCGCTGCTCACGCCGTTTTTCGTTGTGCTGGAGGTCGTGATGGAGGTCGTCATCCCCGCGGTGATGGCACTGCTGATCGACCGCGGCATTGATGCGCAAAACATGGGGGAAATCTGGAAATACGGCATCATTCTGATCGTCTGCGCGATGCTTGCGCTGATTTTCGGCGCAGCGGCAGGCACTTACGCGGCGCGCGCCTCCACCGGCTTTGCCCGCAACCTGCGCCACGATATGTATTATGCCGTGCAGGATTTTTCCTTTTCCAACATTGATAAGTTCTCCACCGGCTCGATCGTCACCCGCTTGACGACCGACGTGACCAACGTGCAGAACTCGTTCCAGATGTGCACGCGTATCGCCGTGCGCTGTCCGGTCATGCTGGTGTTCGCGCTGGTCATGGCGTTCCAGATCAACAGCCAGCTTGCGCTGGTCTTCCTGTGCGTGCTGCCGATTCTGGCAATCGGCCTCGGTCTGCTGATGAAGCGTGTTGCGCCGGTATTCGAGCGCGTGTTCAAAACCTACGACCGCATGAACACAGTCGTGCAGGAAAACGTGCGCGGTATCCGCGTGGTCAAGGCTTATGTGCGCGAGGACTACGAAACCGAGAAGTTCAAAGGCGTATCCGGCCTGCTGTACCGCCAATTTTCCAAGGCGCAAAAGACCTTGGCAGGCGTTATGCCGCTGATGCAGTTCTGCATGTACGCCTGTATGCTGCTGATCTCTTGGTTCGGCGCGCGTTTGATCGTGGGCGGCACCATGACGACCGGCGCGCTGACCAGCCTGTTCTCCTACGCCATGCAGATCCTGATGAGCCTGATGATGGTGGCTATGGTATTTGTTATGATCACCATGTCCAAAGCGAGCGCAGAGCGTATCGTCGAACTGCTGGAAGAAAAATCCGACCTGCACAATCCGGAAAATCCGGTGACCGAGGTCAAGAGCGGCGATATCGACTTCGAAAACGTCAACTTCAGCTATAAGGGCGACGCGAACAAACTCGCGCTCCGGGATGTCAATCTGCATATCAAGGCCGGCCAGACCATCGGCATTCTGGGCGGCACCGGCTCGGCAAAGTCCTCGCTTGTGCAGCTGATTCCGCGCCTGTACGACGTGACCACCGGTTCGGTCAAGGTCGGCGGCGTGGATGTGCGCGACTATGATATCGAATCCCTGCGCGAACAGGTCGCCATGGTCTTGCAGAAGAACGTGCTGTTCTCGGGCACGATCAAGGAAAACCTGCGCTGGGGCGATGAGCACGCCACGGACGAAGAACTCAAACGCGTCTGCCGTCTGGCACAGGCCGACGAGTTCATCGAGCAGATGCCCGACAAATACGATACCTATATTGAACAGGGCGGCACGAACGTGTCCGGCGGTCAGAAGCAGCGCCTGTGTATCGCCCGCGCGCTGCTGAAAAAGCCCAAGGTGCTGATTCTGGACGACTCGACCAGCGCAGTCGACACCAAGACCGACGCACTCATCCGCAAAGCATTCGCGGAAGAGATTCCGGATACGACCAAGCTGATTATCGCGCAGCGTATCTCCTCCGTGCAGGATGCCGACCAGATCGTCATTCTGGATGGCGGCGCGATTCAGGCGGTCGGCACGCACGACGAGCTGCTGGCCAGCAACACCATCTATCAGGAAATCTATAACCAGCAGATGAAGAAAGGAGGCGAGGAATAATGGCAGGACCCGGAATGAGAGGGCCGATGGGTGGTCCCGGTGGCCCCGGCGGTCCCGGCCGTCACGGTCCGATGGGCGGCGGCAAACGCAGCAAAAACCCAAGAAAAACCCTCGCACGATTGCTTCGTTACTTTAGAGGCGGCTACGCCGTACAGTTTACCGTGGTGCTGGTCTGCATCCTGTTTTCCGCGGTAGCAAACGTTGCAGGCTCGATGTTCCTGCGCGTCCTCATCGACGATTATATCGCGCCGCTGCTTTTGCAGGCCTCGCCTGTGTTCACCGGTCTGGTTCATGCGATCTCGCTGATGGCACTGGTGTATCTGGTGGGTATCGTTTCCACCTTCCTGTATAACCGCATCATGGTGTCGATCTCGCAGGGCATCCTCAAGCAGGTGCGCGACGAAATGTTCGAGCGCATGCAGAAGCTGCCCATCCGCTATTTCGATACGCACACCCACGGCGACCTGATGAGCCATTTTACCAACGATACCGACACACTGCAGCAGATGCTCAGCCAGTCCGTGCCACAGATGTTCTCCTCTCTGATGACCATTATCGCGGTATTCATCGCCATGCTGGTGACCAACGTCTGGCTGACGCTGTTTGTATTGCTCGGTATCTTTGTGATGCTGGTGGTCGTCAAGCGCATCGGCGGACAGTCCGCCCGCTTCTTCCTCGAGCAGCAGACCGCGCTGGGCAAGGTCAATGGCTATATCGAAGAAATGATCGGCGGTCAGAAGGTTGTCAAGGTATTCTGCCACGAGGAAAAGTGCAAGGAACAGTTTGACGAGCTCAACGACGCGCTGCGTGAAAGCGCCAAGAACGCCAATACCTTTGCCAACATCCTCATGCCGATCATGATGAACATCGGCAACCTGCTGTATGTACTGGTCGCCGTGGTCGGCGGTACGTTGGCGCTGTCCGGCGTTGTCGGCGGCAGCATCACCATCGGTGTCATCGCCTCCTTCCTGCAGCTGACCAAGTCGTTCACCCAGCCGGTGGCGCAGATCTCGCAGCAGTTCAACTCCATCATCATGGCGCTGGCTGGTGCGGAACGTATCTTCGAGCTGATGGACGAAGAGCCCGAACAGGACAACGGCTATGTCACGCTGGTCAACGCCAAGTATGACAAGGACGGCAACCTGACCGAGACCCCGGAAAAGACCAACATCTGGGCGTGGAAGCACCCGCATGAGGACGGTACAATCACCTATGAGCAGGTTCGGGGCGATGTCCGGTTCTATGACGTTGACTTTGGCTATAATCCGGATAAAATCGTACTGCATAACATCACGCTGTACGCCGAACCCGGCCAGAAGGTCGCTTTCGTCGGCGCGACCGGCGCGGGCAAGACCACGATCACCAACCTCATCAACCGCTTTTACGACATTGCGGACGGTAAGATCCGCTATGACGGCATCAACATCAACAAAATCAAAAAATCCGATCTGCGCCGCTCGCTCGGCATCGTTTTGCAGGATACCAACCTGTTCACCGGCACGATCCGCGACAACATCCGCTACGGCAATCTGAACGCGACCGATCAGGAGATCGAAGCGGCCGCACAGCTGGCTAACGCCGACGACTTTATCCGCCGTCTGCCGGACGGGTACGACACCCTGATTGACGGAGATGGCGGCAGTCTGTCGCAGGGTCAGCGCCAGCTGATCTCGATCGCGCGCGCAGCCGTTGCCGATCCGCCGGTCATGATCCTTGACGAAGCGACGAGCAGCATCGACACACGCACAGAATCCATCGTGCAGGCGGGCATGGACAGCCTGATGTACGGCCGCACGGTCTTTGTTATCGCACACCGTCTGTCCACCGTACAGAACGCGGACGTCATTATGGTGCTCCAGCTCGGCCACATCATCGAGCGTGGCAACCATGAACAGCTGATTGCCGAACACGGCAAGTATTATCAGCTTTACACCGGCGCATTCGAACTGGAATAAGCCTAACAAAAAACAGGCTCCCGATTGGGAGCCTGTTTTCTGTTATATCCGCCTTACAGCGTTGCTTTCTTTTTTTCTTCTGATACTTTGCGCAGAATCTGCCGGAAACGAATGAGAAACAGCGTCGTCGTCGTTGCTGCTGCCAGCAGGTCTGCCACCGGCTCAGCGAAGAATACCGCAAACAGCTTATCCTCAAAGAAATGCGGCAGAATGAGGATCAGCGGGATCAGCAAAATAATTTTGCGTTCAATAGCAAGGAAGAGTGAAATCTTCGCTTCTCCCAATGCAACAAAGCATTGCTGGAACGTATTCTGGAACGCCGACACAAAGCCAACGGCAAAATAGATGCGCAGCGCCCAAGCGGTCTCGTCAATCAATGCACTGTCGTGTGCGAACAGACGCGCCAGCGTATGCGGCGCAATCATAGACAGCGCCCACACGCCGAATGCAAAGATACATGCACCCAGCAGGTTATACTGCACGACCTTTTTCATTCGATCCGGCCGTCCAGCGCCATAATTGAAGCTCAGAATCGGCTGCGCGCCCTGTGTCAAGCCCATCAACGGCATCTGCACCATCTGCGCCACCGAGGTCAAAATGGTCATCGCGCCAACCGCCAGATCGCCGCCGTATTTCTGCAAAGACACATTAAACGTCACCGTCAGCAGGCTTTCGGTCGACTGCATGACGAACGGCGCTGCGCCCAATGCGATCGCGGGCATGAGCAAACGCCTGTCCAGACGGAAAAAGGCCTTTTTCAGCCGCAGCGTGCTGGTTTTACCGGTCAAGAACCGCACCACCCACAATGCAGAAACCGCCTGCGAGATGACGGTCGCAATCGCCGCGCCGCGCACGCCCATCCCGAACACGAAAATGAACACCGGATCGAGCACGACGTTCAAAACCGCACCAATCAGCACGGTTTTCATCGCGATGTCGGACTTGCCCTGCGCGGTAATAAAGCCGTTGAGCCCCAGCGCAGTCATGACAAAAATCGTACCAAGCACATAGATGTTCAAATACTGCATCGCATAAGGCAAGGTGTCCGGCGATGCACCGAACAGCACCAGCAGCGGCTCCTGAAACAGCAGGAACAGCACGGTCATCCCGATCGCCAGTCCCCACAGCGCGGCGGTACAGGTGCCAAGCGTACGCTCAGCCTTTTCGTGATCCCCTGCGCCCATCGCAATCGAAGCGCGCGGCGCACCGCCCATGCCGATAAGCGCGGCAAAGGCCGAAATCAGCGTAATGACCGGAAAGGTCACGCCCATACCGGTCAGCGCCAGCTTGCCCTCGACCGGAATTTGCCCGATGTAGATACGGTCTACGATGTTGTATAACAGGTTGACCACCTGCGCGCAAATGGTCGGCAGTGCAAGGCGCAGCAGCAGCGGGCCGACCGGGTCATTTCCCAGATCGACCGCTCGTTTTTGTTTGATCTGTTTTTCCATGTCAGTGCGCTCTATCCTCCCGAATCAGGACGCGCAGCGCTTCGACCGCCGTGCGCACACCGCGTTCCGCAGCGTCGGGCGGGATGTTGGGTGCATCGTCATTATCCGCGTTCCACAGCACATTAAGCACCGCACCGCAGCGCACATGCAGCACCTGCGCGACAATGAACAGCGCTGCCGTTTCCATTTCGCTTGTCAGCGCGCCCGCCGCCTTCCACGCTTTCCACTTGGCGAGCAGTTCATCCGCGATCGGCTGCTGCGCCGGGCGGATCTCGCCGTAAAAGCTGTCCTTAGATTGGATGACGCCGATATGATGGGTCAGCCCCAGCGCTGCCGCCGCGTCCCGCAGCGCGCTGACAACCTCGAAATTCGCCGCCGCCGGAAACTCGACCGGCAGATATTCGCGGCTCGTGCCCTCCTGCCGGATGGCTGCGGTCGCAATAACGATATCACCGCCGCAGACCTCGTCCACAATACCGCCCGAGGTGCCCACGCGGATAAAGGTGTCCGCACCGCACTCGACCAGCTCCTCCAGCGCGATCGCAGCCGACGGGCCGCCGATACCGGTCGAACACACCGCAACCGGTTCACCGTCCAAAGTACCCGTCCAGATCGTGTATTCGCGATTGTGTGCAATCTGCTTGGGATCGTCAAAATAGCGCGCGATCTTCTCACACCGACCGGGGTCGCCCGGCAGGATCACATACCGTCCCACGTCGCCCTTGGTAATCTGCAAATGCATCTGTTTTCCGTCAATCAACATACCGGCTTTCCCTCCCGTTCAATCGCTCTGATGTTCTTTTCCGCTTTCACGCGCGGCAGCATGACCTCATGCCCGCAGCCTGCGCATTTGAGCTTGAAATCCATGCCTATGCGCAGCACTTTCCACTGTTTGGAGCCGCAGGGATGCGGCTTTTTCATTGTCAGCAGATCGCCGACCTGCACATCCATACTTCATTTCCCCTTTCCAAACCGGATTTTATCCACTTTCATCATACCACATTTACAGTGCTAATCCCAGCCGTTTTTTCATATAGTATGGCAGACCCCAAAGGAGGCTCTGCTATATTATGAAAACAAGCGAATGCTATCTGCCCGAGGGCAGTTACACCGCGCTGCCTGAAGTGCGGCAGGCGCTCGCGTCCCTTGACGGGCTGCGGCGCGCACAGGACGAAGGGATGATTCTGGAAGCGGTTGCGCAGCGGTGCACCCCCGCACACGATCTGCTGTTCGATCTCGGCTTTGCGCAGGGCATCATGCCGCGCTCCTGCTGCGCGCTGGGTGTAGCCGAGGGCGATACGCGCGAAATCGCCATCCTGTCCCGCGTGGGCAAGCCCACCTGTTTTACCATCACAGATGTGGATGAAAGCGGAGATACACCGCTCGTCTGGCTGTCCCGCACGATTCCCCAGCAGCGCGCACAGGATCATTTGCTCGAAACCCTGCGCCCGGGCGATATCATCCCTGCTGTCGTTACCCATCTGGAAAACTTTGGCGCATTTGTCGATATCGGCTGCGGTGTGGCATCGCTCATCGGCATTGAAAACCTGTCTGTTTCGCGCATCTTCCACCCGTCCGACCGCCTGCGCGTCGGCCAGCACATCTATGCGGTCGTGCGCTCGGTCGATCCGGATGCGCGCCGCATTTCCCTGACCCACCGCGAGCTGCTCGGCACCTGGGCGCAGAACGCCGCGATGTTCTCACCGGGCGAAACCGTGCGCGGGGTGGTGCGCTCGGTCGAGCCGTACGGCGTATTCATCGAGCTTGCCCCGAATCTGTCCGGCCTTGCCGAAGCGCGTGACGATCTTAGCCCCGGCATGGTCGTTTCGGTCTACATCAAATCCATCCTGCCGCAGCGCATGAAAATCAAGCTGACCGTCATCGACGTGCTCGCCCCATCGGGCGAACCCGAGCCGCCGCAGTATTTTGTTGCGGATGGACACATCGACGAGTGGATTTACACCCCTGCCTGCTGCGACCGGAAATACATTGCAACGGTATTTGAATAGCCCTATTTTGCGCCCTTGACCCGTTCCCAATAGGCTTTTGCGGCCTGCTCGGTCTTATTCGGGCCATAATCATAGTAATGCGCGCTTTTGATCTCGTCCGGCAGGTACTGCTGCTGCACCCAATGGTTGGGGAAGGCGTGCGGATACTGGTAGGTCAATCCCCGACCGAGTTTGGATGCACCACCATAGTGTGCATCCTTGATATGCGCCGGGATATCGCCTGTGCGACCCGCGCGCACATCCGCCATCGCCGCGTCGATTGCCACAGCGGCGCTGTTGGACTTGGGGGCGGTCGCCATAAGGATGACCGCCTCCGCGAGCGGGATGCGCGCCTCGGGCAAACCGAGCTGGAATGCGCTGTCCACACATGCTTTGACGATCGCCGCGCACTGCGGGTATGCAAGGCCGATATCCTCGCTGGCAATGACCAGCATACGCCGTGCTGCCGAGATCATGTCGCCCGCTTCGAGCAGGCGCGCAAGGTAGTGCAGTGCCGCATCCGGGTCTGAGCCTCGGATGGACTTTTGCAGCGCGGACAGGATATCATAATGGCTGTCGCCGTCGCGGTCGTAGCGCATGTTGGAGCGCTGCGCCGCCTGCTGCGCATCCGCTAGCGTCACGCCGTCCGCGCCCGCGCCCAGCACGAGCAGCTCGACCGCACCGAGCGCCTTTCTTACGTCTCCGCCGACCGCCTGCGCGATGTAAGCTGCGACACCATCCTCAACGGGCGTGCCCTTGTCGCCAATGGCAAGGGAAAACGCCCGCTCGACCGCGCGCTGCATATCCGCTACCTCGATCGGTTTGAATTCAAAGACCGTGCTGCGGCTGAGTATCGCGTTATACACATAAAAATATGGGTTTTCGGTCGTAGACGCAATCAGCGTCATTTTTCCCGTCTCAATAAACTCCAGCAGGCTCTGCTGCTGCTTTTTGTTGAAATACTGGATCTCGTCCAG
>JAHZFK010000008.1:24560-78975 GCA_019421385.1 Clostridiales bacterium
ACACCAGCGCACCGTTCGGCGCAAGGAAGGTATCCAACTCGTCGATGATCGCCTTGATGTCCGCAATGCCCGCAGTGGTGGCGTTCAGATGATACAGCTTGCGCTCGGTCTGCTTTGCAATGATAGACGCGACCGTTGTCTTGCCCACGCCGGACGGGCCGTAAAAAATCATATTCGGGATCGTCCCTGACTCAATGACACGGCGCAGCAGGCCGGTTTTACCCAGCAGATGCCGCTGACCGACTACATCATCCAAAGTTTTCGGGCGGATCTTATCCGCTAAAGGTTGATACATACCGGTTCTCTCCAAATTCACAAATAGACGAAATGCAAAATGGTCAAAAATACCCAGCCGACGGCGCAGACCAGCCCCAATATGGTCAGCGCCAACGCGGCATACCGCTCACCGCCGCGACAATGCCCGCCGAACAGCTGCAAAAGCGGCGCACCTGCCAACCCCAGCGACAGGACAAGCCACAGGATCGGCTTGTCGAACATTGCTTCACAGGCTTCATAATACGGCCGTATCGCCGGGCCAATATCCCCGATTGTCAGCACACGCACCCCTAATGTAAACAGCAGCATACACGCCGCCAACAAGCCAAGGCCATAACCTACTTTCCTCATACCGATCCCTCCGTCGCTTTGATGCTCCTATTATAGCACCCACCCGCACCGAACACAAACAGGGCTTGACTTTCTTGCTTTACTATGATAAACTAACCCCAGTCAGTAAAACGAACAAAGGAGAGTTTTCCCGATGGACAAGCCCTTTCTTGCCAAGCTGCGCCGCATCGACCCCTATGTGCCGGGCGAACAGCCGCAGAGCGACGATATCATCAAACTAAACGCCAATGAAAACCCGTACCCGCCCGCGCCGGGCGTACAGGAAGCACTGCGCACATTCGACGCGTCCCGACTTGCGCTATATCCGGACGCAAACGGCAAGGCGCTCAAAACCGCGCTCGCAAACCGCTTTGGCGTGAAGCCGACGCAGGTATTTCTCGGCAACGGCTCGGACGACGTGCTCGCGCTTGCGTTTCAGTCGTTCTTCTGCTCGGGTGAGCCGATTCTCTATCCGGATATCACCTATTCGTTCTATCCGGTCTGGTGCGACCTGTTCCGCATCCCGTATGAGACCGTACCGCTAGACGAAGCCTTCTGCGTGAATGTCCGCGACTATGACAAGCCGAACGGCGGCATCGTCCTGCCCAACCCGAACGCACCGACCGGGCGCGGCGTGTCGCTCGACTTCATCGAGGATTTACTCCAGCACAACACGGACTGCGTGGTCATCATCGACGAAGCATACGTCGACTTCGGCGCGCAGAGCGCGGTTCCGCTCCTTTCCAAATACGAAAACCTGCTCGTCGTGCAGACGATGAGCAAGTCGCGCTCGCTCGCCGGCCTGCGCATCGGCTATGCGCTCGGCTCAGAAACGCTGATTGCGACGCTCGAAGCGGTCAAAAACTCCTATAATTCCTATACCATGGACGCGCTTGCGCTCGCTGCGGGCGAAGCCGCAGTCAAGAACGAAGCCTATTTTCAGGAAACCTGCCGCAAGGTCATGGCCACGCGTGAGCGCACTGCGGACGAACTGCGCAAACTCGGCTTTACCGTTTCCCCCTCGCTGACCAACTTCTTGTTTGTCACCCACCCGACCAAAAAGGCACCGGAGATTTTCGAATATCTGCGGCAGAAAAATATCTTCATCCGATATTTCAAACTGCCGCGCATTGACAACTATCTGCGCATCACCGTCGGAACGGACGAACAGATGGATCGCCTGATCGAAGAACTGCGCGCCTTCCTGTAAGCGCATACCCAATCAAAAAGAGCGGAAGATATCTTCCGCTCTTTTGTTATGCCTTGATGACCAACCCCAGCCGCTTGGCGAGCATAGCCGCCTGCTCCATGGTCACGACCGCGCCGCGCAATTCCGCATTCGTGTCCGACACCGCAAGACCATCCAGCTCGCAGCCGGTCAAATCCAGCCCCATCAGCGGCGTATGCAGAAAGCGCGCCGACCGCAGCGCCGTGTGCTCCAATGTCCAGTTTTTCCACTGGCAGTCGCAGAACGACGCCCCCGTCAGGTCGCAGCCCAAAACCATCATCCGGCGCAGCCGCGCCCGGTCAAACACTGCATCGGACAGGCGGCAGTCCCGCCAATCCGCGTCGCGCCAGCCGGTTTCCGAAAAGTCCGCTCCGACCGCCTTGCAGCCGTTCAGCTCGACCCGCTCAAAAAACGCATCCCGCCAGCCGCTGCCCGACAGCTCACAGCCGTCCAGCACCACGTCCGCAAAATCCGCGCGCTCCCAGCGGCATCCTGTCAGGCGACAACCCTCCAGACGCACACCGCGCAGCCGCAAGCCTTCATAACGCGTACCGGATAAATCCGCCCCGCGGATGCAAACATTTTCCACGGTTTCCTCGTCGCGCGCGGCACGCGCCAGCAGAATATCCGCGTCCTGCACCAGTTGCAGCGTCGCGGGCATCTGCGCGCTCACGCCTTATCGAGCAGTTTGATGATCTCGTCGACCTTACCCTCGCGGGCCTGCTCGTCGCCCGTCTCGAAGGCATCCTGCACGCACCCCGCCAGATGCGCGCGCAGCACCTCACGCTGTGCCTTATGCACCAGCGATTCGACCGCCTGCAATTGCGTGACGATCTCCATGCAATAGCGGTCATCCTCAATCATTTTGAGCACGCCGTCCAGTTGACCGCGCGCGGTACGCAGCAGCGGCTCGACCTTTTTCCGATCCGCCCTCATTGCAGGCCGACCACCTTATACCCCGCCTGCTCGACCGCCTCGGTCAGCTTAGCATCATCCGGCAGAGCGCTGCCGGTGACCTTTGCCGTGCCGCTCTGCAAATCTACCTGCACCGCAATGCCCGGCAGCGCCTCGAGCGCCTTTTTCACATGCGCCACGCAGTGCTCGCACATCATACCCTCGATTTGAATGACCTTGGTCTGTTCCATTTTCTTTTCTTCCTCCTTCGGCAGTACTACACACGGGCCGCCCTCCTGCTTGGGAGAGGCCTTGAAAAACTTCAAACGCAATGCGTTGGAAACCACACAAACCGAGCTCAGGCTCATCGCAGCCGCGCCGATCATCGGGCTGAGCCCCAGCCCCAGCGGCAGCCACAGCACGCCCGCCGCGATCGGGATGCCAATGCAGTTATAGAAGAACGCCCAGAACAGGTTCTGCCGGATGTTGCGCATGGTCTGCCGCGACAGACGGATCGCGTCCACCGCGTCCAGCAAATCGCTCTTCATCAGCACCACATCCGCCGACGCGATCGCCACATCCGTGCCCGCGCCAATGGCAATGCCCACGTCTGCACGCGCTAGTGCGGGTGCGTCGTTGATGCCGTCACCGATCATGGCAACTTTACGTCCCTGTTCCTGCTTTTCGCGCACAACGCGCTCCTTGTCCTGCGGCAGCACCTCGGCCACCACATCCTGCACGCCCAGCTCAGTGGCAATGGACTGGGCAGTCGCCTTGTTGTCGCCGGTCAGCAGCGTCACCTGTATGCCCAGCTTTTGCAGCGCATCGACTGCCGTGCGGCTGCTCGGCTTGAGCACATCCGCGACCGCGAAGATGCCGACCACCTGCCGGTTTGCCGCAAAATACAGCGGCGTTTTACCCGCAGCAGCAAGGTTTTCGCCCATCTGCTGCGCCGAACGCGACAATGCAAGACCGTTTGCCAACAGCATACGACGGTTGCCCGCCATGCAGCGCACGCTGTCGATCACCGCGCGCACGCCCTGTCCCTCGATCATTTCAAACGAATCGGTTTTGCGCTCTTTGACGTGCTTGGCGCGCGCATAGCGCACGATCGCGTCCGCCAGCGGATGATCGCTGTGCACCTCGAGAGACAGCGCCAGCGAAAGCAGGTCTTCCGGCTCCACACCGAACGACTTGACATCGGTGACGACCGGACGGCCCTCGGTGACCGTACCCGTTTTATCCAGCACAACGCAGTCCACGTCATGCAGGTTTTCCAGCGCTTCAGCCGACTGGAACAGTACGCCGTTTTTCGCGCCCACACCCGTGCCGACCATGATGGCGACCGGTGTTGCCAATCCCAGCGCACACGGGCAGGAAATGACGAGCACCGCAATCGCACGGGTCAGTGCAAAGCCGGGCGTTTCGCCATAGACCAGCCAAACGATTGCGGTCACCAGCGCAATCAGCATAACGACCGGCACAAACACGCCCGCGACCTTGTCGGCGAGCTTAGCAATCGGCGCTTTGGACGCGCCCGCTTCCTCGACCAGCCGAATGATCTGGGAGAGCGTTGTATCATCGCCCACGCGGGACGCTTTCATCGCAAAATAGCCGTTTTTCGTGACAGTAGCGCCGATCACCGTGTCACCCTTGTGCTTTTCCACCGGCATGGACTCACCGGTGATGGCACTTTCATCCAGATAGGCGTGTCCCTCGACGATCTGACCGTCCACCGGCACAGACTGTCCTGCGCGCACGATCACATAATCGCCGACGCGCACCTCTTCAATCGGTACCGTGACCTCCTGCTCACCACGGATGACCGACGCGGTCTGCGGCCGCAGATCCATGAGCGCGGCAATGGCCTCACCGGTCTTACGCTTGGCGCGCGCCTCGAAGAACTTGCCAAGTGTGACCAGCGTCAGGATCATGCCCGCCGACTCAAAGTACAGATCGTGTGCAAAGGCGTGCACCGTCTCCATATCGCCAGCAGCGCCTGCGTAGCCGATCTGGAACAGCGCATAAATGCCGTACACCACAGACGCACCCGAACCGACCGCAATGAGCGCGTCCATCGTCGGCGCACGATGCCACAGCGTACGGAAACCATTGATAAAATACTTACGGTTGACGATCAAGATGGGCAGCGTCAGCAGCAACTGCACCAGTGCAAGCGCAAAGGCGTGCGCCTCACCGCTGACAAAGCCGGGCAGCGGCAGACCGATCATCGGCCCCATAGAAAAATACATCAGGATAATGAGGAACACCGCGGAAACGAGGATGCGGTTTTTCATCTCATGCAGATCATCCTCCGGCGCACTATCCTTTGCGGATGCCGCCACGCGCGTGCCACTGTCAACGGCGGCGGTGTAACCGCCCTCTTCGACCGCGCGGATGATTTGTGCATCGCTGCATGTGCCCTCGTCATACTCCACCACCATGCTGCCCGCGAGCAGATTGACCTGCACCTCGCGCACGCCCGGCACAGCGGAAACGCTCTTTTCCACATGGGCCGAGCACGCCGCGCAGCTCATCCCGCCGACGCGAAATCGTTGTTTCATACTGGGATCTCCTTTTCTTATCTTTCACCCCTCCCCCGGGGAGGGGGTCTGTTGCATGGTCAGTATACGACAATCCCTGTCCTTTGTCAAGCAGCAGACAGCAAACAGCCGCGTCCAAAGGCGCGGCTGTTTTGTCTCTCTGTCCGGCGGGTTATTCCGTGATCGTGGTGGAGAAGGACAGGCACTCCTCCTGCCCCGGGCTCAGTACCCGCACGCCAACCTTGTTTTCGATTGCGTGATCGAGGTAACCGCCGTCCGGCAGCGTGCTCCACGGTTCCAGACACACATAGGGCACATCGAAATCCTTATACGCACTCCAAACCGCAAAATACGGGAAATCCGCAAAGTCCATGGTCACGGTGCGGTCGTTGCGCGTACTGCCGATGGTGGCACGGCGCACCGGAAGATCGTCGGAAATGATCGCGTCATTGCGGAAAGTCTCGCGCGTGATCGGCAGGCGGCCGTCTTGCAGCGGCAAATCTCCGTGCTTGCGGCTGAGCATCACGTTTTCATCCGTCAAGATCGGATGCAGCACTGCGGTGCCCTCAAACGCCACAAAATAATCCTGAATCGATTCATCCGGCAGCCAGCACAGCGTATACGCATCGTGACCGCCAACCTCATAATACATATCCGTGTCGCTGCGGTTAAATACGATGTGCTCTTTTTTCAAGGTAGCACCCGTCAGTGTATAACGCACAGTGCAAACAAAGTCCCATGGATACATTTTTTTCGTAAAGTCATTGGCTTCCAGCACAAACTCTGCATAGTTTTCGCCCGCAGCGCCAACCTGCCATTCCAGATCGCGTCCAAAGCCATGCTGGGTGATCTCATAGGATGTACCGTTCACGGTATAGGTCTTATCCTTGAGTCTCCCGACAATCGGGAACAAAATCGGTGCATGTCGCTTCCACACCGCGGGATCGGCCTGCCAAACGTATTCCGTGCCTGTCTTTTTGCTCCGAAAGCTGCTCAGTTCTGCCCCAAACGGGTTGATCTCCACCCGAAACAGCTCATTTTCCAATACCTGCATAGGGTATTCGCCTCCCTTTCTTCTTTGCTTTCAGCATAGCTTTTTTCGCCTGCAAAGTCAATCCGCCACCCGTTTTTTAGCATTTCCACCGGATTTGCAAGGCTGCTTTTGTCGGTTTCGCCGGATTTATCCTGCGCGACCGTTCTCCTTGAAACAAAAAAGCCCTGCCGATGGCAGGGCTTTTGCTTCTTTTTTTGTCACAGCAGATGCATCTTGGAATCCGCTTCGGTGATTTCCCGCAGCGGCCGGCACGGCACGCCGACCGCGAGGTGATTCGCCGGGATATCCCGCGTCACCACGCTGCCCGCACCGATGACCGCGCCGTCCCCAATCGTCACGCCGCCCAGCACGACAGCGTTCGCCGCAATCCAGACGTTATTCCCGATATGGATATCCTTGGCAAACTCGGACATGGACACATGCCCATCCAGATAGTGCATACTGGTGCGCTCGGACGCGATGAGCGGATGGTCGGTCGCCATGAGCGACACGTTCGGGCCGAACATCACGTTATCCCCGATGAAGATGCGCGCGTCGTCCATGACAGTCAGGTTGAAATTGCAGAAGAAATTTTCCCCGATGAAGGTATGCGAGCCATAGTTGAACTGGATCGGCCCTTGAAAGTAGTATTTCTCACCGATCTGCCCGATGAACTCGCGCACAATGGGCAGCCGCGCGGGATCATATTCATCCATCGCGTTGAATTTCTGACACAGGATGTGCGCCTTGTGCTTGATATCGCGCAATTCCTTGGTGCGCGCGTCAAACAGCCTGCCTGCAAAGATTTTTTCTTCCTCCGTCATGCGCTGCCGCCTCCTGACCGTTTTTTGCCGTGTGCTTATGCGAGCGCGGCCTTGAGCTCCTCTACCTTATCGGTGTTCTCCCACTTGACGCCCAGTTCCTCGCGACCCATGTGACCGTAAGCCGCAAGCTGCTTGTAAATCGGCTTGCGCAGGTCAAGCGTCTCGATGATCGCTGCCGGACGCAGGTCGAATACCTTGCGCACCGCTTCCGCCAGCTTGCCCTCGTCGACCGTGCCGGTGCTGAAGGTCTCAACCATGATGGAGACCGGTTCCGCCACGCCGATTGCGTAAGCCAGCTGCAGCTCGCAGCGCTTCGCCAGACCCGCCGCAACGATGTTCTTGGCAACCCAGCGCGCCGCATACGCCGCCGAGCGGTCCACCTTGGTCGGGTCCTTACCCGAGAACGCGCCGCCGCCGTGACGGCCGATGCCGCCGTAGGTATCGACGATGATCTTGCGGCCGGTCAGACCGGAGTCACCCTGCGGGCCACCGATGACAAAGCGGCCGGTTGGATTGATAAAATACTTGGTGTTCTCATCCAGCAGATGGGACGGGATCACCGCCTTGACGACCTGCTCGATCATATCCTTGCGGATCTGCTGGAGCGAAACGTCCGGGCTGTGCTGGGTGGACAGCACGACCGTATCCACACGCACGGGGAGGTTGTCCTCATCGTATTCGACAGTCACCTGGCTCTTGCCATCCGGACGCAGATACTCAAACATGCCGTTCTTGCGCACCTCGGTCAGGCGCTTTGCCAGCTTGTGCGCCAGCGAAATCGGCAGCGGCATCAGCTCGGGCGTTTCGTCGCACGCGTAGCCGAACATCATGCCCTGATCGCCTGCGCCGATGGCGAGGTCGGCATCGGACGCGCCTTCCTTGCGCTCGAGCGAATTGTCAACGCCCAGCGCAATGTCGGCGGACTGCTCGTCGATCGCGGTCAGCACCGCGCAGGTGTCGCAGTCAAAACCGTACTTGGCGCGGTCATAGCCGATTTCCCGAATGGTGTCGCGCACGACCTTCGGGATATCCACATAACAGCTGGTCGAGATCTCGCCCATCACCTGCACCATACCGGTCGTGCAGGTGGTTTCGCACGCAACGCGCGCATACGGATCGTTCGTTAAGATTTCGTTAAGGATTGCATCCGAGATCTGATCGCAGATTTTGTCCGGATGCCCCTCCGTTACGGATTACGAGGTGAAAAAATGATGTGCCATACTATGTTCCTTCCTTTCTGATGTATGTCGGGACATAACAAAAAACGCTCCCGTTCGGGAGCGAAAAAGCCGTTTTGCCCCCTCATCTTTCGTGTTCCTACGCCGGATTTGGCACCTTACGCATGGTTTTGCGCAGGTTGCCGGGTTTCATTGGGCCGTTCCCTCCACCGCTCTGGATAAGGTCGTATATTCACTTACGCGGTCTATTTTATATAAAAACAGGATGTTTGTCAAGGGAAAATTTCAGCAAATTCGGATATTGTATGTGGATTGACATTTTCTTTGTACACCGTTATATTAAATAAGTAAGAATGTGCCCTGCCGTCGTTCAGTTTACGCGGCTTTCCGGCATATTCTTATTCGCATTCACCATGCGTCCGATGGACGCATTGTTTTTATCACGGGAGAGAATAAGGATATATGAACGTAAATGTAGGAATCGATATCGGCTCAACGACGGTCAAAATCGTCGTTACGCGCGCTGGAGAGATCATCCACAAGCACTATGAGCGCCACTTTTCCAAGGTACGCGAAAAGGCGGTCGAGCTGGTGCGCAACGCCCGCGCACTCATTGGCGAGGATACCACGCTGCGCTGCGCGATCACCGGTTCGGCGGGTCTGGGCGTAGCCAAAGCCGCCGACATTGACTTCGTGCAAGAGGTGTTCGCCACGCGCAAGGCGGTTGGCGTACATGTGCCGCAGGCCGATGTGGTCATCGAGCTGGGCGGCGAGGATGCAAAAATCGTGTTCCTGTCCGGACAGCTGGAGGAGCGCATGAACGGCTCGTGCGCGGGCGGCACCGGCGCTTTTATCGACCAGATGGCTGTGCTGCTCGACGTAACCCCGACCGAGCTGGATCAGCTGGCACAGGGCGCGGAGCGTATCTACACCATCGCGTCTCGCTGCGGTGTATTCGCCAAGTCGGATATCCAGCCGCTTCTCAACGAGGGCGCGCGCAAGGAGGACGTTGCCGCATCCATCTTTCAGGCGGTCGTCAACCAGACGGTTGCAGGACTGGCACAGGGCCGCGAGATCAAGGGCGACGTACTGTTCCTCGGCGGGCCGCTGTTCTTCTTCAAGGGCTTGCAGCACCGTTTCCAGAAAACGCTCGGTCTAGACGACGCGCACGCACATTTCCCCGCCCTTGCCCCCTACGCGATCGCGGCAGGCGCGGCAGAATATGCGGGCGACACACAGAAAACCTATACCGTCTCGTCGCTGCTCGATGCACTGGAGCACGCAGCGGGCGCGCCGGTGGTGGCGAACTATCTGCCGCCGTTGTTTGAAAACGAAGCGCAGTATGCAGAATTCCAGCGCCGCCACGGCGTGCATGATGTGATGACGCAGAACGTCACCATGTACGAGGGCGATGCCTATCTCGGTATCGACTGCGGCTCAACCACGACCAAGCTGGTGCTGATCGGCGAGGATCACCAGATCCTCTATCATCACTACCAATCCAACAAGGGCAACCCGGCGGACGTTATCCGCGAGCAGCTGACCCGACTGTATGAATTGTGCGGCGACCGCGTACATATCGTGTCCAGCGCGGTCACGGGCTACGGTGAAGCACTCATCCAGAACGCCTTTGGCGTGGATTTCGGTCTGGTCGAAACGGTCGCGCACTTCCGCGCGGCGCGCCACTTCTGCCCGGATGTTGACTTCATCATCGACATCGGCGGTCAGGATATCAAGTGCTTCAAGATTCGCAACAAGTGCATTGACAATATTTCGCTTAACGAAGCGTGCTCGTCGGGCTGCGGCTCGTTCATCGAGACCTTTGCCCGTTCGATGGGCTACTCAATCGAAGAATTTTGCAAGCTCGGCCTGTTTGCCAAGCATCCGATCGACCTCGGCTCGCGCTGCACAGTGTTCATGAACTCTTCGGTCAAGCAGGCGCAGAAGGACGGCGCAGGCATTGACGCGATCTCGGCCGGCCTGTCGGTTTCGGTCGTCAAGAATGCGCTGTATAAGGTTATCCGCGCGCACTCGCCGGATGACCTCGGCCAGCACATCGTCGTGCAGGGCGGCACCTTCCTCAACGACGCCATCCTGCGCTCGTTCGAGCAGGAGATCGGCCGCGACGTAACCCGCCCGGCGATTTCCGGTCTGATGGGCGCTTACGGCGCAGCGCTGCACGCCAAGGATAACCGCCCGAAGCAGACCAACCTGATCGGTTTGGACGTACTTGCGGGCTTTGCGCACACTGTGCGCACGACGCGCTGCGGTCTGTGCGAAAACCATTGCAGCCTGACCATCAACGACTTCGGCGGCGGCCGCCGCTTTATCTCTGGCAACCGTTGCGAGCGTCCGCTCGGCGGCGTGAAAAAGACCGAACTGCCCAACCTGTATAAGTGGAAGCTGGAAAAGCTCAAAAGCTATGGCGAGCCGTCCGGCAATCCCGCGCCGATCGCCACAATTGGTCTGCCGTTCGGCCTGAATTACTACGAACTGCTGCCGTTCTGGACGACTTTCCTACGTTCGCTCGGCTTTGAGACTGTGCTGAGCGACGTGTCCACCCGCGACATGTATATGCAGGGCCAGCACTCCATCCCGTCGGACACGGTCTGCTACCCGGCAAAGCTGATGCACGGCCACATCGAAAACCTGCTGGAAAAGGGCGTGGACGCGATCTTCTATCCGTGCATGACCTACAATCTGGACGAGGGACGCGCGACCAACTGCTATAACTGCCCGGTCGTGGCGTACTATCCCGAGCTTTTGAAGGCCAATGTCGCGGCGCTCGCGGACTTCGACTTTATGATGCCGTATTTCGAGCTGGCCGACCCCAAGCGGTTCGGGCAGCACGCGGCAAAGTATTTCTGCGGCAAATACCCGCAGCTGAAGAAAAAGCAGGTGCTTGCGGCAGCCGATGCCGCCTATCAGGAACTGGCCGACTACTACGCGCAAATCCATGCGGAGGGACAGAAGGCCATTGCTTATGCCGACACGCACGGATTGGATATTGCGGTCATTGCAGGCCGTCCGTATCATGTTGATCCGGAGATCAACCACGGCATTGACCAGCTGATCGCCTCGTTCGGACTGGTCATCGTGTCCGAAGATGCGGTCTGGCAGCTGACCGAAGCGCCGCAGGTGCATGTGCTCAACCAGTGGACGTATCATTCGCGCATGTACGGCGCCGCCAAATATGTCACCAAGAAGGAAAACGCGCAGCTGATCCAGCTGGTGTCCTTCGGCTGCGGCATCGACGCTATCACCACTGACGAAATGCGCGCCATCTGTGAAAATGGCGGCAAACTCTATACACAGCTCAAAATTGACGAGATCAGCAACCTCGGCGCGGCAAAAATCCGTATCCGCAGTATGCTGGCCGCCGTAGAGGAGGGCAGAAAACTTGCAAAACAACAACACGACGCCTAAAACCTATGAATACGCGCAGTTCACCGCGGAAATGCGCAAGGACTACACCATTCTGGTGCCCAATATGCTGCCCGTGCAACTTGGCCTGATGTGCCGCCTGATGAAAAACTTCGGCTATAACATGGAACTGCTCCACACCTACGGGCCGAACATTGCGGAACAGGGTCTGCGCAACGTGCATAACGACACCTGCTACCCCGCACTGCTGGTCATCGGCCAGCTGCTGGATGCCATTGAGTCCGGCAAATACGACATCCACAAAATCGCGCTCATCCTGCCGCAGACCGGCGGCGGCTGCCGTGCCTCCAACTACATCCATCTGATGCGTAAGGCGCTGGAAAAGAACGGCTACGGCTTTATCCCAGTCATTTCGCTCAACTTTGCCGGTCTGGAAGAGGACGCCAATCCCGGCTTCAAGCTAACCAAAACCATGCTCATCCAGATCGCTTACGCGCTGCTGATCGGTGATCTCATCATGCTGGTGGCCAACCAGTGCCGCCCGTATGAGGTCGTGCCCGGCTCGACCGACAAGGCCATTGAAATCTGCATGAACGCGGTCACCGCGCGCTTTACGGGCGACCGTATGGTGCGGTACAGCGAAGTCAAGCACCTGTACCAGTATGTGCTGACCGCTTTCGGCAAGCTGCGTCTGGACAAGACGCAGAAAAAGAAGATGGTCGGTATCGTGGGTGAGATCTACGTCAAGTTCTCCCCGCTCGGCAACAACCGGCTGGAGGAATTCCTGCTCTCGGAAGGCTGCGAGCCGGTGCTGCCCGGTCTGACCGACTTCTGCCTGTATTCTATCTACAACTCGGTCATCGACCACAACCTGTACGGCCGCTCGGCCAAGCGTGCCGCCATCTACAAATTCGTCTATCAGTTCCTGCTCGGCAAGCAGGCAGACATCATCAAGCTGATGAAGAAGGACGGCAACTTCCGTCCCCCGATGCCGTTTGACGAGGTACGCAAAAAGTCGCACGCCATCATCGGCGAGGGCGTCAAGATGGGCGAAGGCTGGCTGCTGCCGGCGGAAATGGTCGAGCTTATCAGCGAGGGCGTGACCAACATCGTCTGCACCCAGCCGTTCGGCTGCCTGCCCAACCACATCGCGGGCAAGGGCATGATCCGCAGGATCCGCGAGGTCTACCCACAGGCGAACATCGTCGCGGTCGACTACGACCCCGGCGCTTCCAAAATCAATCAGGAAAACCGCATCAAGCTGATGCTGTCTTCGGCAGAGTAATGTTAAAAAGCCGGAACCTTCGGGTTCCGGCTTTTACTGTCCGCACCCGCGCCCCCGCCGCCGCATAGGATGCAATGACCGTCTTTCCCGCGGAAAGCCGGTCAAAATCTCTCAAACCGGGAATGATTACATGAACCACGAAACCTTTTCCCCGCTGTCCGACCTGCCCGAAGGCACACGGGCGCGCGTACATGCGCTGCACCTGTCGGGCGGTATGCGCCGCCGCCTGCAAGACCTCGGGCTGGTGGCGGGTACGCGGGTATCTTGCATCCAACGCGCCGCAGCGGGCGATCCGACGGCTTACCGCATCCGCGGCGCGATCATCGCGCTGCGGTCGGATGACGCGGCACAAATCGAAATCGGGGTGGACTCCTGATGGCGGCGGAGCGAACGCCGGTCATCGCGCTGATGGGCAACCCCAATGTCGGCAAATCCACCGTATTCAATGCGCTGACCGGCGCGCGCCAGCACACCGGAAACTGGAGCGGCAAAACCGTCTCCTGCGCGCGCGGCACGATGGACGGCGGCGGGCGGGAGATGACGCTGGTCGACCTGCCGGGCACCTATTCGCTGCATCCCCGCTCGGAAGAAGAACGGGTCGCACGGGATTTTCTCACGGCAGGCGAAGCGGATGCCGCCGTTCTGGTTGCGGACGCGACCTGTCTGGAGCGCAACCTCATTCTCATCTTGCAGGTGCTTGAGGTCATCCCCCATGTGGTGGTATGCCTCAACCTGATGGACGAAGCGCGCAAAAAGCGCATCCGCATCAATGTTCCCGCGCTCGAGCGCGAGTTGGGCGTACCGGTCGTGGCGTGCACGGCGCGGCGTGGGCGCGGTCTGCCCACACTGACACAAACGGTCTGCCGCCTGCTGGATGGAGAAACCACCCCCCACCCCACCACCATCCGCTATCCCGCCGAAATCGAAAGTGCGATACAGGCATCCGGTCTTACACGCGCGAAGGCGTTGGCTGCGCTCACCGAATGTCCGCCCGAAGGACTGTCCGCGCAGCAGCTGGATGATTTGCTGACCGCCGCAGCGGCGCTGCGCGCGGAGGAAATCGCGCTGACCTGTGTGCAGGTTCCCGCGGACGCGGATGCGCGCGACCGACGCATCGACCGCATCCTGCTCAGCCGCCGGTTCGGGCTACCCCTCATGCTGCTGCTGCTTGCGCTTGTGTTTTACATCACCCTGTTCGGCGCCAACGTCCCGAGCGAATGGCTGAGTGAGCACCTGCTCGGCCTGAGCGCACCGTTTGCCGCTGCCCTTTCCGCGATTGGCCTGCCGCCTTTCGCCGTTTCCCTACTGGTCGACGGCCTGTGGCGTGTGCTGGCAACGGTCGTTTCGGTCATGCTGCCGCCCATGGCGATCTTTTTCCCGCTGTTTACGCTTCTCGAGGATGCGGGCTACCTGCCGCGCGTCGCCTTTCAGCTTGACCATGCATTCCGCCGCGCGCACGCCTGCGGCAAGCAAAGCCTAACCATGTGCTTGGGTCAAAAACGGATGCGGTATGCCATGCAACCTTCCTTCGTTAAGCCCAGTTAAAATGTAGGATAAGCTTTGGCAAGAGTGGTTGAGCTGGCTTTTTTCCGGTGCTATACTCGCTTTTGGACACAGGGAACATCAATTCACACCCTGCAATTACATGCAAAAAGGGAGTAATCACGAATGCAGACAAAAAGAGTATTGGCAGGCATCCTGACCAGCACGCTGCTGCTGAGCGCTTATCCGTGCGCTTCCGCGGCGGACTATAACGATTCCAGCGTCACCGGCGCGGCCGGCTGGCAGGCATGGACCGAAGCGTGGAACACGGTCGCTGCCGACTACACGCAGGTTTCCATGACACCCGGCGCGGACGAGACCCAGCTGAACTTCGCTTGGTACAGCAAGGACGAGACCGGCAAGAGCGCAACACCGGTCGTCCACTTCGGCACGGATAAGAATAACCTTGCAAAATTCACCGGCACCTCTGCCGCCGTGGACACCAGCCTGACCGACGGCACCGCCTATTCCTACAACCATGTCACGGTGACCGGCCTCAAGGCCAACACAACCTACTACTACACAGTGGAAAAGAACGGCGTGCAGACCGAGGTCAAGACCTACCAGACCGGCGATTTTGAAAGCGCACAGATCCTGTACGTCGGCGACCCGCAGATCGGCGCCTCCAAGGGTCAGACGCAGAACGGCGAAGCGCTGACCGCGGACAGCGGCGCTGCCAACACCGCCGCACGCAACGACAGCTTTGCATGGGACCGTACGCTGGATATCGCTCTTGAACAAAATCCGGGACTCGACTTTGTGATCTCCGCAGGCGATCAGGTCAACAAGACCGGCAAGCCCAAGGAAGAGGAATATGCGGGCTATCTTTCTGCCAGCGCGCTGACCAGCCTGCCGGTTGCCACCACCATCGGCAACCATGACTCGCTCAACGCGGACTACCAGTACCATTTCTACAACCCGAACCAGACCGGCTACGGCGAAACCGAGGCAGGCGGCGACTACTACTACTCTTACGGCTCCGGCCTGTTCATCGTGCTCAACACCAACAACTACAACGTGGCCGAGCATGAAAAGACCATCAAGGAAGCGGTTGCCTCCGACCCGGATGCCAAGTTCCGCATCGTCACCATCCATCAGGATATCTATGGCTCGGGCCTTGACCACTCGGACACCGACGGCATGATCCTGCGCACCCAGCTGACCCCGATTTTTGACGAGTACGATATCGACGTTGTTCTGCAAGGCCACGACCATACTTACAGCCGCACCAAGCTGCTCTACAGCGACGGTCAGACCCACGGCACCTATGAGTTCCGTCTGAACGAGGACGGCTCGGACTACGATTGGGACAATGCATACAACACCCAGACCGACGAGCAGATCCCGCTCTATCCCGAGGATGAAGCCGGTCAGGCCAAGCATGACGCATTCCAGTCCGACAACGAGTGCTATACCATCGAGGACGTACAGGGCAGCACGGTCACCAATCCGCAGGGCATCCTGTACATGACCGCAAACTCCGCTTCGGGTTCCAAGTTCTATGAGCTGATCGCTTCCCAGCAGGATTACGTTGCCGAGCGCAGCCAGAACTGGCTGCCGAGCTACTCGGTCATCAACCTGACGGCTGACACCTTCTCGATCGACACCTACCAGATCACCGATGCCGGCAAGGTAGAAAAGATCGACAGCACTTTCACCATCAAAAAGACTGACGAACAGGCCGCTGCGGTCACCGTGGACGGCGCTGCCAAGGAAGTTGCGACCGCTTCGGTCGGCGGTGAGACCTATTACCGTCTGCGCGACCTCGCTACCGCGGTAAACGGCACAGCTGCCCAGTTTAATGTCGAGTGGAATGACGGCGTCATCGTCATCACCGGCGAGCAGTATGATACCGCAGCCCTTGATCCGGCTGCCGAGACGACCGGCGTAAAGGAAACCCTGACCATACAGGTGGACGGCAAAACTGTGACCACGTCCGCCGCCGACGTAAACGGCAACTACTATGTTCCGGCAAGCCTGCTGTCCACGCTGGGCATTCAGAGCACGGTATCGGGGGACACACTGGCGATTACCACCAAGTAATTCCGCTTTCTCTCTTCCTCTCCTCCCCCGCTCTTTCGGCAGATTCTCCGCGGATGTATCAGCATCCGCGGAGAATTTTTCCGATTTTTTTCATTTTTATCTCCGCCCTGCCGCGCAGGGCACATCCATTTCCATAAAGCGAGTGATTGATTTGCATACCGACCAGAAAACCTTTATCCGCCGCCTGTTGCTCCGCTGGGCGCCGCCGCTTTTGCTGCTGCTTTTGTTCGGCATATTTGTCGTGCGCATCAATACGGTGGAGAAAATCGGGCTTGTCTCCCGCGACGGGCAGACCTTCGAGAAAGGCGTCGTCACCGAGATCATACGGGACAATTTACAGTATGACGGCAGCCGCGTGGGCGAACAGCTGGTGCGCGTGGAAATGAAAACCGGTGCACGCGCCGGACAGACGCTCGAAATGACCAGTTCCTCCGGCTATCTGTTCGGCGCGGGCTGCACCGAAGGGATGAAGGTCATCGTCATGCAGAGCGTTTCGGGCGACTCAACCGTTGCAAGCGTCTATGCCCAAGACCGTGAGACCGTTATCTATGTGTTTGCAGGGCTGTATCTGCTGGTGCTGTGCCTTGTGGGCGGCAAGCAGGGGGTAAAAGGCGCGCTCGGTCTGGTGTTCACCTTTTTCTGCATCCTGTTCGTCTATCTGCCGCTTGTCTATCGCGGCCATTCCCCGTTTTGGGTGTCGGTGTTCATCTGCACGATCACCACAGTCGTCACCATGTACCTGATCGGCGGCCCGACGATGAAAACGCTGGTTGCGACCGGCGGCACGGTCGCGGGTGTGTGCATCGCCGGATTGGCTGCAACTGCGTTCAGCTCAGCTTCGGGCATCACGGGCTGGAACGTCAGCGATATCGAAAGCCTGCTGACACTCTGGAACACGAATGGCATTCAAGTCGGCGGTCTACTGTTTTCCGGCCTGCTCATCTCCAGTCTGGGCGCCACGATGGACGTTGCCATGTCGATCGGCAGCGCCATCAGCGAGATACACGCCCAGACGCCGGATATCTCCCGCCGCGAGCTGTTCCGCGCAGGCATGCGTGTCGGCCGCGACATGATGGGCACGGACTCCAATACGCTCATCCTCGCCTTTGCGGGCGGCAGTATCAGCATGCTGGTGCTGGACTATGCCTATGACCTGCCCTATCTGCAAATCATCAACTCCAACAACATCGGCATCGCGATCATGCAGGGGCTTGCCGGCAGCTTCGGCATCGTGCTGAGCGTTCCGGTGACCGTGCTGCTCGCGGTTTTCCTGTACACGCTCGGCCGACAAAAACAATCTGCCTGAACTCCCGACGGTGGCGTCTTTTGCGCAAGACGCCGCCGTTGATTTTTATACACTTTTCCGCAAATTGTATGGAAACTGCTTCCAAGATGCATGAAATGCAGAAAAACACCAAGATAACCCACCGGATTTCATATAATAAAACTCTTGTATTGCGCGTCGGTTTTGCTTAAAATGATTGTGTATCATGTGCTGTCTGCGGGCGGCACAAGCCCACACACAGAATGCGGATAAAAGACCGCATGGAGGAGGAAGCATGAGCAAAATCGAATCCTATATCACCAGCATCCCGGATTTTCCGGAACGGGGCGTTATATTCCGGGATATCACCACGGTGATCGGCAACGCGGACGGCTTGCAGCTTTCCGTGGACGAAATGGCGGCACTGCTGGAAGGGGAAAGCTTTGATGTGATCGCGGGACTAGAATCGCGCGGGTTCCTGTTCGGTATGCCGATCGCTTACAAGCTGCACAAAGCCTTTATCCCGATCCGCAAGGCAGGCAAGCTGCCGCGCGAGACCGCAGGCATGTCCTATGAACTGGAGTACGGCACCGCCTCAATCGAGGTGCACCGCAACGATATCCGTCCGGGTATGCGCGTTGTTCTGATCGACGACCTGATTGCCACCGGCGGCACGCTGGAAGCGGCAGCCAAACTGCTCGAGTCGCTCGGCGCAACCGTGGTCAAGATCGTGTGCCTGCTGGAGCTGAAGGGACTGCACGGCCGCGACCGTTTGCAGAACTATCCGCTCGCGACGATTATATCCTACGATGGCAAATAAGAAAAAGGGAAAATAGAGAAAACAAAAGGGGCTGAAACCACACATGTTTGAAAAGATGTTCAAGCTGTCGGATCACCACACCACCGTTCGCACCGAGGTCATGGCAGGTATCACCTCTTTTATGACCATGGCGTATATTCTAGCGGTCAACCCGAGCATCCTCAGTTCGACCGGCATGGACCCGACCGCCGTCCTGCTGGCGACCGCATTGGCGTCCTTCATCGGCACAACATGCATGGCCTTTCTGGCAAACCTGCCGTTTGCACTGTCCGCCGGTATGGGCCTGAATGCGTTCATGGCATACACCGTTGTCGCCGGTTACGGCTACAGCTGGCAGGTCGCATTGCTCGCCGTGTTCATTGAGGGTCTGCTCTTTATAGTGCTGTCGCTGACCAATGTGCGTGAAGCGATCTTCAACGCCATCCCGCTCACGCTCAAGCGCGGTGTTTCCGTCGGCATCGGCCTGTTCGTCGCATTTATCGGCCTGCAGGACGCCGGTCTGTCCGTTTCTTCCTCCACGCTCGTCACCATCACCAGCTTTACCGACAATTTCCACACCTCCGGCATCTGCGCGCTGCTCGCGCTGATCGGGCTGTTCATCACAGCGGTATTGTATATCCGCAACGTGAAGGGCGCGATCCTATTCGGTATCCTGCTGACGTGGATCATCGGTATGTTATGCGAGGTGACTGGCCTGTATGTGCCGGACGTGGAAGCGGGCTTCTACACGCTGTTCCCGACCCTCGGCATGACCGACTTTACCAAGCTCGGTCTGACCTTCGGCCAGTGCTTCAATGTGGATTTCAGTGAGGTCGGCATCTTCAACTTCATCGTCGTCATTTTCTCATTCCTGTTTGTCGATATTTTTGACACACTCGGCACGCTGATCGGCGTAGCAACCAAAGCCAATATGATCGACGAAGAAGGTAAAATGGCTGGCATCAAACCCGCGCTGCTGTCCGATGCGATCGCAACCTCGGCGGGTGCGGTGCTCGGCACCTCGACCACCACGACATTCATCGAGTGCTCGTCCGGTGTCGCCCTAGGTGGCCGCACGGGCCTGACCGCGCTGATAACCGCCGTGCTGTTCCTGCTTTCGACGTTGTTTGCGCCGATTTTCACTGCGATCCCCTCGTTTGCTACCGCGCCCGCGCTGCTTATGGTCGGCTTTTTGATGATGGGCACGGTCAATAAAATCCGCTTTGATCAGGACAGCATGACCGAAACCATTCCGGCTTATCTCGCCATCATCTCCATGCCGCTGTTTTACAGCATTTCCGAAGGCATTTCGATGGGTATTATCTCCTATGTTCTGCTCAACCTCGCCGCAGGCAAGGGCAAGAAGGTCACCCCGCTCATGTATGTGCTGGCGGTGCTGTTCATCCTCAAATATATCTTCCTGTAAGTGCAAACGTACACGGGCCGCTGTCCTCCGGGACAGCGGCTTTTTTGTGTCCCGCCATGATTGACGGCGCGCGAGAAAACGGGTACAATGTGGATATCTCATATCCACGTTTTCCCCGAAAAGGAGACTATTATGAAAAAAAGACTGACTGCTCTGTTAATGATGCTCGTCCTGCTTGTTCCCTGCCTGCCGCTTGCCGCCGCAGCTGAGGAAACGCCCGTTGCCGCGAGCGCAAACACCAAACTGATTGCATTCACGTTTGACGACGGCCCCTCGACCTACACCGCCACTCTGCTGGACGGCCTGAAAGCCCGCGGCGCAAAAGCCACCTTCTTTATGAACGGTACAAATGGCTCACACGGCATTGTCAACCACAAAGACCTGCTCACCCGTATGCGGGACGAAGGTCACCAGCTCGCAAACCATACCTACCAGCACCTCATCCCGTTCGACAGCTACGGCGCGAGCACGATCTCGAGCGAGGTCAGCCGCGTGGAAAGCCTGCTGTTTGACCGCATGGGCGGCTCGTACACTGATATGGTGCGCACACCCGGCAGCGCTGTGGGCGGTGCGGTCAAAAGCACGGTTGCGGCGCCCATCATCCTGTGGAGCGTTGACCCCCTCGACTGGAAATACCGCAATGCAAACACAGTCTACAATAAAATCGTATCGCAAGCACACGACGGTGCCATTGTACTGGCACACGACATCTACCAAACCAGCGTGCAGGGCGCGCTGCGCGCAATCGACACGCTGAAAAGCCAAGGCTATGAGTTTGTGACCGTTTCCGAACTGCTGCGCCGTCGCGGCATCACACCACAAAACGGCAAGGTCTACACCAGCGCGCCGAACACCGGCACCAACCTGCCCGCCTATTCCGCGCCGACCATCAGCTCCACAACGGGCGACAACGGCGTTTCGGTGACGTTTTCCACCGCTGACAAGGGGCTGACGCTGTACTACCGCGGGCGCGTCTATCTATTACACGACCGACGGCTCCACCCCGACCGCACAAAGCACGCTTTACACCGGTGCGTTTACCCCCGAAACCAACACGACAAAATGCATCGCCGTCCTGTCCGGCCATTTGGACAGCCCGGTCGTCACCTGCACGCTGACTGAGTATGGCCGTCTGTTCACCGATGTACCGGCGGACAGCTGGTACTATGACAGCGTGGGCGAAATCGTCGAGCAGGGGCTGATGAACGGCACGAGCGCGTATACCTTCTCGCCCGACACAACCATGACGCGCGCCATGCTGACCACGGTGCTCTACAACCTCGCGGGCAAGCCTGAGGTGGGCGACAACCTCGGTTATCCCTATGCCGATGTAGACGCAAACGCCTATTATGCGTTGCCCGTTTACTGGGCACGGGCAAACGGACTTGTGACCGGCTACACCGACGAAACCTTCGCACCGAACGACACGGTCACCCGCGAACAGGTCGCCGTGCTGCTCTACCGACTGGCAAATCACCTTGGCATGGACACCAGCGCACGCGCTGACCTGTCTGCTTATACGGATGCGGCGCAAATCAGCGCCTATGCGCAGGAAGCCATGCAGTGGGCGGTCGCGTCCGGACTGCTGAACGGCCGCACTGCGACCACACTCACTCCGCAGGGCAGCGCGACCCGCGCAGAGGGCGCAAAAATTCTGACAAGCTTCACCGCGCTGACATAACTCCATAACAGACAGAAACAAACGGGACGCACCATCCGATTGGTACGTCCCGTTTATTCTATCCAGTCGATTTCACAAGGTGCGGGCAGAAAGCGGAAATGAATGATCACTTTCTGCCGCTTCACCTTGCCTTTTTCTGTTTTTTCGTATGTACCCTGTCCAACTTCGATCCGCTCGATTAGTTCAAACAACAGCGACGGCGTGAGCTCCTTCACATCTGTATAGCGGCGAATGATCGCCCGCAAGCGTTCCTGTAGCCGCTGCAAGCTTTGCGCCCCGCTATCCGGCTGCAACGCATCGATCTGCTGCTGCAGCGCAGCCGTTTTGCGCTCATACCGTTCGAGCAGAGGATAAAAGTTCGTCTCCCCGATCTTCCCTGCCGCGCGATCTTCATAAAGCTGCGCAACCAGATGCTGCATTTGCTTCTTCTCCTGCATCAGACGTTCCCGCTCGCAGCTTGCTTCTCTTCCCCGCTCATCCAGACGCAGACGATGCCGCAACCGCTCGAATAACGCATCGCAGTCCTGTTCGGACAAGCAGACATATTGCCGCACCGCCTCCAGAACGCAGCGATAGAGTGACTCATAGGAGATAAAATGGTTGGAGCAGGCAGCTGTGCCCCGCAGCTTATACGCGCCGCAGGCTAGACTCGCCGCCGAGCCTTTTTTGCGCGTGCCAACCGTGGATATGGCCTTGCCGCAGTCCAGACAGAAAACAAGCCCGGAAAACAGGTTGGAAAATGTCCCGTTTCGCTCGCAGCGACGAGCCGACCGCTGGCGCTGCACTGCGTCAAAGGTCTGCTGGCAAACCAGCGGCTCATGGCAATCGGGAACGATAATCCACTCGTCTGTCCGTTTTTCGCGGGTCTTTTTGCTTTTGAAGCTGACCTTGTCAGTCTTCCCCTGCGCAATATGTCCCAGATACACCACATCCTGCAAGATGCGGCTGACGCCCACCGAAGTCCACGCCTTGCGTTTGGAGTAATGGTCCGGATTCAGTTCAGGATGCACCAAAGTGCGATAAACCGCCGGCGGCGGCTCGCCGCGCTCGTTCAGCATCCGTGCGATCTCTGCCGGGCGCCGACCCGCCGCCGCCCATACAAAGATCTGCCGCACGGTCGCGGCAGCTTGCGCATCCGGAATCAGGTGGTTTTTGTCGCGGGGATCTTTTTTATACCCATACGGCGCGAAATTCCCGATAAACTTGCCTGCCTGCATTTTGGTATGCAGCGCACCGCGAATCTTACGGCTGGTATCGCGGGCATACATTTCGTTGATGACATTGCGGAACGGCGCAAGGTCGGTATCTGACCGCGCGGTGTCGATGCCGTCTCCCACTGCAATCAGCCGCACACCATGCTCGGGGAACACCAGCTCCAGATACCGCCCGGTTTGGATATAATCGCGCCCCAGCCGCGACAAATCCTTGACCAGCACGACCTCGAACCGATGTTGTTCCATGTCGCGGAGCATATCCTGAAAGCGCGGGCGGTCAAAGCGCATGCCCGACCACCCGTCATCCACATATTCCCCGACGATGGTGAATCCGTGCTGTGCTGCATACCCTTGCAGCAGGCTGCGCTGGTTCTGGATGCTCTCGCTTTCGCCGGGATTGTCGTCGTCGCGGCTCAGCCGCAGGTAGAGAACCGCCCTGCAAGCGACAGATGTTTTTTGCATCGGTGTTACACCCTCCTACTGCTGCTTGCAAGCAGTCTCTCTGCCTATGCTGGTTTTCCGGTTGTTTCTTCCTCGAACTGCGTCGCGATGACGTTCTCAAGCAGCTCGAGCAGGGCTTGACGATGCTGCGCTGCATACTCGTTTGTCTGCGTACCGTTCACGGGTTGGCCTCCTTTCCGCCTTGGTTGTATTCTATGCTGCTTCTCTTCTTGAATTGCATCACCCATACCTTTCGTATGCATCCACTATTTACCCAAGCATGTGCATGGGCTTCGGATGCAACGCCTGTGGCGTGACCGGCTGCCGTATCATCGACTCGCCCCGCGAACGGCTGATCGCCATTCTGACTAACACCTTCGCCCCTTGCAACGGGCGGTTTCCGCTGCTGATTTTCCTCTGCTCGGTGTTTTTCGCAGGCAATTCCATCGGCGGCGCGCTGCTGCTCACCGCTGTGATTGCGGGCAGCGTCGTGCTGACCCTTGCCGCCTCGCGCCTGCTGTCCGCAACCGTGTTGAAAGGCGTGCCGTCCTCGTTTACGCTTGAGCTACCGCCCTACCGCGCCCCGCAGCTTGGGCAGGTCATCGTGCGCAGCGTACTTGACCGAACGCTGTTTGTGCTCGGCCGCGCAGCAGCGGTGGCTGCGCCCGCGGGCGCACTGATCTGGCTGCTGGCCAATGTTGACATTGGTGGTATATCGGTGTTCTCCCATCTGACCGCCTTTCTCGATCCTGCCGGGCGGCTGTTCGGGCTGGACGGCGTGATCCTGCTCGCGTTCATCCTAGCGTTTCCGGCAAACGAACTGGTGATGCCGCTCATCGTCATGGGGTATCTTGCCACCGGTACGATTGCAGACGTTTCCGATTTTGCAGCCTTCCGCACGCTGCTTGTGGCAAACGGCTGGACGGTCTGCACCGCGCTGTGCACGCTCGTGTTCACCGTTGCGCACTGGCCCTGCTCGACCACCTGCCTGACCATCTGGAAAGAAACGCACAGCGTCCGCTGGACGCTCGCCGCTATCGCGCTGCCGACTGCGTTCGGTCTTGCGCTCTGCCTTGCGGTACATGGTGCATGTACGCTCGTCGGTCTTGCCTGAAAAAAGCCGCCCTACCGGGCGGCTTTTTTATGCGCATATGTCACAAGAACATTTGTTTTCTTTCTCGGTTTATGCTATACTGGTTTCGTATCTTCAAAATGAAACGAGGAACCCCATGGAACCGACCAAATTTGACATAAAATATGCCGCCGTGCGGCGTGCGATCATCGAGCAATCCTTTGCCCACTTAAACGACCGCCAGCGCGAAGCGGTGTTCACCACCGAAGGCCCGCTGCTCATCCTTGCGGGCGCAGGCAGCGGCAAGACCACTGTGCTCATCAACCGTATCGTCAACATCCTGCGCTTTGGACAAGGTTTGACGAGCGAATTCGCTCCCGAGGGCGCGACCGAAGAGGACTTGCTGTTCCTCACCGAATACCTGACCGCTCCCAAGCCGGAAAACCGCGCCCGCGCCGAAAAGCTTTGTGCGGTCGATGCCGCGCGCCCGTGGCAGGTCATCGCCATCACATTTACCAACAAGGCGGCACGCGAACTGCGCGACCGTCTGCTGGCAGCGCTGCCCGACGAACAGGCGGCAAGCGACGTTTGGGCCTATACATTCCACACCGCCTGTCTGCGCATCCTGCGGCGCTATAATGAACTGCTTGGTTTTGACAGCCCGTTTACCATCTACGACGAGGACGACAAAAAGCGTGTGGTCACGAACTTGCTCAAGCAGTTAAACCTTGACCCGAAGGCCTTTGACCCGCGCACGGTTATCAGCATGATTAGCCGCGCCAAAGACAAGCTGATGACGCCAAAACAGTTTGCCGCAGATGCCACAGGCGACTACTTCCGTGAAAAGGTGGCGGACGTCTATAAACTATACGAAAAGGAGATGCGCAAGGCGTGTGCGCTCGACTTTGATGACATCATCATGAAAACCGTGCTGCTGCTGCAAAGCAACCCGGATGTGCTGGAATTGTACCAGCGGCAGTTCCGCTATGTGCTGGTGGACGAGTATCAGGACACCAACTATGCCCAGTATGTGCTGACCAGCCTGCTTGCGGGACACTATCAGAACATCTGCGTAGTCGGTGACGACGACCAGAGTATCTACAAATTCCGCGGCGCGACCATCGCCAACATTCTGGAATTTGAAAAGCAGTTCAAAAACGCAAAAACCATCCGTTTGGAGCAGAATTACCGCTCCACCGGCAACATCTTGAGCGCCGCCAACGAGGTCATCCGCAACAACGTCGGCCGCAAGGGCAAGGAACTTTGGACCGATCAGGCAGGCGGCTCGAAAATCCATCTGCACCGCTCAGACAGCCAGGAGGGCGAAGCCGCCTACATCGCGGACACCATCCGCGAAGGCGTAGAATCCGGCCGCCGCTGGAGTGATTTTGCCATCCTGTACCGCAATAACGTCCTTTCGGATAACATCGCCGCCGCGTTCATCCGCGCGGGCATCCCCTACCGCGTCTATAAAGGCCGCGACTTCTTCTCGCGCGCCGAGGTGCGCGACATGTTCGCCTATCTGTGGGTGCTGGAAAACCCGGCGGACGAGCTGCGCCTGCGCCGCATCATCAACGTGCCCGCGCGCAAGATCGGAGACAAATCGGTGGAAACCGCGTCGCAGATCGCGCTGGAAAACGGTATGCTGCTGTATGATGTGGTGCGGAACGCTTCGCAGTTTGCGCCGCTCTCACGCAGCGCGGCAACCATGGAGAAATTCGGCACGATGATGGAAAATCTGCGCCAGCAGCGCGAATTTCTTTCGCTCTCCGAGCTGTATGATGAACTGCTCGACCAGACCGGTTATCTGCGCGCGCTCATGGAAAAAGGCGGCACGGAGGAGCAGGGACGCATCGAGCACATCGAAGAGCTGAAGTCCTACCTCGTTGACTATGAGGAAAAGCACGAAACGCCCACGCTGGGCGGTTTCCTCGAGGATATGGCGCTCTACACCGACGCCGACCAGACCGAAGAGGACGAGGACGCAGTGCTGATGATGACCATGCACTCGGCTAAGGGGCTGGAATTCCCGGTCGTGTTCCTCGCCGGCATGGAGGACGGCCTGTTCCCCGGCTTCCGCGCGATGGAACGCGAGGAAGATATGGAGGAAGAACGTCGGCTGTGCTATGTAGCGGTCACACGCGCACGGGAACAGCTTTACCTCACCTGCGCCGAGCGCCGTCTACTGTACGGCCGCACGCAGTACGCACATCCCTCGCGCTTTATTGACGAGATGCCGCGCGAGCTGCTGGACAGCAATATCGTCGAAAACCGCATGTTTTCCACTGCCACCCAGCCTGAACCCGGTCTGCCCCGCGCGCAGATCAATCGTGCACGTTCGTTCTCGGCTGCGTCCTCGGTTGCCGCTGCACCCAAAGCAGCGGGCGTGCCGCTGCCGGACTTTCCGGCAGGTTGCCGCGTGCACCACAAAGCCTTTGGCGACGGCATGATCGTTTCGGTCAAGCCGATGGGCAACGATGCGTTGCTCGAAATTGCCTTTGACCAGAAGGGTACCAAGCGGCTCATGGCTAAGGCAGCGGCAAATTTCATGCAGAAAATCTAAAAAACGCAAGGAAAAAAGACGGCTGCCGATTGGCAGCCGCCTTTTGCAGTTCTTTCTTATACTTTATCCGACCCGCGCACAGGGAACGCCGCGCGGAACCACAGAAAACCCAGAATCAACGCCGCAACGCCCAATGCAGCCACAACAGGAAACCAAAGGTCGCGCCGCATGACATACCAACCCTCGCCGCCAAGCTGAAACAGCAGCATCACCGCCATCAGTCCCAACAATCCCAGCGTGATTACCAGCACTGCACCGTTGATGACCGCGAGCAGATACTTTGCCCAATGCTGTCCCACACCATACAGCACCGCAGGCAGCAGATAGAGCACCGCAGCGAGCGCCGCGGCCAGCCACATCGTGTGGCTGCCGAAGCCGCCGAAATACGGGACGCTGCCTTGCATCGTGGGGGAAAGTGAGATGGCAAGCACGATCATCACCCAAACCACGGCCAGACCAACCGCCCAGCCGACCACCGATTTCCGTATCGTTTTCGGCATCGTTTCCACCCCTTTCTGGTATCTGCTTTCAGTTTAACCCAGCGCGTGCGGCCTGTCAACGCCAATCTGCACATATAAAAGCGGGCTGTTCCTACCGGACAGCCCGCTTATTCTATTAGTTTTTTCCTGAGCGCTGCGATCGCGCGTTTTTCGATACGCGACACCTGCACCTGCGACACCCCGATGATTTTGGATACCTGCTGCTGGGTCAGGTCACGCGAAAACCGCAGCGAAAGCACCTGCTGCTCGCGTTCAGGCAGCGCCCGCATCGCCTCCCCCAGCGACAGATACAGGCAGGTGCGCTCCTCCATGCCCTCGTCACCGACCAGATCGCCCAGCCGCCCGCCGCCGGACAGTTCGCGCTCGAACGAGTCCACCGTCACATCCGCCTGCTCGCAGGCGGCGACCTCTTCCACGGTCAGCCCGGCTGCCGCCGCAACCTCGGTCACCGTTGGGGAGCGTCCGGTGCGCCCCTCCAATTCCGCTTGGATGCGCCGCACACGCACCGAACGCTCCTTGACCGCGCGCCCGACTTTGACCGCGCCGTCGTCGCGTAAAAAGCGCCGAATCTCGCCCGCGATTTTTGGGACTGCATAAGTAGAAAACTCGTTGCCAAGCGCCGCATCAAAGCCGCGCACCGCCTTGATAAAGCCCACACAGGCCAGCTGGTACAGATCGTCCGGCTCTACACCGCGCCCATAGTACCGCCGCGCAATCGACCAGATCAGCCCGCTGTTTTCCTCGATCAGCTGCGCTTCCGCGTCGCGGTCGCCCGCCGCCGCCCGCTCGAGCAGGCCGCGCATCGTACCGGTCACGCGCCGCGCTCCCGCAACAGCTTAATCATGGTCACCATCGTTCCCTTGCCGGGCGTGGAGCGCACGCGCAGCTTGTCCGTGAACGATTCCATGATAGTGAAACCCATGCCGCTGCGGGTGTCGTCCCCGGTGGTGAACATGGGCTGGCGCGCCTGCTCGACGTTCTCAATGCCGCGTCCGGTGTCCTTGACCTTGATTTCCAGTATACGCCCCTCCAGCAGCCGCACCGCGACCGTGATAAATCCGGTTTTATCCGCATAACCATGCACGATCGCATTCGTGACCGCCTCGGACACGATGGTTTTGATGTCGCCCAGCTCCTCCATCGTCGGATCGAGCTGCGCCACGAACGCGCCGACCGCCTGCCGTGCGAACGCCTCATTGACCGACCGGCTTTCAAATTTCAGGCTCATTTTGTTGATGACCGCGCGCAAATTACTCCCCCCTCTCGAAAATCATGACCTGCGGCAGCCCCGCTGCCTCGAACACACGCATGGGCTGCGGCGGCGTGCCGCGCACCACAAAATCGCAGCCGCTTCGCGCACAGGTGCGGTGCAAATGCAGCACGACTGCAAGACCCGAACTGTCCATAAACGTCAATCCGGCCAAATTCAAAACCAGCTTTTCGCAGGGGTAGAGCGCCATCAAATCCTCGCTCTGCTCAATGGCTTCGCGCGCGGCATGGTGATCCAGCTCGCCCGACAGCGAAACCGTCAGCACGCCGTCGCTCTCCGCCTGTGTGATATGCAACATATCTGTTTTCACCTCATTTTTCTGACAAACAAAAAAGGCTTGTACCTTTCCGGTACAAGCCTTACTTTACCATTTTCTACCTATTTATTCTGCCGTTTTCTGTCGTGTGCGCAGGATTTTTTCCGCCTCACCGATCAAATACAGCGACCCGCAAACCAGCACGCAATCGCGCGGCGCAGCCTTTTCCAGCGCCTGCCCCAGCGCGCGCCCAACCGTGTGGCAGTCGTACACCTCGGCGCAGTGCTGCTCGGCAATGGCGGCGGCTGTCTGCGCGGGCAGAGCGCGCGCATCCGCTTCAGGCGAGCAGGCAAAGAACACATCTGCGCGGCGCGCCATCTCATAGATGCATTCCGCGTATTCCTTGTCCTTTACCATCCCCATCACGACCAGCAGACGGCGCATTTTGAGCATCTCATCTACCATGCGGACGAGCGCCGCCACACCTGCGGCATTGTGCGCCCCATCGAGCAGCACCAGCGGTTGATCGGACATACGTTCCAACCGCCCCGGCATACGCGCCCGCGCCAGTCCGCGTACCTCGGCCTCGATCGGAATGTTCCAGCCGCGCTCCCGCAGCGCAGCAAGCGTGCGCAGCGCGGTCTGCGCATTTTGCAGCTGATGGTGGCCGGGCATCGGGATGGTGTAGCCCTGTCCTCCGCGCACAAACGCCGAACCCATGATATCACACCGCAGCAGCTGCATGTCCTGCATCCCGTCATACCAGACTGCACCCGCCGCGTCACACGCACGCCGGATGACCGGCAGCGTCTCGTCCGGCTGTCCGTCCGCGCAGACCACCGCACAAGCCGGCTTGATGATCGCGGCCTTTTCCGCCGCGATTTTGGCAACTGTGTCACCGAGTACAGCCATATGGTCGCGCGAAATCGGGGTAATCACACATGCTTCGGCTGCTCGGATGACATTGGTCGCGTCATACCGACCGCCGAGACCGGTTTCCAGCACAACAATATCGCACCGCTGCTCGGCAAAGTACAGAAACGCCAGCGCCGTGGTGAACTCAAACTCCCCGATCTGTTCGCCTTCAGGCAGTGTCAACCCCTTGCACGCCTGCGCCACACGCGCCGATAAGCGTGTCAGATCTGCATCCGGAATCATGGCGCCATCCACCCGAATGCGTTCATGGAACTGCACCAGATAAGGCGAGGTGTACAGGCCAACATGATAGCCCGCCGCGCGCAGCACGGAATCCAACATGCACGCGGTCGAGCCTTTGCCGTTCGTGCCCGCCAGATGCACGAATTTCAGCCCGTCCTGCGGATTGCCCAGCGCCGCGCACAAGGCGCGGATGCGGTGCAGGCCGGGCGTACCGGAAAAACGCCCAAGCGAATGAATATAATCAACGGCGGTTTTGGGAATTGCGGTATCCATAATAAACCCTTTCCTGAAAAACGATATGCACCATTATACCATGCTCTGCCAAAAAGAAAAAGGAGAAACCGAAGTTTCCCCCTTTTCCATTGTCCGACCGACTCAAAGCGCGATCTCGGGGCCCAGTTCGACCATATCGCCCGCAGCGTCCCCTGCGCCGCCCATATCTCCCGCGGAAACCGAGGGCAGCGGACAGGCAGACACAGCTGCCGCCGCAAATTGGTCATAGCCGGGATGCTTTCCGCGCTTATTCTGCGTTGGTGTCTGCACGATGCCACCGTTTGCCGTCGTCGTATCCGCCCGCATCCGCTTGGAGCGCTGCTCCTTCTGCGCACGGCGCAGCCGGTTGGCCTCTTCCTGCTTTTGCTCGCGCTCGGCGCGCTTTTTCTTCGCACTGAGCAGCTGCTCGGCTTGCAGACGGCTGATTTTTCGCGTCGCCCGCTGCAAAAGCGTGCGCAGCGAGCGAATCGCGCGACGCGCCTTGGCAGCGTTTTCGCCCGAGGTCATGGCCTCGCCTTGCAAATTGTTGATCGCGCTGTTGATATCCGAAATGAGCATGTTGACCTGTCCAACGCTTGCCGCACGCGCCAAACGGTGATACTTTCCTTTGGTCGAATAGTTGCGCGGATTGGTGACAATGATCGGCTTTTTCCGCTCCTTCGGTTTGTTCATCTCGGCAAACCAGTGCAGCAGCTGTTTTGCCTTTTCCATCTGTTCCGCTGCCGGAGACTTCTCAAAATATTTCCAAGTCTGCGCTTTCTCCTCATTCACATACACGCCCGAAATATCCGTGGCGTTCAGCGTGCGCAGCAGCCGCAGCAGCGTGTCGCAACCCTCCTGAAATTCCTCCGGCCCCTGCGCCATTTTTTCCAGAAAGGATTGGTCGATCACCAGATGCTTACCGCCGCCCAAGCTGATGGCGAGTTTTTTCAACGCTTCCGCATCCTTTGCGCTGCCGGTCACAATTTCAATGCCGGGGAAGCTATCGCGCAGGCTTTCCAGCACCTCATTCACCGCGCGCGTCCAATCGGTTCCCTGCCAATTGCCGTCCAGTGTTACCTTATCCTGCGGCTCCGCCTGCCCGGCGGCATAGCGCGTATCCATGCCGGTATTCTGGCTTTGCTGCCCTGCCGCCCGGTAGAGCGCCATAACCCGTTCGATCCGTTCCACCATCGTCTGTCCCTCCATCCCTTGCCGTGATTCGATCCCCTTATATGTAAATATCCGACCAAAACGGCAAAAAAAGTAATGGACAGTTTCAACAATCTTTCAAGCTTTGTTTCGTATTAGGTTGCGTGGAAACACGCAAAAAAGTGCGCCGCAAGCGTTTTTGCCTGCGGCGCATATCTTTTTACTTGTGTGAAACCCAATCAGCCGAGAGCCGCGATGGATTCCTCCAGCTTTGCGAGGTGCTCGCGCAGCTTTTCGGCCTTCTCGCGCTCGACCGCGACGACCTTTTCCGGCGCCTTATCAACAAACTTCGGGTTGTTCAGCTTCTTCATGACGAACTCGATATCGTCCTCGACCTTAGCCTTCTCCTTTTCGAGACGCGCGCGCTCGGCGGCGAAGTCAATGAGGTCGCCCATCGGCATATACAGCTGCGCGTCGCCCGTGACAACGGATGCCATCTTGGCCGCGTCCGCGGGCACCGCGTCGATCAGCTCAATGCCGGACGCGTAAGCAAGCTTCGGGAAGAAGCCTTCGCCCGCAGCGAAGGTGTCTTTTTTCTCGGTCAGGATAAGCACCTTGGCCTTCTTGGACGGCGGGACGTTCATCTCGCTGCGGCGGTTACGGATGGCGCGCACCGCGTCCATCAGCGTTTCCATCTGTGCCTCTTCGGCGGCAAAGTGCAGCTTTTCGTCGTACTCGGGCCACTTGGAAACCATGACCGACGGGCCTTCGTGCGGCAGCGCCTGCCAGATGGTCTCGGTGATGAACGGCATGAACGGATGCAGCAGCTGCATCGCGCCGGACAGCACATAGCACAGCACCTTCTGCACGTTCTCATCGCCCGCCTGCAAACGGGTCTTGGCAATTTCGATATACCAGTCGCAGAAGTTATCCCAGATAAAGTCGTTGAGCTTAGCAGCAGCCAGACCCAGCTCATACTGGTCGATATTGCGGGTGACCTCGGCAACCAGCGTGTTGTACTTGGACACGATCCACTTGTCCTCGAGCGTCAGCGTCTCGGGCAGCTGGGCAGCCTTGTCCTTGCCGATGGTCAGGTTCATCTGAATGAAACGCGATGCGTTCCAGATCTTGTTGCAGAAGTTACGCGACGCCTGCACGCGCTCGTCCGAGAAACGCATGTCGTTTCCGGGGCTGTTGCCGGTTGCCAGCGTAAAGCGCAGCGCGTCTGCGCCGTATTGGTCGATGATCTCCAGCGGGTCAATGCCGTTGCCCAAGGACTTGGACATCTTGCGGCCCTGCGCGTCGCGCACCAGACCGTGGATATACACAGTGTCGAACGGGGTCTGGCCCATGTGCTCAACGCCAGAGAAAATCATGCGCGCGACCCAGAAGAAGATGATATCATAACCGGTGACCAGCGTCGAAGTCGGATAGAAATACTCCAGTTCCTTGGTCTTTTCCGGCCAGCCGAGCGTGGAGAACGGCCACAGTGCGGACGAGAACCAAGTATCCAGCACGTCCTCTTCCTGACGGATGTTCTTCGAGCCGCACTTCGGGCAAACGTGGATATCTTCCTTGGAAACGGTCATTTCGCCGCAGTCGTCGCAGTAGAACGCCGGGATGCGGTGACCCCACCACAGCTGACGCGAAATGCACCAGTCGTGGACGTTTTCCATCCAGCGCAGATAAGTCTTGGAGAAGCGGTCGGGCACAAACTTGGTCTTGCCCTCGGTGACAACGTCCATTGCGGGCTTCGCCAGCGGTGCCATCTTGACGAACCACTGTGCCGAGGTCATCGGCTCAACGGTCGTGCCGCAGCGGTAGCAGGTGCCGACGTTGTGCTCGTGATCTTCGATCTTGACGAGGTAGCCGCCCTCTTCGAGATCCTTGATGACCGCCTTGCGGCACTCATAGCGATCCATACCCTCGTATTTGCCGCCGTTTTCGTTGACGGTCGCGTCCTCGTTGAACACAAGGATCTGCTCGAGGTTGTGGCGCTGACCCATCTCGAAGTCGTTCGGGTCGTGGCAGGGCGTGACCTTAACACAGCCCGTACCGAATTCCATATCGACGTATTCATCACCGAAAATCGGGATTTCGCGGTTCATGATCGGCAGGATGCAGGTCTTGCCAATCAGGTGCTTGTAGCGCTCGTCGTTCGGGTTGACGGCAACACCGGTATCGCCCATGAAGGTCTCCGGACGGGTGGTGGCGACCACCAGCTCGCCCGAGCCGTCCGCCAGCGGGTAGCGGATGTGCCACAGCTTGCCCGGCTGGGTCTCGTACTCAACCTCGGCGTCGGAAAGCGCGGTCGTGCAGTGCGGGCACCAGTTGATGATACGGTGACCTTTGTAGATCAAGCCCTTGTTATACAGGTTGACAAACACCTCGCGGACTGCCTTGGAGCAGCCCTCGTCCATCGTGAAGCGCTCACGCTCCCAGTCGCAGGACGAGCCGAGCTTTTTCAGCTGGCTGATGATGCGGTTGCCATACTGGTGCTTCCAGTCCCAAACGCGCTCGAGGAACTTCTCGCGGCCGAGGTCGTAACGGGTCAGGCCCTCTTCCTTGCGCAGGTTTTCTTCTACCTTGATCTGGGTAGCGATGCCTGCATGGTCGGTGCCGGGCATCCACAGCGCTTCATAACCCTGCATACGCTTGGTGCGGATGAGGATATCCTGCAAGGTCTCGTCAAACGCATGACCCATGTGCAACTGACCGGTTACGTTCGGGGGCGGAATAACGATGGTATAGGGTTTCTTGTCCGGGTTGACCTCGGCATGGAAAAAGCCGGAGTCATTCCAGAAGCTGTACAGCTTGTCTTCGACCGCTTTTGGGTCGTAAGTCTTGGGCAGTTCGCTCATTGGCTCTATCTCCTTTTCGGTTTTTGATAACTAAAAAAGCACGCTGTCCGTATAGGACGAAGCGTGCTCCGTGGTACCACCTAAATTCGCGGCAAAGCTGCCGCGCACTCGTTGACCCGTAACGTGGGCGGGACGGGACGGCCTACTGTTTTCAGCCCTCCTGCTCCAAAGCGACCTTCTTCCTACCCGCCGAAGGGCTTGCACCGAACCGCCCTCTCTCTTGACGCGCGGGGACAGGAATACTCCTCTTTGTCATTGCATTTTCCGTATTAACTTAATCAGTATATCCACAAAAGCAGGGTTTGTCAAGGTTTTTGCGTCCCAGAAATGTCGATTTCTCCATGTTCTTTTTCAAAACGGCGAATATCCTGCCGAATCAAATATAGTACATGCCCATTGACCGAACGGCCTTCATATTCTGCAATAGAATGCAGTTTATCCAATGTGTCCTGCTCTATACGAAAACCGAAGTGTCTCCTGTTATCCATTGAGCCACCCTCCATAGTCTTATTTTAAGTACACTTTAAGTCCTTTATGTGCTATAATGGTTTCAGTGTTCTTGAAGTGTACTTGACTTTTTGATGGAGGTGTATCCCATGGATGAACTCAACTACAAGGATGCTTACTTATATCTGGTGCGCGCGGTGGACGATCTTGTCCGCTACATGGAACTGTCGGACGAAACCGCCGACCGCAAAACCGTGCTCGCCGGGCTGCGGCAGGCGCTCTCCGGCGCGGAGGAACGCGCCATTGAGTAAGGCCCTCCCTTTCCGTTAAAAACTCGCAACTTTCCCCTTGCATTTGCCGGAAAACTGTGTTTTAATAGTACTGTTATCTGCGATGAACAGGGAAAGTAACGTCATTCCCCTCTTTTCAGAGAAAACGGCCTTTGGCTGCGAGCCGTTCAAAGAGACCTGACGCGAAGTTCCCCTGCGAGCACCGGCGCTGAACGGCTTTTCCAGTAGGCGCAGGCGAAGTAACGCCCCGTTACCGGCGTTCAATGAGTGCCCGGCCTGTCCGGGAATCAGGGTGGTACCACGGAAGATGTTTGATACGCCTTTCGTCCCTATTTTGTGGGACGAAAGGCTTTTTTGTTGCGTCCCTGAACGATTTTTCATAAAGGAGAGTCACCATGAAAGAAAAACTGCAAGGCATTTTGCAGGCCGCAAAAGATCAGCTTGCCGCAGCGGGCGACGCCCGCGCACTTGACGAGGCGCGTGTGCGCTTTCTCGGCAAAAAAGGTGAGCTGACTGCGCTCCTCAAGGGCATGAAAGACGTTGCCGCGGAGGAACGTCCGGTCGTCGGCCAGCTCATCAACGATGTGCGCGCCGAAATCGAAACCATCATCGACAAGCAGAAGGAAGCCATCGAGCAGGCTGCGCTGGCGCACAAGCTGGCGGCCGAAACCATCGACGTGACCCTGCCGGGCGAAGAAGTTGTCATCGGCAAAAAGCATCCGCTGAATATTGTACTGGACGAGCTGAAGGAAATCTTTATCGGTCTGGGCTTCTCGATCGCGGAAGGTCCGGAGGTCGAGCTGGATCACTATAACTTTGAAGCGCTCAACATCCCGAAAGACCATCCCGCACGCGACACGCAAGACACGTTCTACATTTCGGATAACGTCGTGCTGCGCACGCAGACCTCACCCATGCAGGTGCGCACGATGGAGCAGAAAAAGCCCCCCATCCGCATCATTGCGCCGGGCCGCGTATACCGTTCGGATGCCGTCGATGCGACCCACTCCCCGCTGTTCCATCAGATTGAGGGTCTGGTCGTCGATAAGGGCATCCGTATGTCTGACCTCAAGGGCATCCTTGAGCTGTTCGCCAAGAAGCTGTACGGCGAGGACACGGTCGTCCGTTTCCGTCCGCACCACTTCCCGTTCACCGAGCCGAGCGCCGAAATGGATATCCAGTGCTACCGCTGCCACGGCGCGGGCTGCCCGCTGTGCAAGGGCGAGGGCTGGATCGAAATCCTCGGCTGCGGCATGGTGCACCCCAAGGTGCTCGAAATGAGCGGCATCGACCCAGAGGAGTATTCGGGCTATGCGTTCGGCATCGGTCTGGAGCGCACGGTCATGGGCCGCTTCAAAATCGACGATATCCGTCTGTTCTATGAGAACGACGTGCGGTTCCTCGAACAGTTCTAAACGAGTATAGGGGACTTCAAAAGTCCCCTATATACGAGAACAAGTTCCGAAGAAACTTGTTCCCGATACCCGAATGACGCCGCCCAAGGCGGCTGGGTCGGGGTGTAAAAAGTCACGCACATGTCGCGGCTTTTTACGGGAATTGCAAAGCAATTCCCTATTGATACGCGCCCTCTGGCGCGGCCGCGCTACCAAAGGCGCGGTATCCTGAACATTACGATAAAGGAGCGTTCATTCATTATGAAATTGCCGCTTTCCTGGCTTTCGGATTATACCGATATTTCCGGCGTCACGCCCAAGGAGTATGACGCCCGCCTGACCATGTCCGGCTCCAAGGTCGAGGAGGTCTACTACCTCGGCGCGGAGATCGAAAACGTTGTGACCGGCAGGGTGCTGTCGGTTGTCGACCATCCGGACTCCGACCACCTGAAAATCTGCCAGATCGACGTGGGACAGGACGAACCCATCCAGATCGTCACCGGCGCGCCCAATGTGACCCCGGATTCGGTCGGCGAGATCTGCCCGGTCGCGCTGCACAAGTCCACGCTGCCCGGCGGCGTCAAAATCACCAAGGGCAAGCTGCGCGGCGAGGTCTCCAACGGCATGATGTGCTCGTTCCAGGAGCTGGGGCTGACGCACGGCTGCGTGCCCTACGCCTGCGAGAACGGTATCCTGTTCCTGCCCGAAGGCACGCCCGTGGGCGAGGATATCAAAAAAATCCTCGGTCTGGACGACTACGTTGCAGACTTTGAGATCACCTCCAACCGCGCCGACTGCTTCAGCGTGATCGGTCTCGCGCGCGAGACCGCTGCGACCTTCGACCGTCCGTTCAAGGTCAAGGAGCCGGTCGTTCAGAGCATTGGCGACGATATCAACAAGTATATGTCCGTTGAAGTCGTTGACACCGACCTTTGCCCGCGCTACACCGCGCGTCTCGTGAAAAACATCAAGATCGAGCCGTCTCCCGCGTGGATGCGCGAGCGTCTGCACGCTTGCGGCGTGCGCCCGATCAACAACATCGTTGATATCACCAACTACGTCATGCTCGAGTACGGCCAGCCGATGCACGCGTTCGACTATTCCTGCCTGTCTGACGGCAAAATCGTCGTGCGCCGCGCGCGCAACGGCGAGTCCATCCAGACCCTCGACGGACAGGATCACGACCTGACCGACAAGATGCTCGCCATCTGCGACAACGATAAGCCGGTCGCCGTTGCAGGCGTTATGGGCGGCGCAAACTCCGAGATTGAGGACGACACCAAAACGGTCGTGTTCGAGTCCGCCTGCTTCCACGGCGCAACCGTGCGCGTGACGGCAAAGGCGCTCGGTATGCGCACCGAAGCATCCGGCCGCTTTGAAAAGGGCCTTGATCCATCGCTGACCCTGCCCGCTGTGCAGCGCGCCTGCGAGCTGGTCGAAATGCTGGGTGCGGGCGAAGTCGTAGACGGCATCATCGACGCATGTGCTGCCGACCTGACCCCCAAGACGCTGCCCTTCGAGCCGGACAAGATGAACGCGCTGCTCGGCCTTGACCTGTCTGCCGACGAGCAGAAGGCATATCTCGAGCGCCTTGAGTTCCGTGTCGAGGACGGCAAGGTCATCATTCCGTCCTTCCGCGTGGACATTGCACGCATGTGCGATCTGGCGGAGGAAGTCGCGCGTATGTACGGCTACGACAAGATCCCGACCACGCTGTACGCCGGTGAAATGGTGCAGGGCGAGTACACGCCCAAGCAGATGGCGGAGCAGAATGTCTCTCTGACCTGCCGCGAGGCCGGTTTTGACGAGGCGATGAGCCATTCGTTCATCTCCCCGAAGTTCTATGACATGATCGGCTGGGCGCAGGACGACCCGCGCCGCATCTCCACGACCATTCTCAACCCGCTGGGCGAGGATTTCAGCATCATGCGTACCACCGTGCTGCCCTCCATGCTGCAATCGCTCGCGCACAACCACGCACATCGCAACCCGACCGCGTCGCTGTTTGAGCTGGGCACGATCTACACCCCGAGCATCAAGGACGGCAAGGCCGATCCGGATGTGCTGCCGCACGAAGAGAAGATACTCACCCTCGGCACTTACGGCCGCCTGTCCTTCTTCCAGTTCAAGGGCGTAATCGAAGCGATCTGCCGCGAGCTGAACGTCAAGAACGTGCAGTTTGTGCCGGAAAAGAGCAATCCGTCCTATCATCCGGGCCGCTGCGCCAATATCCTGATCGACGGTCAGCCGGTTGGCGTATTCGGCACGGTGCATCCGACGGTCGCTGCGCGCTATGGTCTGTCCGGCGAGGTGCTCGCCGCCGAGCTGCCGCTCGACAAGCTGTTCGACGCGATCGACCCCGTGAAACTCTATCACCCGCTGCCCAAGTTCCCGGCTTCGACCCGCGATATCGCCGTTCTGGTCGATGACGAGGTGCCCGCCGCTTCCATGCAGGCCGCGATCGAGAAGGCCGCAGGCCACATTCTGGAAAACGTCAAACTGTTCGACGTATACAAGGGCAAGGGCATCCCGGAGGGCAAAAAGTCGGTTGCTTACTCGCTGAGCCTGCGCGCACCCGACCGCACGCTGACCGACGAGGAATGCGACAAGGCCATGAAGCAGGCGCTGGCAGCGTTGGAAAAAGATTTCGGCGCGGTTTTGCGCGGATAAGGCTTTACTTTTCGGCCGTTTTGTATTATGCTGTTTATAGCAAAAAACCACCGGTAGGATCGGAAAGGAGACAGACATGCTTGACGGCACGAGAAAATTCAGCCTTGTAGATGAGTCCAACAAGGAGATGAAGCGCACGCTGACTGCGGTTTATGACGCGCTAAAGGAGAAAGGGTATAACCCGATCAACCAGATCGTGGGCTATCTCCTCTCTGAGGACCCGACGTACATCACCAACCACAACAACGCACGCAGCCTGATCTGCAAGATCGACCGCGACGAGCTGATGCAGGAGTTGGTACAGTTCTACCTCGACAACTGAGGCTGGGCTTGACAAACGGAGCAGATCCGTTATAATGAAAGTAGAAAAAGGGCAGTCCGGCAAAGACGGTTGACCCTAAGTATCTATCATTTCAAAAAAAATGACCGTACCCGGGGCAAGTGGGCGGTCATTTTTTTATGGTTTTAGCGAAAGGGAAATTATGAACGGTTTTCTCCCAATCAGTAAACAGGATATGGTCGATTGCGGCTGGTACTACTGCGATTTCCTGCTCGTCACGGGCGACGCATACGTCGACCACCCCTCCTTCGGCACCGCGATCATCTCGCGCGTTTTGGAGGACGCGGGCTACAAGGTCGCCATCCTCAGCCAGCCGGATTTCCATGACGAACGAGACTTTGTCGCCATGGGCCGACCGCGCTACGCGGTGCTCATCAATGGCGGCAACATCGACTCGATGGTTACGCACTACACCGCCGCCAAAAAGCGCCGCTCGGACGACGCCTACACTCCCGGCGGCAAAGCGGGCAAGCGTCCCGACCGCGCGGTAACGGTCTATTCCATGCTTGCGCGGCGCGCGTTTCCGGACACGCCGATCTACCTTGGCGGCATCGAAGCCAGTCTGCGCCGTTTCGCGCATTACGACTACTGGGCTGACCGCGTCATGCCCTCAATCCTCGAATCGACCGGCGCGGACGGGCTGATGTTCGGCATGAGCGAGCACTCGGTTGTCGAACTCGCCAACAACTTAAAGCACGGCAAAAAGGGCGCGGATGCCTGTAAGGGCGTCCGCGGCACGGCATACATGGCACACGACGCAAACGGCTTGGAAAACGCAGTCGAATGTCCGTCCTATGAAGATGTGTGCGCCAATAAAGCCGATTACGCCCGCTCGGTCAAGCTGCAATATGACGAGCAGGACGCGGTGCGCGGCAAAGCGCTTTTGCAGCGCCACGGCAAGCGCGTGCTCATCCAAAACCCGCCTGCGAAACCGCTGACCACCGAGGAAATGGATCACGTCTACGCCCTGCCCTATATGCGCACCTATCATCCGTCTTATGAAGCGCTCGGCGGCGTGCCTGCCATTCAGGAAGTGCAGTTCTCCATCATCCACAACCGCGGCTGTTTCGGCGCGTGCAACTTCTGCGCGCTTGCCTTCCATCAGGGACGCTATATTCAGGCACGCAGCCACGAAAGCGTCATCGAGGAAGCCAAGCAGATCGTACAAATGCCCGGCTTCAAAGGGTATATCCACGATGTCGGCGGGCCGACGGCAAACTTCCGCTTCCCGTCCTGCAAGCAACAGGAGGAGCACGGTTTGTGCAAAAACAAGCGCTGCCTGTTCCCCTCTGCGTGCAAAAATCTCGAAGCCGATCACACGGATTACCTCAACCTGCTGCGCGAGCTGCGCCAGATCGAGGGCATCAAGAAGGTTTTCGTGCGCTCCGGTCTGCGCTATGACTACATGATGGCCGACCGCAACGACGCCTTCTTCCGCGAGCTGGTCGAGCATCATATTTCGGGTCAGCTCAAAGTAGCGCCTGAGCATATGAGCGATAACGCTCTGTATTATATGGGCAAACCATCATTTTCTGTATACGAACAGATCCTTGAGCGGTACACCCGCAGTAACCAGAAACTTGGCCGCAAGCAGTACCTTGTCCCCTATCTGATGAGCTCTCATCCAGGCGCAACGCTGGATGATGCGATCCTGCTGGCGGAGTACCTCAACCGTGTCGGCTATATGCCCGAACAGGTGCAGGACTTCTACCCCACCCCGGGCACGCTGTCGACCGCAATGTACTATACCGAGATCGACCCGCGCACGATGAAGCCGGTCTATGTCGCCAAAACGCCCGAGGAAAAGGCCATGCAGCGCGCGCTGCTGCAATGGCGCCGACCGGATAAACGACCGATCGTGCTGGCTGCACTCAAAAAAGCAGGCCGCGAGGATCTGATTGGCTTCGGCAAGGAGTGCCTGATCCGTCCCGCGCGCGGCGAAAAGTCGCCTGCGCCGTCCAGTCGCATGGGAAAGGCTGGAAAGAGCATGCGTCCTGCGGCACACCGCCCTGCCAGCCCAAAGAAAAAAGGCTGGGCCAAGGCCAAGCGCAAGAAGTAACCAACAGTTACACAAAACTGCACAAGTCAGACCGCCCGCTCTGCGGGCGGTCTGCGCGTTCCGACGATTTTCCCATCGTCCTCTTGACATTGCCACAGCCTATGATAAAATTAGGTAGTAAGCTACTTAAATGAAATGGAGGCGTGCTGTATGTCCAGCTCGCTTTTCCCCGGCGAATATTTCAAAATGATCAACATCCGGTTTATGGCACACGCGGATGCCGCGTTGCGCCCGCTCGGTCTGACCTGCGCGCAGAGTGATGTGCTGCAATTTCTGGCTGACCGCGGTGAGCAGGAAACCACTGTGCAGGACATCGGCCAGCATTTCCGCCTCAAGCACCCGACTGTGATCGGTTTTATCCATCGGCTGGAGCAGAAAGGCTTTGTCACCACCGCGGTTTCGGAGCGCGACCGGCGCTGCCGCATCGTCCGCTTGACGGACAAATTTGACGAAGTACAGCGTGTTATGAACGAAATCCGGGTGTATCTGGATGCACAGGCTGCACGCGGATTTTCCGAAGAGGAAATGGCTGCGTTGCAGAGCTACCTCAAACGGGTCTGTGAAAATCTCAGCGAAAGCTGATATTTTTTCGTTCAATTATGTAGCTACCTACGTTTGTTATTATTACAGGAGGTAATATAATGAGAAATAATAACGATTCTGTATTCCGCGATGCGCCCATCCCTAAGGCGGTTGCACAGATGGCTGTACCGACCATGCTGAGCATGCTGGTGGTCGTGCTGTACAACATGGTCGACACCTTTTTCGTCGGCCAGACGGGCGACGCCAATCAGGTGGCAGCGGTCTCAGTGGCAACGCCGGTGTTCCTCATTCTAATGGCTTTCGGTAACATGTTCGGCATCGGCGGCTCGTCACTGATCTCCCGCCTGCTGGGCGCAAACGAAGGCGAACGCGCCAAAAAAGTCAGCGCGTTTTGCTGCTACGGCTCGCTGGTATGGGGCGTCATTATGGTTTTCGTGTTCCTCACCGCGATGCCGTTCATCCTTTCGGTCATCGGTACGAGCGAATACACCATCGACTACGCCCGCGACTATCTGATCTGGATCTCAATCGGCGCACCGTTTATCATTTTTGCCAACGCGTTCTGCAACCTGATCCGCGGTGAGGGCGCAGCGACCGCCTCGATGGTCGGCAATATGGTCGGCACGGTGGTCAACATCATCCTCGACCCGATCATGATCCTGTGGCTCGGCTGGGGCGTGAAGGGCGCGGCGATCGCCACAGTCATCGGCAATATCTGCGCCTGCTTCTTCTATCTGTTTTACTTCCTGCGCGGCAAAACCGTGCTGTCCATCCATCCGCGTAACTTTGCCGTGCGCGGCATCATCGGCGGCGTGATCTCGATCGGTCTGCCCGCTTCGCTCAATAACATTCTGATGAGCCTGTCCAACATCCTGCTCAACAAATACCTTGCAGGCTATGGCGACAACGCCGTCGCCGGCATGGGCGTGGCCATGAAAGCCAATATGCTGGTGGTATTCGTCCAGCTCGGCCTTGCTATGGGCGTGCAGCCGCTCATTGGCTTTGCCTACGGTGCAAACAATATCCACCGCGTGCGCGGCGTAGTCAACTTCTCGGCCATCTGCACCACCATCATGGGCGTAATCCTGACCGCCGTCTATTGGTTCACTGCGGATTCCATTATCTCGGTCTTTATCGACGACGCAGCGGTCATCGAAGCGGGCGTACCCATGCTGCGCGCGCTGATGTTCTCCGCTCCTGTGCTGGGCATCATGTTCGTGCTGCAAAACGCCTTGCAGGCGATGGGCCGCGCGGCCGCGGCGCTTGTGCTGGCGGTCAGCCGTCAGGGCTTCATCTTTGTACCCTGTGTCATCATCGCAGGCGCATACCTCGGCATGAATGGCATCATCTTCTCCCAGCCCGCAGCCGACTTGGTTTCTGTCGTGATGAGTATCATCATGTTTATTTACATCACCAAACGCCTGATTCGGCAGCAAGCCCAATCCGCTGCCTGACCTTTCCTCCTCGTTCCGGCGCACACAACGCTTCCGCGGCTTGTGTGCGCCGGTTTTTTGCTGTTTTCGCTAAAAAGCCCTGTTTTGACAAATGTTCTTTTTGATTGCGTGCGCCGTCGTTTGGTGTTAGAATAGAAGCTGATATATTGTGTAAATCTCACACCGGAACGAGGTATGTGTTATATGTGGATCGCGGACAACTGGAAAGAGTACACCGTACTCGACTGCGGCGGCGGCGAAAAGGTCGAGCGCTGGGGCAATCAGGTGCTGGTGCGCCCTGACCCGCAGGCCATCTGGCCGCGTGCGGCAGACTGCCGCGCGTGGGACAAGCCGAACGCCGTCTACCACCGCTCGAATGCGGGCGGCGGGCAGTGGGAAATCCGCAAACTGCCCGAGCAGTGGGCCATCCATTACGGCGACCTGACCTTCCAGCTCAAGCCCATGAGCTTCAAGCACACCGGCCTGTTCCCCGAGCAGGCCGCCAACTGGGACTTTATCGACCGCATGGTGCGCGGCGCGGGCCGTCCGGTCAGCGTTTTGAACCTGTTCGCCTACACGGGCGGTGCAACGCTCGCCGCGGCAAACGCGGGCGCATCGGTCTGCCATGTGGACGCTTCCAAGGGCATGGTGCAGTGGGCGCGCGAAAACGCCGCGTCCTCCGGTCTTGCCGACCGCCCCATCCGCTGGATCGTGGACGATTGCAAGAAGTTTGTCCAGCGCGAGATCCGGCGCGGCCGCAAGTACGACGCCATCATCATGGACCCGCCAAGCTACGGGCGCGGCCCGTCGGGCGAAACGTGGAAAATCGAGCAGGACGTGGCCGACTTTGTCGAACTAACCATGGGCGTTCTGTCGGACAAGCCCCTGTTCGTGCTGATTTCCAGCTATTCGACTGGGCTTGCGCCGTCGGTCATGAGCTATCTACTCGGCATCACGGCGGCAAAGCGTGCCGCTGGCAAAATCGAAGCGCAGGAACTTGGCCTGCCGGTCGAGTCGACCGGGCTGGTACTTCCCTGCGGCTCCTCTGCACGCTTTATCGCGGAACCGTAACAAAAAGGACGGTAACTATGTCTGAAATCATCAAAACTGAAAACCTGCAATACGCCTACCCCGTCGAGGAGGGGCAGCTTGCCATCCCCGTGCTCAAAGGTGTCACCCTGTCGGTCGGGCGCGGCGAGTTCGTCGCGGTGCTGGGGCACAACGGCTCGGGCAAAAGTACGCTCGCGGGCTGCTTCAACGCTATTCGCCTGCCGACCGGCGGCATATGCTATGTGGATATGATGGACACACGGGACGAAAACAACACCTACGAGGTGCGCAAGACCGTCTCGATGGTGTTCCAGAACCCGGATAATCAACTGGTGGCGACCGTGGTCGAAGAGGACGTGGCGTTTGCCCTCGAAAACATGGGTATCCCGCCCGCGGAGATCCGCAAGCGCGTGGACGAAGCGCTTAAGGCCGTCGGCATGTATGAATACCGCGCGCAAGCGCCGCACCGTCTGTCCGGCGGACAGAAGCAGCGCGTGGCAATCGCGGGCGTGATTGCGATGATGCCGCGCTGCGTCGTGCTCGACGAGCCGACCGCTATGCTCGACCCGCAGGGACGGCGCGAGGTCATGGCAGTCGTGCGCGAGCTGAACCGCAAATTCGGCATCACGGTCATTTTGATCACCCACCATATGGACGAGGCTGTGCAGGCCGGACGCGTCGTTGTCATGCATCAGGGCAATGTGCTGATGGACGGCACGCCGCGCGAAATTTTCACACAGGTGGACACGCTGCGCGCCGCGTCGCTGACCGTGCCGCAGACCATAGAGGTGCTGTACGACCTCGACCGGCAGGACGGCGCATCCCTGCCCATCGACGCGCTTTCGGTCAACGAATGCGCGGATATCTTAGAGAAATACTTGCAGTGAGGCTGCGCGCCCACTGATTTTGACACACAGGAGGACGAATCCTTTGTCAACCATTCTGGAAACACGGGGCTTGACCCATATCTATGGCGCAGGCACCCCTTTTGAGCGCAAAGCGCTCGACCATGTCGACCTGAAAATCGAAAAAGGCGAAATTCTGGGCGTCATCGGCCACACCGGCTCGGGAAAGAGCACACTCATCCAGCATTTCAACGGTCTTTTGAAGCCCGACGAGGGCGAAGTGCTGCTGGACGGTCAATCCATCTGGAACGAAAAGGGCAAATGCGCCCGCGAAACACGTTTCCGTGTCGGTCTGGTGTTCCAGTACCCAGAATACCAGCTGTTTGAGGAAACGATCGCCAAAGATATCGCCTTTGGCCCGACCAATATGGGGCTGTCCCAAGCCGAGATCGACGAGCGCGTTTTGGAATCCATGCGCGCGGTCGGACTGGACGAAAGCTTAGCGAACCAGTCCCCATTTGCGCTGTCGGGCGGTCAGAAGCGCCGCGTGGCCATTGCAGGCATCCTCGCCATGCGCCCCGAGGTGCTTGTGCTCGACGAGCCGACCGCGGGCCTTGACCCGCAGGGCCGTGATGAAATTCTCGGTCTGGTGCGCGATTACCACAAGCAGTCGGGCGCGACCATTTTAATTGTCTCGCACTCGATGGAGGACATCGCCGGATTGGCCGACCGCCTGCTCGTGATGAACCACGCCAAAGTCCTGTTCTGCGATACACCGCGCGCAGTATTCTCGCACGCAAACGAGATCATCGCAGCCGGGCTGGACATTCCCATGATTACGAAAGTCATGCTCGAACTGAAAAAGCGTGGGCATGACGTGGATACTTCGGTCTATACGGTGCAGCAAGCGCTGGATGCGCTGCGCGCCTGCAAAGCGAAAGGGGGCGCGCGCTGATGCTGAAGGACATTACCATCGGTCAGTTTTTCCCCGGCGACAGCGCCGTGCACCGGCTTGACCCCCGCGTCAAAATCGTACTGACGATCGCATTTATCGTGCTGCTGTTCCTTGCAGAAGGGCCGATATCCTATGCGCTGGTGCTCGCCTTTCTGGCTATCATCATCGGCATTTCGCGCATTTCGCCCAAGCTGGTCGTGCGTGGACTTAAGCCAATTCTGTTTATCATCGTGTTTACGGCCGTACTCAACCTGTTCTATACTCCCGGCGAATATATCTGGCAATGGGGCTTTCTGCACATCAGCCGCGAGGGCATCCGCACAGCGATCTTCATGGTTGTGCGCCTGATGCTGCTGATTATCGCGACCTCCATGCTGACCTATACGACCAGTCCCATCCAGCTGACCGATGGACTGGAGCGCCTGCTCTCCCCTTTGAAAAAGCTGCACGCGCCCGTGCATGAACTTTCCATGATGATGTCCATTGCGCTGCGCTTTATCCCGACGCTCATCGAGGAGACCGAAAAAATCATCTCGGCGCAGAAGGCGCGCGGCGCAGATTTTGAATCCGGCAGTCTGGTGCAGCGCGCAAAAGCCATGATTCCCATTCTGGTGCCGCTGTTTATCTCGGCGTTTCGCCGCGCGGACGAACTGGCAACCGCAATGGAATGCCGCCTGTACCGCGGCGACGTGGGCCGCACGCGCATGAAGCAGCTCAAAATCGCCCGTGTAGACATCTGCGCAATTTTGATCTGCGCAGCGCTGTTCGCGGCAATCCTTGTACTCAGGCGGTACGGCCTATGAACATTGCAGTAGTTTTGTCCTACGACGGGACAGCATACAACGGCTGGCAGATTCAGAAAAACGGCCCGTCCATTCAGGAATCCATGGAAACGGCGGTTTTCCGCCTGCTCGGCCAGAAGGTGCATGTTTCCGGCGTTGGACGCACGGACTCTGGCGTACATGCACGCCGATATGTAGCGAATTTCAAGGCGGACTGCACCATCCCCATGGATCGTCTGCCGTACGCGCTCAACAGCTTTTTGCCCGAGGACATTGCGGTTTCGGGCGCGGTGCAGGTGCCGGAGGACTTCGACGCGCGCTTTGACTGCACCAAAAAGGAATATGCCTACTATATTTTCCCGTCCACCCTGCGCAACCCGTTCCACGCACGTTACGCTTACCGCTACAACTATCCGCTCGATATCGAGCGGATGCAGGCGGGCGCGCAGCGCTTTGTCGGCAAGCAGGACTTTGCCGCCGTGCGCAGTCAGGGCACGCCGGTCAAAAGCACGGTACGCACCATCTTCTGGTGCGAGGTCGAGCCGGTGGACGACCGCATCCGCATCCGTGTATGCGGGGACGGCTTTCTCTATAACATGGTTCGCGCGATTGCGGGCACACTGACCTATGTCGGCGGCGGCAAGCTGATGCCGGACGACGTTTCCGCCATCCTGCGCGCGGGCGACCGCGAACAAGCCGGTCCGACCCTGCCCGCCTGCGGCCTGTTTATGAACCGTCTGTGGTATGAACACACGCCCGAGCTTGACCGCTTCGGGCTGGATGCGTAAGCAGCTTTCGGATAATTTATTTTTTATTCACATTTTATGCCCCCAAACGCGATACAATGAGGAGACGGAACAACATGAGCGAACAACAGCCCACCAAGTCCAAACAGAATATCATCCGTTTCCCGTCCTCACGGAAGGAGCGCCGCCGTTTGCTGCGCGAAAGCAAGGACCCGCGCGTGCGCCTGACCGCGCTGCTGCGCTCGGTGTGCGGCTGGCTGCTGGTGGTCTGCACAGTCCTGTTCCTGCTGTCGAACTACCGACTGTTTACACCCACCTCCATCCGCAGCCTTGCGGAATATGCCGTGGCGGGTTTCAAGCAGCATGAGGGTGATATCACAACCATCAACTATGAAAACGGCACGTTTTCGGATGCCGCGCTGTTTGAAGCAGGTATCGCCTACGCAGACAACGATTCCCTGTTCCTCGCACGCCCCGGCAGCGTGACCACCATGAAGCACACGCTGGGATATTCCTCCCCTGTGGTGGAAACCAGCGACGATTATGTGCTGGTTTATGACCGCGGCGGAATGCAGGCGGTGCTGACCAACTCCGCCACCGCAGTGGCAGAGCTGAGTCTCGACTCCGCGATCATCACCGGCAGCATGGGACAGGACGGACGCTTTGTCCTCGTGACGGACGAACAGGGCTACCGCACAGCGGTCGCTGTTTACGACACCTCCGGCAAGGAGGTATTCAAATACCAGTCCTCGGAATACTATATCGTATCGGCCGATCTGTCCCCGGACGGCAAGACGCTCGCCGCGCTGGCGTTCCGGCAGGACGGCGTGACGCTCAACTCCCATGTGCTGTTTTACGATGTGTCCAGCGGATCGCTGGATGCGGATGTGACGCTGGAGGACACGCTCGGCATGGCGCTGTGCTATTCCGGCAATACGGCTGCGGTGCTGTGCGACGACGGCCTGTATATGATTGACCGCGGCGGCGAAGCCGAGCATACGCTCACCGTCGCCTCAAGCGATTTGATCTCGCTGACCGCGCACGATAATATGCTGGCAATTGCTACGCGCTCTTATTCCGGCGCGCGCAGCGACCTGTATACCATCCGCGGCGGCACGCTGTCCGGTCCCTACGCACTGTCGGAGGAACCGTCCGCGCTGGCGGTTTCCGCAGCGGGTACAGCGGTGCTGAGCGCTTCGGGCGTAACCGTTTACGATACGTCGTTCACCCCCCAGTGGCGCAATGCCGAAGCAGTCGGCGCGCGGCGCGTGCTGATGACTGATGACGGTACTGTATGCGCCCTTTACACCAAAAACGCGCGTCTGTTTACCGCGCATTCCGAACATTCCGAGGAAGTTACTAATGTTAACTGACGTTTTATCCGTACTCACCGGCCTGTGCAACCTGCCCGACCTGATTATTCTGGCGGTTTTACTGGTTAATCTCATTCTGGGTTTCCGGCGCGGCTTTTTCGGCGCGCTGACCGGTCTGGTCGGCCGCGTCATTGCGGTCGCCGCCGCCTTTTTCGCAGCCCGCTGGGCAGCGCCTTATGTTTCAGAATGGATCGTGACACCGATCGTCGGTGATATTTTTGAAAAGCAGGCGGGTGTAAGCGGTGCCGCCGGCGCACTGGATGCGCTGCGTCAGACCGCGACCGAAGCCGCCATCTCGATGGCCGAAAGTGTAGCTTTTGTGCTGCTTCTGATTTTGTTTTGCATCCTGTTCGGCTGGCTGGTCAGCCTTGCTGCCAAAAGCCTGCATACGATCGCACATCTCACCCCGCTTGGAATTCTGGATTCGCTTGCGGGCGGTGCGGTCGGTCTTGTGGCTGGTGTCGTGCTGGTCGCTTTGATCCTGCTGGGCGTCTGGTGGGTCTATCCCATCGCCTATTCCCCACTCGGCTGGCTTTCCCCCGAACGGATTTCCCATAGCTTGCTGCTGGCAAAGCTGATCGACGTGCTGCCGGTGGCCATCTGAACCCTTGTTTTTCCCACTTCCCCAAAGGAGTTTTTCTTATGAACATGCCAATGTGCTCGCGGTGCAAAAAGAACATCGCGGTGGTGTTTATCACCAAAATCGAAGGCCCGGACAAAACCACGCAGGAGGGGCTGTGCCTCAAATGCGCGCGCGAACTGGGCGTCAAACCGCTTGACAACATCATGGAACAAATGGGCATCACGGAGGACGACCTCGAAGCCCTTTCGAGCGAGATCGGTTCGCTGTCCGACTTAAACGATCTGGTCACCGCCGGTTCGGACGGCTCGGACGACGATGCGCCGCATGAAACCGACCCGATTTCCAACCCGCCCGCGTCCATCCCGCCGCTGTCGCCGTCCACACCGCTGCGCGGCGCGGAAGGTGCGCGCACGCGCACACAATCGCCCCCGCGCGATGATAAAAAACGCAAATACCTCAATAATTACTGTGAAAACCTGACGCGCAAGGCAGCAGAGGGCCGCATCGACCACATTGTTGGCCGCGACCGCGAAACCGACCGCGTCATCCAGATATTGAACCGCCGCCAGAAGAATAACCCTTGCCTGATTGGCGAGCCGGGCGTCGGCAAGACGGCGGTTGCCGAAGGTCTGGCCGTGCGCATCAACGAAGGACGCATCCCGTTCAAGATGCGCAACAAGGAAGTGCATCTGCTTGACCTGACCGCCCTTGTCGCGGGCACGCAGTTCCGCGGCCAGTTTGAAAGCCGCATGAAGGGTTTGATCGACGAGGTCAAAAAGCTCGGCAATATCATCCTTGTCATTGACGAGGTGCACAACATCGTCGGCGCAGGCGACTCGGAAGGCTCGATGAACGCCGCGAACATCCTGAAGCCCGCGCTTGCCCGCGGCGATATTCAGGTTATCGGCGCGACCACGCTCAAGGAGTACCGCAAGCACATCGAAAAGGATGCTGCGCTCGAGCGCCGCTTCCAGCCGGTGTATATCGGTGAGCCGTCCGTCGCGGAGACGACCGAAATTTTGAAGGGCATCCGCTCTTACTATGAGACGTTCCACGGCGTACAGGTGCCGGACGATATCTGCCGCCGCGCCGCCGAGATGAGCGAGCGCTATATCACCGACCGTTTCCTGCCCGACAAGGCCATCGACTTGATCGACGAGGCCTGCTCGCGGCTCAACCTTGACTCGCCGCAGCTGTCCGAAATTCCGGCGCTGCAAACCGAAATGGAAAGCCTGCAAACCCAGCTGGATCTGCTGACCCAGTCGAGCGCGCGCGACGAGCAGGAGGACACCTATGCCCGCATCGCGTCCTGCCGCCAGCGCCTGTTGCAAGTCGAGGGACGGCTGCACGAGCTGCTGTGCAAGCCCGCGCCCATGGTCGACGAGCAACTGCTCGCCTCGGTCATTGAGCTGTGGACTGGTATTCCGGCTGCCAAGGTCGCGGCACAGGAATCCGCACGCCTGAAAGGTATGGAAGACCGTCTGAAAGCCCATGTCATTGGACAGGACGAAGCAGTCGACGCAGTCTGCGCGTCCATCCGCCGCTCGCGCGCGGGCATCAGCCCCAAGCGCAAGCCCGCGTCCTTCCTGTTTGTCGGCCCGACCGGCGTGGGCAAGACCGAACTGGTCAAACAGCTTGCGCTCGACCTGTTCGACTCGCCGGATGCGCTGGTGCGGCTAGATATGTCAGAGTATATGGAGAAGCACACGGTTTCCCGCCTGATCGGCTCACCTCCGGGCTATGTTGGCTATGACGAAGCCGGTCAGCTGACCGAAAAGATCCGCCGCCGCCCGTACTCGGTCGTGCTGTTTGACGAAATCGAAAAGGCGCACCCGGATGTACTCAACGCCTTGCTGCAAATCCTCGACGACGGCCGCCTGACCGACGCACAGGGCCGCGTGGTCAGCTTCGAAAACGCCGTCATCGTCATGACCTCGAACGCCGGTTCGCAGACCGGCGGCGCACCCGCAGGCTTCGGCCGCACGGTCAGCCAGCAGAGCCGCGAACGCGCGATGAAGGCGCTCGAGGACATTATGCGCCCCGAATTCCTCAACCGCATCGACGAAATTATCGCGTTCAACCAGCTGACTGAAGCGAACTTCCGCCGCATTTCGGTCATCATGTTAAACGATCTGCGTGATAACCTTGCCGATAAGGATATCCGCCTGACATGGGACGACAGCCTGCTCGACTGGCTGGTCGAAAAATCCTTCTCGCTCAAATTCGGCGCGCGCAATCTGCGCCGCCTGATCGAAAAAGAGGTGGAAAACCCGCTGGCGACCGAGATCGTCACGGGCGAACAGCCGCTCAAGGGCGCGCACCTGCGCGCCGAGGACGGCAAGCTCCTCATCGACACGATTTAACCATATGCCGCTGGGCCAAGTGTCCGGCGGCAAATTTTTTCTTTTTCTCCGGGAACAATCCCCCGCCTCCGTGCATCCTTAGAGTGTCCGGACAACGAGACGAGGTGATACGATGGAAATGATACTAAGCCAGACACAGGACGACCCGCGCGAGCGCTTTACCACCGCAGTAACAACACACCGCCGCGCAATGTACCGCGCCGCCCGCGCGCTGCTTTCGAGCGACGCGGACGCAGAAGACGCGGTGAGCGAAGCCATTCTGCGCGCGTGGCAGGCTTTCGGGCGGCTGCGCGATGAAAAAGCGCTCAAGGGCTGGCTGATTAAAATTACGGTCAACTGCGCACATGAACACCACCGCAAAACCGCGCGGCTGTCCTATACAGACGATTTGGAGCCGCTTGCGGGCGGCGCAGAGGACAGGCACGACTTTACGCTGTGGGACGCGGTCTGCGCCTTACCCGAGGACTACCGTGTGGCAACCGTGCTGTTCTATTACGAGGATATGACAACCGCCGAAATCGCAAAAGCGCTCGGCATACGCGAAGGGACGGTGCGTAGCCGCCTGTCCCGCGCGCGAAACCGTCTGCGCACGCTGCTGGAGGAGGAATGAGATATGACATTGGACGAAAAGCTCAAGGCACGCGCACAGCGCGAAGGCAGCCCGGTTCCCGAGGGCTTTGACGAGCGCATGGACGCACTCTTGCACGACCTGCCGGAGCAGGTGACCCCCATCAAAAAGCGCCGTGCACCGCGCACCGCCGTCTGCATCGGTGTCGCCGCCGCGCTGGTGGTCGGCGCGGCAGCGGCAGCGCCGACCATGCTGGAAATGGCACAGGGCGTCATCAGCTACTTTGCGCAAAACAGCGGCTCGGAGTACGCCGAATATCAGGGTAAATACGAGAAATACAACGCCGCTGTCGGCATGAGCGCCACCAACGGCGACCAGACGCTGACCATTGACAATATCGCTGTCGATGACAGCTATATGCTGGTATTCTACACGCTCAAAAGCAAAACGCCGATTGCACTGGTTGGAACGGCGGATGAGCCGCAAAGCTGGCGCGCCAGCTGGACAGCACCCACCTTCTTTGCACAGGTCAACGGCAAACAGCTCGACACGACCGGCGCAATTGAAAACGAAGCGACCATGCCAGACGAATACACGCTGACCGGCGTGCACCGCATCGTGCTGAAAGAGGCGCTGCCCGATCAGTTTGATCTTTTGCTTTATGACGGCGGCTCGAGCGATATCAATGACGCGAACTTCCAGTTTGCGATGTCGGTGGATAAGAGTGCGGTCGCGGTCGAGACGCTGACCGTGGAGCCCAAGCTGGATTTTACGGTCGAGTACGATGATACGGATGCAGATGGTCACACCAATCCCATCCGCTGCACGCCGCGCATCGAGCGCGTGTCCATCTCGCCGTTCGGCTCGACCATCACGCTGAGCGAACAGGCGGAGGCTCCCATGACCAACTTTGTCCTGCGCGATGACAAGGGCAATTACCTGCCAGTGATTTCGAACGGCAGCGTCGGCGGTGACATCGGCCGAGCGACCAACAGTTTTGAATTCCTCGGCGCGAATCTGGATACCCAATCGGTCACGCTGATCCCCTGCATTGGCCCGTATCGCTCACACGAGGTCAAGGGCGCGCTGGACAGCCTGCCGCTGACCGATAGCAGCGCAGGCGGCTATACGCTCGAAAGCCTTGACATTGACGAGCACCGCGCGGTTGCGACGTTCTCTTTCCATGGCCCGATCACGAAAAGCAACGCGCAGTTATCCCTGCTGCTCGCAGACGGCACGAAGCTCGACCAGCTGACCGACTGCTATGTTGATTACGCCTATGACCGTGAAAACGGCCTGTGCATCACGACAATCGAATACTCTGACGCGACACCTGAGCAGATTGCACAGATCACCGGCGTATCCTTCTGGCAGCCGGACGATGATCTCACACTGCTCGAAGATCAGGCGGTCACCATCGACCTGCAATAATATGAAAAAGCCACCCGAATGAAGTGACCCCAAAAAGTTAGACAATATTTTGGAATAAAAAATATTCAAGCAGC
>JAHZFK010000080.1 GCA_019421385.1 Clostridiales bacterium
ACGGTTATGGGCATTGGTCGGATCATACGAGCATTCTCGCGCAGAGAGCTGAGGATCAGATTTCGCCAGAAACTGGGTATAGCTTTTCAGCCCCAGATACTTGGAATCATATGTATATCCCAGATCAAAGACAAAACAGCACTCGTCCACATGAGAGAGGGCATATTCGGTCATCCGGCAAGTGCCGTCTTCATCGTGCTCTATGTACTCAGGCTTGTTGATACAAAGATGGCCGTCTACATACAGCGCCTTACCGGAATCGATCAGTGCCTTAAAATCTTTACTGCAGCAGTATGCCTTAAACAAATCTGTTGCAGAGATGGTATAGGTCTGGTTTCTGCCAAGCGACGCTGGATCGTAGGGATGTAATGTCCGTTTACATAGGTATAGACGCCATCGACATTGTTGTATCCAAGCTGACGCATACGTGTTTTTGCCGCCTGCCGAGACACTCCATAGTAATGAGCAAGTTCATCAATGACCGTTTCTAACGCAATCGATTTGTACGCCGGTTCCGCGTTATCGAAGTGTTCCTGCATCAACCGGTCGATGGTCTGCCTGCAGGTTTGCACAGGCATGAGAATATGCATCGCCACACCGTTGGCCTGCCATTCAAGCCAGTCCGCGGCTTTCCACTTTTCCGTATCTTTGCTGTTAGGCTGTATATCGCACCGGATCACCTTGCCAACATCGTCCTTTGCTCCGATCATTTTCATCAGAGCATGATACGGCTGATGACGATACCAGTGGTAGCATTCATGGGCAATCGTGCTATTTACGGTGCCATAGGTTTTCTCATAATAAACTCGCGGATCAATATAAACCGTTCCGCGTTTTGCTTTCCGGGCAAGTATTTCCTTATTAGCACCAACGATGCTCCCATCCTCAAAGACTACTATCCCAAACACCGATAGCGCTTCGGAGAGTCGTGTGTCCTCAATGATGGTGAGCTGCATGTTTTCTGCTATTTGCCTAATCGGAACAGGAACCGGTTTCTCCAGCGCAATTGGATAGTTTTTTTCGAGGAATCGGGTAGCCTCCCGGTCAAAATCATCACGGGGGATGATAGGAACCAGTTCTCCGGAGAAGCGGTCATTCTCGCTTTCTTCCTGCACTTCAGTATGGCCGACACCCACCACTGAGAAATCGGTCAGCTCAATTCCTATGGATACCTCGCAATGCGCCGAGACCCATTTTTCGATGAAGCGAGGCTGTCCGCTGCCCTTATGAGCTGCGGTTTCAATATCGCAAGATGCGATGACGTCAAAAGCAATGATGCCTTCCCTCGGCTGCTCAATATGCACCACATTCTCGATCTCCACATCGGAAAGCGAGACGTTGTATTTCTTTTTATCGAGATCAGGATCATTTTCCAAGTGCTGGAGCACGGCATCCTTGATCTCGTCATAGCGCTCTGCATCGATCAGCTTCTTCAGAGGGCTCTCGTCATGGGCATCGTAATAATCCAGCTTCCGGTCATTTAGCTCGTTGCGGACATCTCTCCAATTTGGCATATACAAATCCATATACGCGATGAACGTAGCGTCATGCGTCCGGGTGTGGAAGTGGATCAGCTCATGGAGAATGACAAACTACAAGCATTCAATCGGTTTCTGTGCTATCGTCTGAGGCGCAGAAATAATCACATGGCCATCCGGAGGCTTAACGTACAGATGCATGTTCTTGATATTCTTTTTTTGCACATCAATTGGAATACCCGATATGACTATCTCATCAATACTCCTCCTGCTTTTCGATGATCTTGAAAATACGATCCACTTCGACCTGATCGTTCAGGACGCGGAACAGCTCGCGTTTAATTTTCCGTTCCTTAATCTCATCACCACGGAAGCCAGCGATTTTACTTTTCAGCACAGCCTTATGAATTTTGATAGCCAGCTCCTCGTCCTCGCCGACATTGTCATAGATGGCCTGCAGCGCACGACTGGAACGTATGCTCTCCGGATATTCCTCGTTTTCTTCCGGGTGATCCACGTTCTTGGCGAGCTTGATATACAACGCCAGTAATGCAGCATACTCATCAACACCCTGCTTGCGCATCTCGATCAGCTTATCCAAAATGGCAGACATCTTGTCATAGTATTTCGGATTTACGGTGACCTTCTCAACAATCTTCCGACGGATGTTGTTCTCAATCGCCTCTGCTGCACCGGCCTTTGCAGTTTCAGACTTCTCCTCATCTTCGAGGACTTTTCCCTTGTTCTGCACGAAGTCCAATAGCGTTAGATCATCAAACTCCCCGATCTTGACGGCCTGGGATGCCACAATGTAATTATCAGGCTCATAGGCCTTATAATCAAGGAAATCACCGCTGTCGTTACCGATGGCCTGTTTCAGTTCAATATAGAAGCGTACCTTCTCTTCATAGACACTAATCTCCGCGCCGGTGCAAACATCCATCAGATACGGCTTGGCCTCGGCGAATGCACGGACAACACGGCTGACCAACTTGTACAGCTTCTCGCGCAGGCGAGCATAGATTTCCTGCGTCTCCTCATCCGTAATGGATTCACCACAGAAATAGTGCAGATACTCGATGTCGCCCTTTGGCTCATCGACACCTTCGCACAGCTCTTCCAGTTCCTCAAAGGTGTCTTGGAAGAAACTGAGCGCCTCCTTGCTGCGGTCTTTGATCAGACCGGCAACATCCTCTTCATCGTATCCGGAGAAGGCACCAGAGGTATAGACGTCCATCGCGTGCTTCAGGTCACCAAATAGCTGTTTGTAATCGACAATGTATCCGAAGTCCTTATTGTCGCTGTCGTTGTCCAGCCGGTTGACACGGCAGATTGCCTGAAACAGCGCATGATCCTGCATGCCCTTGTCCACATACAGATAGGTGCATGGCGGAGCATCAAAACCTGTGAGGAGCTTATCCACCACGATAAGTAGTTTCATGTTGGCAGGCTCTTCAACGAATTTACGCTTGGCCTCAGTCTCGAATTCCTCGACCTTTTTGCGGATTGAGAGCTTCTCCGGGAGATTATTGGGATCGAGTCCCAGCATCTTCAGGTAAGTCTCATACTTCTCAAATGTCTCGTTATCATCCTCATCGCTTACCGTGTCGGTGCGCAGGTCACCGGCATTAGGCGTGAAGGAGGAGATGATCGCACATTTTTTGAAGCCACGCCTCTGGAAGATTTCATAGTACTTGCAGGCAGTATAGATTTCATCCGCCACAAGAATGGCATTTCCGTTGCCATCCATCAGGCGCGGCTTCAGGTCAAAGTCCTCAATGATATCCCATGCAATTTTCACAAGACGGGAGCGGGAACTATAGACCTTCTGCATGGTCGCCCACTTTGCCTTGAGTTTTGCCTTCGCACGGGGAGAAAGGCCTCTGGTCTTGGTCTCAAACCACAGGTCAACCTTGTCCGGCGAGGACAGGTCTTGCGGGATATCCCGGTATTCATACCGCAGATCCAGCACGACGCCATCGCGTACAGCTTCATCGTATTTATAGGCATGGATGTATGGCCCGAACACCTCAATGCTGGTCTTCTTGTCCTTTTTCAGCAGTCCGGGACGTGAAAGCCGAAATGTCCATACAAGAGCGCCTGCAGAAGTTCCCTGTGCCGGATTCCATCTGGGAGGAATACCACATCGATCAAGAAATTTTTATCACAGGCACGAACGCTGGACATGCGGATCAAGTCTAAGCTTCAGCAGATTGAATCCTTAAACGAATTGGCCACGTCATGTACCATTGTTTACAGCGATATGCCAAGGAATCCGAATCACGGCATCTCCAAGGTGGAACGCGCTGTATTGAAGATCATCGAGGTCGAGGATAGCCTGAAGTGCGATGTGGAGGATTTGGTGGAGCTGAAGAAAGAGATCATGGCAACCATCCATGCCGTTGCCGACGTAGAACTGCAAACCCTGCTGGAGAAGCGTTACCTTTGCTTCCTCTCGTGGGAGAAGATTGCGGTCGAAATGCACTACAGCATCCAACACATTTACCGGATGCACGATGAGGCGCTTTCCTGCGTTAATGCCATCATGAGAGTAAATGAGAGGGAATGAGAGTCGCCTCTTATGTTAGCATTATGATGGACAAACGAAAACATGCAAAAGCCTTGTGGGAGTCGATTCCCGCAGGGCTTTTCTTATGTCCGAGGAGGTGAAGCGATGCCAACTCAACTACCACCGGCTAAAGCCGGTGGGTTGATGCGGCCTAAAGGCCGCCG
>JAHZFK010000081.1 GCA_019421385.1 Clostridiales bacterium
TGACGGGCGGGCAGTTGACCTGGTAGTCAGCAAAATGCAGTCTTTAAAGCAGTTTCTCTTGATGCTCTTGACACTGCTGTCGGTCATATTGACGGAAGTGAGCGTTGCGTTGCCGCTGAAGGCGTTAGCGGCCAACTCGATAACATCGTACTTGCCGCCGGCATACTCGATGCCGTCCGCAAGCACCAACGCGCCGCTGTAGGACTTACCATTGGTCAGGACTAGCTTGCCGTTAGCCGTTGCGGTAGGCAAGCGGTCCACCCTGTATTCTATGCCCTCAATGGTGATGGTGTCTCCCACGGTCGGGGTTGTTTCCTGGGGCTCCTCAATGGTCTGAGGCATCGAAACCAGGGACTGGATGGCGGCGATGCTCTCCTGCAGGGCGGCGGGCTGCTGCGCCTCGTCCTGCTGGGACGGCTCTTCCGTCTGTTCCGGGGCCGCCGGTTCCTGCTCCGCCGGGACCTCGGGGGCTTCTTCCGCACTCTCGGCGGGGGCCGCCTGTTCCGGTGTGGCAGGCTGGACCATGGCAGGCTGTTCCAGCTCGACAGCCAGCGCCGCTATTGGGCAGACGCCTGCCATCATCGCGAACGACAACAGCAAAGCCATGGATTTGATCAATCCCGTTTTTCGTTTCACAAAAACCTCTCCTTTTCCATGATAAGACGTCCTTGCCTTCGGACCATTTTTCTATGCCCTCAGCAAGACCTCTAAACAATACAATACCTGGATTTTATTGGACGCGAAACCATGCTGTTGTCATTTCGGCGTAAAAGATTGGTAAATATTTCCATAACCATTTTTATGTTGCTTTTAAACCAACTCTTACCGTCGACCATATGGTTTTGCTATTTATAGCCTTGTTTATCAAAGTGTTACGTCCCGCCAATATGGCATCATTCGGGATTTAAAGCGAAAAATGTCCCTTTCCCCCTTTTGTACCTGCGTTCATGTCTCCTGAATCCTTTGTCAAACATTAAATTATGACTATTTTATGAACTTTTGTTTTATGCTTGTTTTTCTAACAAAAGTAAATATTTTTATTAATTGTAAGGTACGACCCGGTCAAAAACAGCTTGCCTCTGTGCAATGACATGTCCTATAGAAAAAATATTTGCCGGGGTGTTGCACTTCTAACAAAAGTAAAAATAATTTTGTGCAAAGACATACTCTATCCAATATAACGATCATTACAAGGAGAATCTTATGGGCGCATCCAAAAACGACGTATCTATGTATGGTGGTAAGTTGCGCATTTTTACTCACCCCCATCGTGGGCAGCAAGATGCCATTGTTCGCTTGATTGATCCTGTCACACAGAAACCTTTTACCCATGAACGACTGTTGCATATTTTAGATCAGCGATGCGAAGAATATCCCACATTAGCCGGACTCATCCAGCCTAAAATCGACAAAATCAAGAAAAAAATTCAGCGCGCGGCTAAACCTGATAGTGTTTTCGAGATGCATAGGCGCGCACCAAGCAAGGAAGAAGCAATCCGTCTGGCCTATAAGGAGCTTGTTCCGCGGCTCGCCGACCTGCTGCGCCTTGTCTATCGCCCCCTGTGGGTGTTGAACGTAAAAACAGGTCAAGCAACAATCAATCAATATGTGGATTATGTCGGTGACGGTTTGATACCAAACAGCGCATCACCCGGTGCCAAAAAACGGATCACATCCGCCTTACGCAACGTAGTATTGCCTGTAATTGGTAGTTTCCGCATTGCGGATCTTACGGCGGAACAGCAAAAGAAACTGATCCGCAAAATCAACAGCACTCTGTCAAAGCATAAGAGCAGTGCAACTTTGCGCTCTTACACTAAGCGCGCATACATTATGCTTTTCAGCGCCATCGAGCAGGATGGCTACCAATATCGCGATAACCCTGTATCCTTCGCTGCATTGATCAATGCCAAGCGCGATCAAAACCGAGCGTTGACAAAAGCATATCGGCAAGATCACTTGGATGCATCGCTGCGTACCGCATTGTTTGCACTTCTTCAATCACAGCCTGATCATTATGACGCACTTTTGGTGGCCATGATCTATTCGGGTCTTACTCTATCTGAACTGGCTGCCCTGCGTTTTGGCGACGTGCGCCGCCTTCACCTCCGGTCAAACGATGACTGCTACTGCATCGTTGCAGACAAATTGGTGCGCAAGGTTGGCTCACGATACTCGACCATCAGCGCGCAAAACGATGAGTACCCGATCCAAAAGTTGCGCAAAGTGGTGTTGTACCCATGGGCCGCGGATATTTTGCTACAAAGGGTCCAGGAGCTCCTGCAGCAGGGGCTCAAAATGCCACAAATCAGTGACATGCGGTTTTCGGATCTTGGGCCTGCCTGCCCCATTCAGGGCCCAAAAGAGATCGAAAGTCGTCTTGTCCCCTTCATGCGTAAAGCCGGAATTCAGGATGACGTGCTACCTCGCACATCTCGTGACGGTGTCGTCTCGGCAAGCACGTTGCGTGTCACATGTGATCTTTTGATCCGCGATGCACAGTATGTTGCGGAACATCTGTGTGGTGCCGATTCTGTAATGCTTCACGCGATGTTTGGCCTTCCCTGGACAACAACCGACGAGCAGAACTACTTAGATATTCTATCAGATTTATACGCAGTAACGCGCTATTTTCGTCTGCATCGTTTCTGTCCTTTTTCACAGGATACTTTAGCGCCGCGCACCCGCACCGTGTGGCGTCTAACAAATCCACTACAGTCACCCCAAACCGTAAAGATGCGTACAAAGTATGGCGTAACAGTCGCATGGAAGAAGGCAACCTCAAATGAATCAAACTAAATTCGAGTTCAATGGAATCACCTTTCGAATCCACTATTCGTTTCCGGCGGCGATCAGCGAAAGCAAAAATCCATGCAGGGCCCTGGTCACGCCTCTACATCCGGCTGACGGAAAAGCAATTACCAAGAAGCAGCTCTATAATAAAAACAGCGATTATCCCGTCGAGTATCCCATCTATGGTCGTAATCGGCAGGACATCTATAACCGTCTTGTCCCTGATGCTGCGCAGGATCTGTATTGTCAAATGCAGCAGTCCGGCTTGATTGCGCCAAGTCAAATTCAAAAGTCTAAAGATCTTGCATCATGGGCGGTCGATTTTGAGCACATCTTTTTTGACCTGCATCGCGATGGTTGGAAACGGAACACTCTGGCAGCCTATCAAGGGCAGTACCGTTTGCTTGTGCCCTGCTTGCAAGGGATCTACCCTGAGGAAGTGACCCAGGCAGTATACGGTGATCTCCAAAACAATATCTGCAAAAACGCCCTGTGCACAACGCGCAAAGATCGAGAAGAATGGATGCCTGGTATGCAGCCTCCGTCATCCGCCGCAAAACGCCTGACGTTGCTTTATGATCTACTGTGGGACTTGAAACGTGTTGCCGGGCTCGATATTCCTGCAACGCCCTACCGCTACGGCGGCAAAGTATCACGCACTACGCTGCTGCTTGTGCGCACCGACAATGCACGCAGTTTGCCTCCCCAATGTGTGGATATATTGCTCAGTCACCCCGATCTGCGGCTCCAACCTGCTCTTCTGATCGACTGCGGCCTTCGTATCAGCGAAAACGCAGGTCTATTGTGGGATTCGCTGCACCGCATCAACGGCTCGCAAGGGCCACTATATTACTTGACTGTGACCGGTCAATTGTCTCCGGATGGGGTGCGGACAGAGTACGCGAAAAGTGATTCTGCGTACCGTATCCTCCCTGTTTCACCCGATCTCGGCCGTGATTTGAGCAATCGAAAAGCTGATCTTGAAACCCGGAACGGGAATATCGATCTCACGCTGATGTGTCTCCCAGCGCCACAGACGACCGTCGAATGTGCAGCTCAGGCCGCGCGTGATTATAAAAATCATGTTACCGATCTGATTCCTACTTTGCTGCGCCAACCCGACTGTTTTAACGCGGTAACACAACAACGCCCCTATGACTTTTCGGCGTCAAAACAGAATGATTTACTCTACTCTATGTTGACTTGCCATTCACTGCGGCG
>JAHZFK010000082.1 GCA_019421385.1 Clostridiales bacterium
CAACTACGTGCATCTCATTCCGTGTGCCGATCTTCTTCTCTGTCCGGCGTCTGCCATAGGCGATTTTTCCCATATATACCGGATTATCAATGATACTCTTCACAAAGCTGGCAGAAAAACCGGGAATGGTGCCGTTCTGCCTTAACTTCTTCACAAAGCCCTGCCGGTTCAGATATTTTGCCACGCCACTGACACCATCGTTGGTGTGAATATAGCGGTCAAAGATGGTGCGGATCACGTCCACTTCATCCTCAGCAATCAACAGTTCGCCTTTTTCAAGGCGGTATCCATAAGGGGCAAAGCCACCGTTCCATTTTCCTTCACGGGCTTTCTGCTCCCGTCCGGCCATCGTCTGTGTCCGAATATTTTCACGCTCTATCTCTGCCACCGCAGAAAGGACAGAAATCATCAGCTTGCCGGAATCTTTGGAACTGTCAATGCCGTCTTCCACACAAATCAGATTGACACCGAAATCCTGCATCAGCTGCAAGGAATTCAGAACGTCAGCGGCATTCCTGCCAAACCGGGACAGCTTGAACACCAGCACATATTCCACACCGTCTTTGCAGTCCTGAATGTCTTGCAGCATCCGCTGAAATTCGTGCCTGCCCTGAATATTCTTGCCGGAAAAGCCTTCATCAGAATATTCACCAGCCACTACCATATCTTCGTATTCAGCGTATTTCCGCAGTTTGTCTCGCTGAGCATCCAGACTATATCCGTCCACCTGCATGGATGTAGATACCCGTGTGTAGAGATAACATTTTGTTTTAGTTTTCTTCATGCAGGCCGCCCCTTTCTTCCAGCTCTAAACATTCATCCGTTACTTTCTTCTTCGCCAGACCTTCATTCTGAATGTAGTACTCCAACAAACGGAGCACATATTCCGGTGCATGGCGGTTATCCAGTTCCCACTCTGTCACAGTCCGATAGGGAATCTGAAAATATTTACAAAATTCCTTGCGATTCATGCCAGTGCTTTCCCGCAATTCTTTTATTTTGGTTTTGCAGTCCATTTCATTTACCCCATAAAGCAAAAATACACGTTGCGTATTTATTATAGCATACGCCAAACAAATACGCAACGTGTAAATCAAATTTATATCAAGCGGCTTTGTCAAATTCCTGATACACCGAAACGGGTTGCTTTCCCGATACCACAGAACGTGTGCAACCAGCATTCGCAGTCTCCTGCATCTGCCCCAATAGCTGTGGCCCGTACTTCTGCAACAGCCGCGCCATCACATCAACACAGCGGTCAAATGCCGCATTATATTTCGGATCATCATAAACTTTGCTCAATAGGCCGCTCCTTTCCTCTATGGCTGCTCTGCGCATAGATGTTCAAAACTTCTGCCGGTATCTGTTCCAAAATCGCCACGGCACTGTCATAGTCGCGCCGCAGCTTGAGGTCTTCGATCTGCTTTAGGGTGCTGACCTTCTGCGCCGATGCAAGAGATTCTTCCAGTTCGGCATTTTTCGTTTTCAACTTTTTGTTTTCGGATGCTGTTTTCGTGAAGGCTACGCCATATTTCCGCAGCAGTGTGTCCATCTTCTCCACGCTGGGAATATAGGTATCCAGAATCTTGCAGATTTCCTCCGCCCGGCTTTTGGCGTTAAAGGGATTGATTCCAGTGAGCAGATCCTCCAGTTTGCTTTTCTGTTTGGTCAGTCTGGTCATCTCCTTAAATACGCGGGGCGGGATATGGTCGCGCCCGGTCAGGCTGGCGCTCTCGCCACGCTCCAAATCTGGAAACTTCTTGACCATGTGTTTCCAAAACTCATCCTGCCACCAGGTCAGCTTCTTTTTATTGCCCATGATGTCTTTGGCGCTGAGCCTGCCATCCTCCGTCAAAGGGACAAAACAAAGGTGCATATGGGGCGTTTTCTCGTCCATATGCACCACGGCGGATATAATTGTCTCTTTGGACTGATGCTGTTCCAAAAAGTGCAGAGCTTCCTCGAAAAATACCCGAATTTCCGCCCGTTTCTTTCCCTTAAAGAACTCCGGGCTGGCTGTGAACAGCGTCTCGATCATACGGATACTGTCTTTCCGGGTACGGCATCCGGCAGCGGCAATTTGCCTCTCTGACTCGGCCCGGTACTTGCCGGGCGGTTTGACCAGATGGAAGTTGTACTTGCTTCGGCTGGTATCCACATCGGGATTACTGGCGTACTTTTCCTTTGTGCGCTCGTTATGGGCCTCGATATTGCCGATTTCAGGCCCCTTATATTTGGCAAATCGCATAATCGCGTATTGTGCTTTTTCCATACTCAATCCCTCCGTTTCTGCCAGACAATGTCATATCCCAGCACGTCAGCCAACTCCACGGCCTCCCGATACCGCAGCGATTCCCGCTGCAATTTTCCGGAAAGATTGGATACGCTGTCGCTCCACCCATACTCATCGTGCAGCTGGTCAACGACTTCCTGCATGGTGTAACCGGCGCGGATGATCTGCGCCTTGATTTCGTTTCGGATACTTGATTTCATAATAATCCTCCATTTTTGCAAGTGACGCCCTTTGTCACTTGACAACTAAAACATGATTTTCTGTTGCGTCATAAAAAGAACCGGCTACGCTGGGGAGCGCACCGGCTTTGGTCAATGGTGAAATTTGTGCAAATGCTGTTTTGCGATAGAAATGATTCCCTGCGTATCGTTGGTCAACGGCGGAATATTCGACTTCACAGAAATGCGGGACTTTTCACTGTTCGGGCTGTATTGTCACAAAATGCTGCAATCTGTACGTCGTTCCGTGAGCCGCCATCCGGCGAACTGTATACGGATAAAAGAGAAACATTTCGCTGTTTTGAGATTGCTCTAAAATATGCCTGCAAAATCACCGCTTTTACTGACCGCTTCAGGTGTGGTCAAAATGACCACACCTACTTCACAGCACAAAAGCGCGAAGAATTTCACGGTTCTGGTGGTGGACAAAATATCCATAACCACTTTTACACATCAAAATAGGTGTACCCAAAATGGGCACGACCACTTTATCCAAATGAAGCGCCTCTACAATATATGAGGTAACAGGGTCAATCGCTGCGTACATACGTACCGGCGACCAGATCGGAAATCAATCCCGCCAGTCTTCCGGTACGTACGTACACTGTGAAGCGTCCGTAAACTCGTTTATATGCGGCCTTGCCACTGCCTCGATCCCCATAAAGCCCCATACCCGGCGTCCTGCCGAATTGGTAATCGTGTTGCAGTGTTCCAGATTGTACTTGCCGCAGGCTGCCACCAGCGCATCGCTGAAGCTGCGGCGTTTGAGTGCAGTCAGGCTATTTTCCTCGCACCACATCCGGTAAATGTCGTAGCAATCCTTTGAACTGATGGACGCATCCGCTTTCAGCCGGATATAGCCCTCGGATTCCAGAAAATCAAACACGTTATTGTTGTCCCGCTTGACGGCCTCCCGGTTCTCTTTGGTGCGCTGGCTCTCGGTGAACTTGAAGTTGTTCGCCACCAGCCGCTGCAATCCCGCAAAGGCCCAGAGAAAGATGCCCTCGATCTCCATTTTCATCTTCTCGGCTAAGTCTGGATCGTCCACACGATCAGCAGGTTTCTCTTTGGTGGTCAGCACCAGCTGCCGCCGGTAGAAGCCATCGCTGCGGTCAAAAAGGGCCTGCAAGTCTCCGTTGCTGAACGCCAGCAGCCGTGCACACATCCAGCCCTGATAGCTCTGCTTGCCCTTGCGCTCCAAATCCATCTTGCCCTGGGCGGTGA
>JAHZFK010000083.1 GCA_019421385.1 Clostridiales bacterium
GCTTCATGATTGCTCCTTTTTACGCTGTGATTTCTACGGTGTTCCCATCCGGGTCCAGCACGCAGCTTTCATAGTATCCGTCCCCCGTCACGCGCGGACCGCTGACAACCGTATAGCCGTCCGCTTGCAGTCGTGCGGTCAGCGCATCCACCGCCGCGCGCGACTCTGTCTCAAACGCCAGATGTGCCCAACCGCTATGCATACCGTCTACGGCAGGTTCCAGCTGCGGCCGTGTCATCAGTTCCAGCCGCGCGCCATCCGCAAAGGACAGAAAATAGGTTTGCAGGCCGGTTTTGGGGTTGTGATACAGCGCGCCTGCCACACCGCCAAAATAGGTTTCATAAAACGTGCGTGCCCGCGCCAGATCATTGGTATACAGGGCAATGTGTGTAATCTTCATAGCGTTCCTCACCCGCGCAGAATGCCGCTTTCGTCGATGCGCCGCACGGCTTCTTCCATCCGCTCCGGCGGCACAACCAAAGCAAACCGCACATAACCTTCGCCATGTGCACCAAACGAGCTGCCCGGCACGCAGATAACGCCGGTCTTTTCCATCAGCTCCAGCACAAAATCTACGGACGAGACAAACCGTTCCGGAATCTTCGCCCAGACAAACATCGTGCCCTGTGCATCCGGTACATCCCAGCCGATGCGGCGCAGGCCGCCGCACAGCGCATCGCGCCGCGCCATATAGCCTTCCCGGTTACGGCGGACGATATCCTGCGGTCCGGTGAGGGCTGCGACTGCGCCCGCCTGAATCGGATAAAACATACCATAGTCGATCTGCGACCGGAATGCGCGGAAACGCTCGATCACTTCTCGGTTACCCAGCGCAAACGATACACGCATACCGGTCAGATTATAGGTCTTGGACAGCGAGTTGAACTCGATGCCAACTTCCTTTGCGCCCGGAATGGAGAGGAAAGAAAGCCCCTGCTTGCCGTTCAGCATCAAATCCGAATAGGCATTGTCATGCAGCACAATGATATTATGCTCGCGCGCAAAGGTGACCAGACGCTCATAGAAGGCGCGGTCTGCCACGGCGGTCGTCGGGTTATTCGGATAGGATACCACAATTGCCTTAGCGCGCTCCGCAACATCCTCCGGAATATCTGCAAAATCCAGCTGCCAGTTGTTTTCCTCCTTCAGCGGATATAGACCAACGGTCGCGCCGGTCATCATCGGCCCGAAAGAGAAGATCGGATACCCCGGGTCAGGCGCAAGAATCAGATCGTTCGGCCCTGCAAAAGCGAAACCGACATGCGCAATGCCTTCCTGCGAACCGCAAACCGCCATGATCTCATCCGCTTCCAATGAAACATCATAGCGTCTGCTGTACCAGTCCTGCACCGCCGCAATCAGCTCCGGTGTTTCAGTCAGCGAATACTTATACTGTTCCGGGTCAAGCGCAGCCTGACTGACCGCCTGCATCACATGTGCGTCCGGCTGAAAGTCGGGCGTGCCGATAGATAAATTAATCACATCTGCGCCGCCGGCAATCAATGCGCGTTTTCTTTCATCCAGCCGGTTAAAAATATTGCTTTCTGCGGTCTGCCCCGCTTTGATAAACTGCATTTTCCTTATCTCCCCAATAAAAATTCCACAACCGTGCGGTTGAACCGCGACGGCTGCTTTGCCGCGACAAAATGATCCCCATCGCGGAAGGTCTCCACCCGGCAATGCGGAATGTGCGCGGCCATCTCTCTGGTCTGGCTGTCACGCACGATATCATGCTCGCCAACAATAATCAGCGTTGGCATGGTCAGCTTTTCCAAGTCCTCCATCATAACGCCGTACGGATACACCATCAGACCGAACACATCGCGCTTTCGCGCCGCCCGATGGCTGATTTTTCCCAAGACGCGCAGTGCACCATAGGCTGCACACACCGGCAGCTGAAAATGCGGTTTCATACCCGCAAACATCTCGACATTTGCACCGTTCAAAATCAGCTTATCGACATACGTCGGAAACATCATTGCAAACTTGATTGCCAGATTGCCGCCATCTGAAAAGCCCAGCACATATGCCTTTTCAATACCAAGCGAATCCAATATCGTTTTCAGATCCTGCGCCATCAGCTCAAACGACAAACCGCGCGTGCCGGGTTCGGATGCACCATGTCCTCGGCTGTCCACCGCGATCACGCGGAAAAAGCGGGTAAATTCCGGTATCTGCGCTTTCCAATAGGAGCTGTCCTCTCCATTTCCGTGCAAAAGCACCAACGGCTTCCCGCGTCCCGCGTCATAATAAGCGATCCGGGCATCGCCGCAGCAAACAAACTCCGGCTGAAATTCAAACATAGGCTATTCCATACCTTTCTTGCACTGCTCCACAAACTCCACCGGAAGCCCAATCATCTGCGCCGTCTGCGAAACATCATATCCCTCACGCAGCAAGCGGCGTGCGACAACCTCCATGGATTCTCCGACCTCGATCATGTGCCAGTCTGGGTCGTACAACCGTACCACCCGCTGATGCCATTCGTGCATTTTGGGTGGATGCACCAGTTCCACATCCAGAAAATCGTGAAGCTTTTCCAGAAAAGTGTCAAAATCATCCACCTCAAAGTAGAGTTCCATATTGTTTGACTGATGCAAAATCGTACATTTCGGAATATCGACTAATTCATCAAAATCCTCTTGAATCGCAAACCCTCCGGAAAAGGTAACATTACGGCCAAGATCCAACGCAACACTTTGATCGAACAATTCCTGATAGAATTTCTTTGAAGTTTCAACATTCCGCACCGCCAGTACAGGCATCCGATATTGGAGCATCGTTATTCCTCCGTCACAATCCGCAAGAACGATTCTGTCTATGTACCGCATCCAGCGGCAGTATAATTGAAGATATTTTTTATTGTATCACAGTTGCTGCCGAGGGTAAAGAATGAAGCATTCGCTTTCTGCCGTCGAATCCCACAAAAATACTTGGACATATTCAAGCAGAATTCGACGGAAACTCACACGCATCCGTGTCCTGCAAGCAATATCAATCTGTCAATACCTGTATCAGCTCCGCAAAATCCTGCACGATATATTTGGCACCCGCCTGTTGCAGCTCCTCAAAGCCTCCAAAACCAAACGTCACACCCACGCAGTCAATCGCGCACAATTGCGCTCCTTCCACATCATGCATTCTGTCACCTACCAGAACAACGTCTTTGCGATTCCGCACCGACAGCATGGCAAGCGCCTGTTCCACCACCTGCGCCTTGGTGCTGATGCTGCCATCCAGCGTTGCACCCGATACTGCATCAAAATACGGGGCAATCTCAAAGAGCTCCAAAATCTTTTTGACAAATACGGTCGGCTTGGAAGATGCTACAGCTAGTGTCTTTCCCGCTGCGCGTAAGGTTTGCAGCATCGTGGGAACTCCATCAAACAGAAGGTTTTCTTTCCAGCCATGAACCGAAAAGCGCTCCCGATACGCTGCTACCGCCTGTTTTGCCTGTGTATCATCAAAGTCATAGCAGCGACGGAACTCATCATACAGCGGAGGACCGATAAAATGCTCCAAAGCAGTCAAGTCCGGCTCCTCAATTCCCATTTTGGAAAGTGCATATTGCACCGACTTTGTGATGCCCTCACGCGGATCGGTGAGCGTGCCATCCAAATCAAATAAAATATATTGATACATTTTTCGTCTTTCCCTCCAGAAACAGAAAAGCAGCAACCGAAGTTGCTGCTTTCGAGATGTGCG
>JAHZFK010000084.1 GCA_019421385.1 Clostridiales bacterium
ATAATAAAGAAGTATAGCAAACCGGTATAACAACAGAATGAAAATTATGTGACAAAACGGTTGCTAAACTGTGTCACCATGTCTTAGCAATTGCGCTGTTGCTCAAGATGTTTGAGGGGATAGATGTGATTTGAGGTTGAGAGTAAATCATATCAATCCTCAAGGATGCGCTAAAATGAAGGTGGAGTGGGTTTCATGCAAAGAGAGAGAAAAGATGCACAAATTGCGCAGAAGCGGATGAAATTTGGAATTGTTCCCAAGCTGCTTCTTGGAATACTGAGTCCGCTTGTTATTGTTCTGATTGTAATCACAATATTTCTGGGATTGCGTGGATCGGAAACGATCAATGATGTGATGGGTGCGCAGCTAAATGCAGAGGCAAAGGCGGCGGCAAACGAAGTAAATACCTTTTTTGAGCGGTATTATGGCATTTCCGAATGTCTGGCAGCTACGCAGATTATCCGGGATACTACCACGGAAGATGTAGAGGGCGGTATTCGGGCGCACAATCTGTACGGCAGTCTGCTGGAAACACTGCGTTTGATTCAGCAGGATAACGCGGAAGATATCAATTATGTATGGGTTGCGAACTTCAGTTCGGGAGAGCTATTGCAAAGTGACGGAACCGTTTTCGATTCTGAGCAGATAGATTTTTCGACGAGGTCTTGGTACCAACTTGTATCTGAAAAGCAGGAAACCATTGCAACCGAAGCATATGCTACTCTCAATTCGGACACTCTTATGATCACGGTGGCCAGCCCTGTTTTTGCGGATGGGAAAATGGTGGGCGTTGTTGGCATAGATCTGAATATGGATCATTTGAACCAGCAGCTTTCTGCCTTGAAGGTGGGTGAAAGCGGCTATATCACGCTCTACGATTCTTCCAACCAGATCATTTTCCATCCGGACAGCAGCCTGATCAATACGAGCGCAGAGGATGCCAATTATTCCTTCAACATGCTTGATGCGATCCTCAATAAAACGGACATCAAAGCGATTCTTTACACCAGGAACGGAACGGAATATTATGGCAGTACGAATGTCATGGATTCGCTGGGTTATACGGTGCTCGGTGTTATGCCGGTAACCGAATTTACCGCTCAGACTTCGGCCATTGTTCGCGTCTTGATTATCGGCATGATATTCTGTGGAATCATTCTGGCTGTTGTTTGTGTATTCATTGCCCTGTCGATCACAAAGCCGCTCAAGCGGTTGAATGTGGATGTCGGCCAGTTGGCGGACGGTGAGCTTGACGTAACGGTAGATACCCGCGGCAGAGATGAAGTGGCAGAAGTTGGCATGAATGTGGCGCGCATCGTGCATCGACTGAAAGAGTATATCCTTTACATTGACGAGATTTCTGTAGTGCTGAATCAAATCGGGGCTGGAAACTTGATGTTCACGCTGCAGCATGAGTATGCGGGTGAATTTTCTAAGGTGAAAGCGGCGCTGCTCAATATCCGGCGCACATTGACGGAAACGCTGACCTCGATTGCCCAATCGGCAGATCAGGTCAATGCTGGTTCCGAGCAAATCTCCATCGGCGCCCAGACGCTGGCACAAGGCGCGACCGAACAGGCATCCTCTGTACAGGAATTGTCCTCTGCGGTTCAAGAACTTTCTGGGCAGGCCACAAAAGAAGCCGAAAAAGCGGTGGAAGCCGGACGGTCGTTGGAACAAATTAAAAATGAAGTGGAACAGAGCAACGTTCAAATGGATACCCTGCGCAAAGCGATGGAGGATATCAGCGTTCAATCTACTGCAATCCGTGGTATCATTAAAACGATTGATGATATTGCATTCCAAACCAATATTTTGGCATTGAACGCCGCTGTGGAGGCAGCGCGAGCCGGCGCAGCAGGAAAGGGCTTTGCGGTAGTCGCGGACGAGGTTCGCAGCTTGGCAAGTAAAAGCGCGGAAGCTGCAAAGAAGACCAATGATTTGATTGAAAATTCGGTTCAGGCAGTAGAGCGCGGCGAAGAACTGACCAAACTGACCGCGGAAAAACTGTCGATCGTTACCGATGGGACGAAGCAGGTTGCCCAAACCATTGACGCTGTGGCATCGGCCTATCACGATCAGGCGGATAAGCTTTCAGAAATTTCTCTTGGTGTAGAGCAAATTGCAAACGTTGTGCAGACCAACTCTGCTACTGCGGAAGAGAGTGCAGCAGCCAGTGAGGAATTGTCCGGACAAGCAAACATGATGCACCAGCAAATCGCGCATTTCAAACTGGATCAGGACTTAACCTGATGATCTGTGCTACAAGAAAATCATAAACCGGATCAATAGCATAAAAGACCATGCAGTTATCCGATGATGGATGCTGCATGGTCTTTGTCTTTTGTAAGTTGAGGCAGCAAGCATTCCTGGTTGATTCTTCATAAACTGTTTGGTTGTGTATCCCATGCAACTTCCATCAGAAGGAGAAAGAGAAATGGAAGACACTTGTGTACGAGCCAATAGTGAAAAATCTGCATAATCTTCTTTGTTAAATGGATACCATTTTTTGTATAAGATATGCTATACTATTGTTGGAAAGGGGAGCCGGCATATGATGGAAGACTTCTATCGTATCACACAAGAATTATGGCACGTGTATTTTAGTGGTACAGGTTCGAAAGATGCGGCGGATCAATTGATAAGTACATGGTTTGATCCTGCTTGTACCATTATTGGAACGGGAAAGCATGAAATATACAAAACAGTTGAAGATTTTCGCGCAGCATTATACCGAGAAAGTGAAGAAGAAAGGGAACTCCCATGTCACTTTCAGGATTTTTGGTGCCATCCGTCTATGTTGGCGGATGACCTTTGCTTGGTTCATGGTGGAATTTGTATTTGTTTTGGAAACGAAGCGAAAGGCATTGAAATCAATATGGACAGCCGTTTTTCGATTGTGTTTGTCCGCAGGGAGTCCGGCTGGAAAATAATCCATTTTCATCATTCCCGCCCGAATATAGAGCAGGTCGATGATGAGTATTATCCGAAAACGCTTCTGCAACAGTATCATGTGAATAACGAAAAGATAAAACACCTGAAAATATTAGCTGAGCGGGACGGATTAACCAATTTAATCAACTTTCGCACATTGCAGGAACGCTACCAAGGCTATATTGACACACATGCTTCTTGCTGGCTGTTTATTATTGACGTGGATAAATTCAAGGATATCAATGATACATATGGACACGTTGCAGGAAATCGTGTGCTGCAAAAAATTGCAATGACATTGACTCATGCGGTTCGCGCTTCAGACATTGTGTGCAGGATGGGTGGAGATGAATTTATCCTGCTTTGCGACGGATTTGAGACAGATGAAAATGCAGACTCTTTTGTGACACGGTTGAAAAGCGTCATAGCGTCTGCCGGGCAAGGTGAAACGCCATGGATAAAAATTTCTATCGGCAAGGCGAAAACTTCTGCACATGATACTTTCGAAGAAGTGATACAAGTAGCGGATACCGATCTGTATCGCGATAAGGGGAGACGTGCAGGCACCCCAGAGCGAGCCCATATCTAAGAAAATTTCGTTAGGCGACATGCCGGCAGAGCAAGAAGCGTTGTTGGGAAAGTCTGATAACGCAACTGAGCGAGTAAGCGGATCAGCATGTGTATGTTTACAATGCGATGAAAAGAGCCATCCATACTGAAGTGACCCCAAAAAGTTAGACAATATTTTGGAATAAAAAATATTCAAGCAGC
>JAHZFK010000085.1 GCA_019421385.1 Clostridiales bacterium
CTTGGAAACATCCGTATTCTTTTCGGCTGTAAAGATGGCACTGTCGTAGGTTCCTTCGGTCTGATTATAAGTAATCTTCTCCACGATCATCGTAGCTTTCTGCTCGTTGATCAGGCGGATAGCCTTTGTAATAAACTCCTCCGGGTTATTTTTGAACATGGCAAAGGTGTACGGCTTAATTCCCTCAAGGATTCGCGCAACTGTACGTCTGGTCAGTTTAGCACCTTCAGCAATCTTACCCACAAGGTCATATGTAACCTGGCTTCCTTCTGCTCGATCAAGAGTATAGGTCTGGCTCTTTTCCGCAACGAATCCGGCGCCGCTTTTCACCTTATCGGAATTCCAGTCCTGCCCCTGTTCGCCGGTGGTAACAGTGTATTGCAACCTTGCAACGAACATTTTATCATCGATATGCGCGATAGCTTTTCGGATAAGTTCCTCGCTATCAAACTCCACAGTATACGCATACTTGTGGTTAATATAATTCCAAAGCGTCTGAAACTCCTTCTTATAGAAGTTATCGTTCAGTGCATTTTCCTGAATCTTCGTTTCGTGACCATCACTGATCATATTGTCAAGGGCGTGTTCATCGAAGATGCTCTGGATAAGCGCATGGACGCCCTCAGAAATTTCCGTGCAGCTTTCCGGAACGGGAGCGAGTACGCCGTTCGCAAGGTCAGCGCGGTATTTATCGGTAACATGATCGTCCTCATCGATATAGTCGTTCTTGATGAGGTAACGGTAGATATCCCGTCCCTGCTTATCGGAAACAGTGACATCGTTGCCACCGATAATGAGCGTCTTGCCAATAAAATATTCCGCCGTAGCCTTGGTAGGACGTTCGTAAAGGTCGTCACGAATGCCTTTCTGCAAATCGGCAACGAAGCCTTTATACCCATCAGAAGCAATAACGGTCAGCTGGTTGATTTGTTGCACCTGACTGCCGAGTGTATCAGCATCCATACGATCGCCGTTCTGATTCACGCAAAGACGCAGGCCACGGCCAACCTCCTGACGTTTCTGCGTAGGGGAACTGCCACCATGCTTCAAGGTGCAAATCTGAAATACATTCGGGTTATCCCAGCCTTCACGCAATGCCGAGTGCGAGAAAATGAAACGCACGGGATTGCTGAAAGAAAGCAGCCGCTCCTTGTCCTTCAAAATTAAATCATAAGCCGAGATATCGTCACTTTCATCACTGCCACGCTTGGTAGAACTATCTACCTTACGACCTTTTTTATCTATGCTGAAATATCCGGCATGGGTTTGATGTACATCAATACCACGGAGATACTGCTCATACGGCGTGTTGAAAAGCGTAAGATACTCGCTCAAGATATCCATATATTCCTGCTCAAAAATCTCTCCGTACTGCGAGTTCACCTCATTGCCATCGTCATCATATTTTCGGTACTTCGCAACCTCATCAATGAAAAACAAGGACAGTGTTTTGATGCCGCGGGAAAACAAATCCTTCTCCTTTTCAAAGTGAGAACGGATGGTTTCTCTGATCTGTACACGGCGCAGGTCAGCCTCGGACACATCTCCAACGACTTCTCCGGCATGGATTGTTTCACCGTTGGTAAAGGTCACAATTCCACGAATAGGATCAATTTCGCTGATACGGTATCCTCGATACTGATTCATATTTTTGGAGAGTGCGAAAAGGTCATCGTCCACGCCCAAGAGCCTTGTCTCGCGGTTGATGGACTTATTGTATCCGATTTCAAACTCGATGCGCGCCATCGGCGGTTTCTTCGGAGAGATAACAATGCCCTCCAAGAAAAGATAGCTGTCCGTTCCGCGCAGATTCTTGATATCAAAGCCTTTGACCTCGATTCGCTTAACCAGCCGCTTGTTGTAGGCATCCAGCGCGTCAAGCACATACACCAGTTCATGGTGCTGTTTGTGCGTAGCGGAATAGTTCAGGCAAAAGAGCGGATTAAACTCTTTCAGACTTTCCTGCGTGGCAGTGCCGCCCATTTTTTGCGGCTCATCAAGGATAACAATAGGACGGTTCGCCTTGATAACGTCAATTGGTTTTCTGCTGCCGAAGTCATCCAGTTCCGTGCGGATACGCCTTGCATCCTTTCCACGGGCATTGAAAGCCTGAATGTTTATAATCATGACGTTGATATCTGCACTCTGGCTGAAGTTATCAATCTCCGCCAGATTCTTAGAATCGTACACGAAGAAACGAGCCTTCTTGCCGTAATATTCCATAAAGTGATCCTGCATGGTCTCAAAACTCTTGCGGACGCCCTCTCGGATAGCAACGCTCGGCACGACCACGATAAACTTGCTCCAGCCGTACTGCTTGTTCAGTTCAAACATGGTCTTTATATAGACGTAGGTCTTACCCGTTCCAGTCTCCATCTCCACGTCAAGGGAGCAGGTGCCAAGTCCTCCGGTCGTTACGGTTTCCGACAGCTTGATATTATTGCGAGTCTGAATCCTGCGTATATTATTAAGAAGCTGTCCGGAATCAAGCTGCACACGGGCATTGGCAAAGCCCATATACAGTTCTTCTTCTGGAATCATCCAGTTTGTTACGTCTCGTTTAATCTCCACATCTCTGCGGTAGGTGAAGCGATCGTTGAACGGTTGACCTGCAAACACACCTACTACGCTTTCTACAGCCTCGGTTTGGTAAGGCTGTATGGTAAATTTGAATTTCATATCTGCCATTACAATACCTTTCTTTGCGTTTTCGGACTGTAGGTTTCAAAAATCTGTTCAAAGTTTGTCATCACGCTGTCGCTTGCGATGCCGCTGTCACGAAACACAGCGTAGAACGGCTTTTTCTTGGCAATCTCGGTGACTGTCTCCTCTGTGATCTCCAAATCAAAACAGGCAATGAGATAGCCATCTGCTACAGAGAAGACCTTCTTGCCAGCAATTTCTGTTTCCTGAATGTCAGAAGAGAGCAGAATGCCCAGGTCGAGCATTACCTGGAAAAGCAGATCCTCCGGGGTACGATTCGGCTTGATGTTGTCAGCAAACAGCTCCATCTGCCCCTGATTGTAATCAGCAGGGCGATAAAACACATCTTCCATATTGCTGCTGTCCACCTTGAACACACGGAAGCCGATATCAAGGTTGCCGGTCGTCAAAGGAGATTCTTCTCTGATTATCTTTCCAACGCGACGCAACCGTTCTTCACCCACATCACATATATTTTTAAATCCAGCAGCATAGGCATCTGTTTCTTCGCCTAATGGCTCCTGTATTTGAACTAATATAAATTTCCTATGACCTCCATCTTCTGCATTCTGCTGAAGCAGTGCATGAGCGGTAGTTCCTGAACCAGAAAAGAAATCCATCACGTAATCTTCTGGACCTACTGCAACACTCATAAGGTATTTCATAAGGTTTATTGGCTTCGGATTGTCAAAATGTACCTGTGGTATAAGTTTTTTAAGAAAAACTGTCGTGCTTTGCGCATCGAAAACACCCCAGCTACTCTTAATTGCCTTATTTTCATTTGTCATCTCATATAAAAACTCTTTCTGCTTTGGTAAACTCTCTTGTTCGTTTTCCACCGAAGCCAACCATCCATATCGCGTTTGATCAATCT
>JAHZFK010000086.1 GCA_019421385.1 Clostridiales bacterium
TCTCCGGCAGATTGGCGAGCCCGCCCTCCTGATAATACTTGTCGCTGATTTCCGCCGTAATACCGGCCTCCGTCAGGGCTGCCTGCACGTTGGTTTTCAGTTCCTCGATGTATCGTTCATCCGTGATCATGTAGGAGTTGTTCGGGTCATAGTCCGGCATGGAAGCCATCGCCAGCACTTCGCCGGTTTTGACATTCATTACGATACCGGATACACCATCGCGCGCTTCTGGATTATCCGCCAGCGCGGTTTCCAGATGCTTTTCCAAAAAGTTCTGGATATCGCTGTCAATCGTCAATACCAGCGAATCGCCATCCTGCGCGGGAATATATTGCTCGGTATCGGGCGTCATATCCTTATTCTGCGCATTTTGCACGCGCACGATGCGCCCAGCCGTACCGGAAAGCACATCGTTATACTGCGATTCCAAGCCGTATGCGCCGCTATTATCACTGCTGACATAGCCGAGCACGGCGGAAAGGAATGCACCTTGCTGATAATACCGCTTGGTATCCGGCTCGGAATACACCCCCGTGCACCCCGCCTGATTCAGCTTCTCATACAGCTCTTTGGCAACGTCTTTATCCACCTTTTGGGCGATAATCTCATACTCGGAATCGGTTTTCTGGATTTTCTGCAGCACCGTATTGTAATCCAAGCTCAGTTCGTCTGCCAAAATCTGCGCCAGTGTCTGCTGCTGTGCCTGCGCAGACTTTCCATCGTTTACCTTTGCTTCGTCTACCACGCCCTTCGGTGACACAACAATGCGCTCTACCTCTGCCGATTCCGCCAAAACCTGCATGTTTGCATCGTAGATTTTACCGCGGTTCGGGGTGATAAACGTATCGCGCGTTTGCAGAGACGCCGCCTGCTGCACATAGAAATCATGGTTGAATACCTGCATATACAGCAGACGTATTGCCACCAATCCAAATCCAAACACCACAAACGCCAAGGTCATCACACCGATTCGCGCACGCATTTGATTGTTCGGTCCCTTTGCTGCCATGGTATTTCCTTTCCTCCGTAATCCCGTTATAAAAAGCGTAAGGAGTCAGAAGTTTCCACCTCTCACTCCCCTGTACGCATCCTATTCATTTACTCATCGAATATATTCCACAATTGCAGAAAAGCTGCGCGCCAAACCGGCAAACAGCGATCCGAGCGATACGCCGCTATCCGCTACCGTTACGGTATCCGGATTGGTCAGTTCCACATATTCAATCTGGGAGTTATCCATCTTGACCATCCCCAGATTGTTTACCGCATATTCCTCTACCTCATCTAAATTCACGCTATTGATCTGCTTGGTTGTCAGCGATACGTTTTCCGCCGCCAGTTCATTGAGCGTGTCGTTCTGTTCGCCGACCTCGGCGCTCAGCTGCGTCAGCTGCATCTGACAAAACAGGATATACACTGCGGCGATTGCCACGACCACACAGCAACCCAGCAAACTGGGTCTTACGCGCGCTTTCTTGCGCCGACGCGGTGTAGGCGCTACGCGCAAATTGCGTTTCTGCTCTTCTGGCACCGGAAAACGTTCTTCATATTGTTCATAGGCCACGCTTTCCCTGCTGGCAGTCATCATTGCATTTCCTTTCTCCTGCGGTTGCTATTCATATCTTTTCGCATACGCGCAGCTTGGCGCTGCGTGCTCTGGGATTTTCTCCGATCTCTCTTTCATCTGGAAGGATGGGCTTACGCGGAGTCAGCCGCACTTTCGGTTTTTTCCCGCACAGGTGCATCCCTGCGCCGCCTGTTGAAACGCCGCTTTTACGATACGGTCCTCTAAGCTATGGAACGTGATCACCGCAAGCCGTCCGCCCAGATTGAGGCAATCAATCGCTTTGTCCATTGCTTCCCGCACCGCACCCAGTTCATCGTTTACCGCAATACGAATCGCCTGAAAGCTGCGTTTTGCCGGATGCTGTTTTTCGCGCTTTGCCTTGCCCGGCATTGCGCCTTTGATAATATCAACCAGTTCCAATGTGGTTTCAATCGGTTTTTTCGTCCGCTCGCGTTCAATCGCCGCAGCAATCAGCGGCGCATATCGCTCTTCACCATACTCGAAAAGAATCCGCCGGATCTCCTCTCGGCTCCAGCCGTTTACCACTTCGTAGGCCGTCAGCTTCTGCGTCCGATCCATGCGCATGTCCAGCGGCGCATCCTGCATATAGGAGAAACCGCGCTCCGCATGATCGAGCTGCGGAGAGGAAACACCTAAGTCAAACAAGATGCCGTCCGCTCCCGGCAGTCCGAGCGATTCCAGTACATGGTCGATTTCACGAAAGTCGCTTTTGACCGTTGTCACGCGCTGCCACACATCGCGCAGCCGTGTTTTTGCATTTTCCAGTGCTTCATCATCGCGGTCAATGCAGATCAAACGGCCATTATCATGCAAACGCTCCGCAATGCGGAGCGAATGTCCGGCACCGCCGGTCGTAGCATCAACATAAACGCCGTCCGGTTTGATCCGAAGGGCTTCGAGACATGGTTCAAGCAGAATGGATACATGATGAAATTCCATACTTCCCTCCTGCCTGTCCGGTTAGAAATCCATATCTTCCACATCTGCGGCAACGCTTTCCGCATCAATTTCTTCGTTGTAAGCGCGCCACTTGTCGCTGTTCCAAATTTCCGCGTGATCCAGCTGACCGATGACCACAACATCTTTTTGCAGATCAGCAAACTCACGCAAATTTGCGGGGATGAGAATACGGCCCTGTGCATCGAGCTGCGCATCAAACGCATTGGCAAAGTAATAACGCTTGACGCGACGTGCCTTTTCGCCATTACCCAAGCTGCGAATGCGATCCTCTAGAGCTTCCCATTCCTTTTCGGGATAAACGGCAAGGCAGCCGTCCAGGCCCTTGGTGACAGTGAAGTGCTCGCCCAATTCCTCGCGCAGCTTGGCCGGCATTGCCAGTCGACCCTTTGCATCAACGGAATGTTTGTACTCGCCCTTCACCGGATTCACACCACACTTTCGCTTTGGTGGAATCTGTGACACTTTACCCCACTTCTCACCACCTTGCTTCCATTATAGCGGTACGCCGAATAGATTGCAAGATTTTTTTCGCATTATTTTGCAGAAGATTATGGCCATATATTCGTTGTTTCGACGATTTTTGCAATTTTCAAACACTTGTTCGATAGTTTTGTCATTTCCCTGCCAATGCACTCCAGTGGGGGAAAATCCCACCAGTTTACCACTCTCTTCCCCGTTTCCCGGCATCTCTGCAAAAAGCATTCCTCCTGTATATCCCCCATGTGGGTCAAAGTGGGAAAGCGTGTTATGACACGCGGTCTATATCCCATTTTTCGCAGCATAAAAAAAACAGCTGCCTATTTGGCAGCTGTTTGAGTCTGTCGAAAAAGTCCAGCAAAAGCTGGGCTTTTTCGTTTGTATGAGGT
>JAHZFK010000087.1 GCA_019421385.1 Clostridiales bacterium
AGTTAGCTGGGGCTCTTGTTCGATTCGGGCAGGATATTTACGCCCCTCTCCCCACATGCTATAATGGGAATAGAATCACAAAAAGGAGGCGCTAAAAAACGAGAGAAGTCATCTTATACATCGCCATGAGCCTGGACGGATACATCGCCGACAAACAGGGCAAGGTGAACTGGCTGACCGGGCAGAACCCGGAGAGCCAGGAGCCGGACAGCTATTCGAGCTTCCTTCAGGAAATCGACACAGTCATCATGGGCTGGAACACCTACCACCAAATTGTGACCGAGCTTTCCCCCGGCCAGTGGGTCTACGAGGGACTCGACTGCTACGTTCTGACCCACCGGAAACTTCCTGACAACGGGCAGACTCACTTCACCTGCCAACCGGTCACCAAGCTGGTGGAAGAACGAAAACAAAGGCCCGGGAAAAACATCTGGATCTGCGGCGGGGCGGCGGTGGTACAGCCGCTGATCCGGGAAAACCTCATCGACCGCTATGACATCTCCATCATCCCGACCATCCTGGGCGGCGGGATTCCCCTTTTCCCGGATGGGATGGTGGAAAAACGCCTCCACCTCACCTACACCGAAAATGCCAACGGCATTGTCCGCCTCATCTATGCGGGCTAAGCTGGCGGACTAAGCCCACCGGCAATCTGCGAACACGCTTTCTGCTAAAAAGAGCCGAGCATTCTCGCACAGATTGTTTCTCTCCTATCGCGTCCATTTTGCACTGGAACAGATTGTCAAGCAAAGTAATGTACCCTTGACCATACGGGCACCCGAAAACCAATCGCAGCCCTCTGCTGCAGCCGGAGCCTCTGAACCTCCAGGCTGTTGCTCTCTTTGCGCTGGTAAATCGCGCTGACACGGGCATAGCCATACTTCATGCAAAACGCCTCCTATTATTTTTTTCTCATCATACATCCAACTGAAGGCGTTTGACAAAAAATACTGGTACTAAAGCAAAAGCAGCCCCGCAAAGGGGGCGGTTTTTTTGCAGGATATGTTATTTTCTGCTGCGCATAATTTCCAGAATGTGGCCCTCGGTTTCAATCATGCCCGGGCTTGCCACATAGCCCATGTTCTGCATGGTCTTTTCGGGCGTTGAGCCCATAATGCTGTGACAGCAGTCGACCGACGTGCCCGCCATGGCTAAAAGCGCCGCGTCAAAGGCCATGCCGATGCCCAAAAGCGCCTTGAGCGCACAGCCGGGGTTGCCGCCGTGGCAGATCATGCCGGTCAGCGACGCGGCCATGTTGCAGATGGCGGCAAAATACTCCTTCTCGCCGCCGCCGCGCAGCATGACAATGCCGCACGCCGTGCCCGTGCCGCCCGCCATCGTGCAGCCGCACAGCGCCGAAAGCCGGCCGGAATATTCCTTGATGTAAATGGTGACAAGGCACGACAGGCACACCGCGCGCAAAAGCTCCTCACGGCTGCGCCGCTCGACACGGCACAGCGCATACAGCGGCATCATGGACAAAATGCCGTGGCTGCCGCTGCCCGTAATGCTCATGGCCGCCCGCGGCACGCCCGCGACGCGCGCCTCGATGGCGCCCACCGACACGGCAATCGCCGCGCTGCGCGCGTCCTTTGTCCACACCTGCCCGCCGTTTTGCGCAATGAGCGTGCTCGTCATGGGCACGCGGTGCTCCGCAAGCCCCTCCTCAAACAGCGCAAGGTCGGTTTCAAAGGCCTCGTCCAAAAAGGCGATTTCCTCAAGCGGCACGGTGCGCGCATACTCCACAAGCTCCTTAAGCGTGTACTGCTTAATCTGCTCGCACGGGTCGGCCGACGCCTGCTGCGCCGGCGCCTCAAACACCGTTTCGCCGTTTACGCGCATGCAGGTGATGTTGGTGTGGCTGCCCTCGATGGTCACCTCGCCCTCGCCCTTGTCGGTGCGCACCTTCGCGCGGATGTAAATGGTGGGGGTGATGCGGTCGAGGTTGACCGTCACCTTCCCCTGCGTCACCAGCTCGCGGGCGCGCTCGTTGTCCTTTTGCGTGATGGGCTCGAGCGCCTCGAGCTTCAGCTCCGGATCGCCGCCGACGGCGCCCAGCGCCGCAGCGTACGCGTTGCCCAACTCGGGGGAGTTGGGGATGCCGCAGGTAAACGCGTTTTTATAAATGCCGGAGTTTAAATCGAGCGTGACCTGCCGGGCCTCGCCCCCCGCCAGCGCGCGCGCCCTGGCGCTCGCATAGGCGATGGCGCCCGGTTCGGTTACACCGAAAGCCAGCTTCATATCGTCGTGGATCAACTGGGCCAGAGTTTTCATGCTATCCCCTCCGCACTTTTCAGTCTTTTGGCAAAAATCCGCCTTTTTTTGCTTCTATTGTACCAGATTTTTGCCTTTTCTGCAAGAGAAAAGGCTGTTTTTGGTCGTTTGTCACAGCAGTGACGCGTTCCATTGTTCCCGTAAAAAAGTCCGCCCCAGTGAGGCGGACTTTTTTTCTACTCCTGCTTTTTCTGCGGCACCACAGCCTTGCGCTTCCAGCGCCCGGTCAGGTAAAAGCCCCAGGCGATGGCAATGGCCGGGACCCACTTGGACGACAGAACTGCCGTGCTGGACACAAATCCGTCTCTCCAATCGTACTGCAACAATCCGTCAAGGGCATATAAATCTTCCCGTATTTTTCAGGATGTGCGCCACAGCGCTTTCCCTTTTGGCTGTAGAGGCGCGAAAAAGCAACAAGGGGAATCCTTACAACAAACTTCTTCAGCTACTTCAAATGGAAACTGGTTCATCTGCGGCGCTACGACTCCCGCCGCGCTGCTCAGACAGATCTCTTCGCCTATACAACTAAAATAAAAAAGACCGCCTTCCGTGCACCAACACGGAGGGCGGTCCCTGGTTGCCCCAGTGAAGGGGCCTCATAATACATATTCACCTGAACAATCCTGAAGCTCGGCGCGACGACCTGCCTGCAGCTGATGTTTTGATACATGTCTCGTCAGCCTGTCGTGAAAAGAAATT
>JAHZFK010000088.1 GCA_019421385.1 Clostridiales bacterium
GCACTCTAAAATAATATCCTGTAGATAATGGTAACAAAAACAGGAAATAACCGCAAGAATATTTCCCTATATATAGCTTTGTGCTAAAAAAATGGTGTGTCAAATATATGACACACCATTTTGCACCTGTTTATCAGTCGTTAAGTTTAATTTGTTTCTGCTACTTCCTTATCGGCGTTCATCCAACCAGTTGGGGCCTGTTTTCCTTATTGCCGGGCTTTTTCCTGATAGTTTACAAAGATCGCATCGACTTCGTACCCGCATTGCCGCGCAAGGAAATACATGTGCTTGCACGGCGCCAGTCCTTGCAGATTCATGCGAAAATCCATACAGGTGCAGGAGCGAAGCGATGTTTTGTACTCGCCGGATGTGCCGATAATCGTGTACGGATGGTCATCCTCCAGCTTCAGCTGAATCGGCTGACATCTCGAGCGGACATACCGCGCATATTGTTCATCATTCTGATGCAAAAACAGCGGCCACGGACCGAACAGCGCTTTTCTCCTCCGATACACCCCGTTTTTTAGAATCGGCTTTGCGCCGCGCGGATTTGCCTGTCGTTCTCTCCGCTCTATTTCGTCGCGTAAACAGTTTAGCGCCGCCCACTCGTCCTGTCTTTGCTCGTTTTGCGACGGTTGCTGCGCCGCCCACACATGCTTTGAGGGCTGCTCCTGCTTCGCCTGCTCACTCATGGATTGTTCATTTCGTGGTTGCTCCTGCGCTGTCCGCTTACTCCGGGTCTGCTCCTCCCGCCAGCGCTCGACCAATTCCGCGAAGTCCTCGTCCCGTTTGTCCCGCCACCAAAAAAAGCGAACTGCCAATACGATTAAAGCCAAACCACAGATTTCAAACGCCGCCATCACGATCACCTGCAACAGCTTCAGCAGCTGCAACGTTTTCCCTCCTCTCTATTCTCGCTATTTGACTTGTTTTCTGATCTTTCGCCCTCCACCCTGCCGCAGGCTTTGCGCGACCGCCTCGATCGTCTGCTCATGGGTCGTATCCAGCAGATGTGTGTAGATCATGGACGTGGTCGCAACTGTGCTGTGCCCCAGCGAACGGCTGATATTGTAGATCGTCGCGCCGGAGTAGTTCGCGAGTGTCGCAAAGGTGTGCCGCAGTCCGTGCAGCGTCAGCTTGGGCAGATGGTTCCGGCGGATGAATGTGCTGAACGTCTCGGTCAGGTAATTCGGCCGATACGGCTCGCCATCCGGCCATGTCAGCACATAGCCCGTGTCCTGATACTCCTTGCCGAACAGCAGCCGGTTCTCGCGCTGCCGCCGCCATTCGGCGTGCAGCACGCGCACGACCTCCTCCGGCATGTGCAGCAGCCGGGTCGAAGAACGGTTCTTAGTGTCCTTCTCGATCACCTGCGAGCCGGCCATCGTGCGGGCGCGGTGCACGCACAGCGTTTTGCCTGTAAAATCAACATCCTTCCACTTCAGTCCGCACATTTCCTCGCGGCGCAGGCCGAGATATCCAGCCAGATACACGACCGGCTCGAGCTTGTCGCCCTCGACCGCGTCCAACAGGCAGCGCAGCGAGCCAACATCGTAAAACTGCGGTTCGGGTCGCTTGAACTTGGGCGGCTCGACGCGATCAGTCGGGTTGCGGGCAAGAACGTCCTGCATGACCGCGATTCGCAGCGCGTTACGCAGCAGGTCGTGGTGCTTGCGCGCGGTGTTAGGCGACAGTCCGCAGTCATGGCACAGATAGGCGTAGTACTGCTGGATACGCTGCGGTGACAGCGATTGCAGCGGGATCGCACCCAGCTGCGGGATGATGTGGTTGACGATCATCTGGCTGTACCCATGCACCGTGGTCGCAGCGCGGTTGGGTCGCACGACCGCGTCCATCCAGTAGTTCAACCACTCGGCAACGGTCGTGTCGTTCGGCTTAGTCAGCGCACCGAAGTCGCGCTGCACCTCGTGCAGCCGCAGCGCCTTGCGAGCGTCGGTCAGCCGCGCGAATGTGCGGGTCTTTTTGATCTGGTGTCCGTGCGCGTCGCGCCCGAAATCCAGATTGACATAGTATTTCTTCTTCTCCTCGTCGTACGAAATATTGCGCTCAACGCGCGTGCGGGACATATTGTTTCACCGTCCTTCCCTTGTCAGATTGGGAGCCCGGTGCGGCGGTGCACAGCCGCGCCGGAAAGACGGATACCGGTATCGTCAGGCGCCGGGTTTGGGGCTTTATCGCCCTACTCCCCTTGCCTGTTTATAGTGTAGCATAAGTTCAAAAAGTAAATCTACCGGAATATCTACCGAAATTTCGAAACCCCGTTTTTCGTTGCAAAAACCGGCTAAAAACAAAAGATACCGCCCAGTATCAAGCGGTATCAGTTGGTATTTTGGTGGAACACGGCACGAGGCAGACAAACGCCATTCTGTAATCCGGCGTCAATTTCCTGCAATGTTATTGTTCGGTCATCACCGGAATAATTGAACGTCAATACGACCTTATC
>JAHZFK010000089.1 GCA_019421385.1 Clostridiales bacterium
AGCAGAACGGCGCCGATGATAACCAGGCCGAGAACCAGGTTCTGAACTGCCGAGGAAACGGACAGCAGCGAGAAGCCGTTACGCAGAACCGCGATGATGAGCGCGCCGAGCATGGTGCCGATCATGGTGCCCTTGCCGCCCATGAAGGACGCGCCGCCGATGATGCACGCTGCGATCGCGTCGGTATCGTACGGCTGGGTTGCGTTAACACCGTTGCAGATGCCGGAACGGCCGATCGAAACGATACCGGCCAGCGCAGCCATAAAGCCGGACAGCGCATAGCAGAAGGTCAGCACGTTTGCGGAGTTGATACCAGACAGGCGGGCAGCCTCCGGGTTGCCGCCGCAGCAGTAGATCGAGCGGCCCAGCGAAGTGCGGGTCAGCAGGATGTGCATGATGATGTAGATCACGATAACGACGATGAAGCTGACCGGGAAGCCGCCAACCGTAGCGGAGCCGAGCCACATGACGCCGTCCAGACCGGAGAACGAAACCATCTGGGAACCTGTGACGATCAGTGCTGCGCCCCAAAGTACGTTCTTCATACCAAGGGTGGAAACGAAGGGGTGGGGCAGGTGCAGACGGGTGAGCATCATGCCGTTGATCCAGCCGATCAGCGTACCGGCTACGATCGCAATGACCAGCAGCACAAACGAATTGGTCATGCCCTTCTGTACCAGCATACCGGCAAGGCAGGCGCAGAACGTTGCGTTTGCACCAACCGAAAGGTCGATACCGGCGGTGATCAGGCAGAGCAGCATACCGGTGGAAACCAGTGCGTTAAACGATGTCTGCTTGAGAACCGACATCAGGTTGGAATACTTGAAAAAGTTGGGCGATGCGATCGTCAGTACGATGCAAAGGATCAACAATGCGCCGAACGTACCAGCATATGTCATTAAATTGCTGGACTTTTTCGTTTTAGTCATCTAATTTACCTCCCCAAGCTGCCTTCATAAGGTCTTCCTGATTGAAATGTTTGCTGTCACGGTCTACATCCGCCATGACCTCGCCGCCGCGCATAACGATTACGCGGTCGCTCATACCAAGGATCTCCGGCATTTCGGAGGATACCATGATAACGCACTTACCCTGCTTGACAAGGCTGTTCATGACGTTGTATACCTCGACCTTTGCGCCGACGTCGATACCACGGGTCGGCTCGTCGAAAATGAAGATATCGGCATCCGTGTTGACCCACTTACCGATAACAACCTTCTGCTGGTTGCCGCCGGACAGCTGACCGACGATCTCGTCGATCGACGGGGTCTTGATGCGCAGCGATGCGATCGCCTTTTCGCCGCTCTCCAGAATCTTCTTTTCATCCAGGAAGGGACCGTTGCTGAAGCCCTTCATGTTTGCAAGGATCAGGTTGGTGCGGATGGTCTGCGCCAGAACCAAGCCCTGTCCCTTGCGGTCCTCCGTCAGGAATGCGATGCCTTCTTTGATCGCCTGACGGGGGGACTTGATATGTACTTCCTTGCCCTTGATGGAAATTTTGCCGCCGTCGATCGGATCGGCACCAAAAATCGCGCGCATGGTTTCGGTTCGGCCTGCGCCGACCAGACCCGCAAAGCCGAGGATCTGTCCGCCGTATGCGTCAAACGAAACATCATGCAGCACGCCGTTCTCGACCAGATGCTCTACCTTGAGCATCGGCTCTGCGCTCTTCGTGCCGAATTCCTTGGGGAACTGGTTGTCGAGCGAACGGCCTACCATCGCCGTGATCAGCGAGTCGTTGTCCCACTCGTCGATCGGCTTGGTGGAAATATACTCACCGTCACGGATAACGGTGACACGGTCACACAGCTCAAACAATTCTTCGAGCTTATGCGATACAAAGACGATACCGATGCCGCGCGCCTTGAGCTCACGGCAGGTCTTCATGAGCTGTTCTACTTCTTTTTCGCCCAGAGACGAGGTCGGCTCATCCATAATAATCATTTTTGCATTGATCAGAACTGCCTTGGCGATTTCGATCATCTGCTGCACGCCCATGCCGAACGTGCCGGCAGCCTTGGTCGGGTCGATATCCTGCCCGAGCGACGCCATGACCTCTTTGGCCTTCTTGTGCATCGTCGGATAGTCGAGCAGGGCACCCTTCTTGATCCATTTGTTGATGAAAATGTTATCGGTTACGCTCAGAAGCTTTTCGATATTCAGCTCCTGATAGACGCAGGCAATGCCTGCCGCTGCGGATTCATTCGGATCTTTGAAATGCTTTTCCACGCCGTCAACAAAAATCTGGCCCTCGTCTGCCTGGTGCACGCCGGTCAACACCTTGATAAGCGTCGACTTGCCCGCGCCGTTCTCACCGATCAGACCCAGAATCTCTCCGGGCTTGACGGCGAGCTGCATGTTCCTCAGAGCCACTACGCCCGGAAAACGCTTGGTCGCGTTTTTCAGCTCTACTACGTATTCACTCA
>JAHZFK010000009.1 GCA_019421385.1 Clostridiales bacterium
TGCCGGTATCTTCCAGCTTGACCGGCGTTTCTTTATGGTTCAGTTCTTCGGCGTTTAAAAGCTGGCTGATTTCTTCCACATTTGTCCCCAGTACGGCCAAATCGTCCGTAAAAGTAAAGGCCGCGATAATCGGCTCAACAAGGCCCAGAGAGAAAATCACAATGGACAGGAAGGCGGAAAGTTCCAGGCTGCCGGAGAGCCAGAACGCAAAGCCGCAGGGCAGTACGCAGATCAGCACCGAGGGCAGGATGGCGTTGTAGGCGCTCATGGTTTTCTGATTTTCCCGCATCCAGTCCACATAGTAGTTGGCGTTGTAATTCACCGCGTCAGAATATTTTTTGTAGGAACCGGCGGACTGGCTGAACGCTTTCACCACCTCAATACCTCCGATGTATTCCACGATGGCGTCTGCCATCTGCTTGCCCGCCTTGACGGCGCCCTCCCACTTGACGGGATAGTTTTTCATACCGGCGGACATGACCACAAGGCCCACCACCAGCGTAACAAGGGACAGGAGCGCCATGCGCCAGTCCAAAAAGAACAGGTACACGGCGATCACAATGGGAACCAGCACATTTGCGGTCATTTCCGGGATCAGGTGTGCGAAAGTTGGCTCCATTCCCTCCACCCGGTCAACAATCGTTGTTTTATACTGGCCGGATGGAGTATCTAAAATTGTCCCCATTGGGACGCGGGCCAGCTTTGCGGTGATATTCTCCCGCAGATCGCGCAGCGTGTAATAGGTCGCTGTGTGGGAAATTGTTGTGGAAAGATTTGAGAATATAACTTTCCCTAAATAACCGCAAAGGGCAGTCACGCAAGCCGCAATATAGTGTGAAAAATTTTGATCCCCAGATAACATCAGCGTGACAATATGCGCCACGCAGAAATAGGGCACCATCTGGCAGGCCACGCCTAATACCGCAAGGATAATACTGCCGATGAATTTCCCATGATAGGGCTTGCCCCATCCCCATAAAGTTCCTATGGGTGACTCTTTCTTTTCCTTCTTCATTTAGCAGATACCCCCTTTATAAAATAGTTTCGGATTTTTTCAAGACCGGCCTCATCCATTTGAAATTGGTCGATGATGGAACCGCCCTCAAAATGGACAATATCCGTACAACAATCTAAAAGCAGTTCAAGATCATGGGTAATGACATACAAGGTAATGCCTGCATCCCTGACTTGCTTCAAGACATTAGCGACCTCTTTCATGTGTTTGTAATCAAGACCGCTGGTCGGTTCATCAAAAAATAAGATAGAACGCTTGGAGGCGATTGCCGAAGCAATCGCTACCCGCTGCTTTTGGCCGCCGGAGAGGGACATGGGGTGTCTGTCTTTGAAGTCGATTAAATCTAACTCGGCAAGGATTTCCTCAGCCCGCTCCTGATTTTCCTCCTCCATACTGATCAGGACTTCATCCAATACGGTTTCCGTGAAAAGTTGGTGATTGACTTCCTGCATCACCATGTAGCAGGTATTTAGTCTGTCTTTAGGCCGATATGTTCTGCCGTTCCAGATCACCTCACCGCAGCGCTTTTCAAGGCCGCAGAAACACCGGGAGAAGGTGGAGTTTCCAGCTCCATTATTCCCGATGATCCCGACAATACGATTTGCGGGGATTTTACTTTCCCGGATGTGCAGCGTTTCCGGTTCGTTTTTGTAGGCAAAGCAGAAATTGCGAAGTTCCATTTGCTGACCGGCTTGGGGCAATGCTTTCGGTGGCAACAAATCTTCAAGAATAAAGGTACGCAGCCCCAACTTGGCTCTCTGTTGCTCCGTCAGGCTCTCAAACTCCGCTGCGGAGTAATCTTTTTCCGCCTTTCCGCCGGTAATATAGATAAAACGATCCGCAAGACCGCGCAGATAGTAGAGCCGATGCTCTGACACTATAATTGTTTTCCCCTGCGACTTCCAAAACGCAAGTATTGCTCTCAGATCGAGGATAGAGGAAGCATCCAGGTTGGATGACGGCTCATCCATAACCAGCACATCCGGCTCCATGATGGATACCCCGGCACAGGCAATTTTTTGCTTTTCCCCGCCGGAGAGATGAAAGATATTGCGTCCCATCAATTTCTCCAGGCGGAAATCCCGGATGGTCTTATCTAATCGTTCCCGAATACTTTGCTCCGGCTGGCCGAGATTTTCACACCCGAATGTGATTTCGCTGGTTGTGTCCACATTGAAAAATTGTGAGCGGGGGTTTTGAAACACGCTGCCAACCGTTTTCGCGGTATCATAAAGGGGCTGTTCCGAAACCTTTGCCCCATTTACCCACACTTCTCCATTCATTTTTCCTTCATAGTAATGGGGAATCAGACCGTTGATCAGCCTGGTAATTGTCGTTTTTCCACAGCCGCTTTCGCCGCAAAGTACGACGCATTGACCGTCCTCTACGGTCAGATTTATATCATGGACTCCACCAGCGTTCTCGTTTTCTTCTCCATAAGAGAAAGTCACATGGTCAATCCGTATCATAGGTTCACCCCCCTCCCGTCAAAAAGAAATCTGCTGCTGAAACAAAAACAAGGCAAAACAGATAACGCAAAACAGAATCGCAATCAAATCTTGAACATGGAAACCGATCTGGCACACGTTTGTACGTTTAACGGGGGCTCCAAGCCCCCGTGTCAACGCAGCAGCAGAAAGTTCATCACCAATCTTCACAACGGACACCATCAAAGGAACAAGGCGATATTCCACCATCAGGAAAGGATTTTTCCCGCCGAATCGTATGCCCCGCATTTTCATTGCATCCCGGATGGCCTGATATTCTTCGCTGATGGTTGGGAAAAAGCGAAAAATGACAGACATTGGAATCACAATTTTTTCCGTGATGTGCATACGCTCCATTGCGCCGATAAACTCACTGACCGAAGTGGATGAGATCAGATAGGCACCTGTCATAATGCCGGGCGCAAACCGCGTCATGATAGATGTCACTGCCAGCACGATGAACGAGAGTAATCCGCTCAAACTCGTAAGGGCAATCCGTTCCAGTATAAAGCAAACCGCATATAGCACCAGATATTTTCCTGCTGTTTTGAAACGGCGTTCCGACAAAATCAGAGCAAAGGGGACAAGGCTTAGACACGGCTTGACGATGTTCATAATTCCTTCGTTACTGGTACTGAACATCAGTGTTGTAATCGTCAGCAGCAGAATGAGCTTTGTCCGGGGATCAAGCAGGATTCCTTTTCTTTTTTCGGTTGTTGCTGAAAATGATAGCCCGTTCATCACACAATGCCCGCTTTAGCAAAATGCTTTTTCAGAAGCGCCTTACCTAAAAGTCCGCCCAGGATCGCAAAAATGAAGATTCCGGCGATTACCAGAATAATGCTCCACATAGGCATAACAGTCATTACCCTGTCAGCGTATTCCTCACCAAAGCTGGCCGCAAAACTGGCCCAGGAATCCTCAACCATGAAATACATGGGGATATATGTACCAACCATCCAAAGGCTGAACACCGCATACCCGATCAGGCTCTTCTTGGCGCTTTTATAACCGCCGGATTTCAAGATCAGATCTCCCAGCAGCCCAAAAATCACGCCCATCGGTACGCCCCAAAATCCCATGCCAGTCAGCCCCATCAGCAGGCCGCTTAAAATTCCCATAATTGTAACCATGCCGAATTTTTTAACTCTGGTCAGGAACAGCATGAACGGGATGCCGGTAATCAAAGACCACAATGCTCCGAGGATCGGCAAAAAGATAGGTACAAAGCCGATGGGAATGGCGACACAGCAGCCAATCACAAAGTAGAGAACGGTGAACAGGCCGAGGTTAATCAGGTCTTTTGCTTGTAACTTGTTACTCATAACGAATACCTCCATTCATTTGCTGGTTAGCGTTTTCTAACCTCTCTATAAGATACCATAGTTAGCAGTAGCTCTCTACAACCAATCATCTTTTTGGCTCCAAACAGCAACGAGTTTTTTTATTGACTGACTTCGTTCGCAATTCTATAATATAATTAAAATCCAAAGCTATGAAGCGGGCAATCGAATGACAGGAGCAAAAAATGAAGATTGATGATATTATTAGAAAATGTATTGAAATACCTGGGATTTCACTAAAGCGCAGTGATTATAGCGCAGAACTGCTCTTGAACGGGAAAGATGGAAAGGGCTCCATGACCTTTTTCCCACTCTTTCCCGGAATTACTATCGCTTACATCTTTGTAAATTCACCCACTTGGACAGCACCGAATTTTTACGGAAATGGCTCCGTAGAGAAAGGCCCTTTACTCGTGAACTACTGTGTAACTGGTCGTTGCGAAATGATTTTGAACAACGAAAACTTTGTCTATGTAAAGGACGGCGAAATTTCTCTAACAGAATGTTTCGCTCAAAAACAATATGTCTATCCCCGCCGTATCTACGGAGGAATGGAATTTTTTGTCGATATTGATACCCTAACAGAACAAAGCACATGGGTACAAAAGGAATTTGCCATTGACTTTCATAGAATTGTTGACCGCTTTTGTCCTGAAGGGGGCACCTATATTTCATCTGTTCTTCCCGAAGGCGAAGAAATATTAACAAAACTTTGGGGATTGATTGATATTCCTGTCCCATATTCGATTTCACAAATGAAAATATACACATTAGCACTGTTTTCTCTATTGCAAAACATCAACGACATACCGCCATCACAAGCCTGCACTTTTTTCACAGAAACACAAGTAGATATTGCAAAGCGGGTAGAAAAGATCATTACTTCTGATCTGCGTCAACATCATCCAGCTTGGGAACTTGCCGCGCAATTTTCTGTCAGCGAAACCAGCTTAAAAAATTACTTTCGCGGCGTTTTCGGGCAAAATATATCTATTTATCTACGGGAAGTCAGAATGAAAAAAGCCGCAGAGTTACTGACTTCTACAAGATTGTCCGTTGCAGAAATAGCAGAGTTGGTCGGCTATATGAATCAAAGCAAATTTGCATCAGTTTTCAAAAAACAATTCGGCCTATCGCCATTGGAATACCGGCGGTCAAAAAAACTGGAAAATATATAAGATAAAGCCGGGATTGCTTGCTGGCTTGCAAAATCCCGGCTTCATCTATGTCCAAAATCAGATATAAACTAATTCCTGCAACAACACTTCCTCCACCTGCGCTTTCAGCGTGTTCATCAGCCCCGCCCAGCGCATAGGGTCACGGGCTTTCAATTCCTCGGTGACGCCTGCCGCCTCCACCATGCAGGGTAGCATAGCGTACATAAATTACCCATCACTTAATCCAACACCACAATCCCGGAATACTGCCCTTCGCACCTATGGACAGTTGAGTGGCAGTCATAGGGAGTAACAGGAAACATCCCGCCGGTGTGCCAAACCGGCAAGATGCCTTCATTTTCGCTCTGTCAGCAAGGGCTTGGCACCAGTTTCCAGCATTGTCGTAATCCCGTTTGGCGCTCAATTCCGATCACCCGAACTCCTATGCACATCCTCTTTCTGCACCCATTTGTGGAGAATGTGGATGTCCTGCTCCCCGGAGCAGAGGATTTTGTATGCGTTTCGGCGCAGATGAAACTGGCCTTCTTCTGAGCGGCATCCACCGTCTCTCCGGCTTTCACGTCGTTATCCATGACGTTGGGGCAGCAAGGCAGATACCCAGTCACTATTATTCTTCAACCGTAGACTGTCCCGCCTGCCCGTGCTTGTGCCGCCCACAGCAGTGTCCGCCGTTGTGTTTCCCGCAGCAACCTCCGCCCAGGTCAGTGGAGTCCAGGTGCAGGATCCTCCTTAACGGTGCTCGCCTGAGTGTCCATTTGATTCATCAGTTCCAGCATGACTCGCCCTCCTTCGAGTTTTCTGCGGTGAAATGTGAAAGTTTTCTCGTAGTTAGCAATAACCAACCTCAAAGCGAATTATACAAAATTCCACATCGTCTATCAAGAAACGGACAGCCATAAGGCATAAATCACTCCTGTAACTGTTTACTTATTTCCGTTTTGGATTTTTGGGAAACCAGCCTCGCTCCACCCGCTTGGCCTGCTCCTTCAGTTCCCGGATACTCCACAGACAACTGGCGCCCAGTAGCCCCAAAAGAATGGATAAAAACCCTTGGATCAGAAGGGCCGCCAACAGGCAGAGCAGACCGACGATCAGGAACACCGGCCAGACCCGCCGGGTGAAGCGGTACTCGCACCAGATCACCAGAGGGTGAAAGGCACCGATCACAAGCAAAGATGCGGCACTCACAATAACACCTTCCCAGTTTAGTTCCACAGACATCACCTCACGGCTATCATACCATACACTCATTATGAATAAAAGTTAAATATTTAGGAGGACTCGCCATTAAAAGCGACGAGTCCTCCTTTGCTCTGGACGGTTTTCGATGATACCCTTGTGCGGCCGGAGCGTTCGTTCCGAAGCCTTTTTATGATGGATAGGATGGCTTAATAGTTTTCTGCCTTGATCTCGAAGTATGCCTGCGGATGTGCGCATACCGGGCAAACCTCGGGGGCCTGCTTGCCGACAACGATGTGGCCGCAGTTGGAGCACTGCCAGATGCAGTCGCCATCGCGGGAGAATACCAGATTGCCCTCTACGTTAGCGAGCAGCTTGCGGTAACGCTCCTCATGCTCCTTCTCAATTGCGCCAACCTTCTCGAAGAGGAATGCGATGTCCTCGAAGCCTTCTTCATGGGCTTCCTTGGCGAAGGTTGCGTACATGTCGGTCCATTCGTAATTCTCACCGGCTGCTGCCGCCTTGAGGTTCTCAGCCGTGCTGCCAATACCCTCGAGCAGCTTAAACCAGATTTTTGCATGTTCTTTTTCGTTATTTGCGGTCTCCTCGAAGATCTTGGAGATCTGTACATAGCCGTCCTTCTTGGCCTTGGAGGCGTAGTAGGTATACTTGTTGCGCGCCATGGATTCGCCCGCGAACGCGGTCTGGAGGTTTGCTTCCGTCTTGCTTCCCTTCAAATTTGCCATAATCACATACTCCTCACATTTTTGTATTTTTCAGACAGCAACCGCTGTCGGAAATTACGCTTCCTTTGCCCGGCAGTCCTGGCAAATGCCCTCGAATAGAATGTCATATCGCTGTACTTCCACGCCGGACGCGTCTTCTACCTGCTCGATCAGGTTGCTCACATGCGGCATATGCACATCAAATACCGCGCCGCATTTTTCGCAGCGCACATGATAATGCTCGCTGGTGTTAAAGTCAAACCGGTCCGCACCGTTCGGCACGGGCACACGGCGAATCTCCCCCTGTAAAGCCAGCTGGCTCAGGTTGCGGTAAACGGTGGCCTTACTGATGGAAGGATGCTCCGCTGCGACGGCAGCATACACGTTATCCGCAGTGGGATGATTGTGCATTTGCAGAACGGTCTGCAAAACGATTTGACGCTGCACCGTATTTCTGGTCTGCATGCTGTCACCTGCTCCCTAATAGTATAAATTCTTATTTAGAGTATATACCTAATTTGTAGGCTTGTCAAGCAGAAAGAGGAAAATGTTACTGGGAGGCATCACAGAACATAGAGAAAAACCATCAGATAATGGCAGATACTTCCTGCAATGACAAACAAATGGAAGATCTCATGGAAGCCGAGCAGTGCAGTTGGATTCGGGCGCTTGCTGATATAGATTACGCCGCCAATCGTATAAAAGATACCGCCTGCGGCCAATAGAGCAATGGCAGGCGCGGGCATAGAAAGCACAGCATCAAAATCGAATACAATGGCCCAGCCTAACAGCAGATATAATGCAGTTCCCAAAAAACGCGGCGCGTCAATCCAGACCAGTTTGACAGCGATACCGGCTATGGCAATCGACCAGATGCAAGCAAGGAAGATATAGTTATGCGGCGGGCGCATATAGCAAAGCACAATGGGGGTATAGCTGCCTGCGATCAGCACATAAATCATGCTGTGGTCAAGCTTCTTGAGCCGCCGCAGGGTTTTGTCATCCCGACAGGAATAATGGTATACGCTGCTGGCTGAATACAGTCCGATGAGAGAGAGGCAAAAAATGATAACCGACGCTGCCATTTGGCCGTTGGCGGTATCAATGGTCAACATGCGGATCAGCATAGCAAACAGACCGATTCCGCTCAGTACCGCCCCGACAAAGTGTGAATAGCTGGAAAATGGTTCCCGTGCCTTGAGGAACACACGCGGCATATAGATTCCTCCTTTTTCAAATATAGTTATTATAACTACTTTGTATTTAATATAATACTACATATAATAGAAAATGCAATAGAGGTTCTGTGAATTTATTGTGTCCACAAGGCAAAAAAATACACCTGCAATGATGCAGGTGTATTTTGTGAAATCTTATGCGATCACTTGAACGGTTTGGGAAGCAGCATCCCAATCGACCAGGAAGCCGCACAAATCGCCTAAACTCCGGAGCTTATAGTAGGTATACCCATCTATATTGTAAGCAGCAATCATATGCAGCTGGCCATCTGCGGCGGTAGGCTCAGTCAGGGATTGTACTGTGCGCCGTTCACTGGACATCGGCTTGTTTTCCGTGCCATTTGGCGTATAGGGAGAAAAGGATTTTAATTCCACTTGCTGCAAGCTGTTGTTCCATTGCACATCAAAGCTGCTTGCTGTATCCTTGAGCAGTAATGCTACGTCACGTACGCGCACATAGTTATTCCCGCCGATATTGTAGGCCGGCAATACGGTCGTGTTACCATTGACTGAGACATTCGCGACCGTCGGGGTGGCGACAGACGTTTGTCGCAGCAGAGAGGCGACCGATTGCTGCATGGTAATCCGATAACGTGGCATTTGGTGCAGCGAAGAGGAGGGATTGGCCTTTCCCGGGTTGGTCAGGGTGCTGACCACAATACCGTTTTCATTCAAAAGTGTCTGCATCCAACTGTCATAAGCGCCGAAAGGATACGAGAAATACAGGACTTTCTGCTGGCCGCTATGTTGTGTGATCAACTGAAGGCTGGTTTGCAGATCGCCGCCGACACGCAGACGATAGGCGCTTTGCGATTCGCCGGGCAGACGCATGACACCGTTGATGCCGTCCGGGGCACTGTTGCCGTGGTACTGGGGATTATGCAGGTTATAGGTATGCGAGCCGATTTCTACAATGCCGCTGGAAACCATTTCCTGAATCTCTTCCCAAGTCAGCGAATTGGACGGCGTATCGCTGGTACTGGCCAACTGAATGCTATTGGTAACCACAGCAATGGTTGCTTTCATGCCGGTGTTCAGCAGAGTGGGATAGGCATATTCGTAATTGGAATGATACCCATCGTCAAAGGTAATCATGATCGGCTTTTCGGGTAATGACTGCTTATTCTGCGCGAGGGAGACCAACTCAGAGGGCAGCAGCGGGGTAAACCCGAATTCCTGCAGGAATTCCATGTCCAGTCGTAACCGATCCGCTGTGATGGTCATGCTGTTGGTGCGGCTTGGATCGGTTGTTAAATCATGGTACATCAAGATGGGTATACTGCTGCTTGCCGGCGCGGCGCCGGCTGTACCAAGCGTGGACAACGTCACCAAGAGAATAACAATAATGCTTGCCGAAAACCTTTTGATAAACCCCTTTTTCATAATATCAGCCTATCCTTTCAAAAACAGTATACCATTTTTTTTCAATGTTGTCCACTTTTCCGCCCCTTGCAAGCCGCTATTGGAAGGATTATAATGAGGAGGAAATGAGGTGAATATCATGCCTGATTTTGGCAATATCATTGACCGGGTGTTTTCCGATCAGGATATTATGCCCGCGGATGTGCCGCAGCTTGATTTATATATGGATCAGGTATTGTCGCTGTTCGATCAGCATTTGTCGGCGGATAAGCGCAATCCATCCGATAAGCTGCTGACCAAAACCATGGTGAACAATTATGTCAAAGAGGGGCTGATGACCCCGGTTCGCGGCAAAAAATACACCCGGCAGCAAATCATGCAGCTGCTTTGTGTATATCATTTGAAGCAAAATCTGCGGCTGAGTGATGTGAAGGCGTTGACTGGACGCGATGACGTGGACTTTGGAGCGTGCTATGCACATTTGCTGGAGGACAAAAAGAAGATACGGGAAAGCGTTCCGGCGATGCTGGATGCGTTTCTGCCGTATGATTCGGAAGATCCGAATGGTCGGCTGATGCTGTGTCTTGCGCTCAGTGAAATTGCTTCTTATTTGCGTCGTTTATGCGAAGGTGTGGTTGACGCAATTGATGAACAGACCGGAGGAAAAGAATAATGTCCATTGAAAAAGCAAAAGATTGGCTGCGGCAATTTGGGGTAGAGGATCGCGTGCTGGAATTCGATACCTCATCGGCAACGGTTGAGCTGGCGGCGCAGGCAGTGGGCTGTGCGCCCGCGCGTATCGCCAAAACGCTGTCCTTCCGCACTGGGGACGGTGTGATCCTGATCGTTGCTGCGGGCGATGTCAAGATCGACAATCCCAAATATAAGGCGCGCTTCGGCTGCAAGGCGAAAATGCTTTCCTTTGAAGAGGTGGAGCCGGAAATCGGCCATGCCGTCGGTGGAGTGTGTCCCTTTGGCATCAACGAGGGCGTGACGGTTTTTCTGGATGAATCGCTGCACCGGTTTGAAACCGTGTTCCCTGCCTGTGGTTCCGCCAATTCGGCAATCGAACTGACGATCCCCGAGCTGGAGAAGTTTTCCGGATACAAGGCTTGGGTGGATGTGTGCAAGGGATGGCGGGAATAACCGTTGCACTGGCGCAGTTTGGCGCCTGTGAGGACAAGCAAGACAACCTGCGCAGAATACAGGATGATGCACAAAAGGCAAAAGAACTTGGCGTATCTGTACTGGTATTCCCGGAATACAGCATGTTTTATGCAAAAATGAAGAGGCGGTCGAAAAATGTTGAGGCAGCGGAGCCACTGGATGGCCCATTTGTTTCTGCGCTGTCCCAGATGGCTCGGCAGCATGGTTTGTGGATTGCCGCGGGGATGTATGAGCAGACGGATGCGCTGCCATACAACGCGATCGTAGTGATGGACGCAGACGGTATGCTGCGCGGCGTGCACCGCAAACAGCGGCTGTATGATGCCTTCGGCTATCGGGAGTCCGATGAGTGCCGGGCAGGGGAAAACCCCTTTCAGCCGGTGGATACACCGATAGGTCGGCTGGGGCTGATCACCTGTTATGAGCTGCGGTTTCCTGCGCTGGCTGCCGCGCAAAAGCAGGCTGGAGCAGAGGTACTGCTGGTTCCGGCGGGATGGACGGCTGGTGCAAATAAGGTGCTGCATTGGCGTACCCTGCTTTGCGCGCGTGCTATTGAAAATAACATGATGGTGTTGGGCGTCGACCAGTATATACCAGACTGCTTTATCGGTCATAGCGTCGCTTTTGCGGCGGATGGCTATACGCTCGGCGCGCTGGAAGAAGGAAACGGTCTGCTGACCATCACAATAGATAAGGAGAATCATGATGCAATTTGACCCTACATTATATGTCATCACTGACAGCACCTATCACACGACTGAAACATTGCTACATGCAGTCGATCAGGCTTGTGCAGGTGGTGCAACGCTCATTCAGCTCCGCGAAAAAGATACAGGCGGCCGGGATTATCTGGCGCTCGCACAGCAAGTCAAGGCGGTCACGGATCGCTGGAACGTGCCGCTGATTATTGACGACCGCGTGGATGTCGCCATTGCCTGCGATGCGGCAGGGGTACATGTCGGAGCAAGCGATCTGCCGGTTGCGGTATGCCGCAAACTGCTGGGGCCGGATAAGATTGTCGGGGCGACCGCAAAAACCGTGGAAGCTGCGCAGGCAGCCTATGCCGATGGCGCGGATTATCTCGGAACGGGAGCAATTTATCCGACCACCACGCATGTGACCACCAAACTCACGCCGGTTTCCACGCTGGATGAAATCTGCCGTGCCGTACCCATTCCCGTGGTTGCGATTGGGGGGCTGAATGCGGATAATATGGACGTATTGGTAAATAGCCCGATTGCGGGCATTGCGGTAGTTTCTGCGGTTATGAAAGCGGAAGATCCGTGTGCGGCGGCGGCACAGATCAAAGAAAAGTTTTTGGCGATGCGCAAGCATTGATTTTCTGCAGGATAGAGAAAAAAGGCTTCGGAACAAGGTTCCGAAGCCTTTCTTTATTGGGAAAAATCAATCCTGAAACAGCGGGGTCGAGAAATAGCGTTCCGCTGTATCAGGCAGAACGGTGACCACGGTTTTACCGGGACCGAGCTTTTTGGCAAGCTGGATCGCGGCGGCAACATTGGTGCCGCTCGAAATACCGCACATCAGACCCTCGAGACGCGCCAGATCCTTTGCGGTCTGAATGGCTTCGTCATCGGTTACGATGTACAGGTGGTCGTAAATTTTGGTGTTCAGGTTTTTCGGGATCACGCCGTCGCCAATGCCCATTTGCAGATGAGTGCCGATTGAGCCGCCCGACAGGATGGCTGCGTTTTCCGGTTCGACTGCCCAAATCTCCAGCTGGGGGTTCTGCGCTTTGAGCACTTCGCCGATGCCGCTGATCGTGCCGCCTGTGCCGAAACCGGAGCAGAAACCGTCGATCGGGCCGCCGACCTGTTCGAGAATTTCGGTTGCCGTGTGGTGGCGATGCACAGCGGGATTAGCCGGGTTGTCGAACTGGCCGGGAACAAAGACCTTTGGGTCATTTTTAGCCATTTCGTCTGCAATTCGCTGGCATTCTGCAATACAGTCGCCAATATTGCCTGCATCATGTACCAGAATCACTTCGGCACCATAGTGCTGCACCAGCTTGCGGCGCTCTTCGGAAACCGAGTCCGGCATGATAATTTTGACCTGATAGCCTTTCACTGCACCACAAAGCGCAAGGCCGATACCCTGATTGCCGCTGGTCGGCTCGACGATAATGGTGTCCGGTCCAATCAATCCGCGTCGCTCTGCATCCTCCACCATATTGAGCGCCGTGCGTGTTTTGATGGAGCCGCCGACATTCAAGCCCTCAAATTTGACGAGCACCTCGGCGCAGTCTGCGGGAACCATGCGGTTCAAACGTACCATCGGCGTATGGCCGACTGCTTCCAGGATGTTGCTGCATATCATCGAAAAATCTTCCTCTCAAACATGTCTGACATACATTATAGCACAACTTTTTGCATAAGGATAGAACAGATTGACCAAATTGCGTCAATCTACTCTTCTTTTTTTGGAGTTTATGCAGGGAGGAGGTGAAAGGTGATGGAAATTCATTTTCAGCAGGCGAATGTGGGCAATTATTTGCCGGCTTCACGCGGGAAGGGACAAATTCGCTATCTGGTCATCCATTTTACGGCGAACGATGGGGATACCGCGAAAAATAATGCAGACTATTTCAAAAATACCAATGTCTCGACCTCGGCGCACTATTTTGTGGACGAAAAAGAAGTCTGGCAGTCTGTACGGGATGATGATATTGCCTGGCATTGCGGAACTAAAGGTACATATTTTCATCCGTATTGCCGTAATGGCAACAGCATTGGCATTGAGCTTTGCAGCCGCATGAAAAACGGTCAATATTATTTTCAGCCGGGCACGGTGGAAAATGCAGTGCAGCTGGTGCGTATGCTGATGAAGAAGTATGGCATCGCGCCCGATTGTGTGGTGCGGCATTATGATGTGACGCACAAGAATTGTCCGGCGCCGTTTGTAGAGAACGCATCGGCGTGGAAAGACTTCAAACGAAGGCTGACAGAGGAGGTGGATGATATGACGGCAGATGAGGTCAAGAATCTGATTGCGCAAAGCAAAACAGTATACAACACGGTGGCATCCGTGCCCGATTGGGGCCGCGCAACGGTGGAAAAACTGGCACGCAAAGGCTGGCTCAAAGGCGAGGGCAGTGCGGCAGGACTTAACCTTCCGGAAGAGGTGCTGCGCGTGCTGGTCATAAATGACCGCGCAGGCATTTATGGAGATTGAGTGATGAAAAATGGCGAAAGCATGTTGCTTTCGCCGTTTTTTGTCTGTAGAAAAGAGAAACTGTCAATCCAGATAGGTGATCTTGTCGATGCCCTTGATGCCGAGTCCCGGCTCGTCGGACACGGTGATATCCTTCTCGTTGAACACCGCGCCGCCGCGGATCGGGTCTTCGGTGCAGAGCACCGGGCCATCCAGATCGATCTTGGTGATGATCTGCTTGGCACAGGCGAGATGGATCGCAGCGTTGACGCTGATCTTGGCTTCCAGCATACAGCCGAGCATACACTCGACACCGTAGACCTCGGCGGCGGAGGCAATTTTCAGCGCGTTGTACAGGCCGCCTGCTTTCATCAGCTTGATGTTGACCAGATCGGCCGCGCGCATCTGCATAATGGTCAGTGCGTCCGCTGCGTTTTGTACGCTTTCATCCGCCATGACCGGGATGGTGACATGGTCGGTGACATATTTCAGACCGGTCAAATCATGCTGCGCGACCGGCTGCTCGACAAATTCGATGTCCAGACCGGCATCCTCCATCTGGCTGAGGATGCGCACCGCTTCCTTGGGCTTCCAGCCCTGATTGGCGTCAATGCGGATTTTCACATCTTTGCCGACCTCGGCGCGGATGGCTTGCAGGCGACGCAGATCGAGCGGCACGTCCTTGCCGACCTTGCATTTAAGGCAGTCGTAACCGCGGTCGATAGCGTTTCGCGCATCGCGCGCCATCTCTTCAGGATCGTTGACGCTGATGGTGATATCGGTCACGATGCTGCTGCGGCTGCCGCCGAGCATTTTGTACACCGGAATGTTGTACAGCTGGCCGTACAAGTCCCACAGTGCCATATCAACCGCCGCTTTGGCGCTGGTGTTCTTGAGAATGCAGCCTTGCAGGGCGAGCATCAGGTTTTCAAAGTCGTCGACCTCGCGGCCGAGGATGGTGGGAGCGATGTGATCCTGAATGGCTCCGATGATCGCGCCCGCCGTATCGCCTGTGACCGCGCCGGTCGGCGGCGCCTCGCCATAGCCGATCGCGCCGGTATCGGTATGGATTTCGACAATCACGTCCTCTACCGATGAGACCGAGCGCACCGCAGTCTTGAACGGCACGCGCAGCGGGACGGAAATGCGGCCCAGCCGGATTTTGGTAATTTTCATCTGTTGTCAACTCCTTGCTGTCAGAGGTGCGCTCATTCTTTTGCCAGTTCATAAATGGCTGCGGCGAGAATTTCTGCGTTTTGCAGCAGCCGCTCCACTTCCATATATTCATCCGGTTTGTGCTCACGGATTTCATCGCCCGGGAAAACCGGACCGAATGCGACCAGATTTGGGATGGACTTGGCATATGTGCCGCCGCCAATCGACTTAAGCACCGCCTTGTCGCCGGTCTGCTCCTCGTATACCTTGGCCAGCTTGCGGATGAGTTCGCTCTCGGGCGGCATATAGATCGCCGCTTTGTGCTTCATCTCGGTTTCATGGAAACCACCGAGCGAGAACGCGCGTTCCAGACGCGGATGCGCCATATCATAGGTCTTGGTGACCGGAAAACGCACGGACAGGGTGAGCGATAGCGTGTCCTCCGCAAAGGCCGCTACGCCGAGGTTAACGGTCAGGTCGCCCGAAAGGTCGTCGCGCATGGCAAGTCCCAGTGATTCGCCGCGCGTTTCCAATCCGATGCGGTCTGCGAGAAACGCCATGCAGTCGGCAAGGTCGCCATCCAGCGGCAGCTGCGACAGCGCGAGCGCCAGACGACCAATCGCGTTTTCGCCCTGTTCAGGGGTCGAGCCGTGAGCGGACACGCCCGCAGCTTCGATGCGGATACCGCCGTCGATCGGCGTGACGGTGACTTTGTCCAGCGCAATCTTGCCTGCGGCCTCTGCCGGACAAGCCAGTTCCGCGACTGCGTAAGCAGGGGACACGTTGCCGGCGGTGCCGCCCTCGAAGCGGGTCAGACGATAATCGCCGGTTTGGCTCAGTTTGCGGGCGTATACGCAGTTCATGATGCCCTTTTCGCCATTGATGATCGGGTATTCTCCATCCGGTGTAAAGCCCATCACGGGAACTTCGCCGCCGTGCTCGAGATACCACACCATATCCTGACAGCCGGTTTCTTCGTTCGTGCCGAACAGGATGCGGATACGGCGGGAGGGGACAAAGCCCGCATCCTTGAGTGCAGCCAGCGCGTACAGCGCCGCAACGGTCGGGCCCTTGTCGTCCATTGTGCCGCGGCCATAGATGCGGCCGTCCTTGACTTCGCCTGAGAACGGTTGAGCAGCCTGCCAGCCGTCACCCGCGGGGACTACATCCAGATGACCGAGCACAGCGACCATTTCCTCGCCTTCGCCGTACTCACACCAGCCAACGCGGTTGTCCATATTGACCGTGCGGAAACCGAGTTTTTCGCATAGCGCAAGCGTTTCGTGCAGGCATCGGGCTACTTCACGCCCAAAGGGCGCGTCCGGCGCGGGTTCGCCCTCCACGCTCGGGATCTGAATGAGCGCGGCAAGATCGGCCAGCAGCTCGTCCGCATGTGCGCGGATATATGGTTTGAAATTCATAGCAATCCTCCTTAACGGGTTCTAAACAATGTCCTATCATATTGTACAGGATGGCAAGATGTTTTGCAAACCATTCTGTGCAAATTGCTTGCGAGACCTTGCAAAAAAGTCGGTTTTCTTGTATACTGGAAAACAATCCGATGTTGCGGCGAACGGGAAGCTGTCTGCATGGGAAAAGAGACTGGAAAAGTGAGGGATGAAAACAAATGATTACCAACGGCTTTACCTATATTGCGGTGCTGGTCTTTCTGGCGGCCGTTCTGGTAGGCGCGGAAAAGCTGACCAAATGGAAGTTTTTCAAGTTCGTGCCGCCAGTGGTGCTGCTGTACCTGCTGACGATGCTGCTGTGTACCGTGGGCGCATGGGATATGGAGGCCACCAAAGGGGCATACAGTGCGCTGAAAAACAACATTTTGTACGCAATGCTGTGCCTGATGCTGTTGCGCTGCGACATCCGCAAGGTGCTCAAGCTTGGCCCGCGTATGCTGGGCGGCTTTTTCGCAGCCAGCATTTCGATTTCGATCGGTTTTATCGCTACCTATGCGATCATGAACGGTATGCTGGGTTCGGAGGCGTGGAAGGCGCTGGGCGCGCTGTGCGGCAGCTGGATGGGCGGTTCGGGCAACATGGTTGCAGTCCAGGCTGCGCTGCATATTTCGGAAGCGGATATGGGCTATGCGCTGGTCATCGACTCGATCGACTATTCGGTGTGGGTCATGTTCCTGCTCTGGGCGATCACGTTTGCGCCGCAGTTCAATAAGTGGACCAAGGCATCTACCACAACGCTCGACGAGGTTTGCGCTCGTCTGGAGCAAGAGCAAAAGGAAGAGGACAAGCATATGAACTTCCCCGGCCTGCTGTTCCTGATCGGCGGTGCACTGCTGGTTTCCGCGCTGTCGCAGAATGCGGGCAATGCGATTTTTGAATGGACCAAGACGTTGATCGGCGGAAATACGCCGTGGATCGACTCCGCAACATGGACGGTGCTGGTTGTTACGATTATTGCACTGGTTGCGGCGGTTACTCCGATCGGCAAGATCGCGGGTGCGGCCGAGCTGTCCAACGTCATGTTGTATATTGTCATTGCACTGCTGGCATCCCGTGCAAGTCTGCTGGAAATGACCGATGCTCCGGTGTGGATTATTTCGGGCTTTATGATTTTGGCGATCCACGGCATCATTTTGGTCGTTATTGCAAAGATTTTCAAACTCGATATGTTCACCTGTGGCGTTGCGTCGCTGGCGAATATCGGCGGTACGGCTTCCGCGCCGGTGCTCGCCGCGTCCTACTCTGGCGCGCTGGTACCGGTCGGCGTACTGATGGCGCTGATGGGCTATATCATCGGCACCGGCGGCGGTATCCTTACGGCGAATATTATGCGGTTATTTGCCTGACCTTGTTTCCCGACATCAAACGGCTGTCCCTTGTGGGACGGCCGTTTTTTGCGTATTTTTGCAGATTTGTTGTTATAACAACAGACGATATGTGGTATATCGTTTATACTAAATGCATCAAACAACGGAATGAAAGCGGAGGAAACCCGATATGATGCGTAAAATTATTGAAATCAATGAGGAAAAGTGCAACGGTTGTGGTTTGTGCGCCAGCGCCTGCCATGAAGGGGCAATCGGTATGGTGGACGGTAAGGCGAAGCTGCTGCGGGACGATTACTGCGACGGGTTAGGCAACTGCCTGCCGGTTTGCCCAACTGGGGCGATCACATTTGTCGAGCGGGAGGCTGCGCCTTATGATGAGGCGGCGGTGCAGGCCAATCAGCGTGCGAAAGAGCAAGCACAGCAGCCGCTGGCCTGCGGTTGTCCCGGCAGTCAGGCGCGGGCGATTGCGCGCACCACGGCGGCGCCAGCTGTGGCCGCTCCTGTCTCGTCCGAGCTGCGCCAGTGGCCGGTGCAGATCAAGTTGGTTCCGGTCAATGCGCCGTACTTTGACGGGGCGCATCTGCTGGTCGCGGCAGATTGCACGGCATATGCGTATGCGAATTTTCATCAGGACTTTATCCGCAATAAAATCACGCTCATTGGCTGCCCTAAGCTGGATGAGGGCGATTACAGCGAAAAACTGACCGAAATCATCCGATTGAACAATATCAAAAGCGTGACGGTCGTGCGCATGGAAGTACCGTGCTGCGGCGGCATCGAACATGCTGTGCGCACTGCCTTACAGGCAAGCGGCAAGTTCCTGCCGTGGCAGGTGGTTGTCGTTTCGACGGATGGGCGTATCCTCGAGCAGTGAGCAGGTAGGCAAATCCCTCGGTTTGTGGTACACTGGATGCAAGTAAGTTCGTACAAACGGAGGGAAATAAATGAACACCCTGAATGTGGTGCATGATTTTTTGCGGCGGCAGGTCAAGCCGGGGGCATTTTGCATTGACGCGACTGCGGGCAAGGGCCGCGACACGGCGCTGCTGTGCCGCCTTGTTGGGACGGAGGGCCGCGTGCTGGCATTCGATGTGCAGCAGGAGGCAATCGAACAGACGCGCGCGCTGCTGTCGGCGGAGGGACTATCGGCGGAGGTTGTGCTGGACAGCCATGCCAACATGGCGCAGTATGCGGCGCCGGAAAGCGTTGACTGCATTGTGTTCAATTTCGGTCGGCTGCCGGGCGGCGACCCGAAAATCTTTACCACTGCGGCGTCCTCGCTTCCCGCTATTGATGCGGGACTCGCTTTGCTGCGTCCGGGCGGTGTGATGGCGCTTGCGCTCTATTACGGCAAAGAAAACGGATATGACGAGAAAAATGCAATTTTAGAACACCTAAAGTCGTTAAATGACCGGGCGTTCACTGTTCTGGCTTGTGACTGGCTCAATCGGAAGCACGATCCACCGCTGCCGATTTTTATCTGGAAAGAATAGTAGGGATATGCTATAATCGGCAGGTAAGGAGGGATGCATCATGCCTTGGTGCCCCAAGTGCAAAGCAGAATACCGGGAGGGGTTCACAGAGTGCAGCACCTGTCAGGTGCCGCTGGTGGATACGCTGCCCGAAGAAAATGAAGTGCCGGAATGGGAGAAGTTTGTTCTGCCGGATGGGATGGAAAAACCGATTGCGGTTTACACGGCTAAAAACCGTTTAGAAGCCACGGCGATCTGTGATATGTTGCATGAAAACGATGTGGTTGCGTATGACCGCCCGGCAAGCTTCGGACAAATTGTAGATTATACCGGCGCGGATGCCCGCTTTGGTCTGTCAATAATCGTGGACGTGAGCCAAACCGCCCGAGCGCGGGAGCTGATCGACGAGATGAACCGCAATCTCTCGGAAACAAGGATTGACGAGAACGAACTGGCGCGGTTGGCAGAGGAGCAGGCAATGGAAACACCCGAGCAGCCGATGGAGGACAATGTCTCCTTTAAGATGCTGCCGGTGGTGATCGGTGTGATCGTGGTCGCGCTGGCACTGCTGTACTTCGTGGCAAATTGAAGGAGGAGAAGCATATGCCGTGGTGTCCCAAGTGCGGGGCAGAGTTCCGTGAAGGCTTTACCGCTTGCAATACCTGTCATGTCAAGCTGATTGGACACAAGCCGGACGGTACGGAGAAGATCGAAGAGATCACGCCGCCGCCCGAGGGCTGGGAGCGGGAAAGTCCGAAGAAGCAGCGCATCCTGCGTATTTTGCGCGCCCTGACCGTGGTGTTGCTGGCGCTGGCGGCTGCGTTGCTGCTGCAAAACATGTGAATAGAAAAAGCGTGTACTCATTTGAGTACACGCTTTTTTGTTGCGGTTTTTTACAGGATATCATCGAACAGGCCGGTCATATCCAGCGTTGCAAAATAATCCTTGGGGGTTTCCGCACGGCGGATCAACTCGACCGAGCCGTCCTCGCGCAGCAGCAATTCTGCCGAACGCAGCTTGCCGTTGTAATTGTAGCCCATCGAGAAGCCGTGTGCGCCCGTATCGTGGATATAAACGTAATCGCCGATATCAATGCGGGGCAGGTTGCGGTCGATGGCAAACTTATCGTTGTTCTCGCACAGGCCGCCGGTCACGTCATAGGTGCGGTCGTGCAGGGCGTCTTCCTTGCCGAGCACCGTGATATGGTGATATGCGCCGTACATCGCCGGACGCATCAGATTCGCCGCACATGCGTCCAGACCGGCGTATTCCTTGTAGGTGTGCTTGTGGTGGATGCACTGGGCAACCAGCGCACCATACGGCCCAAGGATAAAGCGGCCCATCTCGGTGTAGATGGCGATATCGTCCATGCCTGCGGGCGTCAGCACTTCCTCGTACGCGCGGCGCACGCCCTCGCCGATGGCCATGATGTCGTTCGGCTCCTGCCACGGCTTATAGGGGATGCCTACGCCGCCGGACAGGTTGATAAACGCGATGTGCACGCCGGTTTCCTTCTGTACCTCGACTGCCAGCTTGAACAGGATGCGGGCAAGGGCAGGATAATACTCGTTGGCCACGGTATTGGAAGCAAGAAATGCATGGATGCCGAAGTGCTTGACGCCCTTGGACTTCATATACTTGAATGCCTCGATCAGCTGCTCACGGGTCATGCCGTACTTGGCTTCCTGCGGGGTGTCCATGATTTCGTTTTCCAGCACGAAGTCGCCGCCCGGATTGAAACGGCAGGACATGGTTTCCTTCCATTCGCCAACCTTATCGTAGTAGTCAAGATGGGTGATGTCGTCAAAGTTGACGATTGCATCCAGATCGCTGGCCAGTTTGAAATCCTCATTCGGTGTGACGTTGGAGGAGAACATAATGTCATGGCCGGTGATGCCGCAAGCCTTGCTCAGCAGCAGCTCGGTGTAGCTCGAGCAGTCGCAGCCGAAGCCTTCCTCGTGAAGCAGCTGCACCAGACGGGGGTTGGGTGTGGCCTTGACCGCAAAGTACTCCTTAAAGCCCGGATTCCACGCGAACGCCGCCTTGACCTTACGCGCATTTTCGCGGATGGCTTTCTCGTCATAGATGTGGAACGGGGTGGGATAGGTCTTTGTAATTTCCTGTACCTGTTCGAGTGTCAAAAAGGGTTTCTTTTCCATTGGTTTTGTTCGCCTTTCCTTTTAGGGTTTATTCATCGGATTGTTTGCCGAGGATGCGCTCAAAACGGCGGCGCATATCATCCTCGATACGCTGGGTTTCAATTTGGTCGATTTCCGCGATGCGGCCATCTCTTACGATGACGACCATGCCTTCGCCCAACATCGAGGGAGCGTCGGCACGGGGAAAATTGACCATCTTTCCACCGATTTCAACAACCACATCATCGCCTTCAAAGCGATCGACAATACCGGTCTGTTTCATGCAGCATTCTCCTTGCTTGATGACGGTGGGTGTAGCGGGAAAATGACGGTGCCGCATTCCGCGGTGATGCGGACGTCGCTTACTCCCGCAAGGGACAGATTTTGCAGCGTTTGCGGGTCGGGGTGGCCGTAGTCGTTGTCTACGCCGCAGGAGATGACGGCAACGGATGGTTGAATGGTTTGCAGAAAGGACAGGGAAGAGGACGTTGCTCCGCCGTGGTGCCCGACCTTGAGCACATCGCAGCGCAAGGCTGGCTCATGTGCAAGGAGCGATTGTTCGGCGGCGGCTTCCGCGTCGCCCATCAGCAGCACTTTCTGCTCATCGACCTGAAACAATGTGATGAGTGAACGGTCGTTGAGGTTGCCGTCCGGCACATCGTCTGCAGGGCCGAGAAAGGTAAGCGAAGCGCCGGAGTCAAACGCCAGCGTATCGCCCGGAGTGGGAATCGTCGGCTGGATGCCCTGCGCTTGCAGCGCGTCCAGCAGGTCGGAAAAAGAAGCGGTGTTCTGTGTTTCCGGACCCATGTAAAAATGTTCGACGGGGAACGTGTCAAGCACCTGTGTCATGCCGCCGATGTGGTCGGCATGGGGATGCGTGGCTACTGCGGCATAGAGCCGGGTAACGCCGAGGTCTTCCAGATAGCGGACGACCGCCGCGCCGCTTTCCGCAGTACCGGCATCGACCAGAACGGCCTGCCCGCCTGAAAGCAGCAGCGCCGAATCGCCCTGACCAACGTCGATAAAATGCACAGCGGTTTCATCGGTCAGTGTTTGCTGCGGGAGAAAACAGTCCGCAAATTGCAGGATGCCGCCCAAAATGAATGCGACCGCGGCAGAACACCATAGAAACAGACGGAGCCTGCGCTTCATTTATTCCTCGCAGGTGCGGTAGGAGTCGAACTGATCGGTGACTTCCTTGGACGGAGCGGGGGTCAGCAGGCTGACCACGATAATGGCAATCAGGCCGCAGACAAAGCCGGGTACGATCTCATACAGTTCGAAGATGCCGCCGGACAGCTGCGCCCAAACCAGATCGACCACGCCGCCGACAATGATACCGGCATATGCACCATATTTGTTGGTGCGGCGCCAGAACAGCGAGCAGAGTACGAGCGGACCGAAGGCGGAGCCGAAACCGGCCCATGCATATTCCACCAGACCGAGTACGGTGCTGTTCTGGTTGGTGGCGATGAAAACTGCGATCAGCGCAACGGCGATGACACAGATGCGGGAGACCCACATCAGTTCGGACGGCGAAGCGTTCGGGCGGATCTTGTTGTGGTAAAAGTCCTCGGTGATGGCAGACGCCGTGACCAGCAGCTGGCTGTCGGCCGTGGACATGATGGCTGCCAGAATCGCAGACAGGAAAATACCTGCAATAAACACCGGGAAGATACGGCTTACCATGTTGATGTAAATGGTCTCTTCGTTACCGGCGGTGACCAGCAGGCCGTCGCCCAAGAACATGCGGCCGGAAACGCCGATCAGCACAGCGGCAGTCAGCGAGATCAGCACCCAAGTGGTGGCGATGCGGCGGGATTTTTTGATCGCGCCGGGGGAAGAAATGCCCATAAAGCGCACCAGAATATGCGGCTGGCCGAAGTAGCCGAGACCCCATGCGAGCAGCGAAACGATACCGAGCACGGTGTAAGGTGTGTTGGTTTCGCCGTCGACAAACATGTTCAGGAAGTTCGGGTTAAAGGCCTCTACCTGTGCAAAAAAGTCGGACGGGCCGCCGAGCGAATTGATCGCAATCGTGGGGACTGCAATCACGCAGAAGAACATCAGCAGACCCTGAAAAAAGTCGGTCCAGCAAACGGCAAAGAAGCCGCCTGCGAAGGTATAGGAAATCACGACAACTGCGCCCACCAGCAGCGATACCAGATACGGGATACCGAAGACGGAGGAGAACAGCTTGGCACAGGAAACGAAACCGGAAGCAGTATAAAACAGGAAAAATACCAGAATGAATACGGCTGCAATGACCGAAATCATGCCGCTTTCATCGCGGAACCGGTTCTTGAAAAACTGCGGAAGCGTGATGGCGTCATCTGCCACCTTGGTGTACTGGCGCAAGGGCTTTGCAACCAGCAGCCAGTTCAAATAAGTGCCTACGGCAAGGCCGATGGCTATCCAGCCGGCGGATATGCCGGAAAGGTAGGCGCCGCCGGGCAGACCCGTTAACAGCCACCCGGACATATCCGAAGCCTCCGCGCTCCTCGAGGTCTGCCAGGAGACGAGCTTGCGGCCGCCAAGGAAATAATCGGTCGTCGTTCGGCTGTTGCCCATGAAGTACATACCGATACAGATCATGAAGATCAGGTATACGACAAAAGCGGCGATCGTAATGATGCTGTCAAAGTTCATGTGTATTTACCCTCCCAAAATTCATGTTTATTATACATGGAAACTGCTTTTTTTGCAAGAACACGGGAAGAGAATTGCGTGGCAGGATAAAAATATACGCTTTGCACAATTTTATGCACATTTATCTGACAGCAGTTATCAGAAACGTCTGTGCGCGGGACAAAGACACAAGAAAAGAGGCCGCGTAAGCGCAGCCTCTTGGAATTTGTGGAATCATTTATAGCTTCATAGCCCGTGCCAGCTTGCTCTCGGGTTCCGGAACAAGCGAAAGGTGCTCGGCAAGTTCAGCGGCAAGCGCATGAAATGCCTCTTCGCTGCCGGCAACATATTCCAGTTCGATTTCGCACAGCGGCGCGGTTTTCTCTCCGTGACGCAGCGTGCCCTGATCGAGCGCCAGTTCGCACACGGTGTTATCCTGCTGCAGCAGGATGGCGCAGCGGCGGAAATCCACCGTGCAGATGATCTCCAGCGGGGCTGCAAGCGCCTGCGCGCAAAGCGTCAGCGGTGCGCCTCGTTTGGGCAGGATGGAAAGCCCTTCTGCAACCGTCTGCGCGAAGCATTCATATTCCTCATGTGCGCGCATACCTTCGGGTGTATTTTCGTTGCGCAGCTTCAGACAGCATACGCTGCGGTCGTTTTCTTTCCGCATACGCAGCGCGGCTTACTGCTCCCGCAGCAGCCCGTCCGCGGTATCAAAGTATTGCGACTGCATATGCAGCGTCCGGCTTTGTGTGCCGATGCGGGAGGAGGCCCATAACAGTGCCTGCCCCAATAAGCCTTCATCGGCGCGCCACTTGTATTCCTTCTCCATACCTTTGTTCATCAGCGCACCTGTCCGTTTCCGTAAATGATATATTTGGTGGTGGTCAGCGCGGTCAGCCCCATCGGGCCGCGCGCGTGCAGTTTCTGGGTGGAAATACCGATCTCCGCGCCGAAACCGAATTCAAAACCATCGGTAAAGCGGGTGGAGGCGTTGACATAGACTGCCGCTGCATCCACCTCGTCAAGGAACCGCTGCGATGCAGCATAGTCGCGGGTGACGATGCATTCGGAGTGTCCGGTATTGAAGCGGTTGATATGGTCGATGGCCTCGTCGAGCGAATCGACTACCTTGCAGGAAATCTCATATCCGAGGTATTCGCGGCCGTAGTCCTCGTCGGTTGCGGGCTGAACGTCGTTTCCGAGCAGCTCCATGGTGCGCGGGCAGCCGTGCAGCACAACGCCGTCGGGCGCAAGGCCTTCTGCCGCCATCGGGAGGAATGCAGCAGCCACATCCTTATGCACCAGTAGGCTTTCCGCCGCGTTACATACGCTCGGCCGCTGGCACTTTGCATTGACCAGAATGCGCTGCGCCATTTCAAGATCGGCGGAGGCATCGACGTACACATGGCAGTTGCCCGTGCCGGTTTCGATGACCGGAACGGTCGCGTTCTGCACGACCGCACGGATCAGCCCTGCGCCGCCGCGCGGGATCAGCACGTCCAGATAGCCGTTCAGCTTCATCATCTGGTTTGCGCTCTCGCGCGAGGTGTCCTCGACCAGATTGATCGCATCGGCGGGAAGTCCTTCTGCCTCCAGTGCGCTGCGCATGAGCTGCGTCAGGCACATGGAGGAGTGGAACGCCTCCTTGCCGCCGCGCAGGATGCAGGCCGAGCCAGCCTTGAAGCACAGCGCTGCCGCGTCCACGGTCACATTGGGGCGGGCCTCGTAAATAATGCCGATGACACCCATCGGTACACGCTTCTGGCCAATCAGCAGGCCGTTGGGACGCTTGTGCATCCCTAGTACCTCACCGACCGGGTCGGGCAGCGCGGCCACCTGCCGGCAGCCCTCCGCAATGCCTGCGATGCGCTTTTCGTCCAGCATCAGGCGGTCGATCAGCCCGTCCGCCAGTCCGGCGGCGCGGCCGTTTTCGATGTCGATGTGGTTGGCGGCGATGATCTCATCTGCGTGCGCTTCCAGCGCATCCGCAATGGCAAGCAGGCCGCGGTTTTTATCGTTTGTGCCGAGTTTTGCCACCGCGTGCTTGACGCGGCGCGCATCCTCGGCAATTTCCAGCAGTTGCCGCATGGCGTTTCACCTCGTTTATCCCAAAAAATCAGTATGGAAGCTGGCAGGAATCAGCCCAGCCAGCCGTTGCAGTATGCCTGTACGCCCAGAAACGCGCCGATAGCCCCGCCGATCAGCGCGGCAATGACCTGAGCCTTGGAGAAAACACGCAGATTCCCGCCGCAGAGTACGTCGGTCAGCCGATGAAAGTGGAATTTTGTCATGCGTGTTCCTCCTCTCGTGCAAACAGCGTGCCGACCGGCCTGCCGTCTACAATGTCATACAAAATATCATCTTTGTCGCCGTTGGCTACCAGCATCGGGATGCCGGCATCCATGCACAGCTCGGCGGCGGTGATCTTGGTCGCCATGCCGCCTGTACCGTGCGCTGAGCCTGCGCCGCCCGCCATACGGCGAATCTTCGCGTCGATCTTGGACACATGCCCGATCAGCTTGGCCTGCGGGTTTTTGCGCGGGTCGGAATCATACAGCCCGTCGATATCCGAGAAGATGACCAGCAGATCCGCGTCGCACATACGCGCGACCACGGCGGACAGGGTATCGTTATCGCCGAAGTTTTCGATGTGCTTGAGCTCAGCGGTGGCGACGGTGTCATTTTCGTTGACGATCGGCACAACGCCCGTGCGCATCAGCGCGGTAAAGGTGTTGTGGATGTTTTCGCGCTGGTCATCGTCAATGATATTTTCGCGCGTGAGCAGGATTTGCGCGACGTTGATGCCGTATTCGAGGAACATTTTGTCGTAAATATGCATCAGCTCGCACTGTCCGACCGCCGCGGCGGCTTGTTTCATCGCAAGTTCGCGGGGTCGCCCGCCAAGGCCAAGCTTGGCAGCGCCTACACCCACCGCGCCCGACGAGACCAGAACCATGTCAAACCCACGGTTTTGCAGGTCGCTGATCGTGCGCACCAGTCGTTCGATGCGGCGGATGTTGAGCTTTCCGTTTTCGTATGTCAGCGTCGAGGTACCCACCTTGACTACGATGCGGCGGACCTCGTTGATATGCAGCATAAATCTCACCTGATGTCTGTCCGGCATTCCATCCGGACGGAATAATTCATTTTTATTTTAGCACAGTGCAGCGTATCACACAAGGAAAACACAAATCTTTTACAAATTTGCGCGTCGGTATCGTTGTGTACAAAAAACAGGGGGAGGACAGCGCATCTTTGCACAGATTTTGTGTTCCAAAAGGGAACGGGTTGTGGTATACTATATTTTATCAAATTATGCCTTTTGAACGACTTTTTTGCGAAAGGAAGGATTTGCATGGCAAACCGTGTGACCATACAGATCGCAGGACAGCAGTATACTATGCTGGCGGAGGAATCTGTGGAATATATGAACGAGGTGGCGGAACTGGCGCAGCAGACCATCGCGGAGTGCGGCGGCTCGGCGTCATTTGCGTCCACACGGGCGCTGGCGCTTGCCACGGTCAATCTTGCAGATGAATACATCAAGGCCAAGACGGCGGCAGAGGCTGCTGAAGCCAAGTGCCGTGCGCTGGAGGCGGAGAACACGGCTCTGCGGCAGCAGATAAACCGCAACAGCGCAAATCATCCGGGGAATCGTCATAAATGAGTAAGGTAGAATTGCTGGCACCCGCCGGTTCGCCGGAAGGGGTGCGCGCGGCTGTGCAGTCGGGCGCGGGCGCGGTGTATATGGGCTTCGGCACATTCAATGCGCGCCGCAACGCGCAGGGCTTCTCGGCGGACGAGATGGCGGATGCCATCGCCTATTGCCGCGCGCGGAACGTGAAAACCAATATTACGCTGAACATCCTCGCGGGAGACCGCGAGTTGGACGCGGCGCTGCGTGACGCGAAGTTTCTGTATGAGGCGGGCGCAGATGCGCTGATCGTGCAGGATCTGGGACTTGCGCGCCTGATCCATGCACATGCGCCGGATTTTGCGCTGCATGCGTCCACGCAAATGACCATTCATACGCTGGATGGTGCAAAGCAGGCGCGCGACCTTGGCTTTTCGCGCGTGGTGCTCAGCCGCGAGTGTACGCGGGACGAGGTGCGCCTGATCACCGAGCAGGCGGGTGTGGAGACCGAGGTATTTGTGCACGGTGCGCTGTGCATGTGCTATTCCGGACAGTGCTATCTGTCCGCGGTCATCGGACAGCGTTCGGGCAACCGCGGCTTGTGCGCGCAGCCCTGCCGCCTGCCGTACAGCGGGGGATATCCGCTTTCGCTCAAGGATTTGGCGCTGGCGGGGCATGTGGCTGAGCTTGCTGATCTCGGCGTGTCCTCGCTCAAGATCGAAGGACGCATGAAGCGGCCGGAATACACCGCGATCGTCACGAAAATCTATGCGGATTTGCTGCGGGAACACCGTGACCCGACCCTGGAGGAGCGCGATACGCTGCGGCGTGTCTTTTCGCGCGACGGCTTTACCGATGGTTACTACACCGGCAAAAAGGGCGATGCGATGTTCGGCACCAAGACCGATGTGCCGCTGCATGAGGTACAGGCTCTGTACGACGAGGCGGCGCACCGCTTTGCTGAGGGCAAGGAAGCGCCGCTTGTGCCGGTTTCGCTGTGCTTTACCGCGCGCGAGGACACGGGGGCGGTGCTCAGCGCAGACGGGGTTTCGTCCGCCGCGGCGGTCGAGCGGGCGCGTACCCGGCCGACCACGCCGGAAATGGTGGAAAAGTCCCTGCGCAAGACGGGCGGCACGCCGTTTTATGTCAAAAACCTGCGCATCGAGCTGGAGGACGGCCTTGCCATTCCCGCCTCGACGGTCAACGCCATGCGGCGCGATGCGCTCGCGCTGCTGCTGGCCAAACGCGCGGCTCCGCCGTCGCGAGACTGGCTGGAAGGGCGGATGCTCACGCGTGACGATGACAGCCGTCCGCGTACTGGCTTCTGCGGCTACACCGCGTCTGTGCGCACCAAGGCACAGGCGGATGCGCTGCGCGATTTAGGCCTGGAAACCATCTATGTGCCGCTCGATATCGCGGCGCAGACCGGTCTGCCGGTCATTCTGCCGCGCGTCTTTTCGGATGCGGAGCAGGGAAAGATCGAAATGCTGCTGGGTCAGGCAATGAGTCGCGGCACGCGGGTCGTGCTGGCGGGCAACATGGGTCAGGTTGCGATGGCGCGGCGGCTGGGCTTTGCCGTGCGCGGCGATTTTGGCCTGAATGCGTTCAACAGCAAGACGCTGCACGCGCTGGCTGAGATGGGCGTACAGCGGCAGACACTGTCGTTTGAGGCGCGTCTGGCGCAGATTCGCGACATGCGTGGCCCGTTGGAAACCGAAATGATCGTCTACGGTCATCTGCCGCTGATGATCTTTGAAAACTGTGCGATCCGCCGTCAGCACGGCGGCAAGTGCAGCTGTGAAAACGGCGTCACCTATCTGACCGACCGGCGCGGCGAACGCTTTGCGCTGCTGCCGGAATACGGCTGCCGCAATACGCTGCTGGGCAACCGCGCGCTGTGCCTGCGTGACGATGTGCGTCCGCTGGGCGTGCAGACCGCGCGGCTGTTGTTTACGATCGAATCGCCCGAGGAATGCGCGCGGATTGCCTGCGCGTTCCTCGAAGGCAACCCCTTGGACGGGGAATTCACCAACGGACTGTATAAAAGAGGAGTCGAATAATGCAAATCGTTCTGGCGTCCGCATCGCCGCGCAGACGCGAACTGCTGGCGCTGATTACCGAAGAATTTACCGTCTGTCCGGCGGATGCGGATGAAACGCTGCGTCCCGGCGCACCGCTGGAGGAAGAAGTCGTGCGGCTGTCCCAGCTCAAAGCGCAGGCAGCACAGCGGATGCATCCGGATGCGGTGTGCATCGGGTCGGATACGATGGTCACAATAGACGGTCTGCCGCTGGGAAAGCCCGCGGACGAAAAACAGGCGGCGGATATGCTGCGCCGTCTGCGCGGACGCACGCATGAGGTGCTGACCGGGCTGGCCGTGCTGCCGCCGAAAGGTGAGGCGCGCACATTGTGCACCCGCACGCGGGTGACGTTCCGTGATTTTGATGAGGGCGAGCTTGCGGCCTATCTGGCCACGGGCGAGCCGCTGGACAAGGCGGGCGCTTACGGCATACAGGGGCACGGTGCGCTGCTCATTGAGGGCATCGAAGGTGATTACTACAGCGTGATGGGCCTGCCGGTGGCCGGATTGCATGTGATCCTGCGTCAGATTGCGCAGGAAACCTGTTGAAACCGGCGCTCTTTGGAACAATGAAAGGAGTTTAGAACTTTTGCGAAGACGTAACAGAGTGGGGTCCCGTTTTGTGGTCGGCGTGGCGGTTGTGATCGTGCTGTGCATCCTGTCCGCGCTGTACAGCGGCGTGACCGGCAATCCGTCTCCGGTGACCCGATTGGTCAGCTTTGTGACCACGCCGGTGCAGCGATTGGCTTCCGGTGTGACCGGCGCGCTGGGCAAAGGGGTCGGGTACTTCACCGAATTTGACGAGCTCAAGGCGGAAAATGAGGAACTAAAAAAGCAGATCCGCGATATGGAGCAGACCGTGCGCGACGCGGAACTGGCGATTGAGGAAAATAACCAGCTGCGCGCGGCGGCGGGGCAGCCCGAGCGTACGCGTGAGCTGACGACCATCAACGCGGAGGTCATTGCCCGCAATCCGGGCGACTGGGCGATGACGCTCAGTTTGGACAAAGGCTCGTCCCACGGCGTGGAAGAGGGCGATTTGGTCACCACGGTGGACGGTATGGTGGGCTACGTCAGCGAGGTGTATTCCAACAACTGTGAGGTTACAACCGTGATTGATGTGGAGATGCAGTGCGGTGCGCTGGTTACCCGCACCCGTGAAACCGCCATTGCCGAGGGCAATTACGACCTGATGGCAGATGGAAATCTGCGTCTGTCCTATCTGACCGAGGATTCCAGCGTCGTCATTGGCGATACGGTGGAGACCTCCGGCCGCGGCGGACTGTTCCCCAAGGGCGTCATGATCGGCACGGTAGAAAGCGTGCTGCCGGAGGAAAACGGCATTTCCTATTATGCGGTCATCAAGCCGTTTGTGAATGTGGATACCGTATCGAGCGTTTCCATCGTCACCGACTTTACGGATACTACGGAGTGAGTACATGCAGAGAGAACAATTATCCATCCCGAAGGTTGTGCTGTACATCTTGTTTGTGTTGCTGATTTATGTGCTGCAAAGCACTTTGTTCGGCACATGGTCGATTCGCGGGTATCATTTGGATTTATTGCCCGCGTTGGTGGCTGCGGCGGCACTGCTGGACGGCCCGGTTGAGGGAGTTATCATCGGCATCACGGTAGGTCTGTTTTACGATCTGGGCTTTATCGGCATTGACGGCCTGTATCCGCTGTTCTTCCTGATTTTCGGGTTTATTGCGGGGGAAATGAGCCGCCTGACGCTCAGCGGAAGCTATGTGTCCATGGTGCTGATGACGGCGTTCGAAATGATTGTGCTCGGGCTTTTGCGGTATTTTTCCTATCTGCTGCCGCAGGCCGGCGCTTCGTTTGGTCTGGTGCTGCGCCAGATCATCGGCGGAACGCTGCTGGCCTGCCTGTTCTGCTTTATCGTATATTGGCCGATGCAGAAAATCAGCCGGAAATTCGCCAACCGATGAGAAGCGAAAAGAGGAACCCCTATGGTAAATAAAACTCAATTGCTGCGCCGCCTGTTGGTGCTGGGCTGCCTGCTGCTGCTGTGTGTGGGACTTGCGGGCGGGCAGCTGCTTCAGCTGCAGCTGATCAACGGGGAAAGCTATGTGCGCCGTTCGGCAAGCTTTTTGACGACAACATCGACCGTATCGGCTGCGCGCGGAGAAATTCTGGATCGCTATGGACGGGCAATGGTGACAAACCAGACCGGTTTTTCCCTTGTGCTCATCTATTCTTCTTTTTGGGAGGATAAGGAGGACCGCTTTGAGGTTCTGCTGGATCTGGCCAACCGTGTCAAGGCAGACGGGGCTGCGGCTTCATCCGGGGATGCAGCCGGCGGTGATGCAGAGGACGGCACCGAAACGGAAACCAATACAACAGAAGAAACGAGCGGTGCGGCGCTCAACGATGTGATGCCGATCACGGATACCGCGCCGTATGAATATGTTGGTGCGGCGGGTGACTCCGAACGAAAGGCACTGTCTGACTATATCAAGCAGAGCGCGGAAACGCTCGGCTTGCAAGCGGTGCAGGATGCCAAAGCTGCTGCCAGTGCAGCAAATGAAACAAATCCGCAGTATGATGCAGATGGCAATCTGATCGACCAAGTGGCACAGCTTGATGCGACTACGCTGGTTTCGGCCTCTGAGTTTGTCAGCGCTATGCGCACCTATATGGAGACAAACCTTGGTATGCCGACCGGACTGTCCGAAGCAGATGCGCGCACGCTGGTCGGGTTGTATTACAGTATGCGCCGCGTGGGCTTCAACAATAATGCGACCTTTACGCTGGCGGATAATGTCTCCATGGATCTGATTGCCTATATCAAGGAGCATCACCAGCAGTATACCGGTGTGGATGTGCAGAGTGAAGCCATCCGCAAGTACGATACCACCTATGCTGCGCATTTGCTGGGAACTGTTGGCCCGATGTTCACAGAGGAATGGACGGGCACCAAAAACGGAGGCCCGTATCAAAATAAAGCGGGCTACACCATGAACGACACCATCGGTAAAAGTGGTCTGGAGTCGGCGCTCGAGGAGTATCTGCATGGTACGGCAGGCTCGCGCACGGTTGAAACCGATCTGGGCGGCGACAGCATCACCGATCATGCCAATTCGTATGCGCCGCAGCCGGGCGACAATGTGATCACCACCATTGATCTGGAATTGCAGGAAGTGGCGGAACAGTCTCTGGCAACTTATCTGGCGGAGTATCAGCGCGGAGGTGCTGCGGTTGCGCTTGACCCCAATACGGGGGAAGTTCTGGTCATGGCGTCCTACCCGACGTATAATCTGGAAAACTACAACAAGGATTATGACACGATCTCGAACGACGAGCGCAGCCCGGAGCTGAACCGCGCGACTGGCGGCTTGTATCCGCCCGGTTCGACCTTCAAGGTGCTTACGGCGATTGCGGCGCTTGAGGAAGGAATCATTGATGCCAATACCACTTATACTTGCGAAGGAAAGTTTGAGTACGGCGGCGTGACTTTCAAATGTGAAAACCACGACCAGCCCATGACGTTGGACGTAACGCAGGCGATCAAATATTCGTGTAACGTGTTCTTCTACAATGTAGGTCAGGCACTGACCGGCGAGCATCTCGAGCAGTGGTGTGACCGTTTCGGCCTCGGCAACGTGACTGGTATCGAGATCGGCGAACGTGCCGGTCAGGCAGCCGGTCCGACCGAGCGCGATGCAAACCGCAAAAACGATCCTTCGCTGCGTGAGTGGCAGGGCGGCGACGATGTCAACGCTGCGATCGGTCAGTCTGATAACCTGTTTACGCCTTTGCAGCTGGCAAATTATATGGCGGCAGTCGTCAACGGCGGCACGCTGTACCGGCCGACGCTGGTCAAGAGCATCAAGACCTATGACTATTCCGACGTGGTAAAAGAGGAGCAGCCCGAGACGATCGGAACGATCGAGTTTTCCGATGCAACACGTAATCTGGTCATGCAGGGCATGAGCGAGGTTACCGCCGAGGGCGGTACCGCAGCAACGACCTTTGCCGACTATCCGATCAAGGTTGGCGGCAAAACCGGCTCCGCCGAGATGACCGAAAACAAGGACGGTGTTGAGATCAATTACACCAATGGCTTGTTTGTCGCTTTTGCTCCGTTTGACGATCCGGAAATTGTCATTTGCGTGGTCGGTGAAGGCGCGGGACACGGTTCGTCGGTCGCACCGATCGTGCGTGATATTCTCGATGCGTATTTCGAGGAAGAAGAGCCGGATACGGTGGAGGCAGTACAGAGTGAAAACACAATGGTTCCGTGACGGAACGTTTCAGTGCAATAAAAACTTTGTACAAATGCTTGTAAATTGACGGTTGGTAGTTTATAATACAATATATAAGTTTTTGTATTTCGGAGGCGGTATGTTGAAGGTGATTCTGGTTGCGTCCGGTAAGGGCGGCACGGGGAAAACCTCCTTTACAGCGGGCGTTGGCGTTGCGTTGGCGCAGCTTGGGCACCGCGTGCTCCTGATCGACGGCGACTGCGGCCTTCGGAATCTGGATATCGTGCTGGGCATGTCGGACAGAGTGGTGTATTCCTTTGCCGACGTGGCGGGCAGCGCTGTGCCGCTCGGTGATGCCATGGCGCGGCATCCGGAGTATCAAAGCCTGTACTTACTGACGGCTCCGGTGGCGCTTCCCGCACTCAGTGAGCGCGGCATGGAGCAGCTGGCGGTGCAGGCGGAGGAAGCTGGCTTTGATTACCTGCTGGTGGACGGTCCGGCCGGACTGCCTGCCGAGCTTTCTTTCCTGGCGCACATTGCAACACAGGCGGTCGTTGTCACATCGACCGATCGGGCCTGCATCCGCGGGGCGGAACGGTGTGCGCGCAAGCTGGAAGAGGAATATTGCATTCAGCGCATTCGTATGGTGCTCAACCGGGTACGCCCGCAGATGATCTGCCGCGGCAAGTCGGGCAATATCGACGACGCGATGGACGAAGCGGGTCTGCCGCTGCTGGGTGTCGTACCGGAGGACGAGGATCTGATCTCCTGCGGCAACAGCGGAAAAAGCATTCTGGCCATCAAGCATACGGGTGCAGCGCGGGCGTTTCAAAACATCGCGCGCCGGCTGGACGGCGAGCGGGTGCCGCTGATTCGCATTTGAGCGATACGATACATGGTTAAGCATCTTCCCTGCAAAACACCAGCAACAAAACAGCATGGTTGACGCAATACTGAGAGTGGAAACAGCATATATGTGGTATGTGGAAAGGGGATGTTTCGGAAATGAACATAGCGCTTATCGCGCACGACCGGAAAAAGGAGCTGATGGTTCAGTTCTGTATGGCGTATTGTGGCATTCTGGCAAAGCATGATATCTGTGCAACCGGCACGACGGGAAAATTTGTGGAAGAGGCAACCGGACTGAAGATCGATAAGTGTCTGGCAGGAATGCAGGGCGGCGAGGAACAGATCGCGTCCCGCGTTGCGTATAATGAAATCGACTTAGTTCTGTTTTTCCGCGATCCCATGTCGAACTCGCAATATGAGCCGGATGTGCACGCCATTGCCCGGCTGTGCGATATGCATAACATCCCGATCGCTACCAACTCCGCAACGGCCGAAATGCTCATCCTTGGTCTCGACCGCGGTGATCTGGATTGGCGTAATATTGTCAATCCCAAGAATAAAAAATAAACGACAGAAAGCAATGCACCGGATGGGCAAATGGGCCTATTCGGTGCAATCGTCTGTCTTGAGGAGAATCAAAAAGTATGGAAAAAGTGAAACCCAGAACCCTGTCCGGCTTTATGGAACTGCTGCCCGCCCCGCAGGTGCAGATGGAGCGCATCATGCAGGTGCTGCGCGAGACCTATGCGCTGTATGGCTTTTACCCGCTGGACACGCCGCTGATCGAGTCCTCCGAGGTATTGCTGGCCAAAGGCGGCGGCGAGACCGAGAAGCAGATCTACCGCTTCACCAAGGGAGACAGCGACCTGTCGCTGCGCTTTGATCTGACGGTACCGCTGGCGAAGTACGTTGCGCAGCACTACGGCGAATTGACTTTCCCGTTCCGCCGTTTCCAGATCGGCAAGGTGTACCGCGGCGAGCGCGCACAGCGCGGCCGTTTCCGCGAGTTTTATCAGGCGGATATCGACGTCATTGGCGACGGCAAGCTGGACATCATCAACGAAGCCGAAGTGCCTAGCATCATTTACAAGACCTTTACTTCGCTCGGCCTTGAGCGTTTCAAAATCCGCATCAACAACCGCAAGGTACTCAACGGCTTTTTCGCCATTCTCGGCCTGACCGAAAAGGCAGGAGACGTGATGCGCACGATCGACAAGCTGGAAAAGATCGGCGCGGAAAAGGTTAAAACCATTCTGGTGGACGATTTCGGCGTTGCAGCTGAAACCGCGGATGAGCTGCTGGCGTTTATCGAAACACCGGGCGGTACCGAGGGCATTCTGACTGCACTTGAGGCTTATAAGGGCAAAAACGAGGTATTCGATCAGGGCGCGGATGAGCTGAAAACCGTTGCGCAGTACATGACCGCCTTCGGCGTGCCGGACGATCATTTTGAGATCGACCTGACGATTGCGCGCGGCTTGGATTATTACACCGGCACGGTGTATGAGACTGCGATGCTCGACCATCCGGAGATCGGCTCGATCTGCTCGGGTGGCCGATATGATAACCTTGCAGAGTACTATACCGACAAGCAGCTGCCGGGTGTTGGCATTTCGATTGGCCTGACCCGTCTGTTCTATGTGCTGGGCGAGCAGGGCTACCTGAACGACAGCATGAATAAGGCGCCCGCTGACGTGCTCATTCTGCCGATGACCGACAATATGGGCGCAGCGATTGCGCTGGCAACTTCTTTGCGCGAAGCGGGCATCCGCACGCAGCTGTATAGCGAGCAGAAGAAGTTCAAGCACAAGATTGGATATGCGGACAAGCTGGGCATTCCATATGCCATTTTCATGGGCGAGGACGAGATCAAGGAGAATGTTGTCGCGGTAAAGGATATGGACTCGGGCGAGCAGGTCAAGGTGCCGCTCACGGACGCTATCACCCGCATCCGGGATGGCCTTGCTGCAAAAAATCAGGGCAAGGTTATTTGCGATAAGTAAATATTTGAGAGGGGAAACGGCTATGGAAGAAAACAAGCGTTTTATCTGGAGCTGTACTAAATTTCTCGCCAGCATCCTGTGTGTGCTAAGTTCGGCTATTTGGTGGATAATCCGTTTCGTGATTTTCGGGTATGTGACCTTGATCTGCGGTCTGCTGTTTGCCGTGCTTATCTATTTGACGGAGATTTCCCCTGCATTAAAAGAAGAAAAAATAGATAATAAGGACTGATAAACATGAATAACACATCCATCGCTGGCATGAAGCGCACGCATATGTGCGGCGATCTGCGCCTTGCCGATGCGGGCAAGGAAGTTACGGTCAATGGCTGGGTCGACCGCGTGCGCGACAATGGCGGCGTACTGTTCCTGCTGGTGCGTGACCGTGCGGGCATTGTGCAGTGCACGTTTGATAAGTCGGTCAACGCCGACCTGTTCAATATCGCGTTTACCTGCCGTACCGAGTTTGTTGTTTCTGTGCGCGGCAAGCTGGTTGCACGCGACGAGGCTGCAATCAACAAGAAGATGCCGACCGGCGAGGTCGAGATCATTGCGGAGGATATCCGCATTCTGTCCAAGGCGGAGACGACTCCGTTCGAGATCGACGACAGCAAGGAAGTCGGCGATCAGGTGCGCCTGAAGTACCGTTACCTCGATCTGCGCCGTCCGTCCATGCAGCGCAATATGATGCTGCGCCATCGTGTGACGCAGGTCGCTCGCAACTACTTTGACGAGCAAGGCTTCATTGAAATCGAGACCCCGATGCTGACCAAGTCCACGCCGGAGGGCGCGCGCGATTATCTTGTGCCGTCCCGCGTGCATCCGGGCAAGTTCTATGCGCTGCCGCAGTCCCCGCAGCAGTACAAGCAGCTGCTCATGCTGGCGGGCATGGACCGCTATATCCAGATCACCCGCTGCTTCCGTGACGAGGATCTGCGCGCTGACCGTCAGCCGGAGTTCACCCAGATCGACCTTGAGATGAGCTTCGTTGAGCAGGACGACGTGATTGCGGTTAACGAGGGCTTCCTCAAGCGCGTGTTCAAGGAAGTGCTGGATATCGACATTCAGCTGCCATTGCCGCGCCTGACTTGGCGCGAAGCGATGGATCGCTTCGGTTCGGACAAGCCGGACACCCGTTTTGGTTTTGAGATCAAGGATATTTCGGATATCGCGGCAAACTGCGGCTTTGGCGTGTTCAAGGGTGCGGTTGAGGCCGGTGGTACCGTGCGTCTCATCAATATCAACGGTTATGCGGACAAGTTCCCGCGCAAGGAGATCGACAAGCTGGCCGATTTTGTCAAGACCTATCGCGCCAAGGGCCTTGCGTGGATGAAGATTGCGGCTGACGGCTCGATGACCTCGTCCTTTGCCAAGTTCCTGACCGAGGAAGAGATTGCGGCCATCAAGGAGCGTGCGGATATGCACGAGAACGACGTGCTGTTCGTCGTGGCGGATGCCTCCGAAGAAACCGCGCTCGTTTCGCTCGGTGCGCTGCGCTGCGAGTTGGCGAAGCGTCTCGGCCTTGCAAAGAAGGACGACTTCAAGCTCCTGTGGGTCACTGAGTTCCCGCAGTTTGAGTACAGCGAGGAAGAGGATCGTTTGGTTGCCAAGCATCATCCGTTCACCGCGCCGATGGACGAGGATATCCCGCTGTTGGATACCGACCCGGCCAAGGTGCGCGCCAAGGCGTATGATATCATCCTCAACGGCTGCGAGCTGGGCGGCGGTTCGATCCGTATCCACGACCCGGAGCTGCAGACGAAGATGTTCGAGGCGCTGGGCTTCACAGAGGAGCGCGCCAAGGAGCAGTTCGGCCACCTGATCACCGCGTTCTCGTACGGTGCGCCCCCGCACGGCGGCCTTGCTTACGGTCTGGACCGTCTGTGCATGCTGCTGGCGGGTCTGGATTCTATCCGTGATGTGATCGCGTTCCCCAAGGTGCAGAACGCGTCCGATCTGATGATGAGCTGCCCGGATGTTGTAGACGCCAAGCAGCTGGATGACCTGTCCATTGCGGTAACGCGCGTGGAAAAGGATGCGGAAGCATAACAGCAGACCAAACCAAGCCGCTGCGGCAATCCCGTAGCGGCTTTCCTACTTTGCAGAAGGAGAAAAGCAAACGTGTACCCCAAATGTAAAGAACGAGCAAAAAGTAAGAAAATTTTGGGTTATATCATCAATGCCGTGCTGGCGGTGCTGCTGATTTATGCGGCGGTGTATCTGCTGCGCAAAGGTACGATTTTTTATCGCCCGGAAAGTCAGAAGCCACTCGGGATTTTGGCTGCGCTGCCATTCCTGCTGCGCCCGCGCAAGCGAGCAACGGCGTTTGAACTGGCGGTGCATGATATCCTGGTGCTGTTGGCAGCCAGTTCATTTGCGCTGCTGCTGACCGAATATGTAGTCAAGGGCGGCATTCTCATAGGAAATACGGCGATTTGGCAGGGCTATATCGCACATGCAGCAGTATTCGGGCTGGTGTATGTATTTGTCGGCAGCATTCGGTGGACAACTTGCATCGGCATGGGATTGACGCTGCTGTATGCGTTGATCGACCATTATGTGACGGTGTTTCGCGGCACACCGGTGCTGCTCAGCGATATCTTTGCGATTGGCACGGCGAAAAACGTCGCGGCAAACTACTCGGTGCCGGTGGAGCTTTCTGTGTTGCAGACCTTGGCGATTGCGGTGATGTTTTGTGTTGCGGTGTGGCGGATGCGCCGAGTATCAACACCGAGACGCTGCCAGTTTATCACCTGTTCTCTGCTGCTTTGCGGCTGGCTATGTGGCTTACAACTCGTCGGCAACAGCTTTGGTTTCTGGCAGGGAAATTTGGAATACAGCGAGTGGTATTATTTTTGCCGGACGGCAGGCAACGCTATTGTAGAGCAGCCAGCCGGGTATTCCGCTGATGCGTTGACGCAGATCACCGAAGAATATAGCGGCACAAAGGAAGAATTTCGACCCAATATCATCATGATTATGAACGAATCGTTTGCTGACTTGCATGATGTGGGGGATTTTGAGACAAACGAGGATTATTTGCCATTTCTGCATTCGCTGGAAGGAAAGGAAAACACGATCACCGGTGATTTGTTGGTATCGACCTTCGGCGGCGGTACAGCAACGACCGAGTTTGAAGTGCTGACAGGGGATACCATGGCATTTTTGCCGTATGGCAGCTCGCCATATCAGATGTATGTCAAGGGCGAGATGCCGGGGGTGGTATCCGGACTCGCGGCGCAGGGCTATCAAACGGTGTCGCTGCATCCGTATCTTGCGACGTCGTGGAACCGTCAGCAGGTGTACGAACGACTGGGATTTGAGACGCAGCTGTATGAGGATGATTTCGGCGAGGATGACACAGAGAGATTGCGCAGCTATGTCAGCGACCGTTCGGATTATTATAAAATCTTTGAGGTTTACAGGTATAAAAGGCCTGACACGCCGCTGTTTATGTTTAATGTTACCATGCAGAATCATGGCGGGTACATACCGGATGAGAATGATAACTTTACGCAGACGATTCATCTGACCGGAGAATACGCTGGCAAGTATCCGGAGGTGGATGAGTATTTGTCGCTCGCAAGGGAAAGCGATAAGGCGATTGAGGAATTGCTGGCATACTTTTCTGAGGTGGATGAACCGACTGCCATCATCTTCTTTGGCGATCATCAGCCGAATGTACCGAGCGCTTTTTATGATGAGCTGCTTGGAGATACGGATGGGGACAGCAGCCAGGCGGAAAAGCAGAAGAAAATGGTAACGCCGTTTTTCATCTGGGCCAACTATGACATTGAGGAACAGCAGGATGTGCAGATCAGCGCCAATTACCTCACTGCTTTTGCACTTGATGCACTTGGTTGCTCGACATCCGGATATGATGCACTTCGCTTAGCTGTGCGTGAGCAGATACCGCGTATCAATAACGCAGGGTACTATTTGCCGGACGGAAGCTGGACGGGAATGGAAACAGTCGAATCCGGTACGCTGCTTGCCGAATACAAAATGATGCAGTATGTGCAGTTGTTTGATGTGAATAAACGGGACAACGCATGGTATGAGCCATGAGACAAGAAGCGCTCCGCGCCTTTGGCGCGAAGCGCTTCTTTCGTTTCTTTGTAAAAAATGTACAATATATTTTGAGTACACAAATGATTAGGAAATGAGTATTTTATTGTTAAAATAAAAAATTTTTAGTGCGAATTCGACAAAAAGGAAAAATGGATTATGTGCAATCAAACAAAGTGCTCAAAAAAACTCAAAAATGTTTTGCCAATGCCGGAACATGGTGCTAAAATGAATGACAGGAAACAGGACACGGTTTGCGTGCACGTTAAGGATCTTCGGTGAAAACTGGTGATCCGTTTTTTTGGGTGTTTGCGTGCGCGCGCCCGCAAAACAGCTGATTTGCATTGCTGGGGAGCGTGCGAAGCAGAAGTCCGATGATCCGGGAAAGAAAGAAAAAACAAGAAGGGGAGAAAAACATGCAGTTTTTTAATTCCTTGGCGTTCACCGCGATTTCCTTCGTGGCATTCACGGCGCTCGTCGCAGTTATCTCGTGGTGGAAAACCCGCGGCGATAATCTGGATACGCAGGACGGCTATTATCTGGCTGGCCGCGGTTTGACCGGTCCGGTTATTGCGGGTTCCCTGCTGATGACCAACCTGTCCGCAGAACAGCTGGTCGGCAACAACGGTCAGGCGGTTCGCGTTGGTATGAGTACGATGGGCTGGGAGGTTACTTCCGCCATTGCGCTGGTCATTCTGGCATTTGTGCTGATGCCCAGATACCTTAAGACCGGCCTGACGACTATCCCGCAGTTTTTTGAGCAGCGGTACGACGCGGGCACGCGCCGTTTGGTTTCGATCATTGTGCTGCTCAGCTATGTTGTCATCATGCTGCCAAACATCCTGTACGCTGGCGCGCAGGTGTTCGTAAATATCTTTGGTTTGGACAAAATGCTCGGCATCTCGTATTTCGCAGCAATCGCCATCGTGTGTGTGGCTACTGCGATCGTCGGTTCGATTTACGCAATTTTCGGTGGCCTGAAGGCCATCGCCCTGTCCGACTCGATCAACGGCCTGGGCCTGATCGTCGGCGGTCTGCTGGTGCCGGTATTCGGCTTCATGTTCCTGTCCGGTCAGCTCGGCGGTGACGGCTCGTTCCTCGACGGCTTTGACAAGTTCCTGCACACCGATCCGGTTTACCTGAACGCGATCAACGAGGTCAACTCTCCTGAGCCGTGGCTTCCGTGGCCGCTGCTGCTGACCGGCCTGCTGGTCAACAACATGTACTATTGGGCAACCAACCAGTCTATCATTCAGCGCGCCTTTGGTGCGAAGAACCTGAAGGAAGCACAGAAGGGCGCAGTATTCGCAGGCTTCCTCAAGATTATGACTCCGCTGATTATCGTTGTGCCGGGCGTTATCTGTGCGCTGGCGTACCCCGGTCAGGACTGGGGCAGCGGCGACTCGGCTTATCCGATGTTGGTTGCGGAAGTTATGCCCAAGCCGGTACTGGGCTTCTTCGCAGCGGTTATGTTCGGTGCGATCCTCTCGTCCTTTAACTCAGTGCTCAACTCGGCATCCACCATTTATGCGCTGGATATCCACCGTCCGATTTTCAACCCGACTGCATCCGATGCGCACATGGTTAAGGTTGGCCAGAACTTCGGTACGATCGTTGCAATCGTATCCACCATCATGAGCCCGTTCATGCTGTACATGGGCGGTATCACGAGCTTCGTAAACTCTGCGTTTGCTGCGTTTAACACGCCGATTTTCGTTTGTCTGCTGTGCGGCTTCTTCTGGAAGAAAGTACCGTCCATTGCAGCGAAGATCGTTATTCCGGTGCACGTTGTACTGTATTTCACCTTGCAGTTCGGTCTGCGCAATGTGATCCCGTTCCTGAAGGATGTACACTATCTGTACTTCACCGCCATCCTGTTTGTGTTCGATATGCTGCTGATGTGGGTGATCGTCAAGAAGAATCCGCGTCCGGAGGACTTTGTGCTGCATGACGCCAAGGCGGTCGATATGACGCCGTGGAAGAACGGCAAGATCTGGGCGACGGTTACGCTGCTGATCATGGTCATGGCGTATGTGATCTTCTCTCCCCTTGGCTTTGGCAAGAGCGAAACCTCTACCTTTGAGCGCTATCAGGCAAATCAGGCATCGGCCTCGGTCACCGAGACGGTGCAGGAGTAAGCGGTACATAGCGATCAAGAGGGTTGTCCCTGTGGGACAGCCCTCTTTTTGCGCGACGGGGAAAAGGCTTTGCATGATTACTGTAATATGATAAAATGGTACCGATAAAGGAGGTTTGCTTGGTATGAAAGAATTGTATAAGGGCTTGGCTCATATCGCGATTTACACCGTGGATATGGAGGAAAGCATTGCGTTTTACGAAAAGATTGGCGGCAGCGTATATAAGCGCGACGCGGTGGAAACGCCGACGGGAGAAAAGAAGCTGACGCTGGTGGAGTTCGGGGGCTTCCTGCTCGAACTGATCGAGCCGCCTGCGGATGAACTGGTTCCGGCAGGGGAGGGCAGCATCCCGCATTTTGCGGTGTATGTGGACGATCTGGACAAGGCCGCTGCGGCACTCAAGGGTGCTGGTGTGATCTCGTTCATGACGCCAGAGAAAAAGGTGCTGCCGGAGACCTTTGGCGGCCTGCAAAACTGGTTTTTCACCGGTCCGTCCGGCGAACAAATCGAGCTGCTGCAAATGCTATAAGATGCAGGGACAGTCCGCATAAAAAAGAGAACGCCTTCGGGAAAATCCCGAAGGCGTTCTTTATAAAAGAGTAAGAGAGAGATCAATAGTGACGGGCTTCGTACAGGTGGTCTTCGATGGCCTTGCGGGCAGCCTGTACTTCCGGCTTGGTGGATACTTCCGCAACGCCGACACGCCACCAGTTTTCATAACCGGCAGACATCGTCTTGGGAAGAACCTTCATGTCGATCAGAGTGGAAACGGTCTGCTTCTTTGCGTCCTCAATGGCAGCCTTCAGCTCATCCATGGTCTTGACGGTGTAGGTCTTGCAGCCGTATGCCGCGCCGATAGCCGCGTAGTCGATCTGCATAACCTTGCCCTTGTGGATACCATTGGTCACGCCGTCCTCGAGCATGTTCTTCTCGGTGCAGATGCAAGCGTTGCCCTGACCAACCTCAAGGTTGTTGATGCAGCCAAAGGAAGCGTTGTCAAACAGCATGACGTTGATCTTCTTGCCGATCTGAACAGAGGTGATCAGCTCGGAGTGCAGCATGTCGAACGAGCCGTCGCCGCACATCGCGTAAACTTCCTTGTCCGGGCAAGCCAGCTTTGCGCCCAGTGCGGAAGCGATTTCGTAGCCCATGCAGGAGTAGCCATACTCCATGTGATAGGTGTTGATCTTGGATGCGCGCCACAGACCCTGCATATCGCCCGGCAGCGAGCCGGCAGCAGCACAAACGATGGAGTCATCGTCGATCAGGTGGTTGATTGCGCCAAGGACTGCGGTCTGGCACAGCTTGCAGCCGGTGTCCTCGATGTACTTTTCAACGCACTCGCGGTTTGCGTCGTTGATTTCCGGAACAAAGGAATCCTTGTCGGTGTAGGTGCAGTTATCCAGACGCTCTACCTCGGTGAACCACTCCTTGCGGTAAGCGGCAACGGCTTCCGCGTAAGCAGCATCGGTGTGGTAGCCGATCTTCTTGAGCTCCTCGCCGATCGCGGTCAGCGCCTCGTTTGCGTCAGCTACAACCGGAACTGCGTCCATCTTGTACGCCTGGAACTCAGACGGGTTGATGTTGACGAACTTAGCGTCCGTACGGTACAGCCACTTGGAAGCGGTGGTGAAGTCGGTGTAGCGGGTGCCGACGCCGATGACAACGTCAGCCTCGTGTGCCAGCTTGTTGGCAGCGATGCCGCCGGTGGTGCCCAGACCGCCGAGGTTCAGCTCGTGGGTCCATTCCACCGCGCTCTTGCCCGCCTGCGTCTCGCCGAAGGCGATGCCGAAGTCCTCAGCGAACTTCTTGAATACCTTGTGCGCTTCTGCGTAGCGAACGCCGCCGCCGCAGATCAGGAGCGGCTTCTTTGCGTTCTTGATAACCTCAACAGCCTTCTCCAGCGCATACTTGGTGATCGGACGGCGGTCAATGCGCCATACGCGCTTCTGGAAGAAGTCAACCGGGTAGTCGTAAGCTTCTGCCTGTACGTCCTGCGGCAGAGAGATCGCAACCGCGCCGGTGTTGGCGGTGTCGGTCAGCACGCGCATCGCGGAGATCATGTCGGTCATGACCTGCTCCGGACGGTTGATGCGGCCCCAGTACTTGGTGACAGCCTGGAACGCGTCGTGCGCGGAGATGGTCAGGTTGTGCGGCTGCTCCATCTGCTGGAGAACCGGGTCAGGCTGACGGGAAGCGTAGATATCGCCCGGCAGAATGAGAACCGGGATGTTGTTAGCAGTAGCGGTCGCAGCAGCGGTGACCATGTTGCACGCGCCGGGGCCAACGGAAGAGGTGGCAGCAAAGATCTGCTTGCGGCGCATCTGCTTTGCATAGCCGACAGCGGCCAGCGCCATGCCCTGCTCGTTCTTGCCCTGATAGACAACCATGTCCTTCAGTTCCTGCTCAACGCCGTTGCAGAAGCCGACAACGTTGCCATGGCCGGGCAGCATGAAGATGCCCTTGACGAACTTATGCTCCACTTCGTTGCCATCCATGTCAATGTAGCTGACATACTGGTTTTCGAGGAAGCGGACGAGTGCCTGGGAAGCGGTCAGGCGTACAGTTTCCATATGCTTCATAGGTTTTGTTTCCTCCTAAATAAAATTCTCTCTTGTGACAGTCAAAAAGGGGGATCAGTTGCCGGTCGGGCAGTGCCAGATGTGGTCGTTGGCATCCTCTTCCAGCAGCCACAGGTGCTCCTCATCGTCGATGCGGGTCTTGTCCCACGGGTTGCCCGGCAGATGACGGATGCCCCATGCATAGCAGCAGGAGTAGCCCGGTGCGGTGACCTGAGAGTGCATCTTGTCGGTGATGATCGCAAGACCGTTGTGATGGGTCTCATAGATCTCGCCGTTGCCCCAGCCTGCGCCGAAGCCCATCGGCTTGTCATAGCGGTAGAAATAGCACTCCGGCTGCGGATGATGGTGCGGCGGGTAGCTCGACCACTTGCCCGGCAGGTTAACAACTTCGCCCAGCACCATGTTGGAGTAAGGTGCGTTGTCCAGATCGAAGCAGGTGCGCACGTCGCGCTTGATGCAGCCCATCAGCTCGCCCTGATTGCCGCGTGCCCAAGTGTCGGTGTCTTCCGGCTTATACATCTTGTTCGGGAAAGTTTTGTCGTTCAGGGTCTTCTGAATATAGATATTGCAGGGGCCGTGCGCGGTGATCTTCACCTTGGTGCCCTTGCAGACATGCAGGCAGGACGGATTATAATCGAACGGGTTGGGACGGTCGACGTTGTAGGACTGGTCATCCCATTCGATCGTGCAATTGCCGTCAAAAACCAGCGCAGCCAGTTCCTTTTCCGGCTCCTCAAAGGAGTAGGTGTCGCCATCCTCCATCACGAGCAGGGCAACATCCATCATGGCATCCTTGCCGATGCCTTCGTCCAGACGGATGTATTCATTGTATCCGCGCTTGACTTGCTTATCAATGTACATAACGGTATCCCTCCAAAAAAAGATTTTTTTTGGTGCATCGTTCGGTGTGACCACCGAACGGCTGGCGGATTGCCGTGGACAATCTGCCAAAAGTATTATAGCATGTGGCGGTGAGCGCTTTCAACCGCGCGCAGGCTGGCGGGAACGCTTTGGCATTTAGCACAAAAACCGGTCGGGTTCTTCTGACAAATGATACAACAAAAATACGATTTTCTGTTGCCGCACTCTTGCGTTTGTTCCCTTTTGTGACTATAATTATAACAGATAACGGCAAAAAAGCTTGTAATATCTTAATCAAGAATAACACTATTTTAAGGAATCTTGCGGAGGGATTGCATGGATGCGGCAAGACGGGAAAAGCGCGAGCATGGCACGCAGGCATTTCCCTTTCAGATCTATCCGGCGCTGGACGGCAGCGAGGCGGATGACAGTGATTTTATCCCGTATCACTGGCATCCGGAACTGGAAATCATCACGGTGGATGCGGGACATGTGTCGCTGACGATTGCCGACCATATTTACGAAGGCACGCGCGGGGATGTATTCTTTGCTGCGGGCGAGGAGCTGCATGAGATCCGTGCAGCAGGACAGGAAAATCAGTTCCGTTCCTTTGTGTTTGCGGCGGACTTTTTGCAGTTTGCGCGTGCCGATCAGGCGGAAACCGAAGTGTTGGCCCCGCTGGCGGAAGGGCGGCTGCGGTTTGCGACCAGTCTGCGCGTGGGAGAGGCGGGGCAGCGTGAGGTACGCGCGCTGCTTGCGCAGATCGTTCGCGCTTGCTTGGGGCGCGCGCCGGGATACCAACTGGCGGTCAAGGCGGCGCTGCTGGGGATCGTGGCGGTATGCGCGCAACAAGGACTGCTGACTGGACGGCGGGTGCGTCCGGGCGCAGATTATAAGGCGCGTCAACTCAAAGAAATTGTGGGATATCTGGGTGCGCATTTTACGGAGCCGCTGCCGCTGACCACAGTGGCGGCACATTTCGGCCTGTCGCCGCAGTATTTCAGCAGCTTTTTTCGGGAGAATTTCGGACGGACATTTACGCAGCATATCAATTCCCTGCGGATTGAACAGGCGGCGCGCCTGCTGCGCGAGAGCGATCTTCCGGTCATGGAAATCGGCTTTAACGTGGGGTTTGACAACTTCAGTTACTTTATTAAGCGGTTTCGCGCGGTCTACGGTGTTTCACCATCCAATTACCGTAAAAAAGTTTAGCATCCGTTAAGAGAACAGAAAAAGCGGCTTCGGAATCGGTCCGAAGCCGCTTTTTATCATGTAATTGGGAAAGGGAGAGCGCTCATTCACAGCGCAGTTTTACGCCTTCCTGCCGACACAGATCTACATATTCCTTGGGCGGTTCGCGGTCTGTGATGAAAGCGGTCAAATCCTTCAGATGACAGAATGTAACAATGGCTTCCTTACCGATCTTGGAGGAATCCACCATGCCGTAAATCATATCCGCGCGATGGACAACGGCGCGCTTGATTTCCGCTTCGAGGAAGGTGGTGTTGGTCATGCCGGCGGTCAGGGACACGCCGGTCGCGCCCATGAATGCTTTGTTGATGCGCATGGTGCTGAGTGCTTCGATGGTGGAAAGACCAACAAAGGAATCGGTGGTTGGGCTGTAAATGCCGCCGAGCGAGATAATGTTCAGATTATCGTACTTGGATGCTTCGCTGAGCGCGCCGAGCGAATGTGTGATAATGGTGATGCGTTTCTTTGCGACCAGAAAGCGAAGCAGGCACAGCGTTGTCGTACCGGAATCAATAAAAATAGTGTCTCCGTCGGCAACCTCTTCCGCAGCCAGACGACCGATCAAGGATTTGTCGATCGGATTGAGCCCCGAACGGATGGGGGTCGGTACAGCGCCGGAGGGGACGGTGGCGGTCACGCCGCCATATACCTTAGTGATATGTCCGCGCACCTCAAGTTCATTCAAATCGCGGCGGATTGTGTTCTTGGAAACGCCGAAAACCTCGCATAATTCATCAATGCTGACGGTTTCGCGTGAGATTACATATTGTTCAATTGAATTGAGACGGCTGACTTTCATCTTCCCTTTTCTCCATTCTTACCCGAAAATTGACCAGAATAACTTTTAATAGTGTATCAAAAAATGCATAAAATGTCTACTGGCTCAAAAAATGGCGGAAATAGGCGAATGCGATCAATAATGGCAATCTATTGCGTGCGGGGGCGTGAACGCAGCAATGTTTGTTCGGTTAAAGCGGGAAAAACAAATTTAAAAATATTTCTTGGCAGCGGAAATATGGTTGTATTTTGGTTATATTTGAAAAATGGGGAAAGAGGACAGGAAAAAAGTGGAAAATCTGGAATATTGGGTTGAGATAACCAACAATAAATAAAAACACAACCAATACATAACAAACAAATTTCGAAAAAATGCCAGCAAAATTTTATCACATATTCCGAAAGGCACAAAACGGAGGATGGAATTTTTGTAAACAAATGTGTGAATTTTGGTTGAAATCTGGGTAGCTTGGTGATACACTGTAATCGATATACAGCGGCCCGCTGCCGCTGTGGCCGGAACCTGTTCCGTGGAGAGAAAATATTTTGAATTAGGCAGGTGTATGCAATGCAGAAAGCAGAAAAGATGCAGGAGCTTCGCGTATTTGCGCAGGAAATCCGTTTGGAAACCCTGAAAACCATCGGCTCGCTTGGCTTTGGTCATGTGGGCGGCTCGATGTCCATCATTGACGCGCTGGCCGTTCTGTATGGTGAAGTAATGAAGATTGATCCGAAGAATCCCCGTTGGGAGGATCGTGACTGGTGCGTGCTGTCCAAGGGACATGCCGGCCCGGCAATGTACGCTACCCTCGGCCTGAAGGGCTTCTATCCGCTGGAGGATGCGTATACGCTCAACCAGCCGCACACCAACTTCCCGTCCCATACCGACCGCACCAAGACCCCCGGTGTTGACCTGACTACCGGCTCGCTCGGTCAGGGCATGTCCACCGCAACCGGCGCAGCGCTCGGCAACAAGATCGACGGCCGCGACAACCACGTATTTGTATTTGTCGGCGACGGCGAGGCGGATGAAGGCCAGGTTTGGGAAGGCGCTCAGTTCGCAGTACATTATCAGCTGGACAATCTGGTATGCTTTGTTGACGATAACAAGTATCAGCTCGACGGCGCATGTGAGAACGTTATGAAACATGCCAAGGGCATCGGCGCAAAGTTTGCGGCATTCGGCTGGAACGTAGTCGAGTGCGAAGACGGCAACGATGTCGAGCAGATCTACGACGCGATCCAGACCGCTTATGCGACCAAGGGCGTGCCGACCTGCATTGTGCTGAATACGGTCAAGGGCAAGGGCGCCACCTTTGCCGACGGTACGGGCGCGCATTCTTCTCAGCCGTCCAAGGAGCAGTGGGACGAAGCCATTGCTTATGCTGAGAAGCAGCTCGCTGAGATCAAGGCACAGTAAGGGAGGGTACGAACATGAGCTTTACTTTGATTGGCAAACACGAAAAGGATTCTCGTGCAAACCGCGACGGTTACGTTACCGCAATGCTCGAGATGATGGAAAAGGACCCCACGGTCATGCATGTTGACTGCGACCTCGAGAACTGCATCAACACCGGCAAGCTGGCGAAGGCATATCCGGAGCGCACCATCAACGCTGGTATCGCGGAAGCCAACGCTGTCGGCGTTTCCGCTGGCCTGTGCGCAACCGGCAAGACGGTATTTGTGCACTCTTTCGGCTGCTTCGCTTCCCGCCGTGCATTCGATCAGGCGTTCATGAGCGCAGCTTATGCCAAGCTGCCGGTACATATCGTCGGTTCTGACCCCGGCGTTTGCGCGGCTTACAATGGCGGCACCCATATGCCGTTTGAGGATTGCGCACTGTACATGTCCATTCCGGATGCAGTTGTTGTCGATCCGGTCGACTATGCGCAGATCAATTGCCTGACCAAGAAGCTGGCCGAATCCGGCAAGTTCTCTTACATGCGTATGATCCGCAAGACCTTCACCACCGTTTACGGCGATGGCTCGGACTTCGAGATCGGCAAGGGCGTCACCCTGAAGGAAGGCAAGGACGTTGCCATCATCGCTTCCGGCATCATGGTAGACGAGGCGCTCAAGGCGCAGGAGCAGCTGGCTGCCGAGGGCATTTCCGCAAAGGTGATCGACATGTTCACATGGAAGCCGCTGGACGAGCAGCTCATCCTCGACTCTGCTAAGGAGTGCGGCGCAATCGTAACCGCAGAGAACCATCAGGTCAAGTGCGGCCTTGGTTCTGCGATCGCCAACGTTGTCATCCAGAACTGCCCGGTTCCGATGGAGATGGTCGGCGTTGAGGATCGCTTCGGTCAGGTTGGCGCGGAGAGCTTCCTGCGTGAGGAATACGGCCTGACGGCGGCTCACATCGTTGAGGCTACCAAGAAGGCAATCTCCCGCAAGTAATCCAAAACGAATAGCAGGCGCGCTGCAATCGGCAGCGCGCCTGTTTTGTGTTGTGGGTTTGTCCATTCTGCCCCTATGCAGAAACGGGATTTTGCGGTAAAATTACACTAACAAAATTTGTGCTGTAAGCCGATGGAGGAAACAATATGGATTTGAAAGAGCGCGCCCTCAAGGCGCATGAGCAGTGGGGCGGCAAGATCGAGGTCATTGCACGCTGCGAGGTCAACAGCAAGGAGGATCTTTCGATTGCTTATACGCCCGGCGTTGCCGAGCCGTGTCTGAAAATCAAGGATGATCCGTCTCTGAGCTACACCTATACCCGCCGCCATAATCTGGTCGCTGTCATTACGGATGGTACGGCGGTGCTGGGTCTGGGCGACATTGGCCCGGAGGCCGGTATGCCGGTTATGGAGGGCAAGTGCGCGCTGTTCAAGGCGTTTGCGGACGTGGATGCCTTCCCGCTTTGCGTCAAGAGCAAGGATGTGGACGAAATCGTACGCACCATTCAGCTGATTTCCGGTTCGTTCGGCGGTATCAATCTGGAGGATATCGCGGCGCCGCGCTGCTTTGAGATCGAGCGCAAGCTCAAGGAAGTCTGCGATATTCCGGTGTTCCATGATGACCAGCACGGCACGGCGGTTTGCTGCGGTGCGGCGCTGATCAACGCCTGCCGATTGACCGGCCGCAAGGTAGAGGATATCAAGATGGTTGTCAACGGCTGCGGCGCGGCTGCGATCGCAGTGACCAAGTTCCTGATGTTCCTCGGCATCCGAGATGTGACCATGGTCGAGCGCTTCGGCATTGTCTGTGAGGGAGACGAGCGGCTCAATCCCGCACAGGCCGAGATGGCGCGCGTGACCAACCGCAGCCATATGACCGGTACGCTGGCGGATGCCATCAAGGGTGCGGATGTGTTCTTCGGCATGTCGGCGCCGCAGGTGCTGACCAGCGAAATGGTTGCCACCATGGCGGAAAATCCGATGGTGTTTGCGATGGCAAATCCGGTGCCCGAGATCTGGCCGGAGGACGCCAAAAAGGGCGGCGCGGCGGTCGTTGGCACAGGCCGTTCGGACTACCCGAACCAGATCAACAACGTGCTTGCATTCCCGGGTATTTTCCGCGGTGCACTGGATGTGCGCGCGAGCGATATCAACGAGGAGATGAAGCTTGCCGCCGCTAAGGCGATTGCCTATTGCGTATCGGACGAGGAGCTGACACCCGAATATATTATGCCGATGGCGTTTGACAAGAAGGTCATCCGCGCGGTCGCAGACGCAGTCGCACAGGCGGCGCGCGACTCGGGGGTAGCGCGCATTTAACAAGGTCAAAAGGCGGGAAGGCAGGATGTTGCGTGCCCGCGCACGGCGTCACTGTGCAATTTGTCGAAAAAGTTTTTTGCACAGGGTATTTCTGTGCAAAAATGCGTTTGACTTTTGGTATATTGTTGAGTACAATAAGGATAGAAATGGCGCATGTGGAAACATGCGTATGAGAGACGAAAATGGAGGGAATAACATATGTTAGATCCGAAGAAAGTAAAGCTGGGCATCTGCCCGATCGGCTGGTCCAATGACGATATGTGGGATCTGGGCGATGAGAATACGTTCCAGCAGTGCATTTCCGAGATGAAGCTCGCGGGCTTTGACGGCTGCGAAGTCGGCCACAAGTATCCGGAGGATAAGGAAGTCCTCAAGCACATGCTCGACGTGCGCAACATGACCATCGCATCCAAGTGGTTCTCCTCTTTCCTGGTTGACAAGCCGTACGAAGAGGTTGAGGCAGAGTTCATCAAGGAACTGGATTACCTCTCCTATGTTGGCGCTACCGCGATCAACGTATCCGAGCAGTCCGGCTCCATTCAGGGTCAGCTCGACACCCCGGTTCTCGACATGGAGAACAAGCGCGTGCTGACCGATGAGGAATGGACCCGCTTCACCGAGGGCCTGAACAAGCTGGGTAAGCTGTCCATGGAGAAGTACGGCATCCGCACCTGCTTCCATCATCACATGGGCACCGTGTGCCAGACGGTGGAGGAGACCACCCGCCTGATGGAGAACACTGATCCCAAGTACGTGTTCCTGTGCTTCGACACTGGCCACTTCACTTTCGCTGGTGAGGATCCGGTCAAGATGCTTGAGAAGTTTGCTGACCGTGTCGGCCATGTACATCTCAAGAACATGCGTATGCCGCTGGTGGAGAAGGCTCGTGCAGAGCACTGGTCCTTCCTCGACGCGGTTCGCGCTGGCGCGTTCACCGTTCCTGGCGATCCGGACGGCTGCGTAGAGTTCGACAAGGTGTTCGATCTGCTCGATAAGGCTGGTTACACCGGCTGGATCATGGTTGAGGCAGAGCAGGACCCGGCTAAGGCAAATCCGTTCGAGTACGCCAAGATGGGCCGTGAGTACATCACCGCACACACCGGTCTGGGCGGCGAAGTCGTTCTCAAGAAGTAAGTTGCCAGATTGACAACCATAAGAAATCCCGCTCCAAACGGAGCGGGATTTTTTGGCATCTGGGCGAGTGTGGGTAAGTGACGGTGCATACCTGCGGCATACGAAGGACAGTTGTGCATAAATTGTAAAATCCATAGCGAAACCCTTTGCAAAATAAGCGGTTATAGGGTAGAATAGAATACGGGAAAATGAAGCAAGGAGTGTGGAGCATGGAAACACAAAGATATAAACGTGTGCTGATCAAAATCAGCGGCGAGGCGCTTGCGGGCGATAAGCATTTCGGATTGAACTTTGACGTGATCGGTCCGGTATGTGATGTGATCAAAAAATGCAACGAGCAGGGCTGTGAGATCGGCATTGTCGTCGGCGGCGGCAACTTCTGGCGCGGCGTCAAGGACGGCGGCGGCAAGATGGAGCGCACCCGCGCCGACCATATGGGTATGCTGGCGACCACGATCAACGCGCTGGCACTGGCCGATGCGCTCGAGCAGCGCGATGTACCGGTGCGCGTGCAGACGGCAATCGAGATGAACCGCATTGCCGAGCCGTATATCCGGCAGCGTGCGACGCGCCATCTGGAAAAGGGCCGCGTGGTCATTTTCGGCTGCGGCACGGGCAACCCGTTCTTCTCGACCGATACGGCGGCGGTGCTGCGTGCAGCGGAGATCGGTGCGGAAGTGATTCTGCTGGCTAAGAATGTGGACGGCGTATATGATTCCGACCCGGCAAAGAATCCGGATGCAAAGAAATATGACCGTTTGACCTATATGGATGTGCTCAATCAGGGCCTCGGCGTGATGGATACGACGGCGACTTCGCTTTCCATGGATAACCACATTCCGATTTTGGTATTCGCGCTTTCCGATCCGGAAAATATTTATCGTGCGGTCAATGGTGAAAAGATCGGCACGATCGTAGAGGAGGACAAATCATGAAGGCTCAGCTGAACGCTTATGAAGACAAGATGAAGAAAACGCTCGACGTGCTCGCCAAGGAACTGGCGGCAGTGCGCGCAGGCCGCGCAAACCCTGCCGTTCTGGACAAGATCACGGTCGAGTATTACGGTGCACCGACGCCGCTCAATCAGGTTGCCGCGATCTCCACGCCCGATCCGCGTTCGCTTGCGATCCAGCCGTGGGACGGCTCGATCCTCAAGGCGATCGAAAAGGCGATTCAGGTTTCCGATCTGGGCATCAATCCGCAGAACGACGGCAAGCAGATTCGCTTGAATTTCCCGCCGCTGACTGAGGAGCGCCGTAAGGAACTGATCAAGGGCGTGTCCAAGACGGGCGAGGAAGCCAAGGTTGCGCTGCGCAACATTCGCCGTGATGCGATTGACAAGTTCAAGGCTGCGCAGAAAAAGAGCGAAATGACCGAGGACGAGCTGCACGAGGGCGAAGAGAAGATGCAGAAGCTGACCGATAAGTACGTCAAGGAGATTGACGCAATGGTCGCGAAGAAGTCCAAGGAATTGGCGGAAGTTTAAAAAATGGGGGGCGGCGGGTTCGCCGCCCCTTTGCATGGGGGAAGTATTGTGGGTCTGTTTAGACGGAAAAAGAAAGTAGTTGTGGCGGAAAACCGTCCGGTGCCGCGCCATATTGCGGTCATTATGGACGGCAACGGCCGTTGGGCCAAAAAGCGCGGCCTGCCGCGGCAGGCTGGGCACAAGGTCGGCGCGGAAACCTTCCGCACGATTGCGACTTACTGCAAGGACATTGGCGTACAGTATTTTACGGTCTATGCATTCTCGACCGAAAACTGGAAGCGGCCGCAGGAAGAGGTAAACGCGCTGATGAACCTGTTCCGTGCTTACCTGAAAGAGGCGGCGGAAACCATGTTCCAGCGTGGGGTTGCGGTGCGTGTACTGGGAGATTTGACGCCGCTGCCCGAGGATATCCGCGCGCAGATCCGCGAGGTGGATGAGATTGCCGATCGGCTGGGGCCGGATGCCGCGACCGCTTCCCTGTGCATCAACTACGGTGGACGGGACGAGATCAAGAACGCGGTGCGTGCCATTGCGGAGCAGGTGAAAAGCGGTGCGCTTGCACCCGAGGACATCACCGAGGAGACGATCGGCGCGCACTTGTACACGGCGCACATGCCGGACCCGGATCTGATCATTCGTCCGTCTGGCGAAATCCGCACCTCGAATTTCCTGTTATGGCAGTCGGCCTATGCAGAGTATTATTTTACCGATGTGTTGTGGCCGGACTTCAAGACCGCCGATATGGATGCGGCGATTGATGCGTTTAACAAGCGCAATCGCCGGTTTGGCGGCGTATAAACGGACGGAGCGAGGTGTAATGCTATGAAAGCAAGAGTATTGTTCGGCGTGGTCGGCTTTATTGCGGTTTTGCTGGCGTTGTATGTATTTCCGTCGATCATTTTGGAGCTGGCAATCGCTGCGCTATGTGTGCTGGCGACGTATGAAGTGCTGGGTTCTACCAAACTGGTGCATAACCGGCTGGAGCTGCTGCTGTGCCTGCTGGTTTCGCTGGGGCTGGCCATCGGGCATTTTGATATTTTGCCGCTCGATTTGCAGGATGTGGTGCAGGGTCTGATTTTCGTGCTGCTGATTGGTTCGTTTGCCATCGAGCTGCGGTTCCACGAACGCATGAACGCCGCTCAGGTTTCCTGGGGCTTTTTCGGCGCGCTGCTGGTGCCGTATCTCATGCTCAGCCTGCTGCGCATCTATCAGATGGATTTTCTGCCGCCCATTGGGGAAACCAACCTGCGCGCAGGACAGTTCATCGTACTCCTGCCGCTGCTGGCGGCGTGGGGCGCGGATACCTGCGCGCTGTTTGCCGGCATGTTGTTCGGCAAGCATAAGCTTGCACCGGTCGTCAGCCCGAAAAAAACCGTGGAAGGTGCAGTCGGCGGCGTAATCGGTGGAGCAGTGTTGGTGCTGCTTTTTGCGCTGCTGCTGAATGCAACGCTTGGCCTGGAGATGCCGCTGTGGGCAGCCGCTGTACTGGGCGGCGTGGGCGCTGTGCTGGGTGAGATCGGCGACTTGTCCTTCTCGGTCATCAAGCGGCAGACCGGCATCAAGGATTATGGCCATATTTTTCCGGGACACGGCGGCGTGCTCGACCGCTTTGACAGCGTGCTGTTTGTTGCGCCGTTTGCAGAGATCCTGTTCCGGATTCTTTGGTAAAGGTGTGTTTTATGAAGAAAATTGCGATTTTAGGGTCGACCGGGTCGATCGGTACGCAAACGGTCGATATTTTGCCCTCGATTGATGCCGAAGTTGTCGCATTGACGACAAACCGGCGCATAAACTTACTCGAAGAGCAGGCGCGTGCACTGCATCCGAAGATGGTGTGTGCGTTTGACGAAGCGGCGGCGCGCGACCTCAAGGTCAAGCTTGCGGATACGGATATCCGTGTGCTGAGCGGCATGGACGGACTGACCGCTTGCGCGGCAGAGAGCGGTGCGGATATCGTTGTGACCGCAGTGGTCGGTATGGTCGGTTTGCTGCCGACGCTGGCAGCCATTGACGCGGGCAAGGATATCGCGCTGGCGAACAAGGAGACGCTTGTGTGCGCAGGCGAATTGGTCATGCGCGCGGCGCGGGAAAAGGGCGTGAAAATCCTGCCGGTCGATTCCGAGCATTCGGCGATTTTTCAGTGCGCGCAGGCCGCGCACGGCAATCCGCTTGCCAAAATCATTCTGACTGCGTCAGGTGGCCCGTTCTTTGGGAAAACGGCTGCGGAAATGCGGTCGGTCACGCGCGAACAGGCGCTCGCGCACCCCAACTGGTCGATGGGCGCGAAAATCACAATCGACTCGGCAACCATGATGAACAAGGGATTGGAACTGATCGAGGCCATGTGGCTGTACGACATGCCGCCCGAGGATATCGAAATCGTCATCCATCGGGAAAGCATCGTGCATTCCGCGGTCGAATTTGCTGACGGCGCGATGATCGCGCAGCTTGGCCTGCCCGATATGCGGCTGCCGATTCAGTATGCGCTGACCTATCCCGCGCGCGTACCTTGCAAGGTGCCGCGTTTGTCGCTGGCGGAAGCGGCGAAGCTGACGTTCTATGCACCGGATTACGAAGCATTCCCGGCGCTGAACCTTGCGCGTCAGGCGGCGGCACGCAAGGGTGATCGCGGTGCGGTGCTCAACGGCGCCAACGAAGCGGCGGTCGGTTTGTTTCTGGAAGGCCGCATCGGGTTTACGGAGATTGCCGAGCGGGTGGCGCAGGCACTGGATGCGATCGCGTACCGCAGCAGCGTGACGCTCGATGATGTGCTCGCGGCTGACCGTGCGGCACGGGAGATCGTATTGTCATAAAGCAGATTTAATTTTACCCTGTGAGAGGAGAAGTGTTTTGCTGCAAATCATACTTGCCATTCTGGCGTTTGGTATGCTGGTTATTGTGCATGAGTTCGGGCATTTTATCACGGCCAAGCGCGGCGGGGTACAAGTCAATGAGTTTTGGATCGGTATGGGGCCAACGCTGCTGAAAAAGCAGTATCACGGCACGATGTATTGTTTGAAGCTTTTGCCGTTCGGCGGCGCTTGCGTGATGGAAGGCGAGGACAGCGAAAGCGAAAACGAGCATGCATTCGGTAAGGCAAGCCTGCCGCGCCGTATGCTGATCGTCGCCGCGGGGGCGCTGATGAATTTCCTCGTCGGTTTTCTGATCGTGCTGGCAGTCATGCGGCCCAACGGCCCGGATGGCGGCTATATCGTGGCAACGCTTGCCTCGGTTGACCCGGCGAGTACGGCTGCGGCGGAAGGCGGTTTGCAGGCCGGGGACGAGATTCTTGAGGTGGATGGATACGACATCCTGCTCCGCAGCGATTTTGAGGTCGCACTCGCACGCGGCGAGGATACGACCTATGAGGTTGTGGTGCGCCGGGAGGGAGAGAAGATCACGCTGCCTGCTGTCAAGCTGGAAGCGACGATTGATGCGGGAGACGGCCGCAAGATGATCGGTCTGACCTTCGCTGAGCAGCCGAACAGCATCGGCTTGCGTTTGAGCATGGCGGTACGCACTTCGGTCAGCTATGCGCGCATGGTTTGGGCGAGCCTTGGCATGTTGGTGACCGGACAGGTCGGCGTCGATCAGCTGTCCGGGCCGGTGGGCGTGGCCGAGGTCATGGCGGACACCGCGAAATACAGCATGATCTCCTTCTTCCAGCTGGTCGCGTTTATTTCGATCAATCTGGGTGTGATGAATCTGCTGCCGCTGCCCGCACTGGATGGCGGACGGCTGCTGTTCCTTTTCATCGAAGCGGTGCGCCGCAAGCCGGTGCCGCCCAAGTATGAAGGATATATTCATGCGGCGGGACTGGCGTTGCTGCTGGCGCTGATGGTTTATGTGACAGGACAGGATATTTTACGCATCATCATGGGAGGTACAGGAACGTGAAACAGACCAAGCAGATACTGGTGCGGGATGCACCGGTTGGCGGCGGCGCACCGATCGCGGTGCAGTCCATGACCAACACGGACACGCGCGATGCAAAAGCGACGCTGGAGCAGATTCGTGCGCTCGCGGAAGCGGGCTGCGATATCGTGCGCTGCGCCGTGCCGGATGCACAGGCGGCGGAAGCGCTCAAAGAAATCTGCGCGAACTCGCCGATTCCTGTTGTAGCGGATATCCATTTTGATTACCGGCTTGCGCTCGCCTCGATTGAGGCGGGCGTGGATAAAATCCGGCTCAACCCCGGCAACATCGGCGGGGCGGATCGTGTACATGCGGTCGTGCAGGCGGCGAAGGAGCGCAAGATCCCGATCCGCATCGGCGTCAACTCGGGTTCGGTGGAAAAGCATATCCTCGAAAAGTTCGGCGGCCCGACGCCAGAGGCAATGGTGGAATCCGCGCTGTATCACGTTGGTCTGCTCAATGATTGCGGGTTTGACGATATCTGCATTTCGATCAAGTCGTCCTCCGTGCCGTACACCATGCAGGCGTATCTGCTGGCGAACGAAAAGACGAACTATCCGCTGCACCTCGGCGTGACCGAGGCGGGCACCGAGTACATGGGCACGATCAAGTCTGCGGCTGGCATTGGCGGCCTGCTTGCGCTCGGCGTGGGCGACACCATCCGCGTTTCCTTAACGGACGATCCGGTCAAGGAGATTTATGCGGCAAAGGCGATTTTGAAGGCAGTCGGTCGCGCGGAGGAAGGCATCAACGTCGTTTCCTGTCCGACCTGCGGGCGCACCCGCATCGACTTGATCGGCATTGCCAAGGAGGTCGAGCAGCGCTGTATGAATATCCACGGCAAAAAGCTCAAGGTGGCTGTGATGGGCTGCGCGGTCAACGGGCCGGGGGAGGCGCGTGAGGCTGATCTCGGTATCGCAGGCGGCGACGGCGTTGGTTTGATCTTCCGCAAGGGGGAGATTCTCAAAAAGGTGCCGCAGGAGCAGCTGGTGGACGAGCTGATGGACATGATAGAGCATTTCGAAGCATAATCCGGAGGAACGGTCAAATTGGCTGGCAAACTGATAGACTTATTTCAAAACTGTAAATTGCTTGCGGAAGAACAGCACCTCGCCTCAGGCGAGGTGCGTTCTCTCGCATTTGGGGATAATAACACGGCAATGGTGGTAGAACTCGACCTGAAGCAGGTCGTCAGCCGCAAAACGCTTGCCAAAGCGGAAAAGCAGATCGCGAAGCAGTATGGCCTGAACCGCGTATGTATCGAGCCGCGTTATACGATGCCGGATGGCCCGAGCGAGGATTACATCCGCACCCTGTATGAGAATATGGCGTACCACATGCCGTCCGCGCGTGGCCTGCTCGATTGTGGTAAATGGCGCTATGCGGATGGCGCGCTCGAAATCCCGATGGATGAGGTCAGTGAGCGGCATTTCTCGAACGCCCTGCGCCAACTTGAGGCGCGTATGCTGCGCGAGTTGGGCGCGCCCTGCCCGGTGCGTGCCGTGCGGTGCGAGGTGTGCGACTTTGTGCCGGCCTCCGATGCGCCGCCGCGTGAAGAGATATTGCAAAAGGCGATTGAGCAGGCGGCGGCAGAAGCACCCGCGGAGCCGAAACCGAAAAAGCCGCGTCCTGCACCGAAACAGGAGCATACCGGCTATCAGCGTCCGCGCACCGAAAAGGTTCGTGAGGATGATTTGATTTTTGGCAAGCTCATACAAGACCCGATCATCTCGGTCAACGAAGCAATTGCGGCATATGATATGGTTACCATTCAGGGTGAGGTTTTCTTCACCGACAACAAGGATATCCACAGCAAGAAAACCGGCAAGGATTATGTCAAGATCGCCTTTGACATGACCGATCGCACGAATTCCGTGCGCGTTTCCAAGTTCCTTGCCGCGGATAAGGCGGGCGACACCGCTTCCAAAATCAAAAACGGCCTGTACTGCACGGTGCAGGGCAAAATGGTGTACGATTCCTATGCCAAAGAGATGGTGTTGGAGCCGACCGGCATTGTCAAGGCGAAAAAGCCTGTGCGGCAGGATAAGGCCGAGGGGATGAAGCGCGTCGAGCTGCACCTGCACACCAACATGAGCGCAATGGACGGCATGACCTCGACCGCGGCGCTGCTGTGCCGTGCAGCGCAGTGGGGACACCGCGCGATGGCGATCACTGACCACGGCGTAGCGCAGGCGTTCCCCGAAGCGCTGCACGCGCAGGAGGGTAAGCAGAAAAGCATCATCGGAGATATGAAGATCATTTACGGCATCGAAGCGTATTACATCAACGATGAGGATACGCTTTCGGTCGTGCGCGGCAAGTCGACCGAGCCGCTGACCGGTACATTTATCGTTTTTGACCTTGAGACGACCGGACTGAATCCTGCCAATGAGGAAATCACCGAGATCGCGGCGGTACGCATCGTGGACGGCGCGATTCAGGACAGCTTCCAGACCTACGTTAACCCGCATAAGCCCATTCCCGAGGAAATTACCAAGCTGACCGGCATTTCGGATGAAACCGTGGCCGAAGCGCCGGAGCTTGCCGAAGCCGTGCCGAAATTTCTTGCGTGGGCGGGAGAGGGAAAATATCCGCTCGTCGCACATAATGCAGGCTTTGATATGGGCTTTTTGCGCACGGCTTGCAAGCGGCTGGAGATCGAGCGGGACTTTACCGCCATAGACACGCTGGAAATGAGCCGCTTGATGCTGCCGCATCTGCATAAGTTCAAGCTGAATATTTTGGCAAAGGAACTGGCGGTCGGCCCGTTCGAGCATCACCGCGCGAGCGAGGATGCGGCTGTGCTGGGGCGCATCTTTGTAAAGCTGCTCGCGCGGCTGAAAGATGAACTACATGCGGTGACCACAGCGGATATCAATCCGGTTCTTGCCGCAACGACTGACCGCAAAAACAAGCTGAAGAACCTGCCGCGCTATCACTTTATCATTCTGGTGAAGAATCAGGCGGGACTGCGCAATCTGTATCAGCTGATCTCCAAGAGCTTTCTGGAATATTACAACAAACGCCCGATCATGCCACGCAGCGAACTCATTCGCCACCGCGAGGGACTGATTTTCGGTTCGGCGTGTGAGGCGGGCGAGGTGTTCCGCGCACTGACCAATGGCGCGGAGTGGGACGAGCTGAAACGGCTCGCGTCCTTCTACGACTATCTTGAAATCCAGCCGATTGGCAACAACCAGTTTATGGTCGCCAAAGGCATGGCAAAGGATGACGAGCAGCTGCGCGACTGGAATCGGGATATTCTGCGGCTGGCAGACGAATTAGGGAAGCCCTGCTGCGCGACTGGAGACGTGCATTTCCTCGAGCCGGAGGACGAAGCCTTCCGCCGCATTCTGATGGCAGGGCAGGGCTTCGGTGACGCGGACAATCAAGCGCCGCTGTACTTCAAGTCGACCGATGAGATGCTCAAGGAATTTTCCTATCTCGGCGAAGATCGCGCGTATGAGGTCGTGGTCAAGAACACCAATATGATTGCGGATTTGTGCGACGTGATCCGCCCTGTGCCGCGTGAAAACTATCCGCCGCACATCGACGGCTGTGAGGACGATCTGCGTAACATGTGCTATGAAAAGGCCAAGCGCATTTACGGCGATCCGCTGCCGGAAATGGTGCAGGCGCGGCTTGACCGGGAGCTGAATTCCATCATCGGCAACGGTTACGCGGTTATGTACATCATCGCGCAAAAGCTGGTGACCAAGTCGCTGGCGGACGGTTATCTGGTCGGTTCGCGTGGTTCGGTCGGCTCGTCGCTAGCGGCGTTTATGTCGGATATCACCGAGGTAAACTCGCTCGCACCGCATTATCTGTGTCCGGATGATAAATATGTCGAGTGGCACGAGGAATATTCCTGCGGCGTTGACCTGCCGGATAAAATTTGTCCGAATTGCGGTAAGCCGCTGACCAAGCAGGGGTTTAATATTCCGTTTGAGACCTTTCTCGGCTTTGAGGGCGATAAGGTACCCGATATCGACCTGAACTTTGCGGGCGAATATCAGTCGCGCATTCATTATTACACGGGCGAGATTTTCGGGCACGACCATGTGTTCCGTGCTGGCACAATTGGCACGGTCGCGGAAAAAACCGCCTACGGCTATGTCAAAAAGTACATGGACGAGCGCGGCATCGAGTGTTCGCGCGCGGAGGAAAACCGCCTTGCGGCAGGCTGTACGGGCGTGCGCCGCACCTCGGGACAGCACCCGGGCGGCGTCGTTGTCGTGCCGAAGGAAATTGAGATTTACGACGTTTGTCCGGTGCAGCACCCAGCGGATGACCCGGAATCGGAAATCATCACCACCCATTTCGAATATCACTCGATCGACGCGAACCTTTTGAAGCTCGACGAGCTGGGACACGATGATCCGACCATGATCAAGCATCTGGAGAACCTGACCGGTGTCAACGCGCAGGAGATCCCGCTCGACGACCCGGACACCATGAGCCTGTTCCATTCGTGCAAGGCGCTGAAGTATACGGGCGAAAATCCGGACACCGATCCGATTCTGGGTGATCTCGGCTGTCTGGCAGTGCCGGAGTTTGGCACCAAGTTCGTGCGCGGCATGGTCAAGGAGACGCACCCTTCCACGTTTGCAGAACTGGTTTCGATTTCCGGTCTGTCGCATGGCACGGACGTATGGCTGGGTAACGCGGCTGAACTGGTGCGCAAGGGTATTCCGCTGTCGGGTTGTATCTGCTGCCGTGACGATATCATGAACTATCTGATTTTGCAGGGCGTGCAGCCCAAGCTGTCGTTTAAGACGATGGAATCTGTCCGTAAAGGCAAGGGTCTGACCGAGGAGATGGAGGGCGCGATGCGCGAGCAGAACGTGCCCGACTGGTATATTGATTCGTGCAAGAAGATCAAGTACATGTTCCCCAAGGCGCACGCGGTGGCGTATGTCATGATGGCGTTCCGTATCGCGTGGTTTAAGGTGCACCGGCCGCTTGCGTTCTATTCGGCGTACTTTTCGGTGCGCGCCAAGGGCTTTGACGCGTCTTGCATGATTAAGGGAGACAAGGTTGTGCAGGATAAGCTGCGCGAGCTGGCGGTCAAGGAAAAGGAAAAGACCATCACCGCAGCGGAAAAGGAAATGTCCACCACGCTCGAGGTTTGTCACGAGTTTTATCGCCGTGGCTTTGTCTTTGAACCGATGGATATTTACACATCGGATGCGACGACCTTTTTGGTAACCGAAAACGGACTGATTCCGCCGTTTACTTCGATGCCCGGCATCGGCGAGCAGGCGGCGCAGAACATCGTAGAAGAGCGCAAAAACGGCAAATTCCTCTCAGCGGAAGAACTGACCGTGCGCTGCCCCAAGGCGTCCAAGGCGGTTGTGGAACTGCTCGATCAGATCGGCGCGCTTGGTTCAATGCCTAAGACGACACAGATTTCACTGTTTGCATAATCAGCATGGAGAAAAAGGAGGGACCTGCATGGCAAAATACGAAAAGCACTTGAACGGCGATTTTGACGCATTTCTGGACTATCTGTTTGACGGCATCATGAACGGCAGTGCATCGGCTTCTTATGAGGACGGCAGCGACTGGACAGCGGATGGCGTGCGTGTTGCGGTGCGCGTGTTCGAACGATATAGTTGGGCAGGCAGCAATCGCGTGAGCCTGAACCTGACGTTGGCCGGGCAGGGGAACCACCTGTTTTTGACAGCGATCACTTCGGGCGGCAGTCAGGCAGTGTTTTGGAAACTCAATACCATGGGCGAGGAGAGTTTTCTGGACAAGGTCACCGAACTGGTTGAGCGTTACAGTGGAGGTGCGTGAACTTGTACTGGATTTGCTTCGGGGACAGCGCCAAGGGATGCTTGGCAGAGGTATGCAGATCGCTCGATGCAGAGATGGATGCAGAGCATATCCTTGCGCTTTCGGACGATTACTCACAAGGCGATATCCGGGACGTGACCGACCGCGCCGCGCGTGCGGACATATTGACGCCTTGGCGCGGCGATCCCGAGTTGGATGGGGCGTGGCAGACAGCGTATCAGGCACGGCACTGGGATGCGATAGACCGATTGGATAAGGTCGATGAGGCGGTCATCTGGTATGCGGGCGGCAATGCGCTTGAGCAGTGCGGTCTGCGGTATGTGGTCAGCCGCCTGTATCAAAAGCATATTCCGGTTTGGGCGGCTGAGGTTGGATGGATTCCGGCGCGGGAGGTCGCCTTGGCAAACCAGCGGGTGCGCCGCGCATCTGCGGTCGGTGTAATTACGGACAGCCGCGCCATGAATACATTGCTGCGTCTGTTGCCGCAATCTCTGTTGCGTCGGTATGCAGCGCGGATCGAGCAGCGTGGTTTGCAGAAACGAGTCGAGCAATCGCCGCGCGCAGGCATGGCCTATTTTTCAACAGTGGGTGAGATGCCTCCCGATATTGCCCCTTATTTCTACAAGCGCCGCCGTCAGCTGACCGAAACCGAACAAGCCGCCCTCTTGACCGAGTGGAAGCGTATGCAGGAGGAAAATGCGCCGCTGCGCACGATGGTGGACGGCAAAGTGCAGTCGGTTTCCGAAGATTATTATGATGAGATCATCTTGTCCTGTGTGCCGGAGGAAAAAAGCAGAGCTGCACTGACCGTTGGCCGCGCGCTTGGCAAACTTGATTTGGAAACGGGAAACCGGGTCAGTGATATGCTGATTTTTTCCCGTGTCCGCGCACTGGGAGCGGCTGGGCGACTTACTGTCGTGCAGGACGGCGCGACCTACCGCGATATGGTCATCCGTAAAAACAGGGGTTGACAGGTGGGATATAGGTATGGTATTATTTTAACGTGATAAAGCGATAAAGGAGTTTTGCGGCCATGAACCGTTTTCGGATTTCTACCCCTGAGGGTACGCGCGATCTGCTGTTCGCGTCCTGCCGCGCGCTGCGGCAGACCGAGCGCGCGGTGCGCACAGCGCTGGAGGGGTGCGGATATAGTGAGATCATTACGCCTGCGGTCGAGTATTTTGATGTGTTTGCGCAGGCAAACCCTGAACTCGATCAGGAGAATATGCTCAAAATCATCGACCGTTCGGGACGTATCTGTGTTGCGCGTCCGGATAATACTACGCCGATTGCCCGCATTGCGGCGACCCGTCTGGACGACGCGGCGCTGCCTGTGCGGCTGTATTACAGTCAAAAGGTGTTCCGCTCGGTGGTGGGCGGACACGGGCACAAGGGTGAATTCTTGCAGGTTGGTGCGGAGCTGATCGGTGCGGACGGCCTTGCAGCGGATCAGGATATCCTGTCGGCGGCTTTCGGTGCGCTGACCGGTACGGGTGTGGACAATTTCCGCATTGAACTCGGCCATGCCGAGATCTACAAGGCGTTGATTGAAGAGCTGGGCGTGGACGCACAGACGGCAGAGAGCATCCGCCGTTTGATTGAAAACAAGTCCTTTGCAGCCTTGGGCGACGCACTGGCGCCTTACGGTGAGCGGCCCGCTGCCAAGGCGCTCGGAGCCATGCCGCAGCTGTTCGGCGGCGTGGAGGTGCTCGATCAGGTGGAGGCGCTGACCGGCAATGTGCGTGTGCTGGGCGCGGTGTCCTATCTGCGTCGGCTGTATCAAGCGCTCGATGCAGCGGGTTACGGCAGCCGTATCATGATCGACCTCGGTCTGGTGCACGAGATGGATTATTATACCGGCGTGATGTTCCGCGGCTATATCGGCGGCGCGGGCGCGGCGATTTTGTCGGGCGGACGGTATAATGCGCTGTGTGCGAAATTCGGCAAGGATCTGCCGGCGGGCGGTTTCGGTATCGACGTGGAGCGCATTGCGGACAGTTTGCAGGGTGCGGCGCGTCCCGAGGCGGCAACCCGCCGCGATACCGTGCGCATTGCACTGACCAAAGGGCGTCTGGAAAAGAAAACGCTTTCGCTGCTCAAAACGGCGGGCTATGACATTTCCGAGCTGGAAGCCGGTTCTCGTAAGCTGATTTTCACCCTGCCGGATGCGGGTGTGGAGATCGTGCTGGCGAAAGCGGCAGACGTTATTACCTACGTTGAGCATGGCGTATGCGATATGGGCGTAGTCGGCAAGGACACGATCATGGAAAAAGGAGGCGGCTTTTACGAGATGGTCGATCTGGGCTTCGGCAAGTGCCGTTTTGCGCTGGCCACCAAAAAGGGCAAGGACGTGTACGGCGGCTACAAAACGCCGGTCATTGCGACCAAGTATCCGGCGGTAACAAAAGCGTTCTTTAATAAAAAGAACATGGACGTGGAGACGATCAAGATCGAAGGATCGGTCGAACTGGCGCCGCTGCTGGAGCTCGCGGACGCGATCGTGGATATCGTGGAGACAGGCACAACGCTCAAGGAAAACGGTCTTGAGGTCATCGAGGATGTCGCGCCCATTTCCGCGCGTGTGATCGTCAATTTGGCAAGCGCGAAGATGAAGAAAGCCGCCATCCAACAGGTGATTTCCGATCTGGAAAGCGGTTTGGAGGGATAATATGTTTTTGAAAACCGTGCTCGCGGACGGACAGGCCGAGCAGACCGTCATCCGCGAGATGAAAGCGCGTGCGGCGGGTGCGCGTGGGGATATCGAACAGACCGTCCGCGCCATTATGGACGATGTGCAAGCGCGCGGCTGGGAGGCGGTCTGTGAATACGCGAAGAAATTCGATAAAAGCGAGCCGTACATCATCGAGCCCGCACAGCTCGACGCGGCTTATGCTGCTTGTTCGCCTGCGCTGATTACTGCACTCGAGAAAGCCGCGGCCAATATCCGCGATTATCATGAGCAGATGCTCGCCAAGTCGTGGGAATGGAAGCGCAGCGAGGGTGAAGTGCTCGGTCAGACTGTGCGCGGACTTGCGCGCGTCGGCCTGTATGTGCCGGGCGGCACGGCGGCTTATCCGTCAAGCGTGCTGATGAATGCGATACCGGCTAAGGTTGCGGGCGTGGGTGAGCTGATTATGGTCACTCCGCCGACCGAAAATCTGTCCAATGAAGTGCTGGCCGCAGCGAAAATCGCGGGCGTGGATACCGTTATCGCCATCGGCGGCGTGCAGGCAATTGGCGCGCTGACCTATGGCGCGGGCTTTATCCCGCAGGTGGATAAAATCGTCGGCCCGGGCAACGCCTTTGTCGCGGCGGCGAAAAAGCTGGCCTTCGGCACGGTGGATATCGACATGATCGCAGGCCCCTCCGAGGTGCTGGTGATTGCCGACCATACGGCCAATCCGACGTGGGTCGCGGCTGATTTGCTGAGTCAGGCCGAACACGACCGTCTGGCTTCGGCTGTGCTGCTGACCGACTCAATGGCGCAGGCGCAGGCGATTTCTTGCGAAATGGAGCGTCAGGCAAGGGAACTGCCGCGCTGGGATATCGTCAAAGAGAGTGTGGCGAATTATGGCTGCGCGATCGTGTTTGACGATTTGAAAGACGCATGTAAGATGGCGGATGTGGTCGCGCCTGAGCATCTGGAGGTCGTGACGGCGAATCCGCGCGAGTGGCTGCCGTATTTGCACAATGCGGGCGCGATTTTCCTCGGACAGTATGCGCCCGAGCCGCTCGGTGACTACATGGCAGGCCCCTGTCATGTGCTGCCGACCTCGGGGACGGCGCGGTTTTTCTCGCCGCTCTCGACCGATACGTTTTTGAAGAAAACCAGCGTGATCGAGTACACGCGCGACGCGCTCGAAAGCTATGCGCAGGATATCATTGCCCTCGCACAGAGCGAGCATTTGGACGCGCACGCCAACTCGGTCGCAGTGCGCTTTGCGGAGGTGAAAGACGATGCGAAAGGCTGAGATAAAGCGCCGCACCAAAGAAACCGATATCACGCTGTCGCTCGATCTGGATGGCGGCGAACGCAAGATCGACACCGGCATCGGCTTTTTTGACCATATGCTGAACTCCTTTGCCGTGCATGGCGGGTTCGGCCTGACGCTCCAATGCAAGGGCGATTTGGAAGTTGACGGCCATCACACGGTCGAGGACTGCGGTATTGTGCTCGGACAGGCACTTGCCCAATGTTTGGGCGATAAGGCTGGTATTGCGCGCTTCGGGCAGGCATTTGTGCCGATGGATGAAGCGCTTGGCTTCTGCGCGCTGGATATTTCAGGCCGCCCCTATCTGGTGTTCGACGCACCCATGCCGCAGCCGATGTGTGGGCAGTATGACACTTGCTTGACCGTCGAGTTCATGCGAGCGCTGAGCGTAAACGCCGGGCTGACGCTGCATCTGAAATGCGAATACGGCGATAACGCGCATCATATCACCGAAGCGCTGTACAAGGCGCTTGCGCGGGCGCTGCGGCAGGCGGTCACGGTGACAGGCGGCGGCGTTTTAAGTGCAAAGGGAGTACTGTGATGGGGTATATCGCAATTGTAGATTACGGCGCGGGCAATCTGATGAGCGTGCATAACACGCTGGATTTTCTGGGCTATGACAACAAGGTCGCGGACACGCCTGCGGTCATCGAGGACGCTTCCGGCGTGATTTTGCCGGGCGTGGGTGCGTTTCCGGATGCGATGGACGCGCTGCACGCTTCGGGACTGACCGATGCGGTGCTGCGTGCGGCGCAAGAAAAGCCGTTTCTCGGCATTTGCCTTGGGATGCAGATGCTGTTTGAGGAGTCGGACGAGGTGCGGCTGTGCAAGGGACTTGGATTGCTGCCCGGCCGGATTGAGCGTATCCGAACCGAACTTAAACTGCCGCAAATCGGATGGAACGCACTGGACATTGTGCGTCCCAACGCGATGACCGAGGGTATCCAGACCGGCGACTATGTGTACTTCGTGCATAGCTTCATGGCGTGTCCTGCGCAAGAAGACGATCTTGCCGCTGTGACCGATTACGGTGCGCGCGTGCCCGCTATGGTGGCGCGCGGCAATCTGTTTGGCTGCCAGTTTCATCCGGAGAAAAGCGGAAAAGTAGGACTTCGTATGCTTCAAAACTTTGCAAAACTGACGGAGGTGGACAAATGAAGGTAATCCCGGCGATTGATTTGAAGGACGGACAGTGTGTGCGCCTGAAAAAAGGTGATTACGATACCGTGCATAAGGTAGCCGAGGACGCGGTCGAGACTGCGCGCAAGTTTATGGCCGCGGGCGCAACTATGATCCATATGGTCGATCTGGACGCGGCGAAGGATGGCTCACATGCCAATTATGATGTGGTCGAGCGGGTCATCCGTGAGACCGGCGCGGCGGTCGAGCTGGGCGGTGGCGTTCGCACGATGCAGGACGTTGAGGCGGTGCTGGCGCTTGGTGTCAAGCGCGTCATCATAGGATCGGCGGCGGTGCGCAACCCGCAGTTTGTGGCAGAAGCGGTCAAAAGATACGGCGATAAAATTGCGGTCGGCATCGACGCGAAATCTGAAACCGTGCGCACGGACGGCTGGCTGGGCGACAGCGGCGAGAATTACATTTCGTTTGCCGAGCGGATGGAATCTTACGGCGTGAAAACGATTATTTTCACCGATATCGACAAGGATGGTATGCTTGCCGGCCCGAATTTTGACCAGCTTGCAGCGTTGCGGGCAACGGTGTCCTGCCGCATTGCTGCATCGGGTGGTGTGTCTACGCTGGATGATATTCGTCAGCTCAAGCGCCTGGGCATTGACGCGGCCATTGCAGGCAAAGCGGTTTACACGGGCAAGCTCGATTTGCCCGCTGCAATCAAGGAGGCCGAGTGATGCTGGCCAAACGCATTATCCCTTGTCTGGACGTCAAGGACGGCCGGGTGGTCAAGGGAGTCAATTTCGTTGGCCTGCGTGACGCGGGCGATCCGGTGGAACTGGCGAAATTCTATTCGCAGGAGGGCGCGGACGAGATCGTCTTCCTCGATATCACTGCCACAAGCGACGGCCGTGACACGATCGCAGACGTGGTGCGCCGCACCTGCCGCGAGGTGTTCGTTCCGGTCACGGTCGGCGGCGGCATCCGCACAGTGGACGATTTTCGTGATATCCTGCGCGCGGGCGCGGATAAGATTTCGGTCAATTCGGCGGCGGTGAAAAATCCGGGTCTGGTGGATGCCGCTGCGGAAAAATACGGCAGCCAGTGCGTGGTCGTTGCGATTGACGGTCGAAAAACGGGCAAGACACCGTCGGGCTTTGAGGTATACGTCGCGGGTGGCCGTACGCCGACCGGCATAGATGCGGTCGCGTGGGCGCGGGAAGTATACGAGCGCGGCGCGGGTGAGATTTTGCTGACTTCGATGGACAAGGACGGCACCAAGTCGGGCTTTGACCTTGAACTGACACGCGCGGTGGTGGATGCGGTTGGCATCCCGGTGATTGCGTCCGGTGGCTGCGGCTCATTGGAGCACTTCTCTGAGGTGTTCGAGAAAACGGGCTGTGACGCGGCGCTTGCTGCCAGTTTGTTCCACTATGGTGAATTGACTGTGGGCGAGGTCAAGACGCATCTGCACGAAAAAAACATTCCGGTGAGGTTGTGAGCAATGGATCTGAGCAAATTTTTTGTCAAAGCGCCGCTGATTCCGGTGATTTGTCAGGACGAGCGGAACGGCGAGGTGCTCATGCTGGGCTATGCCAATGAAGAGGCACTCAAGCTGACCATGGACACCGGCACGGCGTGGTTTTTCTCGCGTTCGCGGCAGAAGCTGTGGAACAAGGGCGAGACCTCGGGCAACTTTATTTTTGTGAGCCGTATCCTGTCCGATTGTGACGATGATACGCTGATTTATGTCGGCATTCCCAAGGGGCCGGTTTGTCATACGGGCAACCGCACCTGTTTTTACACCACCTTGTGGGAAAAGGAGGAGCAGTCGTGATGGCGTTCCCTTTGGTGACCGTAGTGGGCTTTGTAGTCGGTGCAGTTGTGGCGATTGCGCTGATTGCCGTGTTGGTGATGCTGATTACCAAGCGGCAGTGACCGAAGAAAAATAATAAGGAGGACGAATGACGTGAATTCGTTTGAGCAGATGGAGGCGGTCATCGCGCAGCGCCGCGCGGAGCCGCAGGAGAATTCCTATACCTGTTACCTGTTTGAAAAGGGTCTGGACAAGATCCTCAAAAAGGTGGGCGAGGAGTGCGCGGAGACCATTATTGCCGCCAAAAACGGAGACAAGGAAGAACTGGTTGGCGAGATCAACGACGTATTCTATCACATGATGGTGATGATGAACGAATGCGGCGTGACGCTTGAGGACGTATGCGCGGAGATGGATAAGCGCGCTGAGAAGATCGGCAACCTCAAGCAGTTCCACGTTTCCGATCACAATACCTGATTTTACAACAGAACAAATCCCTTTCCTGCATCGTGTTTATGATAGAAACACGCAAGGCTGTCAGAAAACCGGGCGGTCAAATGTCTTTTCAGCAGGAGGAGAAAATTTCCCTCGAATTTTACAGATTTGCTGTAACGATTCGGGGGTTTTTTGACTCTTATGGATAGAGACTGCGGAAACCTTCAGAAAACTTTAAGAATTTTCGCGGCAAAATCCTAAGAATATCCTGCTATGCTGAGTACATCGGACAGGGGCTGTATGTGTGACAGCCGGAAAGGGGAAAACTGATATGACGACTCGTTATGCTGTGATAGAGAGACAGGAACAAACACCGCGCACCGCGCCTCGCCCGGCACGGCGGCGCACCCGCCGTAAAGCGCGCAAGCGCCGGCATCCTTTCCGACTGTTGATGACGCTGATTGTGTTGGGCGTTGCGGTCTGGTTTTTGCCGCGCGCTGCAACCAGCGGCATTGCTGCGCTGCGTTGGCAGCTGGACGGCGTGGACGTCAAAAGCGGAACGGCAGCGGAAATCTTTCAGCTTTCGCTGACAGACAGCCGCGCGGGTGAGATTTTGCAGCATCCGGAAAACTATCCGCCCGCATTGCTTGAACTGTTGGCGGGCAATCATGAAACGCTGGACTTTGTGCTGGGGTATCCGACACATCATGCAGACGCGCCTGCCGAAAACCTGATCGAACCGCTCGATACCGTGCCGCTGCTGCTGCAATGGGATAGCCGCTGGGGGTATCAGGATTACGGCGGCAGCACGATCGCGGTCAGCGGCTGCGCGCCGACCAGCCTTGCGATGGCGGCGGCATACCTGACCGGGGACAGCACGGTCACGCCTTATCGGGTGTCACGCTATGCCGCGGAGCAAGGGTATTACATACCGGGGCAGGGGACAAGCTGGTCTCTTCTGAGCGAGGGCGCTGCTGCATTCGGGATCAGCTGCCGCCAGCTTTCGCTGGATAAGGCGCAGATCGACGCGGCGTTGGACGCAGGCCAGCCGGTGATCTGTTCCATGCTGCCGGGCGATTTTACGACCGAAGGCCACTTTATCGTGCTGTCCGGACGGACTGGTAACGACGCGTATGAAGTGCGCGACCCGAATAGCGTCAAACGCAGTGAAAAGACATGGTCTTACGACCAGCTTTCCGGTCAGATCGCAGCATTGTGGTCGTGTTCCCGCATATGATATGAAAAGGGGCGTATTTGCGCCCCTTTGTCTTGCCTGCATGAGGAAAACGTGATATGCTGGTGCAGAGGTGAAAACATCATGCGCAGAAAAGACAGAGAAATCACAGGACGGGAGAATATCGAGCCGATTTTGCAGGCGTGCAAAACATGCCGTCTGGCGATGATCGCAGACGGTATGCCGTATGTCATTCCGCTGAATTTTGGCTATACATGGGATGAGAGCGGCCTGACAATCTATTTTCACAGCGGCATAAAGGGCAAGAAGATCGACGCGCTGCGTGCGGACCCGCGCGTTTGCTTTGAGATGGATACCGAAATGGGTCTGACCGGCGAAGGTGATTTGGCCTGCCGGTACAGCTTTGCATTTTCGTCGGTCGTGGGATATGGCAGCGTGCAGTTTGCGCAGAATAACGAGGAGAAGCGTCGCGGCTTTGACGTCATCATGGAGCATCAGACCGGACGCGGAGATTGGACGTATACCGATGCTGCGCTGTCTGTGGCTGAGGTGTTCTGGGTTCATGCGGATTCGTTTGAGGGCTCGCAAAAGCTGCCGAAATAACCGCGTGTTTTACAAATGCGGCAAAAGAAAACCGCCGGAAACCAATTTGGTCTCCGGCGGTTTTGTATGCATACAAAGAGATTATGCCCAAAAGTCCTGCGCGAGCTGATCGGCTTGTGCTTCGGCCTCGCATAGCAATGCTTCTGCATCGTTTCCGACAATATCCAGTCCCTCTGCGGCGAGCGTGTCAAAGCGTCCTTGGCTGAGCAGCTTGCAGATCGAACGCAGATAGGCGGAACCGTGGTCCGCAAGTACCGGATCGGCGTTATCCACAATACCACCGCGCGTGGTGACATAGACAAACCGCTGCAAGCGGCAGTCGCCCACGGGATAGTTGTCGTTGCCATAGTGAAAAGTCAGGCCAGTAACGCACAGGCGTTCCAGATAATTGCGCACCATCGACGGTACGCTCAGATCCCAGAAGGGGCAGGCCAGCACGACCGCGTCCGCGTTTTTGAACTGGTTGGCAAGTGCAAAAAACGGCAGGCTGAACGCACCGGAAGCAGAAAGCGCATCGCGTTCCGCGATGTCCTTGGCGTCATAGGGGGTCAGGTGCAGCGCGGGCAGAGCGAGCACCTCGATTTCCGCGTCCGGGATCTGGCGGATCAGTCGCTGCGCCAGACGAAGGGTGCGGGAGCTGGCTCCGCGGGTGCATCCGTTGACAAACAATACTTTTTTCATATCGGTTTTACTCCTTTGGCAGTTGCTTGCCGCATTTGCGGCAGAAAGCGAAATCATTTTGCACCGGCGCGCCGCAGTATGGGCAGAAGCTGCCGCTGGTCGGCGGCACTTCCGACGTATGCTTGGGCTGGCCGCCAAAATGCTGGTTGAGCGGATCGGGTTCCTCGGTATCATCCGTGATGTCAAATTCAGAATAACGGTTTTTGCCGGTGGCGTTCTTGAAGTTGTAAACCACATTGACAACGCCGATGATGATGAACAGCACGCCGAACAGCGGGAAGATCACGCCGACAAGGCCAAAGCCCTGCGTCATGGATGCGGCAAGTACGGTCCAAAAGATGCCGAATACGATGCCGAACACGGCACCGAAGCCGCCCATCATCGAGGGACCGCGGCCGGGTTTGATGCTTTTCATAGTACTCCACCTGCCTTTGCTTCATCATAGCACAGGGAAGGTCAAAAGACAAGAAAACCGCTCCTTTTTTTGAAAGGAGCGGTAAAAAATTCGATACAGATATTCAGGCTTCGCTTCGCTTGACAAATTTGCTGCGCGGGGCGCGGCAAATCGGGCAGACATAGTCGTCCGGAATGGACTCGTCCAGACGGACATAGCCACAAACAGTGCACTTCCAACCGGCATCCGGTCCAACCTCATGATAAACGGGTGCTGCGGGTGGTGCGTCCTTGCCGCGGTTCTCCAGCGCTTTTACGGTCAGGCAATCGCCGTCAGCAAGCACCTCGGCATCGGTCAGTTCACAGATAAACAGCGTGTACGAGCCGATGGCGACCGTTTCGGTCACGCGCAGGCTCAGGCGGGAAACCATACCCTCCTTGAGGAACGGGCAGCCGTTGGCATCGGTTTCAAACGGGAACGAAGCAAACTTGTCGATTGCCCGGCCGGATTTATAGCCGAACTCATTGACGATTTTTTCGTCTGCGTCCTGCGAAAGCAGGGTCACAGCGGCAACACCGCTCTTTTTCAGTGCCGCGCTGGTAGCCGAGTCGTTATTGAGGGACAGCGTAAACTTCGGCGGGCGGGACGAGGTCACCTGATGAAGCGAATTGATGATGCAGCCGAAATTCTTGCCATCGGCTGCGGTTGAGATCAGCGCAAGACTATAATCGAGCTTTTTGTAGGCGGCATTATTCATAGAGCAGCTCCCTTTCTGATGCTATTAGAATTCGTTACTAATTACAAATCAATACTACCATATATGAAAGGGAATTGCTACATCAAAAGCACCAAAGTTGCAGGGCGGAATTTAGAGAATCATAACAGATTGATGAAGCTGGGGCGTTCCAGATCGGGCAGATGATTGAGTTGGGCGAGCAGTTCGGTACGGTCGAGCAGAAAATCATCGGAGTTTTTGTCCTTTTGGTATGCGGCAAGCACGCGGTCAAACAGACGGTCGGCCTGATCGATTTCATCATGCAGCAGCAGGGAGCCGAGCAAAAGCTGTGCATCGTCCCAGTGCTGGTGCGCCGTAGCCAGATCGCCTGCTTCGATTTCGCGGACAATGCGGTCGGTCACCTGCTCCACCGCATACAGGCTCCACCAACTGCCCCAAATGAGAAGCGCCAGCAACAGCAGAGCAATGCAAAGACGCCGCATATCAGCGCTTCTCCTTTCTTTGGATAAAGCTGTTGCCGCAGTCGTCCAGCGTCATCAGGAACACATCAGACACGGCAAGGCTCTGGTTCCTCAACCGGTTTTCGATATCTTTGGGATCGAGCTGCAGCAGCCGAAGCGAACGGCGCACCAGTTGACCGTCGGACACGACAACCAGCGGCAGGCCGGTATCTTTGGGCGTGATGCCCAGCATTTCCGCGGTGACCGGCTGCTGCGGCTGCTTGAGGATGACGGACAGCGTGCCGTCCGGTTCAATCACGCCATATTTCACATCAGCCACCGAGGAGACGTTCTGTTTGCGCAGCGTTTCGATGATCTCATCAGTAGTCAGACGCATTTCGAGCAGCTTGGGAATATCCAGTTGACCGCCGCGGATGATGATGGCGGGCTGTCCGTTGAGCAGCCGCCGGAAGGCACGGCTCTTCAGCGCAATCCAGCTGAGCAGGATCTCGAGGACGATGAGCGTAGCGATGGGGACCAGTCCGGCAAACATGGGGATGCCCAGATCCTGCATGGGAACGGCAGCCAGATCGGAAACCAGGATGGTGATGACCAGTTCGGACGGATCGAGCTCACCGATCTGGCGCTTGCCCATCAGGCGTACCGCAGCGATGACAGCAAAGTATAGTATCAGCGTGCGAAGCAGAGGAACTGCCATTTTTCGGCCTCTTTTCTATCAGGTTTTACCGGTAGTATAGCACAAAAACGGAAGAATATACCCAGTCAGGAATTTAACAAAGTAAAATGCGAAAAAGTTGTTGACAATCGCTGTGAGCGGATTTATAATATGAATTACATTTTGAACAACGCAAGTTGGCGATGACCGGAAAAGTAGCGTCTGGAATCCAAGTGAGAGAGCCGCCGGGTGGTGCGAGGCGGTGGAGGAAGGAAAGTGCGAAAGTCCTCCGTGAGCCGAGCGTCTGAAATGGGATGAAACAGGGCCCTGTGTAAGGCGTTCCGCGCGATCTGCGTTAAAGGATCAGCTGAGTGGCCGCAACATGCAATGCATGAAGTGCGGCAAAAAGAGTGGTACCGCAGAGGAATAGTCTTTGTCTCTTTGTAGAGACAGAGGCTTTTTTTATTTTTGTGATTTGAGGAAAGGAGGCGGATTCGCATGGTAAAGAATGGTTCTGAGATTTTGGTGGAAGCGCTGGTGGAGCAGGGAGTCGATACGATTTTCGGTTATCCGGGCGGCGCAGTCCTCAACATCTATGATGCACTTTACAAAAACAGCGACCGCATTCGACATATTTTAACCGCCCATGAGCAGGGCGCAGCCCACGCAGCCGATGGCTACGCGCGCGCAACCGGTAAGGTTGGCGTGTGTCTGGCAACGAGCGGCCCGGGCGCGACCAATCTGGTCACGGGTATTGCAACGGCTTACATGGATTCCATTCCGATGGTTGCCATCACCGGCAACGTCGGCACGAGCCTGATCGGGCGCGATTCCTTCCAGGAGGTTTACATCGCCGGTATCACTATGCCGATCACCAAGCACAACTTTGTTGTGCGGCATGTGGAGGAACTGGCGGACACCATCCGCAGCGCGTTCCGTATCGCAGCGTCCGGCCGTCCCGGCCCGGTGCTGATCGACATCCCGAAGGATGTCACCAGCGCGGAGTGTGAATACATTCCGGAACCCAAGGTGGAAGTAAAGGAAACGTACGAGATAACGGCAGAGAAGCTGGAAACCGTCGCCGGTATGATCGCGCAGGCGGAGCGCCCGATCATATATTTTGGTGGCGGCGTGGAAACCGCGGATGCGGGCGCGGCGCTGCTCGAACTCATGCGCAAGGCGGATATCCCGGCGGCGCACACCATGATGGCGATTGGCTGCATTCCGGATACTGAGACGTTGAGCCTCGGTCTGGTCGGTATGCACGGCACGGTTTCGGCGGCTTGGGCGGTCGAGCGCAGTGATCTGCTGATTTGCATCGGCGCGCGATTCTCCGACCGTGTGGCAACCAACCCGCGGCGCTTTGCCCCCAAGGCAAAGGTCGTTCATATCGACATTGACGCGGCTGAGATCAATAAGAACATCGGCGTGGATTATTCGGTGGTCAGCGATGCGGAAAACTTCCTCGAAGCGCTGCTGCCGTATGTAAAAGAAGCAAAGCATACTGCGTGGCGTGAGCAGATCGCAGAATGGCGCAAGACGCTGGATTATGTGCCCAAGGATGACGATAGTGTCATTCATCCGCACCAGCTGCTGCGCACGCTGTATGACATGATCGGGGATGACGCGATCGTCGCAACCGATGTTGGTCAGCACCAGCTGTGGTCGGCACAGTATAACCGCTGCCGAAAAATACGCCACTTCCTGACCTCAGGCGGCTTGGGAACAATGGGCTTTGGCTATGGCGCAGCTATGGGCGCGCAGGTTGCCTTCCCGGATAAGACGGTTGTCCATATCACAGGCGACGGTTCGTTCCACATGAATCTGAATGAGCTGTGCACGGCAGTCACCTATAACCTGCCGATCATCACGATCATTATGAACAACAACGTGCTGGGTAATGTGCGTCAGTGGCAGACCATGTTCTATGAAAAGCGCTATTCCCAGACCAATCTGTATCGCAAGACCGATTATATCAAGCTTGCCGATGCGTTTGGCGGCCGTGGCTTCCGCGTGACCAATATTGCGGAGCTTCGTGCGGCGCTGGCAGATGCATTGCAGCGCACCGGCCCGGTGCTCATCGACTGCCGCATCGACAAGGATGAGCGCGTACTGCCCATGATCCCGGCGGGCGGCACGGTGGACGATATCGTGGCGGACTGAGAAAGGAGAAAACACAATGGAAAAATATATCCTTTCTGTGACCGTGCAGAATAACG
>JAHZFK010000090.1 GCA_019421385.1 Clostridiales bacterium
GGTATCGCAAACGATTTTTGCCTTACCGAGCGAAAAATCAGTTGTGGTTGTGCCGGTGAGATATTCGCCGCTGACATAGCCTTCTTTGCCGTTGGCAACAACTTTATACCAGCTGTTGCTGTTGCTCAGAACGGCAACAACGGTGTTCTGCGACAGGGTGCCGATAACATCGCCGCCGGGGGATTCGCGCAGATACAGCGCATCCGCCTTCACCTTTGCCTGATACATAGCCAGCGAGTTGGGAAGCAGCATGGATACGGCAAGCATACCGGTGACGGCGATGCGGAATAATTTCTTTGTTGATTTCATGGATAAGCCTCCGTTTGTCTAAGCGAACTGTGGTTTACTTGTTGTTCAGTGCGCGGCCAAGCCAGATGGAGGCAATGTCCATGGCGGCCCACAGACTGTTTTTCTCAGTCTTCTTCACGATGCGCTCTTTGATTCGCACGTTGGGGTTGGTTTGCTGCAATTGAACGGAAACGCGCTTGGCGACCGGCAGGCCCTTGACCTCGCCGGCGTCCAGAATCTGCATCATAATAATGTGGGAATCGCTCATCGAACCATAATAAATGATGTTTTCCTTGCGCATCAGCGGGTGACCTTTATATCCCAGAAGCTCTTTCTTCTTGGTGGTGGTAGGCATTTTGTGCACTCCTTATAGTTACAAAACGGTTACATTACAAAGTTACATTATGGAAACAGTATAGCATGCATACCGTCATTTGTCAAATGCGAATTAAAATTGGTTGGAAAAAGCGCTATTTTGTGATACAATAAGGCCGCAAATACAACAATTTGGTAGGGGCTTTCATGAAGGTTTCTTTTTTCACTCTAGGGTGTAAGGTCAATCTATTTGAAACGCAGGCGCTGGAGCAGCTGGCGCAGGCGCGCGGACATGAGATCGTGGACCGGGATGCGGATGCGGTCATCATCAATACCTGTACGGTCACATCGGTGTCCGATCATAAGAATATTCGTGCGTTCCATCGGTTGCGCAAGGATAATCCGCGGGCGGTGATCGCGGCTTGTGGCTGCTTTGCGCAGACAGATCCGGAGCGCGTGCGCGCGACGGGGGAGGTCGACCTTATTTGCGGAACGGGCAACCGTGCGGAGGTCATTGCACTGTGTGAAGCGGCTGTACAGGGGAAGGCTGCGCCTTGTGCACAAGCAGAGCAAGCGCGGTATGAGGTGCTTCCGGCCGGGGTTCCGCGGGGGCGGACGCGGGCGCTGCTGAAAATAGAGGACGGGTGCAACAACTTCTGTACCTATTGTATCATTCCGTATGCACGCGGACGGGTGCGATCGCTGCCGCCCGCTCAGGTAGAGCGGGAAACAGCGCGTCTGGAGCAGCAGGGCGTGCACGAAATTGTTCTGACAGGCATTGAAATCGCGTCGTATGGGCGGGACTTGCAGCCTGCTATGTCGCTTACGGATTTGCTCTGTGAGCTGCTCCCGGCACATCCGGAGGTGCGGTTCCGGTTGGGCTCGCTCGATCCGCGCGTCGTGGATGAAGAATTTTGCAGCCGGTTGGCGGGCTTTTCCAATCTGGCGCGGCATTTCCATCTTTCCCTGCAGAGCGGCTGCGACAGTGTGCTGCAGCGAATGGGACGCAAATACACGGCAGAGGAATATTATCAGGCGGTAGAGCGGATTCGGAAGATGTTTCCGGATGCCTCGATTACAACGGATTTGATTGTGGGCTTTCCGGGGGAAACGGAGGAAGAGTTTGAAACAACGCTGGCGTTTCTCGAGCGTTGTGCGTTCGCGGCGGTGCATGTGTTTCCGTTTTCTGTACGGGAAGGCACGTGCGCGGCGAAACTGCCGGAACAGCTTTCCCAGCAGACCAAGGCGGCGCGCGCAGAGCGGGCGAAGGCAGCGGCGCAGCAGCTGAGCGAAGCATACCGCTGTGGCTTTGTGGGAAGGGAGCTGACTGTATTGCCGGAACACCGCACCGGAGGCTTCTGGGCGGCGCATGGAACATACGGATTTCCTATATATATAGAAGAAGATAAGAGGGTGCGGAAAAACAGCCCAATTGCCGTGCGGTTGGAAGATGTGTACCGCGACGGCCTGTGCGGAAAAATACTTTAATATATTTGTCACCACAGGGGAGTTTGCTCCATAGTATGAAGTGAAATCTTTGATAGGAGGAAATTCCTTATGTGCTCTTCTAACTCTATTTTCGGCGAGAACAACTGGTGGTGGATCATCGTTGTCATCATCCTGATCTGGATCTGCTGCGAGCAGGGCAACGGCAATAGCTGTGGCTGTGTTTCGGATAACGGCTTCTGCACGTGCGGCAACGACTGCTGCTGCTGATTGAGCCACATATTCCCA
>JAHZFK010000091.1 GCA_019421385.1 Clostridiales bacterium
TCCAATGCTAATCTGACTGCTTCTTTTCCGTACCCTTTGTTCTGGTAGTTTTTGTCGATCATCAGTCTCCAAAGATTGTAATTCCCCTTGGCTATGGACGGAGCATCCTCCCAATAATCGTCTGCATCAAATCCGACCATCAAAAAGCCAACCGGTATGTCATCCTCATATATTCCAAAAGGAAAGGCGTATCCATTTCCGGTTATGGCTGTGTAGGCTTCGATGATACTTACATCATTCGGCGCGACAAAGCTTTCCTGCTCTTGGGATACACTCAGTTTCAAAATGCTCCACACATTTTTTCCGGTTACCTTTTCCAGTCTCAGCATATTATTCTCCTTTTTTTATCCTGTTGATTGGGGGGTTCTAAGAATAGAAGTAAATTTTAAAATCCTTTTTGGGTTACTTCCTTCTTAGATCTTTTTACTTTTCAACTGGAGCGGAAACCTTCTGGAGCCACTTCTTTGCGCGCTCGCTGACGTGCGGAGCGACTGTCTCATAAGCGTGTTTGTTGAAAGCGTTGAGCCAATCGATTTCCTCCTGAGTCATCAGCTCCAGCTTCAGCGGAGAGGCATCAATCGGAACTACAGTGAAGGTATCGAAACGGTAGAACTGACCGTATTCGGTCTTGTTTGCCTCGACCACAACGGCTGTATTTTCTGTGCGGATACCGTGGCTGCCCTCGGTATAAATTCCTGGCTCAATGGTTAATACCATACCTGGCTGCAGTTTCACGGTGCGCTCTCCCAAGCCCTGTGGGCCTTCATGTACGTTGAGCATATAGCCGACGCCGTGACCAGTGCCGCAGCGGTAATCCAGGCCATATTTCCACAGGACTTCCCTGCTGAGAATATCCAGGCCGTAACCGACAGTTCCTTCCTTAAAGACAGCCGTGCTGAGTGCGATAACGCTTTTGAGAACCAAGGTGTAATCGCGTCGCTCCTCGTCGGTCAGCTCTCCCATTGGGAAGGTTCTGGTTGTATCGGTTGTACCGGTCAGATACTGACCGCCGCTGTCGTTGAGCAGGAAGTGGCTTCTGTTGATCACCGCAGAACCCTCCGCTTTCGGAGCATAATGCATCATTGCAGCGTTGTCATGGTAAGCAATTATAGCTGTAAAGCTGTCTCCTTTGAAGTTTTCCCGCTGTTGACGGAAGGAGTAAAGCTTTTCAGAAGCCTGATACTCGGTGATGGTTTCCCCTTTCTCCAAGGCCTCGTACAGCCAGCCGTAAAATTCCGCTTCTGCAATACCATCCTGCAGATATGCCTCATAAGTATTCTTTGTCTCGACCTCATTTTTGACCGACTTCATCAGCTTGACCGGGTCGTCTGCTGAGCAGATGGTCAGATTCTCGTTGCCGCAGATGGTATGGTACAGGCTGTAGTTCATTTCCTTTTCGTCGCAGAGGATAGTCAGTTGTTTGCTGATACCCGCTGCATATTCGAAGACAGACTCATAAGGGCGCAGAGTAATTCCATTTTCCGAAAGGACTCGAAGTACATCCTCACTGACACGTTTCGTATTTGTAAACAGGATCGCATTGTCTTTGGAAACATAGGCATAGGCTACTGCAACTGGTGTGCAGGCCACATCGTTTGCGCGGATATTATACAGCCACGCAATGCCGTCCAGAGCATTGATAAAAATGGCATCTGCGTCATGTTCAGACAGTTTTTCACGCAACTCGCCGATTTTCTCTGCAGCGGTCTTTCCCGCATATTTTACAGGCAAAGTATAAATTTCCGTAGCGCTTTCTGCCGGACGATCCTCCCAAAGATCGTTTGCGTAATCAACCTGGTTGTTGATCTGAATATTCTTTTTAGCAAAGGCCTCCTGCATGCTCTTGATATAAGCGGCAGAGAAAAGCTCTCCATTGATGCCAACAACCGCATTTTCCGACAATTCTTTAGCAAGATACTCCGGAACCTTTGGAGTTTCCGGCTCATTCATTTTAAAAAGGACACCTTCGCTGCCTGCAAGCTGTCTTTCTGCCTGCACATAGTAGCGCCCATCTGCCCACAGGCCGGCGACCGATTTAGTAATCACGAAAGTTCCTGCAGAACCTGTGAATCCGGACAGCCATGCCCTGGTTTTCCAGTGATCCGAAAAGTATTCGCTCATATGCGGATCTGCACTTGGGATAATCACCGCATCGATTTTGTTCTCCGCCATTTTTTCACGGACTTTTGCAATCTTTTCATTTGTGGTCATTTCTTCTATTTCCTCCATTTTCCTAATGGAAATTTGAAAAAGGAAAAAGTGAGGGCACTTTCTTCTCTTTCCTTTATCAGTATAGCACAAAA
>JAHZFK010000092.1 GCA_019421385.1 Clostridiales bacterium
AACGGCCTGCCGCGCAGCGTCCGCTTCCCCTGTACATTGAGGAAGTCAACGATTTCCGCCATTGTCCAACCTTTGCTGTATAACTCAAACACCTTTTGCACCGTAGGCGCATTTTCCGGGTCGATCTGAAACCGCTTGTCCGGTCCGGTAATGTAGCCGAGCGGTCGGTTCCCACCCGTGCTCTGTGCTTTGGCTGCGCTGCGCCGCTGTCCGCGACGAATATTTTGAGATAGCTGCTCCGAGTAGTAGGCGGCCATGCCCTCAATCACGCTTTCCAAAATAATTCCTTCCGGCGTGTCTGGAATCATTTCGGCAATATAAAATATCTTAATGCCGTTTTTCTTCAAATGATATTTGTTCAGCGCGATCTCTTCCTTATTGCGCCCAATACGGTCGGTTTTCCAAACGATTAACGCATCAAACATATGCTTCGACGCATCTGCCAGCATACATTGAAACTGTTCACGGTTATCATTTCGTCCTGTCTGCGCCCGGTCAATATATTCATGAATGATTGTCAAATCATGCTCCAGCGCATAACGCTTTGCCTCGGCGAGTTGTCCTTCAATGGATTGCTCGCCTTGCTTATGGCTGGAATAACGGGCATAAACAACGGCATTCATCAGAACTTCACATCCTTTGCCGGTTCCAAGTCTAACGCCATGCGAGCGATAGCCCGATCCCTTTTGGACGCTCGGTCATAGGCGCGGGCCACTTCATACGCTTCTACAGAAATCTGCTTGGGATGATACGCCATATCACCGGTCCACACTTCCAGCGGCACATTCAGTGTATCCGAAAGCAGCAACGCAGTGCGCAGCGGCGCATCCTTCATCTGTCGAAAAATAATGGTTCGGATCTGCTTATCCGTCAGTCCGGTCACACGCACAAGCCCCGGAATATCCAGCCCCATTCGTGCTGTCACATCTATGAAGATCTTATAAAACGGCGGATGGTCACGATCACACAGGGAGTTAAACGCTGCTTCTTCCGCAGAATCACCCAGCAGATAATCCGTAGAAACATTCAATTTTTGTGCAAACGACTGAACAAGAGTAATTTTGGGCGCACGCTGCCCTGTCTCATATCGGCTCAACACCTGTTTGGAGGTTCCTAGCAGCTGTGCAAACTCATCTTGCGACATATTCCGCTCTTTTCTGATCTCACGCAAGCGGTCACCAAACGGAACATACTCCAGATCTACACGCGGAACATTGTTGTAATCCACTTTTGGAGTGCGCATTTTTATCACCTCTTTTGCTATTCACATTCATATTAAAGCACATCATGTCAACAAAATCAAGTTCGTTTGTATTATGATACAAAATTATAACCGAACGGTTGACAACCGCAATAAACAATCTTATACTTTATTCATATTCAGCACCATTCGGTGCCGAATTACCATTTCACGGTTTAATATCACCAAATAAGCAACACAAGGAGGTGATTATATTGTAACCAGACTTCATTTGGACGAAATACGACATACCGACATCCAATTCTTATGCGCTGATTTTATGAATGCAGCGATTAGATTTTATCAATCTCCTACACATCAGGCGGCATTTGAACAATGGTGTCGGGCGCAGAAAGGAGATGAAAACAATGAATAGCGAACTTGTGCAAAGGTTGCGAGAACAATATCCGAATCACATTCCCCTCGACGTTGCAGCACCTCTGCTTGGGGTTTCCCAGCGGCAGCTTTCCAAGTTGATCGCTGCAGGTCGAGAGCCATTTTGCCTGATCGGGGCAAACATCGGCATCCAGCAGCGATACGTCAGGGTGTATACGGAGAGATTGATCGCGTACCTGAATGGTGAACTGTTTTAGCCAATGATTGGAACAACACAGAAGGAGGTGGTTGTCTTCTGGGGACGCTAACGCATCATCCTGTACAGAGAAAATGCATCTTATTTCCTCGCAAGATTCATTTTCTCTGTACAGGAACAGGAATAGACTTCTTTAATTTAAGCAATTTTCTCACAGGCGAATCAAAGCATTTCAATACATACAATACCGCAAAGTAAGGCGGTAATTTTGCTCGAAAGTTCACCTTTTCTTCCCGAAATCGGAAGCGCCGAAAAGGTGCACTTTTGAAAAAACACAGCATTGGGCGGTAATTGCAAAAAACGCTGCTTTCATAAGGAAACGCCCGTCAAACGCGAATTTACATCTCGAAAATTGCAATTACTGACCACACCGCCGTTCCTCTTTACGCAGTTGTTCGTCGCGTGGGTATGGGCGGTAATGATTTTCGCGTTTTCGAACCCAAAGAGCAGAGAGGAGGA
>JAHZFK010000093.1 GCA_019421385.1 Clostridiales bacterium
TAGACATAGGCGGCATAATTGCCCCGGTTGTATTTACTATGACTTAATGTCAGCACCGTCTGCCCCTCTTCCGGTTTCTCGTCCGGGTACGGGTGCCAGACCGGCGCGGGCTGCGGCTTTGACAGATACCCGCAGCGGATGTTGCACGGCTCCGAGCAGGCAATGCAGCACGCATACGGCTGACCGCAGCACTGCGCCGAACCGCACACGCCATACGGATTCAGCCCAGTCACACACACATGGCCGTTGCCGTTCACCTGCGGTGGCTCGGTGACCGCCTGCTGCATCTGCTCGTCCAGCTGGCGCAGCGGCGCGCCCTCCGGATTGCCGAACAGCAGCTCCTGCAGGTCGATGCCAAACTGCTCTGCGATTTCGAGCAAGTCGGACAAGTAAATACTATGATACGCAGTTGGATCGTCCGTCCAGATCCAATTGTTATACACGACATGCGAAAGATCACGATAACTATGTACGCCATACTCTGCCAGCGTCTCCCGCAGGCGGCGGCGCAGCTTGCCGAGCGGCGACGCCTCGAAAGCCTCGTTTTCCTGCTTGCGTTTTTCCTCCCGCTCCTCGGCCTCAGCGTGGGCGCGGTTCGCTTTGCTTACCCGGCCGCACACCCACTCGCAGCCGTCCGCCTTGTCGCAGTCGTGGCAGCAGCCGGGGCACTCCCCGCGCTTGACCGCCGCAGCGCGCTTGTCCGTGCCGACGCATGGCTCAATACAATAATACGGTTCTTTCGGGCATTTTAGCGGCGCAAAGCCCGCAGCTGCCGCCTTCTTGTGTGCTTTCACATCCTTGGCATCCAACAGCCAAACATTGCCCTTGTACAAGTCGTGCAGGTCGCGCTGGAGTGCATCATCGCACTGGCTCAGCTCGTAGGCGACCGAATCGTTGATATTGGCTTTTCTGTAGTCACTCTTCCACGCTTTGGACAGGTGCGCGTTGATCGCGTCCGCCCGCGCGATCGCAGCCTCGCTGACCTTGAGCACATCCGCGACGTAAGCGCGCAGCTTGCCCGGCAGTTCGAGCACGCCGCGCTGCTTGAGATCGAGCAGTGCCTCCTTGATCTCCTTGGCGGCACGGGACATATTTTCCGCGGTCAGGCCAGCGCCGCCGCGCGCCATCGTGTTCGTCCAGTGCAGGATCAGCACGCGCAGCGACGGGTCGAGGTCAGCATCCAGCACGACGCACGGCGCGGTTTTGCGCTCCAGCTTTTCCAGCGCATTGCGCCGCCGGTGTCCGGCGAGGATACGAAAGCGGTCGTCCTCCACCGGCACGACCACCAGCGGCTGCTGCAGGCCGACCACCTCAATCGACTCGGCCAACTCGTCAATGCCGGTCTGCGCGTAGGAGTTGTCCGGGTTTTCCTCGAGCTGACTTAGCGCAATCTCACGTACCTGCATCGCCCCGGTGTTCAATTCGGACACCGTATCACCCAGCACTTCAGCCAGATTAAACTTTGACTTCGCCATTTACTTCGCCTCCGAAATACTCATCCACGAATTTCCGGTAATCCCGCGCCGCTGCGCTGGTGGGCGAATAGTCGAGCACGCTCTCGCGGTAGTAGGCGCTCTCCCCTACCTTGTCGGTGCGCCGGATCACGGTGCGAAACACGCGGCCGGGAAACGCTTCGCGCATGCGCGCCTCACCCTGCACGACCAGCGGCGCATTGTGCCACATGGTGACCAGCAGGCCGCCGAGGTGCAGCTGCGGGTTGACGGAAAGCATGCCGTCGATCTGGCGGGTCAGATTTGCTACACCCCATTCCTCGTACTGGCCGATGCTGGTCGGGATAATGACCTCGTCCGCCGCGTACAGCGTCGCCGCGCAGCTTGCCGAAAAGGCGGGAGGACAATCGACCAGCAGATAATCATAGGCATCGTCCTCAGCCAGCGCTACGGCAAAATCACGGATCGCGGCACGCCGCTGCGGGTTGCCGTTGAGCACACCCAGATCGTAGGCCATCAGGTCGAGCGAGCCGGGCACGATATCCACGCCGCGCAGATAGGTGTGCTGCAGCAGGTTCTCATAGTACGGCTCGTCGCCGTCCAGAATCGCGCAGATGTCCGCGCCGTCCATGTTGGCGCACAGGTGCAGTGACAGGTTGCACTGATGATCGGCATCGAGCAGCAACACCCGCTTGCCGCGCTCAGCCAGCGCCGCCGCGACCGACAGCGTCGTTGAAGT
>JAHZFK010000094.1 GCA_019421385.1 Clostridiales bacterium
CGAATATGATCCGGCGTTGTTCCGCAGCAGCCGCCCAGCACCTGCACGCCCATATCTGCGATTTCAGCCATGAGCTGTGCAAATGTATCCGCATCAATGTCAAACACGGTTTTTCCATTTTCACTGCGCGGCAATCCTGCGTTTGGATTGACGATAATCGGCAGCGAACTGACCTCTGTCAAATGCTGCACGATTGGCTTCATCTGCTCCGGACCCAAACCACAGTTTACGCCCAACGCATCCACGCGCAGGCCCTCCAGCATCGCTACCACTGAGTCTACAGTGCCGCCGGTCAGCATCTTGCCCTTTTCATCAAAGATCATCGTCGCGAACACCGGAAGATCACAGTTCTCCTTGGCCGCGAGTACAGCAGCCTTGGCTTCATAGCTATCGCTCATGGTCTCGATCAGCACCAGATCTGCCCCTGCCGCTGCGCCGATGCGTACGACCTCGCCAAACAACTCGACCGCGCGTTCAAAAGGCAAATCTCCCATCGGCTGCAGCAAGCGACCTGTCGGTCCAATATCCAGCGCAATATAAGCGTCACTGCGGCTGGACAATGCCCGCGCCTTTTTGGCATGAAGAACGGCTGCTTCCACAATCCCCCGCAGATTATCCGGATATTTCAGCGCATTTGCGCCAAATGTGTTGGTATTGATGATGTCGCTTCCAGCCTGCAAATAGCCGCAGTGCAGCGAAACGATCTCATCCGGATGTGTCAAATTCCATGTTTCCGGTAATTCACCGGCTGCAAGACCATGTTCCTGCAAAATCGTGCCGGTGCCGCCGTCAAAAAACAGCCATTCCCGGCCAAGTTTTTCCTTAATATCCATCTTTATCTCCTAAATGCACAATCGGTTTTTTCGCACTCCTCACAGCCTTTACGGTGACACGGCTGCGGTGAGTGAGACAAACCAATCACCGCCGTTACCGACTTGATCGGCACCAGCAAACAACTCTCAGTAACCGTTAGTCCTATTTTCTTGGGCGTGTCCAGCAAACAACTGAAATCCCGCTGATGTTCAATTTGAAAATCACCATATCCTGGGCTGAATCGCGGCCGACAATACAGACCAACCCGCTCCGCCTCTCGCCGTAACGTGTCATTGACCTCATCGCAATAGGCCTCGATCATTGCGGCAGCAACCGCCTGATAAATCACAGCATCGCTCATTCGCACTGCACTGGCGCGGGAAATCAACCGATCCACACCTATGCCCAATGTTGCTGCCATCAAGTATACGCTGGTGCAGCCCTTGAGTGTTCGAAATAAGTTTTGACTGCGAATGAATACACCGGCTAGTTTGAGTGTCCCCTCTACCGGATGTTCCAGCGGAAACGCCTGAAAAACCGACTTGGGCGCCACCACATTCTGCAGTTCCTCAGCACATCGATCAAGGCTCTGCTGTACTGCCTCGTCTGGCTGTGTGTTGTTCCGATATCCCAAATACCGCAGCGCCTCGCTGCGCTCAAACGCGATCACTTGAGGATCTCCGACAGGCTGGCCTGAATACCAGCTGCGACTTCCGGCTTATTCATCGAATAGACATGAATGTGATTGACGCCATTTGCAATCAGGTCAATGATCTGCTCGGTTGCATAAATGACACCGGCCTGCTTCATCGCATCCGGGTTGTCACCAAACCGGTCCACAATCGCCTTGAAGCGCTCCGGCAGATAAGTTCCCGACAT
>JAHZFK010000095.1 GCA_019421385.1 Clostridiales bacterium
TTGACCACAGTGCTGTTTGCGTTGCATACTGCACCCGCGCGACCGGCGGCAGCGCGTATACGCTGCAATACGCCCGCAATGCTGGGAGGCGTATTCTGCTTTTGTCCGTGTAAACAAAAGCAGCCTCTCAACACCTGTTTGAGAGACTGCTTTTTACTCTATTTCACTTGTTTTCGGGTTTTCCACCCGCCGCCCTGCCGCAAGCTCTGCGCGACCGCCTCGATCGTCTGCTCGTGCGTCGTATCCAGCAGATGCGTATAGATCATAGACGTGGTCGCAACCGTACTATGCCCCAGCGAGCGGCTGATGTTGTAGATCGTCGCGCCAGAATAGTTGGCGAGCGTTGCAAATGTATGCCGCAGTCCGTGCAGCGTCAGCTTGGGCAGATGGTTCCGTCGGATGAACGTGCTGAACGTCTCGGTCAGATAGTTCGGCCGATACGGCTCGCCATCCGGCCAAGTCAGCACATAGCCCCAGTCCTGATATTCTTTGCCAAACAGCAGCCGGTTCTCACGCTGTCGCCGCCGTTCAGCCTGCAGTACGCGCACAACCTCCTCAGGCATGTGCAGCAGCCGGATCGAGGAGCGGTTCTTGGTGTCCTTTTCGATCACCTGCGAACCGGCCATCGTGCGGGCACGGTGCACGCACAAGGTTTTACCTGTAAAATCAACATTCTTCCACTGCAATCCGCACATTTCCTCGCGGCGCAGGCCGAGATATCCAGCCAGATACACGACCGGCTCGAGCTTGTCGCCCTCGACCGCGTCTAACAGCCGTCGCAGCGAGGCGACGTCATAAAACTGCGGTTCGGGTCGCTTGAACTTGGGCGGCTCGACACGGTCGGTCGGGTTGCGGGCAAGAACGTCCTGCATGACCGCGATGCGAAGCGCGTTACGCAGAAGATCATGGTGCTTGCGCGCGGTGTTGGGCGACAGGCCGCAGTCATGGCACAGGTAGGCGTAATACTGCTGGATGCGCTGCGGTGACAGTGATTGCAGCGGGATCGCGCCCAGCTGCGGAACGATGTGATTGACGATCATCTGACTATACCCATGCACGGTAGTCGCGGCACGGTTGGGCCGAACGACCGCATCCATCCAGTAGTTCAGCCACTTGGCAACGGTCGTGTCGTTTGGCTTGGTCAGCGCGCCAAAGTCGCGCTGCACCTCGTGCAGCCGCAGCGCCTTGCGAGCGTCGGTCAGCCGCGCGAATGTGCGGGTCTTTTTGATCTGGTGTCCGTGCGCGTCGCGCCCGAAATCCAGATTGACATAGTATTTCTTCTTCTCCTCGTCGTACGAAATATTGCGCTCAACGCGCGTGCGGGACATATTGTTTCACCGTCCTTCCCTTGTCAGATTGGGAGCCCGGTGCGGCGGTGCACAGCCGCGCCGGAAAGACGGATACCGGTATCGTCAGGCACCAGGTTTGGGGCTTTATCGCTCCGCTTCCCTTGCCTGTTTATAGTGTAGCATAATCCCCAAAAATAAATCTACCGGAATATCTACCGAAATTTTGAAACGCCATTTTCTGTTGCAAAAATCGGCCAAAAACAAAAGATACCGCCCAATATCAGGCGGTATCAGTTGGAATTTTGGTGGAACACAGCACGAGGCAGACAAACGCCATACGGTAATCCGGCGTCAATTTCCTGCAATGTTATTGTTC
>JAHZFK010000096.1 GCA_019421385.1 Clostridiales bacterium
GCGATATGTCGGACTATTTCCATTCGCGTGGGCAGGACAAGACGGTGGCAAGCGGGTACCTCCACTTGGCGGGCGATCTGATGATACAAGGCACGCGGCACATCGGCATCGTGACCGGCGCGACGCGGGCGAGTGTGCAGACCATCGAGGGCAACTGCTCGGACAGCGTGCGCGCCATGACGCGGTATTACAGCGAAATCACAGGGTTTTGCACACCATGGTGAGCCTATAGGGGGCTTCATAAGCCCCCTATATACGGCGGGCAAGCCCGCCGATACCCGAATGTCGCCGCCCAAGGCGGCTGGGTCGGGGTATCAAAACGCAGGTACATGCCCCGCGTTTTGATGAAAACGGCAGTGCCGTTTTGGGATTGAAAGGAGGGCGCATGTCATACGATGTAAAACTCGCGGAAGCGATTTTGAAGCAGGGCGGCAGACGCGCCAAAAAGTCGCCCTATGCGGCGGCGTGGTATGAGGCGGTGTGCGAGCAGGAGCGCCCGAAACCGCTGATTTTCTCGGTGATTGACGGAAATGTACGGGCAGAGGAGGGCGTGAACCTCACCCTCACCGCGACGGCCGCTGCACGAGACTGGCAAAAGGGCGAGCGCGCCGCGGCGATTTTGTCCGGCGGCGGGCTGCTCATCATTGACAAGATATAACAAAAGCCGCCCCGGAGGGCGGCAACGTGGACAAAGACTGACAGCGTATGCTATAATCAGGGCGGACGCTGTTACATATAGCGGTCAGGCACTCCCCATAAAGGGGGTGATGCTTTATGAGACGATTCGCAAGAATTGTAATATGGGCACTTCTGTTGCTACATATTTTGCTTATAAAAGCGCACTGACCGCTCGGCTGGCCCCCGAACGGTCAGTGACTTAGTCACTTTGCTGTTTTAAGGTCTGACTGCTGTAACAGCGTCCCTTTGTATAGTCATTATAGCACACGCCCCGTCTTTGTCAAGTTGGCAGAGACGGGGCGTTTTGCATTCAAAGGAGGTACAGACCATGGCAGACGCGAAATTTTCCTTTTCCCCGGCGGGAGTGCAGGGCATCCCGGCGGAAGAGGTCGGCCGTGTGCCCGCGTTCGACTTCGACGAGCGGGGTCGCGGCGCGTTTCGGCTGGTGGACGGTGCGCTGGTCGAGCGGTCGGGCGTGGAGGCAGTCAAACAATGGTTCGCGCTCATGCTGCGGCAGCCGCCGGACGCAATTCCGGTCTACCGTACGGACGCATCCACCGCGCTGGGGGTCGACCGCACACTGTTGGGCAAGCGCGCGCCGCTGGGCTTTATCACGGCCGAGATCGAGCGGCAGGTGCGCGAGACGGCGGCATATAATCCCGCGGTGCGCACGGTGGACAGTTTCAGTTTCACCCGCCTGCGGCGCGGCCTGCAGGTGGCATTTACCGCGCACTTGCGCACCGGAGAACAGACGGAGGTGACGGCCTATGTCAACAGCGAATGAGATTTTGACCGATCTGCTGGCGGCGCTGCCGGACAGCTATCAAAAGACGGTCGGCTACCCGACCCACGACCTGCTGGCGGCGGTTTCGCTGCGCATGGAGGGTACGGACGCGGAAGTCG
>JAHZFK010000097.1 GCA_019421385.1 Clostridiales bacterium
GCACTGCGCAGCTTGAACTGGAAGCCATGCTGCGGCAGACGCCGCGTGGACACAAGCTGTTCGTATCGGACGCCACCCCAACAGACCTTGCGATCAACCGCTTCCAGTGCTTCCTCTACCGGCACCGTGACGCCGTGCAGATCACCGACCGGCACCGTCCGCTAACTTGCCACGGTCTGCGCCATACATACGCGGTCGAGCAGTACTTGACTTGCCGCAAGCAAGGAATGGACGAGCACACCGCCTGCCGGCATGTATCCCGTCTGCTAGGACACGAGCGCGAGGACGTAACGCGCATTTACCTCGCATCTCTGCGGGAAGGGGGCAAGAAAAATGACTGACAACCGCTGCACCTGCTATGATGACCTGCCGCTGATGCTGACCGTGCCCGAGGTGATCGATGTGCTCGGCATCGGTCGGAACACGGTGTACGAGATCATCCGCACCGGCGAGCTGCCCAGCCGTCGCATCGGCAAGCGAGGACAAATTCGCGTGTTGAAGTATGACTTGATCCGGTATATGGAGGGAAATCTATAAGAATTAACCCTGCCAGCAAAGGCAAAGCGGCCTGAACAATTCTGTTCAAGCCGCTTTGTTCTTTCAAATAAATAATTCGTCATAGGAAACTGCCAAAATATCCTTCAATGCTTTTAGTTCATCCGGATAGATGTGCCGTTGCCCGACTTCGATTTTCGCGAAGGCACTTCGCGTCACATCGCAGCCATGCACTTGCAGCTGTGCGGCCACCTGTTCCTGTGAAAGATTGCGCTGCATACGCAGTTTGCGAATGTTTTGTCCCAAAGCCTTCTCATAATCCACATTCATCGTCAACACCCCGCGCACTTATATTGGTGCAATACGTATTGATTTTATTCGATGAATGCGTTAGAATTGCACTTATATAAGTGCAATTCTAAAATAAAGGGAGACGCAGAAATGAGTAGATTACATACCTGCTGCTTTACCGGTCATCGCGATATCTCACCGGAAATCCTGCCGGCACTTGCAACAAAGTTGGAAACCACGGTGCATGATTTGATTGCAGACGGCATTAGATACTTTTATGCTGGCGGCGCACTGGGTTTTGACACGCTGGCCGCTGAGACCGTGCTGCGTCTGCGCGACCAGGCTCCGCAAATCAGGCTCATTCTTGCGCTGCCCTGCCGAGAACAGACCCGCGGATGGCCTGCCGTGTCAGTCAGCCGATATGAACACATCCTGCGCCGCGCGAACGAAGTGATTTACACCTCCGAACATTACACCCGCGGCTGTATGCAGCGCCGCAACCGGTTTATGGTTGACCACAGTGCTGTTTGCGTTGCATACTGCACCCGCGCGACCGGCGGCAGCGC
>JAHZFK010000098.1 GCA_019421385.1 Clostridiales bacterium
GGGCGGTGCTGCGGGTCGGGCGGGCGCGCTACTATGAGGAAATGCGTCTGCTGACAGCGGCGGGCGTGGCTACGGCATTCTCGGGCGAAAAGGAGGGCGCGGACGATGGCGAAAAGTAAGGTTATCAATACTGTCCTGAATCTGCGCGACAACATGTCCGGCGGATTGCTCAAGGCCGCGCGCAATGCCAAAAAGGCGGGCGCGGATATTGACGACAGCATGATCTCTGCCACCCGACGGGTCATCGCGTTCAAGAACAAAAGCGTCAAGGCGATGCAGGACTTCGCAAAAAAGTCCGCTGTGGCAGCAAGCGCGGCTGTGACCGGCCTTGCAACAGCCTTTATCGCGCTCGACGGCGCAACAGAGGAGTACCGCGTCGCGCAAGGCAAGCTCAACACTGCTTACGATGCCGCAGGGCTGGGCGCGGATAATGCGTCGCGGGCGTACAGTTCGCTGTATGGCATTCTGGGCGATACCGATACCGCTACGGAAGCTTCGCAGCTGCTTGCCAAAATTGCCAAGAACGAGGGCGATATTCAGGACTGGACAGACATCGCCGCGGGAGCTTTTGGCACCTTCGGCGACAGCCTACCGATCGAGGGCCTGATCGAATCCTCTAATGAGACCGCCAAGGTCGGCGAGGTGACCGGCGTGTTAGCCGATGCGCTCAATTGGGCCGGTATCATGGAAGATGACTTCAATAAAAAGTTATCGGCCTGCCGGTCGGAAAGCGAGCGGACGCAGCTTATCACAGATACGCTGTATAAAACCTATGAAGATGCAGCAAGTGCCTTTTACAAGAACAATAGCGCATTGGTAGAAAACCGTGAGTCGCAGGTGGCATTAAATAACACCATGGCTACGCTGGGCGAAACGAGCCAACGTGTCAAAAGCAAAGTGTTAGAGGCGCTTGGTGCAAATCGAGACGGAAGCTACAGAACCGGCTCGGCGCTCGAGTGGCTGACACAGAAGGCCACCGCCTTTTCGGATTGGGTGGAGAGCGTGGATGTTTCCGCACTGACAACCCAGTTTGATCAGGGCTTTGCCACTGCGGTGGAGCGCGCAGGCGACGCGATCGCGTGGTGCAAGGAAAACTCCGACCTGTTGATCGGTGGTCTCAAGCTGCTTGCGGGCGCGTTTCTGTTGGTGAAGGTGGGACAGTTCAATACAGACCTGA
>JAHZFK010000099.1 GCA_019421385.1 Clostridiales bacterium
GAGCGCCACCTTGCCAAGGTGGAGGTAGCGAGTTCGAGCCTCGTCAGCCGCTCCAAAAAGAAAACGCCTGTCCAAACGGACAGGCGTTTTGCTTTGGTAATGAACTTCTTCCCAAAAGCCCGACAAAAAGCACCGCCCAGAGCGGTGCTTTTTCTTATTCGTGTCGCAGCGGCCGTTCCCGCAGTTCCCGCCGATATGTCCCGTCAATCAGCTTGGGCAGCACTTTCTCAAACTGAACGCCGTGCATCGGGTCGGTCTGCTGCTCCATCGTATAAGCAATACAATCCTTTACATACTCCCCGGCCAATTCACATGCATCCTCCAGCTTTGCGCCATTGAGCAGTTCACTCAGCATGGCAGACGCAAACAGGTCACCAGTACCGGGATAATACCGGTCGATCCGGCGATGCAGACTGAGCGCACCACCAGACGCAGACAGGCAGCCCGAGCCGATACGCCCCTCTGCAAAATCCAGTCCCGTCAATACCACTTGCGCACCATAACGTGCACGCAGCGCGCGCAGCCATTCCCACGCTTCCTCCACACTGCCCGGCTTACTGTACGGGTCACGGTCGAGCAGGATCGCCGCTTCGGTGGTATTGGGCGTAATGATATCCGCAATCGAACACAGTTCGCGCATCCGAGTGCACATTTCCGGTGTATAGGTATCATACACCTTGCCGTTATCCCCCATCACCGGATCGATCAAAGTTACGCCATCCGCTTTTTTCAGGCGCTTTGCCGCCTCTCCAACGCAGTCGATCTGATCCGCCGAACCGAGAAAGCCTGCGTAGATTGCCTCAAAGCGCAAGGCCAACTCATCATATTGGTCAATCGTTCCCGGCATCGAGTCGGTCAAATCCGTAGTCACCCAGCCGGGAATCGCGGTATGGGTGGAAAACACCGCGGTCGGCAGCGGCACACACTGATGCCCGCCCGCGGAGATCACCGCAATGATAGGCACCAGCGAAGATCGGCCAAAACCCGATAAGTCATGCAGCGCCAGAACCTTTTTTTGCATTCCATTCACATCCTTTTTCTGTCCGTGTTCCATCATACGATGAATCCGCGCCTATGTCAATCTGTAGGTTTGTCAAACATATTGGACAGAGAACTCTGCAGGAGAAAGCCAACCAA